>JBCLQO010000003.1:159692-205888 GCA_041223665.1 Lachnospiraceae bacterium 46-15
CTACGGGAGCCACAGGAGCGGATGGAGCGACTGGTTCAACGGGAGCCACAGGAGCAGATGGAGCGACCGGTCCAACGGGAGCCACAGGAGCTACGGGAGCCACAGGAGCAGATGGAGCGATCGGTCCAACGGGAGCCACAGGAGCTACGGGAGCCACAGGAGCGGATGGAGCGACTGGTTCGACGGGAGCCACAGGAGCAGATGGAGCGACTGGTCCGACGGGAGCCACAGGAGCAGATGGAGCGACCGGTCCAACGGGAGCTACAGGAGCTACGGGAGCCACAGGAGCAGATGGAGCCACTGGACCGACAGGAGCCACTGGGGTTGCGGGCACGGGAGCGATCATACCATTTGCATCAGGACTTCCGGTTTCTTTGACGACAATCGCTGGAGGGCTTGCTGGACTTCCTGCTTTTGTTGGATTTGGAAGCAGTGCACAGGGTCTTACGCTTTTGGGTTCAACAATTGATATCACAAATGCAAGTGGAACATTATCTAACTTTGCATTTCAGATGCCACGTGCGGGTATCATTACCTCATTCAGTGCATTTTTTAGCACAACGGTGGCGCTTTCTTTAATAGGTTCCACTGTTACAATAAATGCACAGCTCTATCAGTCTACAACGCCGAATAATATATTTTCTCCGATTGCTGGAACACTGATAAACCTAACACCATCACTCTCCGGAGTAATATCCGTTGGTACCTTATTAAACGGTTCACTTACAGGACTCAATATTCCGGTAACAACTCGAACCAGACTAATGCTGGTATTTTCAGCAACAGCAAGTGGTTTGTCTTTGCTTAATACTGTTGTAGGATATGCAAGTGCCGGTTTAAGCATTAATTAATGGAGTGAAATAAAAATAAATCCCAGAGGTTTCGATATTCGGAACCTCTGGGGGGGATTTTTTCTTAGAAAACATACAGGCTTATTCGGTAACCTCGGACTCTGTTTCTGCGTTATGAAGATTTTCAGTCTCAAGAAGAAGGTCATCGGAAAGATCAATGTCTTCCTCATCTAAATCTTCATCGTCTAAGTATTCGCCGTCTAAATCGCTGTCATCCAAATACTCATCATCACCATAGTATTCATCTTCGGAGATTTCGGAGATTTTTGCATTGTCTATCAGGAAATTATAAATTTTTTCGGTGAGGATTTCATCCATAAGGCTTTCTTTTGATTCTGTTTCTTCATATTCTGCTGCTGACGCGTAGTCATAGAAAGCATAGTTATCTTCCAGATACTTTTGGTATTCCTCATCGGATACAGAGATATTTTCAGCGGCTGCAATGATGGCGCAGACCATCTTTTCGTTTACAATGCTTTCGATAGTGCTTTTCGTCTCCTCTTCATCCGTGTCAAAATCGGCGACATCTACTCCAAGCATTTCTGCATACATTTCGTTCATAGCATCGTATTCCTGTTTGCATTCGTCATACAGTTCCTGGGGATAGCCATTGAAGGTGGAGTTCTCCACAACCTGAGCCAGCGCGTCCATCCCGGCTGTAGAACGGTTCTCGCTTTCAAGGCTGGCTAAAAGCTCTTTCTTTGTACCTTCTTCGTATTCTGCGGTAGTCTTGTAGTCGGTAACGCTGGCTATGAATTCATCCGAATAATCGGGAAGGCTCTTTTCGGAAACACTGTTTACTGTGACTGTGAATACGGCGTCTTTATCAGGAGCATCTTCCTCGACAGTGTCATCTACATAGTCTGCGGGCACGGAGACGTTCAGGTCTTTTGTTTCACCGGATTTCATACCGACGATTTGAGACTCCAAATCGTCCAGCAGATAGCCGCTTCCAAGCTCCAGCTCGAAATCTTCGGCTGAGCCGCCGTCAAATTCCTGACCGTCGATTTTTCCGGTGTAGTCGATATTGACAGTATCGCCTTCGGCGGCGCCCCGGTCTGAGATGGGGGTGTAAACGGCGTTGTCCTCCAGCAGTGTGTCGATTTCCTCATCCACCATATCATCTGTAACCTCTGCTTTGATAAGCTGTACGTCCAGCCCTTTGTATTCGCCCAGTGTGACATATTCCTCATAAGAGTCTGCAGAGACGCCTGCGTTTGCGCCTGCACCAGAAGATTCTGTAGAGCCGTCCTTTCCGGAACAGCCTGCCAGAAGGCCAACGGTGCAGATGGCTGTTGCTAATAACAGTATTTTTCTTTTCATTGTTTGGTATCCTTTCTTTAGATTATTCATACGCTTGTACAACTATAGCATAAAAATTTGAAAAAAGTGTGGACAAAGCTATAAAAAATTTCTAAAACAGGTATGGAAAAACGAAGGAAGGTATGCTATAATACAGAAAGTTTAATTATGTAAGGAGGCTGAGTGATGAAGCACGTAAGAACTTTGAATACACAGAGCTTGCAGAAAACCGTGAAAAAAGGCGGCTGCGGTGAGTGCCAGACATCTTGCCAGTCGGCATGTAAGACATCCTGTACTGTTGGAAATCAGAGCTGCGAAAATAATAAATAAGATAGAAAAGAACCAGTAAGCAGCGGACACTGTTCGCTGCTTATTAGTTCAGGTATGGGAAAATTGTGTTATTTCTGATTTAGAAAGGGGATTTACTGTGATCCATCAGTACAGGAGCAATGGTTATAATATCGTCATGGACATTAACAGCGGGGCTGTACATATTGTTGATGATGTCGTTTATGATGTGCTTCCGCTCCTGGAGGAAAAGAAGAGGGAGGAAGACATTCTGCTGGCTCTTTCAGGAAAATATCCGGAAGAGGCGGTTCGGGAGGCTCTTTTTGAATGCAGGGAGCTGGAAGAGGCGGGGGTTCTGTTTACAGAGGACGTCTATGAGAATGCCATCGAAAATTTCTCGCACCGTCCTACGGTGGTGAAGGCGCTCTGCCTGCATATCGCCCATGACTGCAATCTGGCCTGCCGCTATTGTTTTGCGGAAGAAGGAGAATACCATGGCAGAAGGGCACTTATGAGTTTTGAGGTGGGGAAACAGGCGCTTGATTTCCTGATTGCGAATTCGGGAAACAGGAGAAATCTTGAGGTGGATTTTTTCGGCGGCGAACCGCTGATGAACTGGCAGGTTGTGAAAGACCTGGTGAAGTACGGCAGGGAGCAGGAGAAAGAGCATGGAAAGAATTTCCGCTTTACACTGACAACGAATGGAGTACTATTAGATGATGAGGTCATGGAGTTCTGCAACCGGGAGATGGCGAATGTAGTTCTCAGCATCGATGGACGGAAGGAAATCCATGATTTTATGCGTCCATTCCGGAAAGGGAAGGGCAGTTATGGTTTAATTGTGCCGAAATTCCAGAAATTTGCAGAGAGCAGGAACCAGGACAAATATTATGTCAGAGGGACGTTTACCCGGCATAATCTGGATTTTGCCAAGGATGTGCTGCACTTAGCAGATTTGGGATTTAAGCAGATTTCCGTGGAACCGGTAGTAGCGCTGCCGGAGGAAGAATATGCGCTCCGGGAGGAGGATATCCCGCAGATCTGCGAAGAGTATGACAGGCTGGCGGCAGAGATGATAAAGAGGCATAGAGAGGGAAGGGAGTTTAACTTTTTCCACTTTATGATAGATTTGACAGGCGGGCCGTGTGTGTACAAGCGGTTATCGGGCTGCGGCTCTGGCACGGAATACCTGGCAGTGACCCCGTGGGGAGATTTCTATCCCTGCCATCAGTTCGTGGGCGAGGAAGCGTTTCTTATGGGAAATGTTTTTGACGGGCTGAAAGCATCGGAGCTTCAGGAGGAGTTTAAAGGCTGCAATGTATACGCGAAAGAAAAGTGCAGAAATTGTTTTGCAAAGTTTTACTGTAGCGGCGGGTGTGCGGCAAATGCGTATAAATTCCACGGCTCCATCAATGACGCATATGATATCGGCTGCGAACTGCAGAGAAAGAGGATTGAGTGTGCAGTCATGATAAAAGCCGCTTTAGCGGAGGAAGATGAAAAGGAGAAATAAGTGATGAAGAAAAACAGAGCAATTGCGGTTGTCGTAGTGATGGCTTTATTTTTAGGGCTGTTGACGTTTACCGCAGCAATAGGGTTTGGACCGACCGGGACAGGATCGGCCAGGAATATCATCACCGGCCTCGACCTGGCAGGTGGTGTAAGTATTACGTATACGACAGTAGGTGATGAGACACCGTCTGCCGAGGATATGTCAGACACAATTTACAAGCTGCAGCAGCGCGTTCAGCAGTACAGCACAGAGGCCCAGGTATATCAGGAGGGTGATAACCGGATTAATATTGAGATTCCAGGTGTATCGGATGCCAATAAGATCCTGGAAGAACTCGGTAAGCCGGGTTCCCTGCAGTTTACCCTGGCAGACGGTACGGAAGTCCTGACAGGTATGGACGTAGAGTCTGCGGAAGCAGCGGTTTCCCAGGACAATATGAAGAACAGAGAGTATGTGGTGGAGCTGGTTCTGACCAGCGAGGGTGCATCAAAGTTTGCCACGGCGACATCTGAGAATATAGGAAATCAGATTTCGATTGTTTATGATGGCAGTATCATCAGCGCACCTCGGGTTGAGTCAGCGATTACCGGAGGAAGGGCTCAGATTACCGGAATGGCAGACCAGGAAGAAGCAGAACGCCTGGCGTCCTCTATCCGTATCGGTTCCCTGTCGCTGGAGCTGGAAGAGCTTCGTTCCAATGTGGTAGGCGCGCAGCTGGGTGAGGAGGCAATTTCCACCAGTTTGACTGCAGGCGCCATTGGACTTGCTATTGTTATTGTATTTATGGCAATTGTTTATCTGATTCCGGGCGTGGCAGCCGGAATTTCCCTGCTGATTTATACGGCGTTGATGCTGGTAATGCTGAATGCATTTGATATCACGCTGACGCTGCCGGGTATTGCAGGTATCATTCTTTCTATTGGTATGGCGGTGGACGCAAATGTTATTATTTATGCCCGTATCCGTGAGGAGATTGCAGCGGGCAAGAGTGTACAGGGGGCAATCCAGACAGGATTCCAGAAAGCGCTTTCTGCGATTGTGGATGGTAATATCACGACATTGATTGCTGCTCTGGTGCTGGGCATGATGGGAACCGGAAGCGTGAAAGGCTTTGCACAGACACTGGCGATGGGTATTATTTTATCCATGTTTACTGCATTGGTAATCTCCCGCCTGCTGGTAAATGCATTCTATGCCCTGGGACTGAAAGATGAGAAATATTATGGGAAGCAGAAAGAGAGAAAGACTATCAACTTCCTCAGCAAGAAGAATCTTTGCTTTATCGTGTCCCTGGCACTGATTATCGCAGGGCCGGTTACGATGGGAATTTTCAGCGGCTCCGAGGGAAAGGCATTGAACTACAGCCTTGAATTCATGGGCGGTACATCAACGAATGTGACTTTTAATGAGGATATGAGCATTGCAGATATTGATGCTAAGGTAAAACCTGTTGTTCAGGGAGTGACAGGAGATGCAGATATTCAGACACAGAAGGTTTCCGGAACGAATCAGGTTATCATCAAGACGAGGGAGCTGACGCTGGATGAGAGGCAGTCGTTAAACGAGGCGCTTAAAGAGAGCTTTGACGTAGACGAAAGCCTGATTACGGCAGAGAGTATTTCCTCTACGGTCAGCAATGAGATGAGAAGTGACGCGGTAGTGGCAGTTATCGTAGCTACAATCTGTATGCTGCTCTACATCTGGTTCCGCTTCAAGGACGTAAGGTTTGCGACCAGTGCGGTAGCAGCCCTGGTACATGACGTCCTGGTGGTTTTGGCATTTTATGCGGTGTCACGTATTTCTATCGGAAATACCTTTATCGCATGTATGCTGACAATTGTAGGTTATTCGATTAACGCGACCATCGTTATCTTTGATCGTATCCGTGAGAACCTGAAAGCAATGTCAAAGAAGACCGAGCTGTCAGAAGTGGTGAATGCAAGTATCACACAGACGCTGACGCGAAGCATCTACACATCCTTCACGACATTTGTCATGATTGCGGTTCTGTTTATACTGGGTGTTCCGTCAATCCGTGAGTTTGCGCTCCCGCTTATCGTGGGCGTGGTCTGCGGAGGATATTCTTCCGTATGTATCACGGGCGCATTGTGGTATGTGATGAAAACGAAATTAGGAAAGAAAAAGGCATAAGATATAGAAGCGTGAAAGCCCCCGGCAGGATTGTAAAGGTGCGCAGAAAAGTTATGTCATGCTTTGCATGACGCGCACCCAGCATCAAATGCCGGGGGCTTTCTTAAATACAGGAGATGAAAAGTGGAGAAATGGTTTGTATCTGCAAAGCGGGCAGATTTTCAGGAAATCGGCAGGAAGTTCGGCATTGATGCGGTGACGGCAAGGCTTATCCGAAACCGGGATGTAATAGGAGATGAGGCTGTCCGGGAATATCTGTATGGAAGCCGGAAAGATTTACATGCGCCGCAGTTGATGAAGGACTGCCGGAAAACAGCAGAAATATTGAGAGAAAAGATTGCGGAGAAAAAGAAAATACGGGTTATTGGTGATTACGATATCGATGGGGTAAATGCCACCTACATATTATATAAAGGGCTGACACGGTGTGGGGCGCAGGTAGATGTGGAGATACCTGACAGGATGAAGGATGGCTATGGATTGAATAAAAATCTGATTCAATATGCTTATGAGGAAGGAATTGATACGATTCTGACCTGCGATAATGGCATAGCGGCTGTAGATGAAATCGCAGAGGCGAAGCGTTTGGGGATGACGGTACTGATTACCGACCATCATGAGCTTCAGGAAAAAATTCCGGCAGCAGACGCGATTGTAAATCCTAAGCAGCCAGAATGTGCGTACCCATATAAATCCTTGTGCGGGGCGGCGGTGGCTTATAAGCTGATGATATGCCTCTATGAACTGTGCGGGATTTCAGCGGAGGAGGCAGATGCGTTTATTGAATTTGCGGCGATTGCTACCGTGGGGGATGTGATGGATCTCACAGGGGAAAACAGGATTCTTGTAAAAGAGGGGCTGAAAATGATAAACCAGACTTCGAACCATGGGCTGAAAGCCTTGATTCGGGCGAATGGCCTGGAGGATGCACAGATTTCATCCTATCATATTGGCTTTGTGCTGGGACCGTGCATCAACGCCAGCGGACGTCTGGATACAGCAAAACGCGCGCTGGCGCTGCTTCTGGCAGAGGATGATGCGGAGGCAGAGGATTTGGCTCATACATTAAAAGAACTGAATGACGAGCGCAAAGACATGACGCAGCAGGGGGTTGCGCAGGCGGTAGAGCTGATTGATGGGGGGAGACTGAAAGAAGATAAGGTGCTGGTGGTGTACCTGCAGGGCTGTCATGAGAGCCTGGCGGGAATCATCGCAGGGCGTATCCGGGAACGGTATCACAAGCCAGTATTTGTGCTGACAGATGCGGCAGACGGAATGAAAGGTTCCGGGCGTTCCATAGAATCCTACAATATGTTTGCAGAGATGAGTAAATGTGCGGAGCTGTTTACGAAGTTCGGAGGACATCCCATGGCGGCAGGGCTGTCGCTTCCACGGGAAAATATGGAAGCCTTTCGAAAGAGGATAAATGAAATCTCTGTGCTTACCGAAGAAGATTTCATTCCCAAAGTCACGATTGACGTTCCCATGCCAATCAGTTATATTACAGAGAGGCTGGTGGAAGAGCTGGGGATTCTGGAGCCTTTCGGGAAAGGAAATACGAAACCACTGTTTGCGGAGAAGGGCTTAAATATAGTAAGCGCCCGTATTTTGGGGAAGAATAGGAATGTCATAAAGCTGCAGGTGCTGAGTGTGGCCGGGACGGTGATGGATGCTATGTATTTTGGGGATGTGGAGCTGTTTCAGGAATACCTCAGAGAGAAGTTCGGCCATGCGGAAACAGAAAAGCTGTTTCAGGGACGTGAAAATGCAGTTACCTTGTCCCTGGCATATTATCCGGGCATCAATGAATTCCGCGGAAACAGGACACTGCAGATTGTGATTCAGAGTTATCAATAAGCGTCGAAGGGGGAATATATTATATGAAGAAAATTGGAAAGAAGGCTATACTGATACTGGCGGCGGTCATCATAGCGGCAGTTTACTACTATGTGACGATTCCGGCAATTAATATCCATTCATCAGGATTTTGGGTATTTATCGCAATAGCGGCCGTTGTGATTCTTGTGCTCTATGCGGCACCCAGAGTGCGGACGCCGGATGATTTAAAAACAGATAAGGGGATTAAGGCAGGGATTTTCGTACTCCTTGGAATTGGAGTCGTGTACCTGATAGGGTCGATTTTGTCCTCACCGATTGTAAACGCCAATAAATACCAGCAGCTAATTACTGTGGAAAACAGGAAATTTACGGAGGATATTAAAGAAGTAGATTACCGCCGGATTCCTCTGCTGGACAGGGATTCGGCTACGCTGCTTGGCAACAGGAAGATGGGAAGCATGGTGGATATGGTGTCCCAGTTTGAGGTAAGCAGTTTGTATACCCAGATTAATTATCAGGATACGCCTGTCCGGGTGACGCCACTGGTGTATGCGAACCTGATTAAGTGGTTTACGAACCAGAGCAATGGCATTCCGGCATATATTAAAATTGATATGGCTACCCAGGATACAGAGCTGGTGAAGCTGGAGCAGCCAATCCGTTATTCACAGTCGGAGCATTTCAACAGGAATATTGACCGTCATCTGCGGTTCCGTTATCCTACTTATATTTTTGATGAATTGAGTTTTGAGATTGATGATGAAGGCACGCCTTACTGGGTATGCCCGGTCAAAAAGTTTAATATCGGCTTGTTTGGCGGCGTGACGATCGGCCGGGTCGTGCTGTGCAATGCAGTAACTGGGGAAACGACAGACTATGCAGTGGAGGACTGTCCAAACTGGGTAGACCATGTATTTGCGGCAGATTTGCTGACTCAGCTCTATGATTATCACGGGACTCTGCAAAATGGATTTATCAACAGCGTGCTGGGACAGAAAGGGTGCCTGATGACTACCGATGGATATAATTACCTGGCGCTGGAAGATGATGTGTGGGTTTATACTGGTATCACGTCTGTGAGCGGAGATGAGTCTAACGTGGGATTTGTGCTGATGAACCAGAGGACAATGGAGTGCCGCTATTATGAAATCGCAGGCGCACAGGAGTATTCGGCCATGGCATCGGCAGAAGGACAGGTGCAGAACCTGGGCTACCAGTCTACGTTCCCGCTTCTTTTAAATATTTCAGGAGAGCCTACTTATTTTATGGCTTTGAAGGATGATGCGGGACTCGTGAAAAAGTATGCCATGGTAAACATTAAAAAATACCAGAATGTAGCAATTGGTGATACGGTGGCGGAATGTGAGAAATCCTACAACAGCCTGCTGAAAGAGAGCGGCATCCGTACTACAGAGAATATCCAGACGAAGAATATCAGCGGGAAAATTACCAAGATTGCCCAAGGTGTGGTAGACGGGAATTCCCATTATTATCTGATGCTGGAAGGAAGTGATGGAATCTTTGACGTATCCGTGGTGGATTATATTGATATTATCCGCTATGCAGAAGGCGATAAAGTCACTCTTGAATATCAGGAGGGCGAGCCGGCCAATGTGGTGCTGGGGATTAAGTAGTTTAATCATAGGAGAAAGGGCGTGTGATTATAGTATTGGCACAACGGAGGCTATATACAGAAGATGATTATTATAAGATTCCGGAGGACAGACGTTTATAGCTTTGAGGATAAAGTGAAAGCACATATTTATGAGGATTTGAGGATTGATTTTCAGAGGATTAGGGTATAGTATAGGATGAAACAGTAAGAAGAGCAGGAAGAGAGCAATTTTGCAAAGGAGGAAAGACATGAAAACAACAAAGTATGCAGGAACACAGACAGAAAAAAATCTGGAGGCAGCATTTGCAGGTGAATCACAGGCAAGAAATAAATATACCTATTTTGCATCCGTAGCGAAAAAGGAAGGCTATGAGCAAATTGCAGGTCTGTTTTTGAAAACAGCAGAAAATGAAAAAGAGCATGCAAAGATGTGGTTTAAGGAACTGAATGGAATCGGTGATACAAAGGAAAATCTTGCTGCGGCTGCAGATGGCGAAAACGATGAGTGGACAGATATGTATGAGAATTTTGCCAGAACAGCAGAGGAGGAAGGGTTTCATGAGCTTGCAGAAAAGTTCAGACTTGTGGGAGCAATTGAGAAGCACCACGAGGAAAGATACCGTGCTTTGCTTAAAAACGTGGAGACAGCCGCTGTATTTGAAAAGAGCGAAGTCAAGGTATGGGAGTGCCGCAACTGTGGACACATCATCGTTGGAACAAAGGCGCCTGAAGTTTGCCCGACCTGTAATCATCCGCAAAGTTATTTTGAGGTATATGCAGAGAATTATTAATCAAATTTGAAAAATGCGAAGTTTTAGAGAGATATCTGAGAGGGGCAGTTATTTTGCCCCTTTATTTTTGCTTTTATTATGGCATTCTAACTCCAGTGTCTGGAAAGGAACCGTGAAACCAGCAATGACAGTAGACTAAAAAGGATTACCAGAACCAAGATGGCAATCGCGCAGTGCAGGAAAAATGCATCCGGCAGCATAGTGATGACAGGGTCTGTCGCTGGGTTAAACAGCCAGTAATCATTGCGGAAGAAGATGTGATGGAAAGTCACAAAAAAATTTTCCCAGTTTAACGCAATCAAACCTCCAAGAACGGCAGGAACCAGAGGTGTAAGAATGCCAGCTAGCTTTAAACAGCCTGCATCCTTTTTCCGTAGTTTGAAAAATAAGCCGATAGCGCCTGTAAAAAATGTAGTGATACAAAGCCACTGAACAAATACAAAAATGTTCTTAACTTCTTCAAAATGGATTTTTCCGCTTTCTGACATGGCGAGAGTGGGGAAATCCAATTCCTTTTGTCCAAATATAGAATTATAGGAAATCAGAGTGTCGTAGTTTGCACGGATATTATCTTCTGTTATGCCGGAGGACTCCACGATGCCTAGGGCTTCAATATCGTGATAATACAGCGGGCGGAAGTTCAGAACCAGAACCACCGAAAAGCTGATAAAAAATAACATAAAAATCACCGCCAGGGTGAGGTTAGATGCGGAGAATAATTTCTTCATAACAGTATCCTTTCCTTATGCACAAATATTTGAGTGGCAGGCTTCCCGGTGTCCGGGGTAAGTATGGAGCTGTCGGTTCCATCTATGAATAAAGTATACTGCATCTATTGACAAATGCAAGGGAAATGAGTAGAATTATTAAGAGTTTTTGTAGTAAAAGTTACTATGAGCGGAGTGAATAGTAATAAAGAGACGACACGGAGTGTTAGGAGGCAGGAATTATGAGCGTACCTTATAATCATAAGGCGATTGAATCAAAGTGGCGCAGACACTGGGAAGAGAAACCAGTAAACGTCAATGACGGAAAGAAACCAAAATATTATTGTCTGGATATGTTTCCGTATCCGTCAGGAAATGGGCTTCATGTAGGGCATTGGAGAGGCTATGTGATTTCAGATGTGTGGAGCCGCTACAAGATGCTTCAGGGATATTATCTGATTCATCCGATGGGCTGGGATGCGTTTGGGCTTCCGGCTGAAAATTACGCTATCAAGACAGGCCAGCATCCTGCCATTTCAACGAAACAGAATGTTGATAATATTAAGCGTCAGATTAATGAGATTGCATCGATTTATGACTGGGATATGGAAGTAAATACCACAGACCCGGATTTCTATAAATGGACACAGTGGATTTTTGTGAAAATGTTTAAGGAGGGACTGGCATACGAGAAGGAATTTCCGATTAACTGGTGCCCTTCCTGTAAGACCGGACTGGCAAATGAAGAGGTTACAAACGGCGTATGTGAGCGTTGCGGAACTGCCGTGACGAAGAAGAACCTGCGTCAGTGGATGCTGCGCATCACGAAATATGCAGACAGGCTGCTGGCGGATCTGGATAAGCTGGACTGGCCGGAAAAAGTTAAGAAGATGCAGTCAGACTGGATTGGAAAGTCTTACGGTGCAGAGGTTGATTTCCCGGTGGAGGGAACAGAAGAGAAAATTACAGTTTATACGACCAGGCCGGATACTCTTTACGGCGCGACCTTTATGGTGCTGGCGCCGGAGCATGCACTGGCATCAGGACTTGCTACAGAGGAAACAAAAGAGGCGGTAGAAAAGTACATTTATGATTCTTCTATGAAATCAAATGTAGATCGGCTGCAGGACAAGGAAAAGACAGGCGTATTTACAGGAAGCTATGCAATCAACCCGTTAAACGGGGCGAAAGTACCGATTTGGCTTTCTGATTATGTGTTGGCTGATTACGGTACAGGCGCTATTATGTGCGTACCTGCCCATGATGACCGTGACTTTGAATTTGCGACGAAATTTAATATCCCGATTGTTCAGGTTATCTCTAAGGACGGGAAAGAAATTGAAAATATGACGGAGGCTTATACAGAGGCATCGGGAACTATGATTAATTCTGGTGAGTGGAACGGTATGGAATCTTCTGTACTGAAGAAAGAGGCTCCGATGATGATTGAGGAGCGGGGCATCGGAAGAAAGACCGTGAACTATAAGCTTCGTGACTGGGTATTTTCACGTCAGCGTTACTGGGGTGAACCGATTCCGATTGTGCACTGTCCGAAGTGCGGCAATGTGCCTGTTCCGGAGGAAGAGCTTCCGCTGCGTTTGCCGGATGTGGAATCTTATGAGCCGACAGGAACCGGGGAATCACCGCTGGCTGCGATTGAGGACTGGGTAAACTGTAAGTGTCCTGCCTGCGGTGCAGATGCGAAGAGAGAGACGAACACGATGCCTCAGTGGGCAGGTTCTTCGTGGTATTTCCTGCGCTACGTGGACAGCCACAATGATAAGGAGCTGGTTTCTAAGGAGAAAGCAGATAAGTACCTTCCGGTAGATATGTACATCGGAGGTGTGGAACATGCTGTGCTGCATCTGCTGTATTCTAGATTTTATACAAAGTTCCTGTATGATATCGGAGCTGTTGATTTTGATGAGCCGTTTCAGAAGCTGTTTAATCAGGGTATGATTACCGGAAAGAACGGTATTAAGATGAGTAAATCCAAAGGCAATGTAGTATCGCCGGATGATTTGGTAAGAGATTATGGCTGTGATTCCCTGAGAATGTACGAGCTGTTCGTAGGACCACCGGAGCTGGATGCTGAGTGGGATGATAGAGGAATCGATGGCGTGTACCGTTTCATTACCCGTTTTTGGAAGCTGGTAATGGAAAACAAGGATAAAGATGTGAAGCCAACAAAGGAAATGCTGAAAGTGCGCCATACCATGGTACACACAATTACCCAGAGGCTGGAGAGCTTCAGCCTGAATACGGTAGTTTCCGGATTTATGGAGTTCAATAATAAGATGATTGAGCTGGCAAAGCGTGAGGGCGGCATTGATAAAGAGACATTGGAGACAGCCGTAATTCTTCTGGCGCCGTTTACGCCGCATCTTTCCGAGGAGCTGTGGGAGCAGCTGGGACATACCGAGTCCGTATTTAAGAATGAATGGCCGAAGTATGATACAGAAGCGATGAAGGATGATGAAGTCCAGGTTCCGGTGCAAATTAACGGAAAAACGAAAGTAGTTATCAGCATCCCGGCAGAGTGCTCGAAGGAAGAGGCGCTTGCAGCAGGAAAAGCAGCGATTGCCGACAAACTGACGGGCACAGTCGTAAAAGAGATTTATGTGCCGAAGAAAATTCTTAACTTTGTTATGAAATAAAAAAGATGACTGCCGCATGCGAAATTGAAAAATTTCAAGTGCGGCAGTTTTCTGCGTCTGGAAGGGTGATCTGGAAAGCTCTGTATCAATGAAGAGCTTCACATCCAGCAGGAACGCGAAGATGCAAGAGGGATTTTCGTCTGAAGAAACAGCAGATATATTAGAAATAGACGTGTCAACTGTGCAGAAATGCTATATGCTGCTTAAAGGAGAACCAGAATTAAACGATGATGAGTTTTACGGAAAGTATTTAGAAATGAAAGATAGTACCATATAAATGCCATGAAAACATATTAGGGCCTTATGTAATCCTGTGCCAGAAACTGCTTGACTTTGTACAGGGAAAGCGATTATCCTATAACCGTATGATTTTTAACAACCATGTGCGAGGAAGGGGTAGGAGATGAAATTTAAATTTTTAAAGAGTCAGCGGATAAGTATTCTGTTGGCGGCAGTTATGGTATTGGCTGGAATGCCGGGGACTTATGTGCGGGCGGAAGGAACAGAACAGGCAGTATCCATGGCGGAACCTACAGAGAAGATGGCGGAGAGGCATATTCCGGTTTATAGGCTGGAGAAAAAAGGAGAAGCCTCGGAGTATGGCTACCAGGCGATGGCATGGGTAGATGAGGACGGAAATGAAGTAGAAGGGGAAGCTCTTTATGCGGAGAAAAAAGGAACTGCCCGTGTAAAAGCAAGGAGTGTCCTTCCCGATAAATACGATATGCGTGAGCAGGGGGAGCTTCCGGCGGTGAGGAACCAGGGACAATGGGGAACCTGCTGGGCACATGCAGCGATAGCTTCCGTAGAGACGAACATGGTGAAGAACGGACTAGCGAATGTCGGGAGCGTGGATTATTCTGAGCGGCATCTTTCGTATTTTTCCCATAAGAGGAATGCAGCGCTTGGGGACGGAACAGATAACAAAGATAATCAGTATCTCTGGTACGGGGGAGGCAATTATCAGATGGCAGTGGCGCAGCTGGCAGGCTGGTATGGCGCAGCGGCAGAAAGCGACTATCCGTATTATGCATATACAGCAGAGGGTGAGATGAGGGATCTGGCAGAGGGAGAGCGCAGCAAGGCGGTGAGCCATCTGACGGATGCCAGTGTGCTGAGTATGCCGGAAGAGAGCGGGCAGACAGAGGCTCAAAAAGAGCAGATGCGTCTTGAGACGATGGACAGGGTGAAACGTGCAGTGATGGATAACGGCGCGGTGATGTGCTCTTATTATACAGGCGACGGTACTTTAGCATCTGCACTGGAAGAGGTATACAATGCGGATAAGCATGATATAGATCATTCTGTGAGTATTGTGGGATGGGACGACAATCATGATACGACATCTGCAGAATCAAATTTTTCTGATAAAGGGAGGAAGCCAAAAGCAAATGGAGCCTGGCTGTGCAGGAACAGCTGGGGCGGCGCCTGGGGAGACGGCGGATATTTCTGGATATCTTATGAGGATGCGACTCTTAGTGAATTCTGCAGTTTTGAGGCGGATGCGGTGTCCAATTATGAAGAAGTCCATCAGTATGACGGCGCAGGCTACAACAGTACCATCGGCTATGAGAAGGCGGCAAATATTTTTCATACAGAGTATGTGGAGGAGCTGAAAGCAGTTTCTTTTTATGCATTTAAGGACTATGATTATCTGATAGAGGTTTACACGGGAGATATTCCCACAAAGGATAATCCGGATGTGAAACTGGAGAAGCCTTCTGACGGGACTCTGGCATACTCCCAGCAGGGAAGTCTGGACACCCCCGGATATCATACGATTCCGCTGGATACCGGCGTGATTCTTTGGAGCGGCATAGACTACGCAGTATCTGTGCAGCTTATACCGAAGGATGGGGGAAGCGCGGTTACATATTTTGAAGTAGGTGATGCATATACGGCAGAACCCGGACAATCCTTCTTCTACAGCAATGGGGAATGGATAGATACCACCACGATGACTGACGGACAGGGACAGAATCTGGGATTTAAAAATGTCTGCATTAAAGTATTCAGCGATTATATCAGAGAGTGGGATAAGCCCATGCTGAAGGCTGAAATTGATGAAGCGGCGAAGGTAACGGATTCTGAAAAGTATACAAAAGCGTCCTGGGATGCTTTTGCCGAGAAGCGCAGCTTTGCAGAAGAGGTTTTCACGCACCTGGATACACTGGAGGAATGGACCGGGGAAACCTGGACGGAAGCAGAGAAAAAGAATCTTATTCTGCGGATGGTTATGGATCTCAGGGCAGCGCGGATGGCACTTGCTCCGGCGGAAATATATATTAAAAATGCGGCAGAGTTTGAGAATTTTGCACACATGGTATCCAGCGGGGCGGACTATGAAGGGCAGACGGTACGTCTCACACAGGATTTGGATATGAGAGGTGTTTCCCACCATCCGGTCGGAAGCGGCCAGGCGGCTTTTGAGGGAACGTTTGACGGCGGCGGACATTCTATCGTGAATCTGGAAAGTGAATACGAATATGGGTACAGCGGCCTGTTTGCTTTGATAGGAGAAAAGGGAACAGTCAAAAACCTGAAGCTGACAGATGTGGAATTTGTATTTAAAGAATGGCTGGCAGGCGGTATAGCGGCGGAGAATAGGGGAACAATCAGCGGATGCCGGATAGAAGGAAACATTCTTTTTGACTGCGGAGGCTTTCAGCTGGGAGGTTTCGTAGGAAGTAATAAGGGAACGATAGAAGAGTCGTCTCTAAATGGAAGAGTTACTTTCAGCGCGGCGACAGGAGCAAGTTCAGGATATTATGTAGGCGGTCTGGTGGGAAATAATTGGGGGAATATTTCTAAATGTTTTACAGAAGGCCAGATTGTTTCGAACAGCAATGCATCTACAGGGGGAATCGTGGGATGGAGCGAACCGGATTCCGTGGTAGATAAGTGCTATAATATGGCGGTTATCAGCGGTGAGCCATCTGGTAATACGTGTACTGCAGGTATAGGCGTGATGATGGCAGGCAGGGCTGCAGGCTGCTTTAATTATGGGGCAGTCCAGCGTCCGGCAGGCGCAAATGGCGCGGTGTATGTCTGGCTGAATGAGACAGGGAAGCCAGTGGGGACAGTATCGAATTGCTACTATTTGGATAGCAGCAGCGCAATGGGCGGATATGCAGATCAGTCACAGATTGGCAAGATGACTGCGGAGGAGTTTGCGTTAGGAAAAACGGCATATTATCTGAATACCAATGGCGGCAATGGAGCAAGCACCAAGGCGTGGTCCCAGGGAAAGGAAGCACCGATATTTGCGGATGAGGAAAATAAAGCAGTAGTAAAGGTGGATATCAGTCAGGGCAACAGTGACTATACAGTTTCTTTTCACGGAGTATCATCTGGAGAGCTTTACGTAAAGGGAGGCAGTGCGATAAGGGCTGTCGTAACAAAATCCCAGGGCAGGGAACCAGGAGCCGGGGAGGAACTGGTAGTGGCAGGCGCTACGAACCTTATACGTTCAGAAGCGGATTATTTCACGTTTATCATACCGGAGGAAGATGTGCGTACAGTTGTGTCCGGCGGTGTGGAGGCTAGAAAGCACACAGTAACCTTGCCTGTGGACAGCAGGTATGAGCTGAAATCCTGTGAGGGGTATGTGAGCGGGCGTGTTGACAGTGAATATCGGTTTACCATAGAGACAGTACCAGGATATGAAGTAACGTCTGTGAAACGCGGCGACACTGGGGCTGCCGTAATCCCGCAGAACGGGATATACCAGGTTGACGGCATAACGTCGGATATAACATTGAGCGTTGAAGGTATCAGGCTTGCAAATGGCTGTTACACGGTGGAGAAGTACAATGGATTTGTGGGGGCGGAGGCAGTGATTACTCCTAAGGCGCCTGCATCCGGGATAAAAGCAGCAGGAGAAGATGTGTTTTCGGACAGCCTTACAGTGCCTACGGATAGAAGTGTGACAGTGGTGGCATGCGATGGGGAAGGCACCCAGAGCGACGAAGAAACGATTACTTTTGATAAGGTGGATACCACGGCTCCGGTGATAGCTTCCGTGGAAAATGTGACGGAAGGAGAATATTATGACGAGGCAGTTATCCGGGTGTCGGCGAGTGACGCTGAGAGCGGTATAGCAGGATATTCTTTTGACGGCGGTGAAACCTGGCAGGAGGAGAATGAGTATTTGGCAGATTGTGGGGAATCCGAACAGGCATTAGCCGGGCAGGTTATGGTTCGTGACTGTGTAGGCAATGTGGCAGAATACACGGGTACGACAACGATTCCGGCATCTGTAAAACGTGACAGCACATTAACGCTTTCTGTTGATAAAGCCTCTTGTCCTTACGGCGCAGAGGTGATGCTTACAGCAGAGCTTATTACAGAGGATTTAGAGAATGTGTCCAATTATGGTAAGGTAACCTTTTTGGCATTGGATGGGACATTGCTGGGAACTGCAGATATGGCTTATGGAGAAAACGGAAAGGTCCAGGCGCAGTTTAAGCTGTTGGATTCCTTGTATGGAAATGTGGGAACAAAAGCCTATAAAGCATCTTATAACGGAAAAGGAACACCTTTTAAAAACTGCGAATCCGGGGAATGCCAGATCAGCATCCGCAAGGCGGCGGCAGCGGAAATAAAAACGGAAGTTCCTGAAATAAAGACTGTATCGGCTTCCGAACAGTATACGGAAGACGAGCTGACGGCGCTTATTGGAATTGAACAGATAGAGGTGACGATGGATTCTGGGATTAAGCGGTATCTTCCGGTAGAATGGAGTACATCAGACGTATACCGTGCTAAAGGAGGCATATACCATTATACCGGAAAGCTTTTTGGCAATGAGAATATTGATGTGCCGGAGGGTATGATACTTCAAACGGCAATATCTGTAGAACCAGTGGTTCTGAGCGGAGTGCTTTCGCTGCCTCCGATAGAAGTAGAGCAGGGCAGCAATACTTCGGCTGGAATATCGGATTTGGGACAGGAGATGTTCCCGAATGCAGGAACTGTCAGTGCGGGCGGTATAGACATTTCTTACAGTGTTGTATGGAGCTATACGGAAAGATTAGACCTTACGTCAGCTGGAAATTCGATGGAGTTTGCAGGGATTGTGACATATGAAGATGTGCCAGAGTGGGTAACTGTGCCGGAATCTGTCCGAATTAGCAGAAAAGTAACAGTAAAGGCAAAGGCAGCGCCTGGGCCGGTAACAGCTACTCCTGCAAAGCAGAAACCGGGTGCCGTAACAGGGGTAACGGCAGAGCCAAACACTGCCTCTATAAAAGTGAAATGGAACAAAACGGCGGGTGCAGACAGTTATGTAGTATCTGTTTACCAGGGAAACAAGTTCCTGAAATCTTATACGACAGCGGAATGCAGCATGACAGTAAGCAAGCTGAAAAAGGTGACGAAGTATTCTGTAAAGGTTGCAGCCGTGAACCAGGCCGGGCAGGGACAGGATTCTGTTCTTCTAAAAACGGGAACATGTCCGGGCAAGCCGAAGCTTTCCTCTGTGAAGAAAGCAGGCAAGGGCAAAGCCAAAGTGACATTTAAAAAGGTGAGCAAAGCCCAGGGCTATGCGGTTTTCAGTAAAATGGGAAGCGGAAAGTATAAGAGGGTCGGAACTACGAAGAAAACGTCCTTCACAGTGAAGAAACTCAAGAAAGGGAAGAAATATAGTTTCCAGGTGAAAGCTTACATCAAAAACGGAAGTACTTATGTATATGGAAAAGCATCCAACACAAAGACTTACAAAGTAAAATGATATAACAAAGAACCGTTATTGTGAACGGAGTGGACAGTAACAGGGAATCCGGCAGAGAGCGCAGTGGAGTGCTTTCTGCCGGATTCTTTTAGATAATCTGTTCAATTTCCGAAATATCGGAATCAATCAGCATAGAGTAGTTTGTGTGATAAATAACGAAGCCCGGAAGCTTGCCGTTCACTTTCTTGACGTGCTTTTTCTGCACATAGTCGATCTCGGTTTTTTCTGCTTTGCTGTTGGCAGAATAGTGCGCGGCGAGCCGGGCGGCTTCCTCGTAAGTTCTGTCGGGCATTTCCCCCCCGTCTGGATTTTTTACGATGACGTGGGAGCCGGGAGCGCCTTTTGCATGGAACCACCAGTCGTTCCCGGTGGCGAATTTAAAGGTTAGCTCTTCATTTTGAAAATTATTTTTCCCTACATATATATGATAGCCGTCGCCAGACAGAAAATGCAGGGGCTTAGAGGTGATTTTTACTTTCTTTCCGGTGTGCTTCCGGCGGATATAGCCGTATTGAGTCAGCTCTTCTTTAATTTGCACTAAATCCTCCTCGGAAAGCGCGATATCCAGTGCAGTGCGTATGGATTCCAGGTGCTCGATAGCCTCCTTTGTTTCCACAGTCAATTTCTGCAGCGCTTCATAGGTACGCTTGAGTTTATTATACCTATCAAAATTTTTCTGGGCATTTTCCTGGGGAGTCATGGTTGGGTCCAGGGGTATAGATATCATTTCGTTTGTGTAGTAGTTCAGGGCGTCCAGTTTTTTCGCGCCTGGTTCCAGGCCATATCCGTAGGCGTTTATCAATTCTCCGTAAACCTTGTATTTTTCACGTTTCTCTGTATCCTTCAACTGGCGGAGCTGGAGGTCATACTTTTTATAATCCCGCTCAAGGGCGGTCTGTACGATGCGCCGAATATCGGCAGAGCGCTGCCGAATGCGTGTGATGACATTTTTAGCGGCATAGTAGGTTTCCAGA
Source organism: Lachnospiraceae bacterium 46-15 (assembly GCA_041223665.1). Taxonomy (GTDB): domain Bacteria; phylum Bacillota; class Clostridia; order Lachnospirales; family Lachnospiraceae; genus Hominisplanchenecus_A. The sequence goes on from JBCLQO010000003.1 coordinate 180,112, forward strand.
ACATCGGATACTGTAGCGTATTCTAGGGCCGTAAAGTCCTGATATTGTGTGAGCGGCACGGAGGAGAATTCTACAGGCTCTTTTCCATTGTAGATAATCTGCGGAAAAAAATGCCCCGTCCGTACATCGTCCATCAGCATCGAGAAAATATGGTACAGATGTGTCTGTTCAGGCTCTGAGAGGGAATTGGCACTCTGGGCGGACTCTAAAGAGCTCCTATGACAGATTTCCTCCGCAATCAGCGGACTGATTCCCGTCAGCGTCAGATACAATGCCTTTGCCAGCGGCATAGGTCTGGTACACACAGATGCCTTAAAGTCCTCCTCCAGAATGATGAGGGGATTGTATTTTTCTGATGTGGCGGGGATAAAGTAGTTTCGCCCCGGAAGCACTTCACGGACAGAGCTGACTTGTGCGCTTACATGTTTGATGCTGTCAATAATCATGCCCTTATCGTCGCAGAAAATGATATTGCTGTGTTTTCCCATAATCTCCACAATCAAATCCTTCCGGCATAAATCCCCCATTTCGTTGAGATGTTCAATTTCAAAATGGATAATGCGTTCCAGGCCGGGCTGCCAGATTTTTGTGAACTTTCCGCTGCCGATGTATTTGCGCAGCAGCATACAGAAATTGGGGGCGGTCAAAGGGCTGGGTTTGTTTTTCTGCGTAAAATAAATAAGCGGAAGGCTTGCGCCTGCTGAAATCAGCAGACGGTATTGAGTTTTGTTATTTTTTATAGTAATCAGCAATTCATCATTTTCTGGCTGTGCGATTTTGTTGATTTTTCCTCCAAGTATGGATGCGTTCAGCTCTTTTACCATATTTGCAATTACGATTCCGTCAAGTGCCATAATTTTCTCCTTCTGTCGTAGATTCATGAAATATATATCAGCCAGTATAGCAGAAAAATTATTTTTTGGCTACAGACGTGTATAGATTTCAGTGTTATGTGCTGTTGTTCATATTCACTTAGAAATTTAGCAAAGTTAATATTGCATAATGAATAAAATAATTCTATAATGTAAAAGAGAGTTTATTGTTTTTTTAAGGATATAGTCATAAATTTAATAGTGATTTGTGTAATACGCATAAATTTGGGGCTGTTCCGCAAAAATTATGAAAGGGAGAAAACTAAAATGAAACAAGTTGTAAAAAGGATGCTATGTGTTTTTTTTGCATTGCTGTTGGCGCTGCCCATGAATTTTATGGGGGTACAGGCAGCGGAGACATTGCCGGAAACGGGCAGGACAGGGCGTGCTGCGGATGAAGTTACCGTTCTAAAAACAGGGGTAGTAGATTCTGCACAGATTAATTATTTCAGTTATACGGCGTATAGCGGGAAAAGCTGGACATTGAATGCAAATGAATCGTATATTGATTTGGGGGCATCTGATGCCAGGGCGAACGAATGCTATTATGAGATTCATTTCCGTGGAAACGGGATTAAGGTGTATGCAGTAAAGGCATCTGTTCACGGAAAAGTGATGTTTACAGTGGACGGAGAAGCAGGACAGATGGTGGATTTATACAATTCTTCGCGTTCCGAGCAGCTTGTGTACGAAGTTAGTGGTCTTTCAGAAGGAGAGCATGTGCTGAAAGCGATAACGCAGACGGAGAAAACCGGAAGCAAGATCGTAAATCAGGTATCTTATGCGGAAATTACACACCAGCCATATAAGGGCGGCATTCCGAATCTCGGCGGTACGATTGAGGACACGAATACGCAGTATACACAGGATCGTTACAATGAGATTTCGGCAAAAAAGACAACATCTGCGAGACTGACGGCATGGAGAAATGATAAGGCAGTCAGTGAACTGGTTTTGTATTCCAAAAACTGCAGCCTGGAGAATGTAAGCATTGAAGCCAGTGCGCTGACAAATGGGAGCGACACGATTTCAGCGGACAACGTGACGGCGACATTTATTAAATCAACAAAAGCATACAATGGCAGTTATTTAGGGTACGGGGATAAGAACCGCGTGATTCCGGCGGCAACCGCGTTAAACAGGAGCGAGTCTTCTGATATTCTCTATCAGACTGCGCCGGTTGAAATCGGGTGGAACAAACTGCAGCCGGTATGGGTAGAATTCAATATTCCAAAGGATGCAAAGGCAGGGATTTATACCGGAACGCTGACAGCAACAGCGGACGGTGTTGAAACGCCTATTGTATTTAACTATACAGTGACCGTGCAGAATGCAGTTCTGCCGGATGCGGATACATTTTCGGATTCGTACGATATCGGGTTGTGGCAGTACCCATACAGCAGTGCAGAATATTATAATGTAGAGCCGTTTTCAGAAGAACATTTAGAAATTCTGGAGCCTTTGATGCAGAAATATAAAGAAGTAGGCGGCAATATGATTACAGCGACTGCAACGGAGGATGCGTGGAGCGGACAAACTTACAGTGCAAATGAAGTGCATTATCCATCTATGATAAAATGGACAAAGAATGCAGATAACAGTTTTAGTTATGACTATACGGATTTTGATAAGTGGGTCAGGTTTTGTAAATCTCTCGGTCTGGGTCAGAAAATTGTGATTTACGGCATGGCGCCATGGCACAGATCTTTCACATACCGGGAAAATGGAACTGTAAAATATGAGGCATTTACGGTAGATCTCACGGAGGGTTCAAGGTATAAAACTGTATGGACAGATTTTTTAAGAAATTTGATGGAGCATCTTGAAGAGGAAGGCTGGCTTGACAGCTGTTATATGGGGACAGACGAGAGAAATTTTGATAAAAGAGCCATTGAGCTGATTAAATCTGTCAAGAATGAACAAGGGAAATCTGTGAAAACGGCAGGCGATATGGATGGCTTTGTCAACGGGAATGGAAGCAAAGGCGAGAAATGGGATATAGCAGTAAGCATAGATGATTTGAATGTCGGGGACACTGCAGCAGCGGCACATTCTGAAGAGTTTGAAGAACTGCTGGCAGCAAGAGATGAAGCGGGACTTCGCACGACACTGTATTCTTGTACGGAGCATCGGCCGGGAAACTTTTCACTAAGTATGCCGATGGAGAGCTACTGGACGGCGGTTAATGCGGGAAAAGCAGGTACGGCAGGCGTGCAGAGATGGGCATATGACGCATGGGTCGCAGATCCGCTGAATGATGCTACTCACAATGCTTTCGAGCCGGGAGATTGTTTCCTGATTTATCCGGCAGAGAAAGATGCGGCAGATAAAACGTGTAAAAGCTCTGTGCGCCTGGAGCGTATGGCAGAGGGTGTGCGTGATGTGAATAAGCTGCGGCTGATAGAGAAAGAAGCGCCGGAGCTTTCCGGAGAGATTGAAGCGCTGTATGACGGAATTCAGACAACAGCGAACACGGGAAGAACATACCTTTCTGCAGCAGAAAAGACGCAGCTTGCGGGGGAAATGAATGCCTTTAAAGAGGGCGTTGCAAGAATTACGAAAAAATATCTGAAAGCAACAGTAAATGGTCTTTATATTGAAGAATCCAGTAAAGAACTGGTGCAGGATACGACTTGGCAGCTTCCGGTAACGTTACAGAGTGATCTTGAAGATAAGACAGTTATTTATAAGTCGGCAGATACTTCTGTTGCTGTCGTGAACGCAGACGGCGTGGTTACGGCCAGGAAGCCGGGAACGACGACCATCATGGCCATGAATAAAGCAAGCGGTTATGTGGATGCGGTAGAAATTATTGTTACAAAGAAAGTGATGTATATCAGCAACAAACTGACGGATTATAAATTGCCGGAAAAATACCTTTCAGATATTGAAAAGCATGCAGACCATGAGCCGAAATCAGATTCGAATCCGGATAGCCGTCTTTATCTGGGACAGCCGGATATGGTGATGTTGGATGATGAAAAGACATTGATTACTGTTTATCCGGTGGGACATGGGAAAGGAAAGGTTATCATGCAGATTAGCTATGATGCCGGAGAAACATGGATAGAGAGAACGAAAGAGCCGGTGGTAACCGATGAAGAAACAGGGGAGCCTTTGTGGCCAGACGCACCTACATCATGGAAGACGTCTTATGAAACGCCGACGCTGTATAAATTGAATATGACTGACGGGAAAACAAAACTGATTATGATTTCAGGAAGGCCGAAAGGTTGGGCGCCTACAGGGGGATGGGACACGTCCATATCCGAAAACGGCGGAATAACATGGTCAGAATATAAAAATTTTTATCCAAACCATACGAATGGCACCATGAACAGTACAGTGGTGGCGATGGCGAGTCTAATCCAGTTAAAGGATGAGGAAGGAAATTATATTGATAAATGGATGGGCGTGTATCATGACGGCAACACATTTGTAAATTATAAGACATATTTGACTTTTGATGAAGAAGGCAATGATCAGTGGACGATGCCGGTTCCCTATCTGAGCGAGTACCGTTCTATTGAGTCATCGCATCAGATTTGTGAAGTAGGTATGTTCCGTTCACCGGATGGAAAGAGGATTGTTGCATTGGCGAGGAACCAGTCCCACAATGGTCCTGCGACCATGTTTTATTCCGATGATGAAGGCGAGACGTGGAGCGAGCCGGCAGAGCTTCCGGGTTCCCTGGCAGGCGAGCGCCATAAAGCCATGTATGACCCGACAGATCCGACAGGCCAGCGTCTGATTGTGACGTTCCGTGAAATCTGTTATGACCAAAACGGGAATAACCAGTTTGACGGAGGCAGCGATTGGATGGCAGGAGACTGGATTGCCTGGGTAGGTACCTACGATGATATTATGAATCTGGAGCAGGGAGAGTACCGCATTCTGCTCTGTGAAGATTGGGCACATAATGCAAAATCCGGCGATACAGGATATACGGGGCTTGTTGTGCAGCCGGACGGAACTTTTATTATGGACACGTATGGGCATTGGGATAAAGACTGGTGGGCTAATAAGCATGGAAGTCTGAGCGGGTATAATGTTTATAATGATTTGTGCTACATTAAACAGGCGAAATTCAAGCTGTCTGATTTAGATGAACTGGTATTGCCGGCGATGCGGGACAGCCTGCGGGAAGAAATCGGAAATGCAATTTCGCCGTCTGAAGAATCACGCTATTCGGAGCGCAGCTGGGCAGTATACCAGGATGCGCTGGCAAAGGCACAGCAGATATTAGACAACAGTAGCAGTACACAGAATGAATGCTATGCGGCGCGGGATGCGCTGAAAGACGCAAGGTATTCTCTGTTGGTTGCAGGTACGGATGAGAGAGAGGATTTGGACGATGAAATCTCGAATATCCTGAATGATAAAGAGAGGCCATCAGACGCTTCCAAGTATGAAGAGCAAAGCTGGAAGAAGTATCAGGAAGCATTGGATGAAATCAAGAAAATCCAGAGCAATCCGAAAAGCACGAAGGAAGAGATAGAAGAAGCGCTGAATAAGCTGACTACGGCAATCAAAGAATTAAAACCGACAGGAAATTCCGGCGGTGACCAACCAAATCCGAAACCTGAGCCTCAGCCGCAGCCCCAGCCAACTCCCCAGCCGCCTCAGCCGCAGCCTCAGCCGCAGCCTCAGCCGCAGCCCCAGCCAACTCCCCAGCCGATATTCCAGAAAGGGGTTGTCATCAAATCAGGCAACGGCCGCTATCAGGTAATTGACGAGAAGCGGAAAACGGCCAGGCTGGTAGAGGTAATCAATAAGCAAAAACCAACGCTGAGTGTTCCGGCGACAGTTAAAATTAACGGTGAGACATGCAAGGTGACAGAAGTTGGAGAAAAAGTCATGAAAGGCAACTCTAAACTGAGGAAGGTAATCCTTGGCAAATATGTCACTACAATCGGAAAGCAGGCATTCATGAACTGTAAGAAGCTGGCGAATGTTCAGCTGAAGGGAAAGGATTTGAAGAACATCCGGCCAGGTGCATTTAAGAAGACTTCGGCGAAGCTGAAAGTAAGCGCAAAGAAGATGAGTAAGAAACAGAAAACAAAGCTCCTGAAAGCACTGAAGAAAGCTGGAAGCAGCAAAAAGGTTAAGGTGAAATAGTGAGTGGATAGAAAAAGAGCCACAGGGAAGCGGAATGTCTGACCTGTGGCTCTTTTTATGGGAATGATATGACGGGAAAAAGGGAATTGACGCTTGTACAGATTTGGATTATACTGTTAATGAATGTATGGGAGGTAAGCTTGGAAGGGAACTTCTAAATCTGCCAGGATGACGCAGCGGGTGTGTCAGAAAGAGGAAAAAATGATAAAAAGCATGACAGGCTTTGGACGATGTGAAAATCTCCAGGGTGACAGGAAATTCACGGTAGAAATGAAAGCCGTGAACCACAGGTACTTTGATGTGAATATCAGGATGCCCAAGAAGCTCAGCTTTTTTGAGTCGGCACTGCGGAATGTACTGAAAGAATACATCCAGAGAGGGAAAGTGGATGTTTTTATCACGTATGAGGATTATGCCGAGAGCAATGTTTCTCTGAAATATAATGAGGGAATTGCCAGAGAATATGTGAAGTATTATGGGCAGATTGCGGAGCAATTTAAACTGGAAAATGATATTCGGGCATCTCTGGTTGCAAGGAGTCCGGAGGTACTGACGATGGAAGAGCAGGCTATAGATGAGAAGGAACTGTGGGCGGCTCTTGAGAAAACCATACGGTGTGCCAGTGAACAGTTTGTAGAGTCCAGGCTCAAGGAAGGCGAAGCCTTAAAGGACGATTTGCTTGGAAAGCTTGACGGTATGCTGAAGGATGTGGAAGCAGTTGAGAAACGTTATCCCGAGATTATGGAGAACTACCGCAGGAAGCTGGAAGAAAAGGTTAAGGAGCTTTTGGGGGATTTTCAGATAGAGGAAGGACGCATCGCCACGGAGGTGGTGCTGTATTCGGATAAAATCTGCACAGATGAGGAGACCGTGCGCCTGAGAAGCCATATCGAAAGCATGAAGGCTGCATTGGCAGAAGGCGGCGGCATCGGGAGGAAGCTGGATTTTATTGCGCAGGAAATGAACAGGGAAGCGAATACGATTCTGTCAAAAGCAAATGATTTGGAGACTTCAAATATCGCCATTAATTTAAAGACAGAAATCGAGAAAGTACGTGAACAGATTCAAAACATTGAGTAGTTAAGCTTGTAACAGGCCAGCAAAGCTGAACGGTTACTTAAAGTTTAGGGGCAGGAGTATAAAGTGGCGAGATTGATGAATATAGGTTTTGGGAATGCAGTGAATACGGATAAGGTGGTTGCGGTGGTGAATCCGGACGCAGCGCCGATTAAACGTATGGTGCAGCAGGCGAAAGAGAGCGGGAGAGTCATTGATGCTACCCAGGGGAGAAGGACAAAGTCTGTGCTTGTAACCCAGGAGGATCATATTGTATTGTCCGCATTGCAGCCGGACACGCTGATGAAACGGTTTTCGAATGCTGCAGTTACAGGGATGAAGGGGGAAGAAGATGAGCCATAGAGGGATTCTAATTGTGCTTTCAGGTTTTTCCGGCGCAGGAAAAGGGACGCTGGTGAATGCACTCAGGAAAAAATATAGGGACTATGCACTGTCTATTTCAGCGACTACCAGGCAGCCGAGGGACGGGGAAGAGGAAGGAAAGGCATACTTTTTTAAAAGGGTAGAGGAATTCCGCCGTATGATAGATGAGGATGCCTTTATTGAGTACGCCCAGTATGTGGAGAATTATTATGGTACGCCGAGAGCCTATGTAGAAGAAATGCTGGAGCAGGGGAAAGATGTGATTTTGGAAATAGAGATCCAGGGGGCGCTGAAGGTAAAAGAAAAGTATCCGGATGCGCTGCTGATGTTTGTGACTACACCAGATGCATCTACACTTAAGTCCCGGCTTCTGGGCAGGGGAACAGAGACGGCAGAAGTGGTTTCCTCACGTCTGGCCCGGGCGGTAGAAGAGGCAGAAGGCATAGAGAGCTATGATTATCTAATTGTAAACGACGATTTGAATACGGCAGTGGAAGAGATGCATGGAATCATCCAAGGCGAGCATTATCGCATGGGAAGAAATATAGAGTTTGTAAAAATGATAAGAAAAGATTTAGAGAGGTTTTCGAAAGGAGAATAGGCGTATGTTGCATCCATCTTATACAGATTTAATGAATGTGGTAAATAGTGAGGTAGGGGAAAACGAGACTCCGGTGGTAAATAGCAGGTACTCAATCGTACTTGCCACAGCAAAAAGGGCGAGGGAAATTATCGGAGGGGCAGATCCCCTGGTATACAGTTCAGGAAAGAAGCCTTTGTCGGTGGCGGTAGAGGAGCTGGATAAGGCGAAGATTAAGATTATGGCCGAAGAAGAGAAATCAGAAGATGAAATCGAGCTGACAGAATAGAAAGGGCAGCATAAGATATGAAATTATTGTTTGTATCCCTGGGATGCGATAAGAACCTGGTGGACTCAGAGGTGATGCTTGCCCTTCTGAATGGGCAGGGCTACAGCCTGACGGACAACGAAAGTGAAGCAGATGTCATAATTATCAATACCTGCTGTTTTATCAATGATGCGAAGGAAGAGAGCGTACAGACGATTCTGGAGATGGCAGAGTATAAAAAAGCCGGGAGCTGCAAAGCCTTGATTGTGACAGGATGTCTGGCACAGCGTTACCAGAAGGAAATTGTGGATGAGATTCCCGAAGTGGATGCAGTTCTTGGCACATCTACTTATGAGGAGATTGTAAAAGCAGCAGCGGATGCCCTGGAAGGAAAGCGGCTGCTGGAGTTTCATGATATCAACAGCACACCAGAGGGGAAACGGAAGCGGCTGCTTACGACAGGAGGGCATTATGCCCATCTGAAAATTGCAGAGGGATGTGATAAGCACTGTACGTACTGTATTATACCTGCTGTCCGCGGGAAGTACCGGAGTGTTCCGATGGAAGAGCTGGTAAAAGAAGCGCAGGATTTGGCTGCACAAGGCGTAAAGGAATTGATTCTGGTTGCCCAGGAGACGACGTTATATGGGGTGGATATCTACGGAAAGAAATCCTTACATAAATTGCTTCGTGAGCTGTGCAGGATTCCGGGCATCCGGTGGATACGTATCCTGTACTGCTATCCTGAAGAAATCTATGAAGAGCTGATTCAGACTATGAAGGCAGAACCCAAAATCTGCCACTACCTGGATCTGCCGATTCAGCATGCGAACGACGGCGTATTGAAACGGATGGGGCGGAGAACCACGAAAAAGGACCTACAGGAAATCGTGATGCATTTGCGTCAGGAGATTCCTGATATTGTACTGCGGACGACATTAATCAGCGGTTTTCCGGGGGAGACACAGGAAGCCCATGAAGAGCTGATGCAGTTTGTGGACGAGATGGAATTTGAGCGTCTGGGCGTGTTTGCCTACTCGCCGGAAGAAGATACCCCGGCGGCTCAGATGGAAGGGCAGATACCGGAAGAAATCAAAGAAGAACGCAGGGATGAACTGATGGAGCTGCAGCAGGAGATTTCGTTTGACAAAAATGAAGATATGGCGGGCAGGACGCTGCTGGCTATGGTAGAAGGAAAAGTGGCGGATGAAAATGCCTATATTGCCCGCACCTATATGGATGCGCCGGGAATTGACGGTTATCTGTTTATCAATACGGATGAAACGCTGGTGACGGGAGATTTTGCAAGGGTAAAAGTGACAGGCGCCCTGGAATATGATTTGATAGGAGAGATTGCAGAATGAATGCACCAAATATGTTAACAATATTAAGGGTGGTCATGATTCCGTTTTTTGTAGCTTTCATGTTGTTTGATATTACGGAATATGACAAATATATCGCTCTGGCTATTTTCATTGCAGCAAGCCTTACGGATACTCTGGACGGTTATCTGGCCAGGAAAAACAACCAGGTAACGAATTTTGGAAAATTTATGGATCCGCTTGCGGATAAACTGCTGGTATCGGCAGCGATGATCTGCCTGGTGGAATTAGGCATGATTCCAAGCTGGGTTGTGATTGTAATCATCAGCCGCGAATTTATTATCAGCGGTTTCCGGCTGGTGGCGTCGGACAATGGCATTGTGATTGCAGCAAGCTGGTGGGGGAAAATTAAGACCGTATCCCAGATGATTATGATTATCCTTTTGATAGGGGACTTCGGCGAAATGTTTACGGTGCTTGAGCAGGTGTTTATTTATATTGCCCTGGCTCTTACAGTAATTTCCCTTATAGATTATATTGCAAAAAATAAGCAGGTTCTGAAGATGCAGGATTAGACAGAGAGACTTAGCCATCAGCGGATAACAGGCGGAAATGCGCCGGACATTGGAGGTAAAAATGGAAGTTGAGTTAATTTCGGTGGGAACGGAGCTGTTACTTGGGAACATTGTGAATACAAATGCGGCATACCTTTCGGAGCAGTGTGCTTTGCTTGGGCTTTCTATGTTCCACCAGTCTGTAGTGGGGGACAATGAGGAACGTCTGGCAGAGGCGCTTCAGACGGCGCTGGGGCGATCAGATGTAGTAATCTTGAGCGGAGGACTGGGACCTACGAAAGATGACCTCACCAAAGAGGCAGCCGCCGAGGTAATGGGAATGCCTCTGAAAGAAGATAAGCATACCCGGAAGAGGATTGTGGAATATTTTAAAAACAGCGGGATTAAAACTGTCACAGAAAATAATTGGAAGCAGGCGCAGGTGCCAGAGGGAGGCATTGTGGTGGACAATGACAATGGCACAGCACCTGGGCTGATTCTGGAAAAGGACGGAAAATCCGTTATCCTGCTGCCAGGCCCCCCGAATGAGATGCAGCCCATGTTTGCGAAAAGCATTTTTCCGTATCTGAATAAACTTCAGCCGGAAATGATATGTTCCTGTATGGTGAAGATATGCGGGCTGGGAGAGAGCTATGTGGAAACACAGATTGCAGATTTGATTGAAAAGCAGACAAATCCCACGATTGCCCCATATGCAAAGACCGGGGAGGTGCATCTTCGAATTACGGCGAAAGCTTCTGACGAGAAAGAAGCGAAGAAACTGATAAAACCAATGGTTCGAGAGCTTAGGAAACGCTTCGGCGATTATATTTATTCTACAGACGAGCGGGAGACACTGGCAGAAAGCGTGCTGAAGCTTCTGAAAGAGCGGGAATTGACGCTTACCACGGCAGAGTCATGTACAGGCGGTATGTTGGCGGCCAGACTGACAGATGTGCCAGGAGCTTCCGAAGTATTCAAACAGGGGCTTGTGACATACAGCAATAAAGCGAAGAGAAAGCTTCTGGATGTAAAAAAGACAACGCTGAAAGATTATGGAGCAGTTAGTGAAAAGACCGCAAAAGAGATGGCGAAGAATGGTGCATTTGTAACTGGGGCGGATGTATGTATATCAATTACCGGAATCGCGGGGCCGGACGGCGGAAGCGAGGAGAAACCGGTAGGGTTGGTTTATATGGCCTGCAGCCTGAATAATAAAGTTACTGTAAAAGAATATCATTTCCAGGGAAGCAGGGAGAAGATACGGGAGTATTCCGTGGTGAGGGCGCTCACGCTGCTGCGCAGCTGTATTCTGGAGAGTGACGGAAAAGAAAGTTAAATGAACGCCGCCAGGCAGAGGAAACCTGGCGGCGGTTCTTTGTGTTAAAATGAAGAATGATGTTATGTATTACATCTGTTTTTACTGTATCTTGGGATATTTTCGTGGTATAATGTATGAAAATTGTGTGTGAACACATAAAGACAAGAAGCTATGAAGCTTGAGGAGGAAAAGGCGATGCTGGAAATCAGGAATTTTTCAAAAACATATAAAAAAGGGAAGAAGGCGGTTGATAACTTGACGCTTACTGTGGAAGCGGGAGATATCTATGGATTTATCGGACATAATGGCGCGGGAAAAAGCACTACGATTAAATCTGTCGTGGGTGTGCTGGATTTTGAGGAAGGCGAAATTCTGATTGACGGGAAGAGCATCCGCAAATATCCGGTAGAATGTAAAAAGGTCATGGCGTATATTCCGGATAATCCCGATATCTATGAACATTTGACAGGAGTCAAATATCTGAACTTTATCGGGGATATTTATGAAGTTCCGTCCAAAGTGAGGAAAGAGCGCATTGCAAAATACGGGGACTTATTGGAAATCACGGGGAACCTGGGGGATTTGATTTCGTCTTATTCTCATGGGATGAAACAGAAGGTGGCGCTTATTTCTGCGCTTATCCATCAGCCCAAGCTGATGGTTCTGGATGAGCCGTTTGTGGGGCTCGACCCCAAGGCTTCCATTACTTTAAAAAATATCATGCATGAAATGTGTGGGAACGGAAGTGCGATTTTCTTTTCTACCCATGTGCTGGAGGTGGCAGAAAAGCTGTGTAATAAGATTGCAATTATCAAAGATGGCAGGCTGATTGTGAGCGGGGAAACGGAGAAGCTTACAGGGGATGAATCTCTGGAGAACCTTTTCCTGGAGGTGATTGAAGATGAAAAATAAGTGTTTTTTGCTGATGAAGGTACAGCTTTCAGGGCAGTTTCGGGGGAAGGAAAAGAAACGCGGCACGGTTGTGATGATGGCTGCATATCTTTTAGTGGATGTAATGATTGCGGCGTACAGTTTTCTGGTGGCGACAGGTCTGGGGGCTATGGAGCTTTCCTATATGATACCGGGATTTGCTTTGGCAATCACTAGTGTGATTACTTTATTTTTTACGATATTAAAGACAAATGGCGTATTATTTGCTTATCGGGACTATGAGCTTCTGTTGTCATTTCCGATAAAAACGGGAACGGTGATAGCCAGTCGTTTCCTGTCGATGTATTTAATGAATTTGCTGTTCACGGCAGTCGTAATGCTGCCCATGGGGGCGGGATATCTGATATGGGCGCGCCCGGGCATCGGATTTTACCCTGTCTGGCTTTTGGGAATGATGGCGGCGCCGCTGCTGCCGACTACGGTGGCAACATTAATTGGTGCATTAATTATCCTGATTACGTCAAGATTCCGCCATGCAAATGTTCTTGCCACGGTGTTAACTATCGGGATTTCTTGTGGAGTTATGGTACTGTCTTTTGGGATGGGCAGTGCAGATGACGGGGAGATGCTGGTACAGGAGCTGAACCAGCTGGGACAGGTGATGCTTGGAGTGATTCACAGGCTTTATCCTCCGTCTGTGCTTTTTGAGCGGGCGGTGATTTCCTTTGACATGCTTTCATTTTTTGCGTTTTTGCTACTTTCTGTCGGCTGGTATCTTATTTTTCTGAAACTGGTGTCGTTGAAGTACAAGAGCATGAATACAGCGCTGATGAGCTGGCATGCACGTTCAGACTATAAGCTGGGAACGCTTAAAACATCCAGTCCGTTGATGGCGGTATGCAGAAAAGAGGCAAAGCGTTTTTTCGGATGCCCGGCGTATACCACAAATATGGGAATAGGGCTGGTGATGATGGTGCTTTTTGGCGCTGCGTTAGCAGTGATGGGGCCTGAGAAGCTGGAGGGATGGCTGAATCTACCGGGCATGTCCGGGGTTATTGTGAAGGTGCTCCCTTTCGCGCTTGCCATGCTGCAATGTATGAGCTGTACAACGTGTGTTTCTCTGTCGCTGGAGGGAAGGAATCTGTGGATTTTGAAATCCCTGCCACTGGATAAGAAAACGGTATATCAGGGGAAAATACTGTTTAATCTGCTGCTTACGGTTCCCGCAGGCTTTCTGGTTTCTCTTTTGATAGCTGTCAGGATTCCTATGAGCGCCTGGGACGGCCTGTTTTTATTTGTGGTTCCGGTAGTGTATGCAGTGTTTATCAGCGTGCTGGGAATGTATATTAATATTAAGTTCCCGAAGTATGATTGGACCAGCGAGGCGGCAGTGGTGAAGCAGAGCGCTTCAAGCATGGCCGGGATTTTTGCCGGGATGTTTAATGCGTTGATTCCTTTAATCCTGATGCTGGTTCTTCAGGGGATGTTTGCAAAGATTTTTGAAGTTTTTCTGATGGTGCTGGAAGGGGGATTGGCATATTTTCTATACCGTCATGTGATAAAACTGGATTTTTGAGCCATTTGACGATGACAGCCGTAAAAAACATTGGTAAATACGCATAAAATGCGACAAAAATATTGACATTTTGTGGTGGATTGTACTAAGATAAAGGAAAAGCAGACGGAGGTGGGGTCATGAGAGAAGTAGACCTGTTAAGAAAAGCTTTATTTGAAAGTAAGTATACGGTTGCCCTCTGCTGTAGCGGTCTGTTAGAGGAAGTAGGGCGGGCCAGTGTACGGACGCAGTCTCGGGCTTATGAAATTGAGATGAACTATGGGTATTCTCCAGAGGAGATTTTTAATGCCGCATTTTTCAGTACACGGCCAGAGAAGTTTTTTGATTATTACAAGGCGGAGATACTGCCCGGGGATATGGAGCCGGGAGAGTCTTTTCGTTATTTGAAGGAGTTGGAGGACCGCAGACTGATACATCTTATGATTACGGATAATACCTGTAATTTTTACTCAAAGGTAGGATGCCGGAATGTAATCATGATGCATGGGGACGTAGAGGATAATGTCTGTATCAACTGTGGAAAACGGTTTAATGCAGATTACGTGGCAAAGAGCAGAGGAATTCCCTGCTGTGACGAATGCGGAAAGATACTGAGACCTAAAGTAGTGATGTTTGGCGAGGCGGTGGATAACCGTCTGATGACAAGAGCCATCAATGAAATTACAAAGGCCGAAGTGCTGCTGGTAATCGGTGCAAACCTGGACGGAGCCTTTGCAGAGCGGTATGTGAAATATTTTGATGGGAAGAAACTGGTAGTCATCGACCCGGAGGACGCTTTTAAAGACAGAGTTGCAGATTTGGCAATCCACCGCCCGGTACGGGATGTATTGCATGAGCTGTTGGAAGGCTGTTAATATCAAAAGTTAAAGAAAGGTAACCGTTTCGGAATCAAAGAAGGTATGCGGGCGGTTACCTTTGCATTTGGTGCCGGGAAAAAAGTGTTTTTCTTATGTATCCATAGATAGAAGGAGGTTGTTCACATGCAAGAAAAGAAAGAAAAAGAAGAACAGAAGATCCAGGAGGCGCAGCAGGAAAAAAAGCTCAGTGAAACCTGGGCGCAGGATGCCTTGGGAGACTTAGAGGACTGGATAGAAGAGCAGGGGATTTACATACGGCAGTGAAAAAGTGAGGTTGATTCGCGATTTTAAAAAAAGTACTTGCATTTTGTCCGGGAATGGGATATAATAAGTGCCATGCAGATATAGTTCATCGGTAGAACGCTAGCTTCCCAAGCTGGAGAGACGGGTTCGATTCCCGCTATCTGCTTTTTGATTTTGGTTGTGTTGATTTGTAACATATATCAGGGGATGAAACCAGTCAGACATATATTTTGTGTTTGATTGGTTCTTTTTTTACATGGTACGGAAAGGGCGATGGCCATAAAAATACAGAAGGGAGAGAAAAAATGAAGATTTTGTTTATTGAATGGAGCAGCTGTGGAAAAAAAGATTTGGTGGAGGCTTTTATCAAAGAAGGGCATGAACTGATTTATCCTCCGTTTTCTATTGAAGGAAAGACGTATCAGGAGCTTCCTGAGATGGAACGGCAGTTTTCTTCTGTTGTGCGCGAGGAGGCGCCGGATTTGGTTTATACGACGAATTATTATCCGGCAATTTCCAATCTCTGCTGTAAGGAAAACATCCGATATATTTCCTGGCTGTATGACAGCCCGTACCGCAGGCTTTTTTCAGAAAGTGTCGTTAATCCGTGTAATATCATCTACGTGTTTGACAAGCAGCTGTATCTGGAATGTCATAACGCTGGTATTTCTACGGTACGTTATATGCCTTTGGCTGCGAATACGGAACGATTAGATACTGTCCAAACAGAGGGGTATACATATGACGTTTCTTTTGTGGGTTCCCTATATCTGGAGAATGGAAGTGCATTTGTGCAGATGATGAATTCTGTTTCTGATTATACAAAAGGGTATCTAAATGCACTTGTGGCCGCCCAGTTGAAAATACAGGGGTACAATTTTATTGAGGAAGTCCTGGGGCCGGTTATAGAGGATATGGCAAAGGCATACCCGATGACGCGGGAGCCGGGAGGAATAGAATCGAGGGAATATTTTTATGCCCAATATGTTGTTAATGAGTGGATTACTGCGGTAGACCGCATTGACTTGTTGGAGACGGTTGCCCAGAAGTTTGCAGGGCTGGATCTTTTTACACAGCATAAAGATTTTTCGGCGCCGAATGTGCACAATCATGGGATTGTTGATTATTATGACGAGATGCCGCAGGTATTCAAACAAAGCCGGATTAACCTGAATATTACCCGGCGTGGAATTCAAAGCGGCGTGCCGCTGCGCGCAATAGATATTATGGGCTGTGGAGGATTTCTGCTTAGCAATTTTCAGGCCGATTTTGTGGATTATTTCGTGCCAGGGGAGGATTTTGTCTATTATGAAAGTAAAGAGGATTTGCTGCAGAAAATAGATTATTATTTGGGTCATGAAGAAGAACGCCAGGCAATCGCCAAACGCGGGCATGATAAAATTGCAGCAGGGCACACCTACAGACATCGGATAAGGGAAATGCTGGATACTCTCTGATAGAGATGTGGGAAAACGGAGATTTTTGTTGTGGACTATCTGGAAATGGGCCGCGGCTTTCAGATACAAGAAAGCCGCGGCCCATTCTGGGTTATTTATTTTCCAGGATTTTATCAATGCTGACCAGTTTTACGCTGAGAACAAAGATGTCAGTTGCTATCGCCAGCTCTTCTGGTGTGGGATAGGACGGTGCGATACGGATATTGCTATCCTGGGGGTCTTTTCCGTATGGAAATGTAGCCCCTGCCCCTGTCATAACCAGCCCGGCTTCCTTTGCCTTCGCTACGATGGCTTTCGCGCATCCCGGAAGAGCGTCAAAGGAGATGAAGTAACCGCCTCTTGGTTCAATCCAGCTTCCAATTTCCAGACCGCCCAGCTCATGCTTCAGGCAGTTCAGTACAGTTTCAAATTTCGGACGCAGGATTTCTGCATGTTTCCTCATATGCTGCACCATTCCGTGAATATCTTTGAAAAAGCGAACATGGCGGAGCTGGTTCAGCTTATCATGGCCGATAGTCTGCATTGCCATTTGCTTTTTAATATATTCCAGGTTCGCTTTTGAAGTCCCGATAGCTGCCACGCCCGAACCAGGGAAGCTTACTTTTGAAGTAGAGCAGAATTTGTATACCATGTCAGGATGGCCTTCTTTTTTACATTCCATCAGGATTTCAACCAGGTTGTCCTGTTTATCATCGTACAGATGGTGGATTCCGTAGGCGTTATCCCAGTAGATGCGGAAATCTTCAGCTGCGGGATTCAGCCTTGCAAACCTGCGTACAGTCTCGTCGGAATATGTGGAACCCTGAGGGTTTGAATATTTCGGTACGCACCAGATACCTTTGACTGCAGGATCATTGTTTACATATTTTTCAACCAGATCCATATCCGGGCCTTCCGGTGTCATTGGAATATTTATCATTTCGATTCCGAAATGTTCTGTAATCGTGAAATGCCTGTCATATCCGGGAACCGGGCAGAGGAATTTCACTTTCTCTAATTTACACCAGGGAGTGCTGCCCATGACGCCGTGAGTCATGGATCGTGACACCGTATCATACATGATGTTCAGGCTGGAGTTTCCGTAAATAATAATATTGTCGGGGGAAACTTCTGTCATATCGGCAAGCAGCTCTTTCGCTTCCCGGATGCCGTCCAGCACACCGTAGTTCCGGCAGTCCACGCCCTCTGAGCACTTTAAATCTGTCTCGCTGTTCAGCACGTCCATCATGCCCATAGCCAAATCCAGCTGTGCGGCAGAAGGTTTTCCTCTGGACATATCCAGCTTCAGCCCTTTGGCTTTGACTTCTTTAAATTTTTCCTCCAGTACTGCTTTTTCCTGAAGTAGTTCTTCCCTGCTCCTGTCCTTATACGCTGTCATAATAGTCCTCCTCTTAAAATGTCTTTCTTGGAAATACACCTGTTTGCACAGGGTGTATTTTTTTGTCCTTTGCAATTTTATTACGCCCAGGGCGATTCGTCAAGTGTTTCTTAAGAGTTTTTCAGAAGCCGATTAGCTTTCCTGCCATAGTTTCCGGGAGGTTCAGCGCTTATATTGATTAGCAGAAAGAATTAAGAAACGCATAATTGAAATTTCCCCCAAAGGACGTTATACTAAAGCAGGACACGGTTTTACAGAATGTGATTTGAGGAGAATTGATACATATGGGAAAATTTTTGAGACGGATATTTGGGAATGAAGGAATTCGTTATATATTTTTTGGCGGATGTACTACGCTGGTGAATTTGGGGGCGTATGCGGCGCAGAGGTATCTCTTTGCGGTTGATGTGACGGCAGCCAATGTGATTTCTATTGCATTGGCGATTCTGTTTGCATACGCGGTAAATAAAATGTATGTGTTTAAAAGCCGGACAGCCTCCATAAAGGAGCTTCTGGCCGAAGCTGCGCAGTTTATCGGTATGCGTCTCGGCACGATGTTCCTGGAAGTGTTCGGTGTGGTGTTTTTAAGTAGCGTGTTTGGCATTCACGACATGGTTTCCAAGCTGGCGGTACAGGTGGTGGTTTTGGCGCTTAATTATCTGTTTAGCAAGCTGTTTGTGTTTAATAAGGAAAAGAAGGAGCTGTCTGGGCAGGAAAAGAAAGTGCGGGGGATACGGAGAAAATGCTGTTTCTGGGGGTTTACTATCCCTGCTGCCGTTGTGACGGCAGCGTTTATAGGGAACGGTGTATTTCCGTTTGGGGACAGGGGCGTATTAATTATTGATTCCCTGCATCAGTATCTGCCATTTTTTACGGAATTTCATGAAAAGCTGGTAAATTCGGAATCCCTGCTGTATTCCTTTGGCGGTGGGCTGGGCTACAATTTTTGGGCTACGATTGCGTACTATTTGGCAAGTCCGATGAATTTCCTGGTAAGCCTGTTCCCAAAGGAACATATGATGGATGTGATGGCGCTTTTTATCGTGGTGAAAATCGGTTTATGCGGCCTGACCATGACCTGGTATTTTACAGAGCATGACAGGGGACGGAGCTATTATCCGATTGCGTTCGGTACGATGTTTGGGCTGAGCAGTTTTATTATCGGCTACTACTTTAATCTGATGTGGCTGGAGAGCATCGCGATGCTGCCGCTTGTGATGCGGGGGATTGAGCGGATTGTCAGGGATGAGAAGAGGAAATCTATTTACTGTCTGGCGCTGTTTTATGCACTGTACTGTAATTATTATATCGGCTTTATGCTGTGCCTTTTTTCCTGTCTGTATTTTCTGGTGCAGTGGGTTTCTGTCCGGAAGGTGGAAGGAAAGAGAGTTTTGGATTCCTGCCTGACATTTGGATGGTATTCACTTCTGGCCGGAGGAATGGCGGCGATTATCCTGTTGCCTGCATTTGTAGGGCTGGGAACTACGGAGTCGGCGCAGAACAGTTTTCCGTCACCGATAAAATTTTATGTGGAAAATCTTTCCCAGCTTACCAGCCATTTTGCGTTTGTAGAACCGATTAACATTGCGGATGACCAGATAGGGGTCAATGCGTTCTGTGGGACGGTGACAATGATTCTGGGATGTCTGTATGCGCTGGATAAGAGGCGGAGCATACGGGAGAGGGCTTCGAAACTACTGTTGATAGGATTTTTGTATGCAAGCTTTGATATTAATGTGTTGAATTTTATCTGGCATGGATTCCATGTGCAGAATGGACTTCCGAACAGGTTTGCATTTATTTATATTGCCATGCTGCTTTCGGTGGGGTTTGATGTGATGACAGATTTGCGGCGGCTTTCATGGGAGCGGGTGGCGGTTGCGTGTGTTCCTCCCATGGGATTTGCTGTGTATTCGGCGTGGACAGGTCTGGGAGAACGGGAAGCTTATGTCTATACGGCGGTTCTTGTGCTGCTGGCCGTTTACAGTGTTCTGCTGCTGGCATACCGCAGTGGGAAGAAGATGGGCGAATATACATTTCGGTGTGCGTTTATGTCCCTGGTGCTGGTGGAGATGGCGGCTACAGGCGCGGTGGGCGTGTGTATGAACGGCACGGTGGGCAGAAGCACTTACGTGGACGAGCAGAAAGCCTACGAAAAAATGATTGCCAGACGGCAGGATAGCAGTTTTTATAGGAGCGATATCGACAGCAGCCGTATGCGAAATGAAAATATGTTCATGGGCGGAAACGGCGTGGTGCTGTTTTCTTCCACCATGCCGGCAGCTACGGTAGATATCTGTAAGAGCTTGGGGATTGAGGCCAGGACAAATAAGAATGGATACAATGGGTTCACAAAGCTTGCGAACGATATTTTTGGTGTAAAGTATATTGTATCGCAGACGGACACAACGTCCCTTTACCAGATGGAGAAAGTGGACTATGAGGAGCCGCTGGCTATGTATCAGAATACGGGGGCACTTTCTCTGGGATTTATGGTAAATTCGGCAATTAAAGAATGGGACATCGAAGAAGATGGTACGCCGCTTGATGTTCAGAACCGTTTTATAGAACTGGCAACAGGCGGCTATGGTATATTTTTTGAAAATCAGGAAATTGCGATGTATGACGGGGAGACCTATGAGATTCTCCTTCCAGCCGGAAAGCAGGCGTACCTTTATTTGCCTGAGTCGGTGGAAGAAGTGGAACTTACTACCCCGGAATACTCCAAGAGTTATGACAGGTTTACCGATCATCTGTATGATTTAGGGTGTTTTGCGGAAGATAATACCGCGACGGTCACTGTAACTATGAAGGAAGGCCAGACGGAAGCGGAAGCAAGTGTATATGTGTGCGATGATGCGGCATATAAAGAGCTGCATGCACTTCTGGCAGATGAGCAGATGGAGACGGACGTCGCAGAGGATGGGAAAATCCGGGGTCGTGTAACGGCAAAGAAGGGTGGAACCCTGCTGCTTTCAATTCCCTATGATGAAGGGTGGAGCATCAAGGCAGATGGGCAGGAGATAACTGCGTACCGGGTAGGCCAGGCGCTTACAGGAATTGATTTGGAGGCCGGGGAGCACGAGATTTCCATGGATTATACTCCACCGGGACTGTGGATGGGAACGGCAGTAAGCCTGGTGTGTATTGTGTTGTACCTCGTAACAGCGGCAGCGGCGCAGAAGCGCGATGTCCGGATTGGGCAGCGGGAAGCAGAGGAGGCGGCAAGGCGTAAGGAAGAGAGAAAAAGGAGATTAGAAGAGGAAAAAGAGAGAAATAGATTTTCAAGGAAGTCACAGATGTTCCAGGCAGGGATTTTTGCCGTATTAAATGAAAAGAAGGAAGAGCTGGAGCAGCAGGGCAGGAGAATTTATAACCTGTCTGTAGGAACCCCGGACTTTAAGCCTGCGCCCCATGTGATGGCGGCGGTTGCTGAGGCGGCAAAGAAACCAGAAAATTACAGGTATGCATTGACAGACCGCCCATTTTTGCTGGAGGCGGTACAGGATTTCTACAGGAACCGTTTTGGCGTAGAATTAATGCCGGAGGAAATCATGAGCATCAATGGTTCCCAGGAGGGGATGGCGCATATCACCTGGGCATTGTGCAATCCAGGGGATATAGTTTTGGTGCCGAATCCCGGATACCCGATTTTCAGCATCGGGCCTGCACTCTGTGACGCGAAGGTGGTGGAATATCCGCTGTACCGTGAGAATGGGTTCTTGCCGAGACTTTCCGATATTCCGGCAGAGACGGCAAGACGTGCGAAGTTTATGCTGGTGTCCTATCCGCTGAACCCGGTATGTGCTGTGGCAGATGATGGATTTTATGAGGAACTGATTGCCTTTGCGCGGAAATATCAAATCATCATTATCCATGATAATGCATATTCTGATATTATCTATGGAGGAAGAACCGGAAAGTCCTTCCTTGCCTATGAAGGGGCGAAGGAAGTGGGAGTGGAGTTGTATTCCCTCTCTAAGTCTTACAATTTGACAGGAGCCAGAATTTCCTTTGTGCTGGGCAACCGGGAGATTGTAGATACATTCCGTGCGGTACGTACACAGATAGATTACGGAATGTTCCTGCCCCTGCAATATGGAGCGGCGGCAGCGTTGAATGGACAGAAGGAGAGTGTAGAAACGCAGTGCCGGGAATATGAGGCGCGGATGGAAGCGCTGTGCGGTGGCCTGCGCGAAATCGGATGGGACGTGCCAGACAGCCAGGGTACAATGTTTGTGTGGGCTCCGCTTCCGAAAGGATATGAAGATTCAAATGCATTCTGTATGGAATTAATGGAGAAAGCAGGCGTGATTTGTGTGCCAGGCAGCAGTTTCGGGTCCCTGGGAGAAGGGTTTGTACGGTTTGCTCTGGTGGAACCGGTGCATGTG
Organism: Lachnospiraceae bacterium 46-15; assembly: GCA_041223665.1. Taxonomy (GTDB): domain Bacteria; phylum Bacillota; class Clostridia; order Lachnospirales; family Lachnospiraceae; genus Hominisplanchenecus_A. Next base: position 202,380 of record JBCLQO010000003.1, read on the forward strand.
ATGAGGGAAATTGTGGAAGCTGTCAGGGAAAGCGGCATACTTGCGGAAAATGAGGGAGAAGATATTCCGGAAGGAGATACAGAGAATAATATTTTATAAAGGGCAGGTAAAGAGAGTGGAAAAAGGATTTTTGGATAAGATTTGCAGCATTGTGGGAAATGATAACATATCTGTAGATGAACCGATGAAAAAGCACACGACTTTTCGGATTGGAGGTCCTGCAGACTACTATGTGACGCCGCACAGCGGGGAGGAAACCGCGCAGGTGATAGAGGCGTGCCGTGAGTGGAAACTTCCGTTTTACATTTTGGGAAACGGGAGTAATCTGCTGGTGAGTGATAGGGGATTTCGGGGCGTTATTATACAGATGTTTAAAAATTATAGTGAGATTTTTGTGGATGGCGTCTGCGTGACGGCCAAGGCGGGCGCGCTGTTATCCAAGATAGCTAAGACAGCATTGGAAAACAATCTCACAGGCTTGGAGTTTGCGGCCGGAATTCCAGGAACCCTTGGAGGCGCAGTGGTGATGAATGCTGGGGCGTATGGCGGCGAAATGAAGGATGTGCTGGAGGGAGTGACAGTGCTTTCTGGGGAAGGGAAAATCCTGTCGTTGAAAAGAGAGGAGCTGGAGCTGGGATACCGCACCAGTGTCATTGCGCGAAAAGGATATATCGTATTGGAAGCGAAAATGCGGCTCCAGGAGGGAAGCCGGGAAGCGATTGCATCCCGTATGGAAGAATTAAAAGAGAAGCGTGTAAGCAAACAGCCGCTGGAACTTCCGAGCGCCGGGAGTACTTTTAAGCGCCCTGAAGGGAACTTTGCCGGAAAATTAATCATGGAGGCGGGGCTGCGGGGGTTTTCCGTGGGAGGTGCCCAGGTATCTGAGAAACACTGCGGCTTTGTGGTGAATAAAGGCGGGGCGACAGCCGAACAGGTGCGTGAGCTGATGCAGGAAGTCGTAAGGCGGGTAGAGGAGACTTCAGGCGTTACTCTGGAGCCAGAAGTAAAGATGCTGGGGGAATGGTAATGGTTCAAATTTGGAACTGTTACTGCTGTCCCGCAGTACGGGAGATAGGAGCTTGACTTATGAGATTTGTAATTGTGACCGGGATGTCGGGTGCGGGGAAGAGCACGGCACTTAAAATGCTGGAGGATATGGGGTATTTCTGCGTGGATAACCTTCCGATTCTCTTGCTGAAAAAGTTTGCGGAACTGGCGTGTGATTTGGGCAGCGAGATTGAGAAAGTAGCGCTGGGAGTTGATGTTCGCAGCGGGCAGGCATTGGGTGAATTAGAGCAGGTACTTGAGGAAATTGCCATGGAGGGATTTCAGTATGAAATCGTATTTTTGGATGCTTCGGACTCTGTGCTGGTAAAACGGTATAAGGAGACACGCCGCAGCCATCCTCTTTCGCGAGGGGACAGAGTGGACAAGGGAATTGCCCTAGAGAGGGCAAAGATGGGGTTTTTGAAAAAACATGCAGACTATATCATTGATACCAGTCAGCTGCTTACCCGGGAACTGCATCAGGAGCTGGGAAAAATTTTTGTGTGGAACCAGGAATTTAAGAGTCTGGTGATAACTGTGCTCTCTTTCGGGTTTAAATATGGGATTCCGAATGATTGTGATTTAGTGTTTGACGTACGTTTTCTTCCAAATCCGTTTTACGTAGAGGAGCTTCGGAACAAGACAGGACTGGACGCGGAAGTTCAGGATTATGTGATGGGTTTTGAGCTGGCACATGAATTTCTGGACAAGCTGACTAGTATGGTTGAATTTCTGATTCCCAATTATGTGGCAGAGGGGAAAAACCAGCTGGTTATCGGCATTGGCTGTACCGGAGGAAAACACCGTTCGGTTACTCTGGCGGGCAGGCTTTATGAGCGGCTGAAAACGTGCAGTGAATATGGGAGCAGGATTGAGCACAGAGATATCGCAAGGTAGAATGCCGGCGGATAAGGAGAAGAGATGTCGTTTTCGAGTGATGTGAAAGAGGAGTTATCACGGCAGCTGTGCGCGGCCAGGCATTGCCGGATAGCGGAAATTGCCGCTATTATCAGTATGTGCGGCAGTGTCTCCATTTCAAAAGAGGAGAGGTATTGCCTGCGGGTGCAGACAGAAAATCTCTCTGTGGCAAGAAAATACTTTACATTGCTGCAAAAAACCTTTAATATAGATACGGAAGTTTCCATAAAGCAGAGTGTGTACTTAAAAAAAGCACCGACGTATCTGGTGCTGGTGAAGAATCACGAAGATGCCATGAAGATACTTCAGGCGGCCAGGCTGATTGGGGGTGACGGAGAAATCAGAGAAAATCTGTCGCTTCACGATAATCTGGTGATTCAGAAGTCCTGTTGTAAACGTGCATTTATTCGAGGCGCATTTTTGGCTTCGGGGTCTATCAGCAATCCTCAGAAGTCTTACCATTTTGAGATTGCCTGTGCCACGGAGAGGAAAGCGGAACAGCTTCGCGATATCATCAACAGTTTTGAGATGGATGCGAAGATTGTACAGCGGAAAAAGTATTATGTAGTCTACATCAAAGAGGGTTCCCAGATTGTGGATATTCTGAATGTGATGGAGGCACATGTGGCGCTGATGGATTTGGAGAATGTACGGATTTTAAAGGAAATGCGGAATTCCGTGAACAGGAAAGTGAACTGTGAAACGGCAAATATTCATAAGACGGTGAATGCCGCAGTAAAGCAGATAGAGGATATCAAATATATTCAGTCAAAAATCGGCTTTGAAGGTCTTGCAGAGGGACTTGCAGACACGGCACGGCTTCGCCTCGAGAATCCAGATGCTTCGCTGAAGGAGCTGGGGATGATGCTTACCCCGCAGGTGGGGAAGTCCGGCGTAAATCACAGATTGAGAAAGCTTAGTGCACTTGCTGAAGAGTTGCGTGGGAATTAAGGAGGAGAGCTATTATGATTAGGAAATCAATCAAGGTGCAGATATCGAATGGGCTGGAAGCACGGCCTGTAGCGGTATTGGTGCAGGTGGCGAGCCAATATGAAAGTGCAGTATATGTGGAACTAGCTAAGAAGCGTGTGAATGCGAAGAGCATTATGGGAATGATGACCCTGGGATTAAATGAAGGGGATAATGTTACCATTTCCGCAGAAGGCACAGACGAAGAGGCAGCCATGCAGGGGATTGAAAAGTATTTAAGCGGGAATTAGAGTAGTATTGTCTTACATAAATTTACTGTATTTTACGCAAGACGGTACCAGGCAGATGGAACATAATGAGGGGCTGACGCAGGGATGCGGCGGCTTCTTTTTTTACAACAAAAAAATATCGAAAAAAATCAAAAAAAGTACTTGACATATCCGGAAAGGTTTGGTAGACTAAGGAAGCTGTCAGGGACGAGACAGCACAGGACATTGATAATTGAACAGTGAAACAACCTTGAAAGTTCATGAAGACAAGATTCCAAGAGGAATCATCCATGACTGAGGAAAAGAAGTTTCCGAGGTTCTGGAGAGTGAAATTCAAAGAACAGA
>JBCLQO010000004.1:0-181494 GCA_041223665.1 Lachnospiraceae bacterium 46-15
TCTTCTGGCGTAACGAACAGCGTAGAAGCCAATGGGGGATGCGTGGCAGAGAAATCCTATACCCGGAATTACTCCGGCATAGACGGTTATGTGTGGATTGATTACGGAGTGGATGCAGAAAAGCCATTGAAGCTCAAAACCGGAATGAAAGTGAAGCTGACACAGGATATCGCCATCCGGGACGGTGTTTCCACCAAGTCCCAGCAGGCGGGATATATGAAGTATACACAGCTTTCCGCGTCCGCAAAGAAAAAGTGCCGCCGCCTGTCAGGGAATAAAGCTAAGCTGAAAAAAGGAAGCGTGGTGGAGGTTAAGAAAGCCACTACCGCTTGGGACGGAAGTACCTGGATTCAAATTAAATCAGGCTGGCTGCCTGCTGTGGTGAAAGGAAAATATCGCGTAAAGGCTGTTTTATAACTTCGGACAGGCCATAAAACAACCCGATAAATGTGAAAGGTTAGCAACATGTTAGCAACAAAAACCCCTAAAAACTCGCATAAAACCCCTGAAAAACCCAACAAACAGCCTTTCGCAAAATCTTAATGAAATTTTAAGTAGGACAACGCACAATGCCATGTTATACTGAACAAAGAAGCATGGTGGGGTGGCCGGGATGCAGGAGCGTTATCCTGGACAGATGCCAAATATTTTATAGATGGAGGAAGGCCATGAAAAGAAAGAAAATACAGATAGTAATCGCAGGTGTGGTGCTGGTGGCCGTGATAGCGGGCGGAGTGTTTTTTACGGTGTTCAGAAAAGGAGACAGTTCAGGGGGCAATCCCGACAGTGTGGTTTATGTGGATTCTGTGGCGGAGCTTTGCGGGCTTGGCAGCGGGAATGGACTGACAGACAGGTTTGCGGGAGTCGTGGAGCCGCAGAAAACCTGGAAAATAGAGCTTCCTTCTGATAAGAAAGTGGATGAGATTCTGGTTCAGGAAGGGGACGAAGTCAAGACGGGCGATAAACTCTTTACATATAATACGGAAGAAATGGAAGAAAATCTGGCGCAGGCAGAGATTGATTTGGACCGTCTGGCGAACGAGATTGACCAGACGAAGGAGCAGATTGTTTCTCTGAAAAAAGAAAAAGCAAATGCGTCTGCAGATTCCCAGCTTAGTTATACGACGCAGATTAATTCGGCGGAAAATGAGATAAAGAAAAAAGAGTATGAGCAGAAAAGCAAGCAGATGGAAATCGGAAAGCTGAAAAACAGCATTGCGAACGCTGAGGTAACGAGTGAGATAGACGGTGTGGTGAAATCTATTAATTCTGCCGAGAATTCGGAAGTGAATTCTATGACAGGAGAAGCGGAGCCTTTTATGACTGTGCTGGCGACCGGGAATTTCCGCATTAAAGGAACGGTCAATGAGCAGAATATGTCCGCAGTCGTAGAGGGACAGCCGGTAATTATTCATTCAAGAGTGGATGACACGACTTGGAAAGGAACCATGACAGCCGTAGACTTAGAGCATCCAGAGAAAAGCGGAGGGATGATGTACGTCAGCTCGGATGGCGGTACGGAAAATTCCAGCAATTATCCTTTTTATGTAGAGCTGGAGACGGCTGAAGGGCTGATGCTCGGACAGCATGTGTATATGGAGATGGATAATGGACAGGATGAGCCGAAGGAAGGGATCTGGCTGGACAGCTACTATATTGTCCAGGAGGACGACAACGCTTATGTGTGGGCGGCTACAGCAAAGGATAAGATGGAAAAGCGTTTAGTGTCTCTGGGAGAGTTTGATGAGGAGCTTCAGAAATACCAGATTCTGGACGGTTTAGCAGAGGAGGACTACATCGCATTTCCGGATGAATCCATCCAGGAGGGGGATAACGCGGTGAAGAATATAGACCAGACTCCCGAGATGGGAGGTATGGACGGCAGCGGAGGCATGGAAAATAACGCGGTTCCGGAGTTTGATGCTGACCCGATAGGCAGAGGCAGTGATGACATTCTGGATGATGAAGATGATCCGTTAGATGAAGATGTCTATGACGGGGATGCAGATTTAGGCAATTCAGGTGCAGGCGGAGGCGTGGAAGCGATTCAGGATGTAGAAACGATTGATGGCAGCGCCGTATTTGGAAATGGATTGGAGGAAGAATAGTGATACTAGAATTGAACCATATCTATAAAGATTATATCCAGGGCAGTATGGTGGTTCCGGTATTAAAGGATGTGACGCTCCATGTAGAGGAAGGCGAATATGTGGCGATCATGGGGCCTTCCGGTTCCGGAAAGTCTACTCTGATGAATATTGTGGGCTGCCTGGATTTGCCCACAAAGGGTGAATATAGGCTGGACGGTGTAGACGTGCTGCTCCAGAAAGAAAATGAGCTGGCAGATATCCGGCTGAATAAAATCGGGTTTGTATTTCAGACTTTCCAGCTTCTGCCGAGGCAGACGGCGTTGGAGAACGTGGCATTACCTTTAATTTATGCAGGAATCCCCAAGAAGGAGCGGAATAGGCTCGCGGCAGAGGCTCTGGATAGAGTGGGCTTATCAGAACGTCTTACTTTCGTTCCAAACCAGCTTTCAGGAGGACAGAAACAGAGGGTGGCGATTGCCAGGGCTATGGTAAATAAACCTAAAATCCTGCTGGCGGACGAACCTACCGGAGCTTTGGACTCTAAATCGGGAAAACAGGTTATGGAGCTGTTTGCAAAGCTGAATGAAGAGGGAGTGACGGTCATTATGATTACGCATGACAGCGAGATTGCCCGCCATGCCAGAAGGACAGTGGATATTTTTGATGGAGAAATTTCTGAACGGACGGAAAAGGAGGTGACTCTATGAAAAGGAAAACACTTATAGCAGCCAGCGTAGGAGCGGCCGTCCTGGTAATCGGCGGCGGATACGGCGTTTACCATATCGTGAAGAGTAACGCAGACCCTGTGGAGGTTATTTCTGTATCCAGCCTGAATTCGGGCTGGTGGGGAGAAGGGACTTCTACTTCAGGTGTGATTACAGCAAATGCGAACCAGGAAGTTCATCTTACGGATGGAGAAGTTATTGATAAGGTGTATGTAAAAGAGGGAGATAAAGTAAAAATTGGTGATAAGCTTCTCGCTTATGATACAACGCTGCTGGAACTTGATTTGGAATCGGAAAGGCTAGACAGACAGTCAATTAGACTGAATATTAAGGCGGCGCAGCAGGAGCTGGAAAAGTTGAAAAAAATCACCCCGGTAGCGGATAACCAGTATGGCGATGCATCAGGGGATAATGGGGCGGTTCTTGTAAAAAACAGGATGGTCATGACAGCAACGGAAAGTGAACCGGAGCAGACAGAAACACCTGCGCCAGAGACACAGCCGCCATCGACAGAGCCTGTGCAGCCAGAGACACCTGCGCCGGAAACTTCTGCACCGGAGACACAGCCGGAAACACAGCCAAGCGGGGAAATTCCCGGGCCGGGTCAGGAGACAGAGAGCGAGAAATCTCCGCTCAGCCAGGTAAAAGCATATAAAAAGCTGAATTATGATTCCAAGCCTTATAAGGGCACTGGGACGAAAGATGACCCATATGTATTTTTCTGTAAAGAAGGTACGACAATTTATGCGTCTTTTATGAATAAAATGCTGGGCTTTAATGAGTCGGGCACTTCACGGAAAAATGGAGGGATGAACGGGGACGGCGAGGGAAGCTATGCAATCCTTGAAATCCGGGAAGGTGATTCCGTGAACGGCGGATTTGTGAAGTCTATCAGCATCAACGGTACGGTGAAAGCAGATAAGCCTTACGCGCCGGATATTACCTGGACATTCGGGAGCGACGGCGTGACGAAAAATGTGCCGCAGGTAGATGATCCGGAACCGGAGGAGCCGGACGATCCGGGTGATGATATCTGGGGCGGGGATGACTTTGGCGATGATGTTTATACAGTGACAGAACTGAAGGAAGCCATTAAAGAAAAAGAAGATGAAATTAAGGATTTGAAACTGGATTTGCGGGAAGCAAACATCCGGGTGAAGCAGGCGAAACGTAAGACGGACGCGGCAGTCGTGAAAGCGTCTATTAACGGCGTGGTAAAGGCTGTGGGTGATCCGGAAGTGGGTGAAGTGGATGGAAAAGCTTTTATATCCGTTACCAGCAACGAAGGAATGTATGTGCGGGGAACAATCAATGAGCTGAAGCTGGGCGAGGTAAAAGTTGGCACTACCATGACGGGAATGTCCTATGAGAGCGGCATGAGTTTTACTGCGGAAATTACGGAGATTTCAGAATATCCAGACACGGCAAATGACTATTATAACAGTGGTGAACCGACAGGGTCTAAATATCCGTTTATGGCATACATCGAAGATTCCACGGGTCTCACGAATATGGAGTGGGTGGATTTGACCCTGGATGGGAACACCGGGGGGAACAGCTCTGCAATTTACCTGTACAAAGCTTATATCCGTTCCGAGAATGGGCAGAGCTATGTGTATAAGGCGGATGAAAATAACCGCCTGGTGAAGCAGTATGTAAAGACAGGAGCCACGGTTTATTCTACGAATATCGAAATAAAGAGCGGGCTGAGCCTGGAGGATAAAATTGCGTTTCCGTATGGAAAGAACGTGACAGAAGGCGCAAAAGTAAAAATAGATGAAGATGAAGCTGGCGGAGCGCTGGAATAGGAGGTGGAAGCATGTTAGAAAATATACGGTTGTCCTTACAGGGAGTGTGGTCGCATAAAATGCGTTCGTTCCTGACGATGCTGGGTATCATTATCGGTATTGCATCCATCATTTCTATCGTATCTACGATCCAGGGTACGAATGAGCAGATTAAAGAAAATCTGCTGGGAGCCGGAAATAATACAGTGAACGTGCGGATTTACCAGGGCGACTGGCCTTATGAATTCTATGATTATAGCTCTGCACCTCAGGGAATTCCGGTCATTAGCGAGGAGGTACGGCAGCAGATTGAAGATTTGGATGAGGTGGAAAGCGTAACACTGTATAACAGCCGTGCCTATGCGGAGGGGATTTTTTATCGGGACAAGGGACTGCAGGGCGCAAATGTGCTGGGTGTAACTGCGAATTATTTTTCTACCTGCGGCTATACGGTACGCACAGGGCGGCAGTTCCTGGAAGAAGATTTTACGAAGTTCCATAAGGTAGCGATTCTGGATCAGACAGCGGCGAGCAGCTTGTTTCAGGAAGAGAGCGCCTTGGGGAAAACCATTGAAATTAAAGGCGAGCCATTTACGGTTATCGGAGTGGCGCAGAAAAAGGAAGAGTTTGAGCCGGTCATTAACAGCATGGAAGATTATGAGACTTACATGGGAGAGCAGTCCAGCGGTATCGTGTACCTGCCCGCGTCTGCCTGGGGAATTGTCTATCAGTATGACGAGCCGCAGAATGTAGTTGTGAAGGCGACGAGCGTGGATACCATGACAAAGGCGGGAAAAAAGACGGCAGATATCCTGAATCCATACCTGTCTGTGTCAGATTCGGAGATTAAGTACAAGTCAAAGGATGTACTGGAGCAGGCGAAGGATCAGCAGGCGCTCAGTGAGGCCACAAATATTCAGTTGATTTGGATTGCCAGCATTTCCCTTCTGGTAGGCGGCATCGGCGTTATGAACATTATGCTGGTATCCGTTACAGAACGAACCAGTGAAATTGGACTGAAAAAGGCAATCGGGGCCAAGAAGAAGCGAATTCTGGGGCAGTTCCTGACAGAAGCGGCGGTGCTGACCAGCATGGGAGGAATTATCGGTGTAGTGGCAGGAATCGTCATGGCGGAAGTAATATCGAAAATGGCGGATATTCCGGTAGCCATCAGCATCCCGTCCATTATTGTGTCTGTGCTGTTTTCTATGTTAATCGGAATTATTTTCGGCCTGCTGCCATCTATAAAGGCAGCGAACCTGAACCCGATTGACGCCCTGCGCCACGAGTAAAAAGAACTTGCATTTTTTGAAAGGCTATGCTATAATGCAATCGCTGTTTATGTGATGCATGTCTTATGCCACACAGCGTAACTGTAGGGACTTACAGGGGTAGTCCGGGGTATCTTGCTGTGGAAACAGGAGGAGCAGCATTGGCCGGAAACAGGTCTGTGTACCGTAGAAAATAGGTTCTGCGGAGGAAACACGGATAAGCAGTTCACGAATAATAAAAATGAGGTGAAAATCATGAGAGAAGGAATCCATCCAGAGTACCATCAGGCAACCGTTACCTGCAACTGTGGAAACACATTCGTAACGGGTTCAACAAAGAAAGATATCCATGTGGAAATTTGTTCAAAATGTCATTCATTCTACACAGGACAGCAAAAGACGGCTGCGGCACGCGGACGTATCGACAAGTTCAACAGGAAGTATGGTATTACAAACAAATAGGATGTAAAGATAGGGTTGAGGTTGGAAAATCTCAGCCCATTTTACTATTTAAAGAAGGGACAGATGTATATGAAGTCATCCAATATTGGCGGTCAGGCAGTTATGGAAGGAGTCATGATGAAAAATGGCAGCCGATATGCGGTAGCCGTCCGCAAAGAGGACGGGGAAATTGTAGTCAAGACAGACAGCCATGAGGGTTTCATTAAAAACAAGAAGATACTTTCGCTGCCGATTATCCGTGGTGTATTCAATTTCGTAGATTCTCTGGTGCTGGGGATGAAAACATTGACTTATTCGGCGGGCTTTTTTATGGAAGAAACAGAGGAAGAAAATCCGAAGCGGCGGGCGGTGAGTAAAGAGGAGCAGGAGAAAAAGGATTCCCTGATTATGGGAGTAACGGTGGTTCTCTCTATCCTTCTGGCAGTAGGTCTCTTTATGGTACTGCCTTATTTCGTTTCCAATCTGTTTCGGCGGTTTACGGATTCCCAGATGCTTCTGGGACTTTTTGAGGGTGCGGTGCGTCTGTGCCTGTTTATCGGATACATTCTGCTGATTTCCAGAATGAAAGATATCCAGCGGGTGTTCCAGTATCATGGGGCAGAGCATAAATGTATAAACTGCATTGAGCATGGCTTGGATTTGAATGTGGAAAATGTTATGGAAAGCTCAAAGCAGCATAAGCGCTGTGGCACAAGCTTTCTGCTTATCGTGATGTTAATCAGCGTGGTACTGTTTTTGTTTATTCGGGTGGAGTCCCCATTGTGGAGGGTTATTGTCCGTATTCTTCTGGTACCTGTGATTGCAGGGATTTCCTATGAATTTATTCGGCTGGCAGGGCGAAGTGAGAACCGCGTGGTGGAAATCTTGAGCAAGCCGGGACTTTGGATGCAGAACCTGACAACGAAAGAGCCTGACGAGTCTATGGTGGAAGTGGCAATTTCTTCGGTAGAGGCAGTATTTGACTGGAAAGCATATCTGACGGAGAATTTTGGGAAACACTATGAAGAAGAGAGAAGGGAGAAACCATGACGCTTTGGGAAGCCCTGAAAATAGGTGAGAAGTATCTGGAAAAGAGAGAAATTCCGGATGCAGCCCTGGATGCATGGTATCTTTTGGAAGATATATTAAAACAAGAGTATGGGGAAAAGGTGAACCGCGCCTGGTTTCTGCTGAACCGGCAGGAAGAGATAGGAGAAGGACTGCATACGGTATATAGGCAAGCGCTGGAGCAGCGTGGGATTCATGTGCCTCTGCAGTATATCACCGGAGAACAGGAATTTATGGGAATCCCCTTTCTTGTAAATCATAAAGTATTGATTCCCCGCCAGGATACGGAAATTCTGGTGGAGGAAGTGATGAAAACCGCGCGTCCCGGTATGAAGCTGTTGGATATGTGCACAGGTTCAGGATGTATCGCTATCAGCCTTGTAAAGATGGTTCCCGGCCTGGAAGCGACGGCAAGCGATTTGTCTGGGGAGGCATTGGAAGTAGCCAGGGAAAATGCCCGCCGCCAGGAAACAGAGATAACCTTTGTTCAAGGAAATCTGTTTGAAGCGGTGAAAGGGCAGTTTGATATTATCGTGTCGAATCCGCCTTATATCCCTGCGGCAGAGATTGAGGAGCTAATGGAAGAAGTACGGCTGTTTGAGCCGAGGGCAGCGCTCGATGGGCGGGAGGATGGGTTGTATTTTTACCAGAGAATCATAGAAGAAAGCCCTGGATACATGAAAGAGGGAGGATGGCTGATATTTGAAATCGGCTGCAGCCAGGGAGAACAGGTATCGGAGCTGATGAAAGATGCGGGGTTTAGCCATGTATCTATCTGCAAAGATTTGGCAGGGCTTGACCGGGTAGTAAAAGGAAGACTGGGCTGCAAACCGTAAAGCAGTCTGGCAATCGGCTGAATGATTGTGAAACCATAAGCAGGAGGAAGAGAAATGTTTGACAAATTAGAAGATTTACTGATTCGGTATGAGGAAATTATGAGCGAGCTGAGCGAGCCGGACGTTGCTAATAACCCGGAGCGTTTTCGCAAGCTGATGAAAGAGCAGAGCAGCCTCACGCCGATTGTGGAGGCTTATAAAGAATATAAACAGTGTAAACAGAACATCGAGGATTCCCTCGCTATGCTTGAAGAAGAGTCTGATGAGGAAATGCGTGAGCTGGCAAAGGAAGAGCTGAATGACTCAAAAGCGAGAGTAGAAGAGCTGGAGGGGCAGATGAAGATTCTGCTGCTGCCGAAAGACCCGAATGATGACAAGAATGTAATCGTAGAAATACGTGCAGGTGCAGGCGGGGACGAGGCAGCACTGTTTGCAGCAGAAATTTATCGTATGTACGTGCATTTTGCAGAAGATCACCGCTGGAAAGTAGAGCTGATGGAATGTGAGGAAATTGGTATCGGCGGTATGAAGAGCGTTACCTTTATGATAAACGGGCAGGGCGCGTACTCTGTCATGAAGTACGAGTCCGGCGTGCACCGGGTACAGAGAGTGCCTGAGACAGAGTCCGGCGGACGTATCCACACATCTACAATCACGGTGGCAGTTATGCCGGAGGCCGAGGAAGTAGACGTACAGATTGATGAGAAAGATGTGCGCATCGACGTAATGCGTGCGTCGGGAAACGGCGGTCAGTGTGTCAATACCACCGATTCGGCGGTGCGCCTGACCCATTATCCTACAGGTATCGTAATTTACAGCCAGACAGAAAAGTCACAGCTCCAGAATAAAGACAAGGCATTTGCACTGCTGCGTGCAAAGCTGTATGACATCGAATGCCAGAAACAGCATGACGCAGAAGCAGAAGCAAGGCGCAGCCAGATTGGAACCGGGGACCGCTCCGAGAAAATCCGTACCTACAACTTTCCGCAAGGGCGCGTAACTGACCACCGCATCAACCTTACCCTTTATAAGTTAGACAAAATTATGAACGGGGACATCCAGGAGATTATCGATGCGCTGATAGCGGCAGACCAGAGTGCGAAGCTGGCGAAGATGAACGAAAACTGACGCCAGAAACACAGTGCAAACGGTTGTTTTTTTGTGGAACTGGAAGTATACTATAGAAGATATGCATAGACGGCGTATAATTCATAGAAATGACAGTGCCAGAAAGTGCGGATTGGAGATTATTATGGGAAAATATTTTGGAACAGACGGATTTCGAGGAGAAGCAAATGTAAATCTGACGGTGGAACATGCTTTTAAGGTGGGGCGTTTCCTCGGATGGTATTACGGAAGGAACCACAAGGCTCAGATTGTTATTGGGAAGGATACAAGAAGGAGCAGTTACATGTTTGAGTATTCCCTGGTGGCAGGGCTGACGGCTTCGGGTGCGGATGCGTACCTGCTGCATGTGACGACCACACCCAGTGTTTCCTATGTGGTGCGTACAGAGGGATTTGACTGCGGAATCATGATTTCTGCGAGCCATAACCCATTTTATGACAACGGAATCAAGGTTATCAACGGGATGGGGTATAAGCTGGAAGCCGAAGTGGAGGCAAAAATTGAGGCGTATTTAGATGGAGAGATGGAAGAGCTGCCTCTGGCGACGGGCGGTGACATTGGGCGCACGATAGACTTTGTGGCTGGCAGGAACCGTTATATCGGTTATCTGATTTCCCTGGCTACGCGTTCCTTTAAAAATATGAAAATCGGGCTGGACTGTGCAAATGGAAGCGCATCAGCCATTGCTAAGAGCGTGTTTGATGCGCTTGGAGCAAGGACTTATGTTATCAGTAATGAGCCAAACGGTACGAATATCAATACAGAGTGTGGTTCGACCTACATTGAGACACTCCAGAAGTATGTGAGAGATAACGGGCTGAATGTGGGGTTTGCTTATGATGGGGATGCAGACCGCTGCATCGCAGTGGATGAAAACGGAAATGTGGTAGACGGGGATTTAATTTTGTATGTCTGCGGAAAATATTTAAAAGAAGAGGGCAGACTAAATAATAATACGATTGTGACGACTGTGATGTCGAATCTAGGACTTTACAAGGCGTGTGACAAGGCGGGGATTTCGTATGAAAAAACTGCAGTTGGAGATAAATATGTGTATGAAAATATGATGAATCATGGACACTGCCTTGGCGGTGAGCAGTCCGGACATATTATTTTCAGCAAGCATGCTACGACAGGAGACGGAATCCTTACCTCTCTGATGGTAATGGAAGCTATGCTGGAGCGTAAGCAGAGCTTGGCGGCGCTTACATCAGAGGTGAGGATTTACCCGCAGCTGCTGAAAAATGTGCGGGTGGCAGATAAGAAAACGGCCAGAGAAAACCCGGCAGTTATTAAGGCTGTGGATGATGTGGCAGAAGCGCTGGGGGATGAAGGAAGGATTCTTGTGCGCGAGAGTGGAACCGAGCCAGTGATCCGTGTTATGGTGGAAGCTGCAGACGATGCACTCTGTAAAAAATATGTGGAGCAGGTGGTAAATGTTATGGAGAAAGAGCAGCTTACTGTCTGAAGAAACGCGCATAATAGATAGGAATGCAAATTTTGCATAGCGGAAGCGGCCTGCTCTGTGCTATACAGAGGCAGACCGCTTCCTAATACATCGTATCCGAAGTTTCTGTGCAATTGGAGGAAGAAATATAAATTTTGTACACGGATTTCGGGACGGCGTGTCAACTATGATATAGCAGGAAGAGGAGACTTATGATTGAATTTAAAAGACCGGAATTGGAAGATAAGGAACTGATTGAGAGCTATCTGCACAGGCAGCATTCCAGAAGCTGTGAATTTACATTTGCGAATACCTACCTTTGGTCGAGGCATTATAGCGTGAAGTTTGCTATTATAGAGGATATGCTGGTGTACAAATCCGAAGGGGAAGAACCTGGATTCACATTTCCGCTGGGCGACGAAAAGAACATTCAGCGGGCGATGGAGGCGATAGATGCCTGGTGTAAGGAAGAGGGACTGGAATATCATTATCATTTGATTACGAAAGAGCAGTTTGAAATGATGGACGGGCTGTACCCCGGCGAGTATGAGATTGCGTACAACAGGGATGCGGCAGATTATGTTTATGAGAGGGAAAAGCTGGCGAACCTTTCCGGGAAAAAGTATCACGGGAAGAAAAACCATGTAAATAAATTTCAGAAATTATATCCTGACTGGAAATATGAGTCGATTACAGAGGAAAATAGAGAAGAGTGTTTTCAGATGGCACAGCAGTGGAGAAAGAACAACGGGTGTGAAGAGGATGAGGAAAAGAATGCAGAAATGTGCGTAACCCTGAATTATCTGCGTCTGTTTGACGAACTGGGTATGCGGGGAGGTCTGCTGCGCGCCGAAGGCAGGGTCGTGGCATTTTCCATCGGGGAAGCGCTGAATGAGGATACGGTGGTGGTGCATGTAGAGAAAGCCTTCGCAGATGTGCCGGGGGCGTATCCCATGATTAACCAGCAGTTTGTGATTCATGAGACGGAAGGATTTACCTATATTAACCGGGAAGAGGATACTGGGGCGGAAGGGCTGCGGCAGGCGAAACTGTCCTACCATCCGGTGTATATGGTGGAAAAAGGAACTGCGAGGAGGCGGAAAAAATGATTTCAGAAAAAATGGCGTCTTATGTACAGGGCAGTTCGGCAATCCGGGCGATGTTCGAGGAGGGGAAACGTCTGTCTGCCGTCTATGGGGCGGAAAATGTGTATGATTTCAGCCTTGGAAACCCGAATCTGCCGGCTCCAAAAGAAGTTAAAGAGGCAGTGTACCGGATTTTGGAAGAAGAGGATTCTGTATTTGTTCACGGCTATATGAGCAATTCGGGGTATGAGGATGTGCGTGCGGCAGTGGCGGCTTCCCTGAACCGGCGTTTTGGCACGGTGTTTCATGCAGAAAATATTGTGATGACCGTGGGGGCGGCGGGAGGCATGAATGTGATTATGAAAACGCTGCTGAACCCAGGTGACGAGGTGGTGGTATTCGCGCCATATTTTGGGGAGTACCGGGCATATGTCACGAATTATGACGGAGTACTGGTGACAGTGCCGCCGAATACGGAAGATTTTCAGCCGGATTTGGCTGAGTTTGAAAAGCGGATAACGCCGAAAACAAAGGCGGTCATCGTGAATACGCCGAATAACCCTACGGGAGTGATTTATTCGGAGGATACCATCAAGAGCCTGGCAGCGCTCATGCGCAAAAAGCAGCAGGAGTATGGAACCAGCATCTATCTGATTTCAGATGAACCTTACCGGGAGCTGGCTTATGACGGCAATGAAGTGCCGTACCTGACGAAATATTATGAAAATACGATCGTAGGATACTCTTTCAGTAAATCCCTGTCGCTGCCGGGAGAACGCATCGGTTATCTGGTACTGCCTGATGAGCTGAAGGACAGTGAGGATGTGCGTGCGGCCGCAAATGTAGCGACCAGAATCCTGGGTTATGTGAATGCGCCTTCTCTGTTCCAGCGGGTGATTACGCACTGTCTGGATGCCCAGGTGGATGTGGCGTACTATGACAGGAACCGGGAAACTCTGTATGAAGGCTTGAGGAACGTGGGGCTGGATTGCATTAAGCCACAGGGCGCATTTTACCTGTTTGTGAAATCGCCGCTGGAGGATGAAAAGGAGTTCTGCGCGGCGGCAAAGCGGCATAATATCCTGCTGGTGCCGGGAAGTTCGTTTGACTGTCCGGGCTATGTGCGCCTGGCGTACTGCGTCTCCCATGAGATGATCTGTAAATCGCTGCCGCATTTTGCAGAGCTGATGGAAGAGATTAGGGGAGGAAAAACGAAATGAAAGCTTGGGAGAAAAATATACGGAAGGTGGTTCCTTATGTGCCGGGAGAGCAGCCCAAACAGCAGGGAATCATTAAATTAAATACGAATGAGAATCCATATCCGCCTGCGCCGGGAGTAGCGGCGGCTTTGAAGGAGATGGATGCGGATATGCTGCGGCGTTATCCCGACCCCACGTCAGAAGTGCTGGTGAATGAACTGGCGGCTTACTATCATCTGGAGCCGGAGCAGGTTTTTGTGGGAGTGGGGTCGGACGATGTGCTGGCTATGTGTTTTCTGACCTTTTTTAACTCAGAAAAGCCGATTCTGTTCCCGGATATTACATATTCTTTTTATGATGTGTGGGCGGAAATGCTCCGAATTCCTTATGAGAGATGTGCCCTGGATGAAGAGTTCCGTATCGTGAAGGAAGACTATTATAAGGCGAACGGCGGCGTGATTTTCCCGAATCCAAATGCGCCTACGGGGGTCTGCCAGGACTTAGCGGCGGTGGAGGAAATCGTTGCCAACAATCAAGACGTAGTGGTAATTGTAGATGAAGCGTACATTGATTTCGGCGGGAAATCTGCGCTGGAGCTGATTGACAGATATGATAATCTTCTGGTCGTGCAGACCTTTTCGAAATCCCGTTCACTGGCGGGGATGAGGGTGGGGTATGCCATGGGAAATAAGAACCTTATCAAATATCTGAACGATGTGAAATATTCTTTTAATTCCTATACGATGAACGCGCCGACGCTGGCGGCGGCAGTGGAGGCGGTAAAGGCAGAAGAATATTTTAGGGAAACCACGGGGAAAATTATTGCAACCAGGGAGAGGGTAAAGGCTGAACTTGGAGAATTGGGCTTCCGCTTTCAGGATTCCCAGGCAAATTTCCTGTTTATCACCCATCCGGAATTTTCCGCGCGGGAGCTTTTTGAGGCGTTGAAAATCAAGAAGATTTATGTGCGTTACTTTCATAAGCCCAGGATTGAAAATTATCTGCGGGTGACGATTGGAACGGATGAAGAGATGGATGAGCTGATAAGCTTTCTAAAAAAGTTCATGGGAAAGTAGGAAAGGCAGATGGAGGCATATACGGGTTTTGCGGAAGTATACGACACGTTTATGGACAACGTACCTTATGAAGAGTGGGCGGAATACGTGGCGGGACTGCTGAGGAAGTATGGCATTGAGGATGGTCTGGTGCTTGATTTGGGATGCGGTACCGGGAGTTTGACGGAGCTGCTGGCTGCAAAAGGATATGATATGACGGGCGTGGATTTTTCAGAGGAAATGCTGGAGATTGCCCAGGAAAAGAAGCGGCAGAACGGCTATGATATTCTATATCTGCTTCAAGATATGCGGGAGTTTGAGCTTTATGGAACGATGAGGGCAGTGGTGAGCATCTGTGATTCCATGAATTATCTTATGTCAGAGGAAGAACTGCTGGGAGTGTTCCGCCTGGTGAACAATTACCTGGACCCCGGGGGCATTTTTATTTTTGACATGAATACTCCGCATAAGTACCGGGAACTGGGAGATGCCGTAATTGCTGAGAACCGGGAGGAATGCAGCTTTATATGGGAAAATACCTGGTACGAGGAAGAACAGGCGAATGAGTATGATTTAACAATATTTAAAAGAGAAGAAAGCGGGCTGTTCCGAAAGCATACAGAGACCCATCTGCAGAGGGCTTATGGGATGGAAACAATCAGGCAGCTGCTTGAGGCGGCGGGCATGGAATTTATAGCGGTTTATGATGCATTTACAGAGGAAGCGCCGAGAGCGGACAGTGAGCGTGTTTATTTTCTTGCCAGAGAGAAAGGAAAGTGAGAGATATGTCGGATTATATTGTAAGGGCTACGGCCGCTGACAGCCAAATCCGTGCGTTTGCGGCAACTACACGGGAGATGACAGAGTTTGCCAGAGGAACGCACAATACCAGTCCTGTAGCGACAGCCGCATTGGGACGGCTGCTGACAGCCGGGGCGATGATGGGTGTGATGATGAAGGGAGAGAAAGACATCCTGACCCTTCAGATAAAAGGCAGGGGGCCAATCGGCGGTATTACGGTAACGGCTGACAGCCAGGGGAATGTGAAAGGATACGTGAATAACCCGGAAGTCCTTCTCCATGCCAATGCGGCAGGAAAGCTGGACGTCGCAGGGGCGGTAGGCCCCGGGATGCTCAGCGTGATTAAGGACATGGGGTTAAAAGAGCCATATGTAGGGCAGACGGTACTTCAGACAAGTGAGATTGCAGAGGACTTGACGTACTATTTCGCCACTTCAGAGCAGGTTCCCTCTTCAGTAGGGCTTGGCGTACTTATGGCTCATGATAATACGGTGAAACAGGCAGGAGGCTTCATCATACAGCTTATGCCGTTTACGGATGAAAAGGTTATTGATGCGCTGGAGAAAAAGCTGGCAGAGATTACTTCTGTCACATCCATGCTGGATGAGGGAATGACTCCAGAGCAGATTTTAGGGCGGCTTCTGGGAGATTTCGGACTGGAAATCATGGACAGGATGCCCACACAGTTTGCGTGTAACTGCAGCAGGGAGCGGGTGGAAAAAGCGCTGATAAGTATCGGAAAGAAGGATTTGCGTGAAATGATTGCCGAAGGAAAAACGGTGAGCATGAACTGCCATTTCTGCGGCGCAGACTATGCATTTGATGTGGAAGATTTGGAAAAGCTATTAAGACAAAGCAGGTAAGGAGCAGACGGATATGTTTGACGGATTTATCAAGACAGCGGCTGTGACGCCGAAAATTAAGGTTGCAGACTGCATTCACAATGTGGCTGCGATTTGTGAAGGAATCGATGAGGCTGCGGCTGCCGGGGCGAAATTGATTGTATTTCCAGAGCTGTGCATGACAGGGTATACCTGTGAGGATTTGTTCTGGCAGGAAGCGCTGCTTGACGGGGCGCGGCATGGGCTGCATCAGGTGGTTTTTCATTCCAGGGGAAAGGACGCCCTGATATTTGTGGGGCTTCCCTGGGAAAAGGATGGGAAGCTGTATAATGCGGCGGCGGCCGTGTGCAGCGGGCGTCTGCTGGGGATTATTCCTAAGTCCTGCCTTCCGAATTATAATGAATTTTATGAGGCGAGACACTTTGAGCCGGGATGCCGGAAAGTGGAGTGGGTGAACTATGAAGGGAGCCCGGTGCCGTTTGGCATGAACCAGCTTTTCGTATGTAAGGAGATGGAAGGGCTGTGTGTGGCGGCAGAAATCTGTGAGGATTTGTGGGTGCCGCAGCCTCCAAGCATTCATCATGCGCTGGCGGGGGCGACAGTGATTGTAAACCTTTCTGCCAGTGACGAGGCCACGGGAAAAGACAAATACCGGGAATCCCTGGTAACAGGGCAGTCGGCGCGTCTAATCAGCGGGTATATTTATGCCAGCGCCGGAGAAGGGGAATCTTCTACGGATTTGGTGTTTGGCGGCCATAGCCTGATTGCGGAAAACGGGATTTTGCTGAAAGAATCCAGGCGGTTTATGAATGAGACGATTTATGGTGATATAGATATCCGAAGGCTTATTTCGGAGCGCAGGCGGATGACAACGTTCCGGCAGCAGGGACAGGAAGAGTATGAGAAAATTCCTTTTCATTTGGAAATCACGCCAGCAGAGCTGACGCGTTTTATTGACCCTATGCCGTTTGTGCCGGACAGCCCGGGGGACAGGGAGAAGCGGTGTGAGGAAATCCTGATGATGCAGGCGCTAGGATTAAAAAAGCGGCTGGAGCATACAGGGTGCGCTAATACGGTAGTGGGTATTTCCGGAGGGCTGGATTCTACCCTGGCGCTCTTGGTGACAGCAAAGGCATTTGACATGCTGGGGCTTCCCAGACAGGATATCACAGCGGTGACGATGCCCTGCTTTGGAACGACAGACCGTACTTATACCAACGCCTGCGAGCTGACGCGTACCCTGGGAGCTTCCCTTCGGGAAGTAGATATCCGGGAGGCGGTAACACTGCATTTCCGGGATATCGGCCACGATGCGGAAAACCATGATGTGACCTATGAGAACGGACAGGCCAGGGAGCGGACACAGGTGCTGATGGATATCGCGAACCAGACAGGCGGGCTGGTAGTGGGTACGGGAGATATGTCGGAATTGGCTCTTGGATGGGCTACCTACAATGGCGACCATATGTCCATGTATGGTGTGAACGCCTCTGTGCCAAAAACTCTGGTGCGTCATCTGGTGCGTTACTATGCGGATACCTGCGGTGACGAAAAGCTGAAAGATATCCTGCTGGATGTGCTCGACACTCCAGTAAGCCCGGAGCTGCTGCCGCCGAAAGACGGAGAGATTTCCCAGAAAACCGAAGATTTGGTGGGACCGTACGAGCTGCATGACTTTTTCCTGTACTATGTGCTGCGTTTTGGCTTCCCGCCTCGAAAGATTTACCGTCTGGCTAAACTGGCCTTTGCAGGAAGCTATGAGAAAGAGACAATTTTGAAATGGCTGCGGAAATTTTACTGGAGATTCTTCGCCCAGCAGTTTAAGCGCTCATGCCTGCCGGACGGGCCGAAGGTCGGTTCCGTAGCGGTTTCACCGAGGGGAGATTTGCGGATGCCCAGCGATGCGTGCGTGAGGCTGTGGCAGGCGGATTTGGATGGACTAGAGTAGGGGGCATGATGATATTGCCGCAGGTTGTGTCGTTTCTGCCGATGCAGTAGAAGCAGAGATGATGAGTTTGTATTGTATATGAGCCAAAGACAGATGAACAGATTCACTGTCTTTGGCTCATATATAATTCACAGAATATTTCTCGTAAATTGCCCTGTTAATTGCCTTGCCTTACTCTGCCGCCGACATACCCTCACGGGCAGTTTTCAGTGCGGAGTTTACGGCATCCAGCAATACCTGCGAGGTGTAGCGGCTTTCCTCAGAATATGTAATATCTTCTGTGGATTGTTTTTCGCAGATTTGCTGGGCGAGTTCCTCTAGGGCAGGCTGTACGAGAGGGTACATGGTCGTAACAGAATCGCTCAGGTTTACCAGCCGGATGGAATTGATGTGGTCGCTGTCCACAGTAACTTCTACATCCAGGGCATTATCGTTCAGGGTGATAGGGGTCGTATAGACGCCAGGGGTATATCTTGCCTGGGAGACAGAAGAGCTGTCCTGTCCGTCAGCAGGATAGGTACTGGGGGCAGAGGCTGATTTCGGTCGAAACATTATAATCATCAATATCACCAGGATGATTCCTAAAGTGATAAAAATCCCGGTATAAATCAACTCCCTCATGCGAAATACCATGATTTTAGTTTTTGAACCCATCTGCAGTCCTCCTAACCATTTAATATAGTAAGATTGATTTTCTATAGTTTATGGCCAGGCGCTGGAGGATATGCCTTATCTTTGCGAAAAGTGTACCGCGTTGCATAGGTATTGACTTATTATGCATAAATGCGTATAATAATAAGCTGAATTAGGAATGGCTGCGTGGCTGGCAGGGTAGAAATCTTTGAATTTGCAGCGCAGTCTGCTAATTCCTAACGCCTGATAGGATGGCGGCAGTGCATAATATATTATCAGAAAGAAGGAGTACATATGAAAAAGAAAGGTTTCAAAGTAACTGGGCGCGGGCTGATGCTGGCGATGGCTGTTGCAGTGACTTCGCTGGCAGCCGGGAGTATGACGGCAGAGGCATGCACCTCCTATTATGCGGGGAAAAAGACGACTGTGGACGGTTCCATTATGTTTGGACGTACAGAGGATATCGGCGGCTCCCACAGCAAGATTTTTAAAGTTTATCCGTCTGCGGTTCATGCGCAGGGTGAGATGTATAAAGATGTAACGAAGTTTACCATGCCACTTCCGGCAAAGACATACCGTTATACTGTATGTGAAGACGATCCGGGATACGGCGGAGAGTTATTCGGTGAAGTAGGGACGAATGAACTGGGTGTGTCTATGTCGGCGACAGAATCAGCTTCGCCTGTAAGCGCAATTAGAGCTGCCGATCCGTTTACGGATAACGGAATTAAAGAGGCCAGTATGGTGAACGCAGTTCTTCCGTGCATAAAGACGGCAAGAGAAGGAGTGGATTTCCTGGCGGATATCCTGGATACTTACGGAGCCGGGGAGGGAAATACACTGATGTTCGCAGATAAGAACGAGTGCTGGTATTTTGAAATCCTGTCCGGTCATCAGTATGCGGCAATCAAGATGCCGGAGGATAAGGCAGGCATCATGCCGAACTGTTTCATGATAGGAAACATCGATGTGACGGATACGGAAAATGTGGTTGCTTCAGAGGAGTTGATTTCTACTGCAGAAAAGGCTAATGTTCTGGTACGCGATGGTGAAAATACAAATACCATTAACATCAGGAAGTCTTATGGCGGGACTATGAGGGAATCGAATACAAACCGTATCTGGGGAGGCCAATTGATTTTTAATCCTGATTTGAAAGAGACAATCACACCTGAGGATGCTGATTATGAGATGTTTGTAACCCCGAAGGAAAAGGTTACCATACAGACGTTGTATAAAATTGCAGGTACACAGTATGAGAGTGCAGAATTTGAAGGCATAGAGTTTGAAAAAGCGCTGACGGTTATCGGAACTCCCAGATCCTGTGAATGCCATGTATTGCAGATTCGTCCGGAAATGCCCACAGAGCTTGCCACCATTGAATGGCTGAGTATGGGGTCGGCAGACCTGTCGCCGTTCCTTCCGTTCTATAGTGCGGCTCTCACTGATACACATCCGGCATACAAGGTTGGAGATATAGCTTATAATGACGCTTCTGCTTACTGGACCTTCCGTTCGCTGGCATCCATGAGCATGGCAGCGGCATCCAGGGATTTGGCGGCAAATAATGTAAAACAATATTGGACGAATTATGTAAATTCACTTGTAGAGGCGCAGGCATCTGTAGATGAGAAGATGCTTTCTTTATACAAGACGGCTCCGGCGGCAGTTTCTGCAAAAGCTGATAACCTGGGAATGGCAGTTGCGGATGAGGCTATCGGAACCGCAAAGCAGATGTATCGTGAGCTGGCAGCCAGGCTTGCTGCCGGAAATGGCCAGATTGTGGCAACTAAGAAAGAACCGACTTTTATTCCATCTATGCTGAAAGCAGAGAAATATTCGGGATATTCATATGACATGGTTTATAAGGCTCCGGAGAACTTTACAGCTACAAAAGAAGAAGTAGATGCTTTAAAAAGCCAGACAGCGCAGGCCAATAAAAATTTCGCTGATGCACAGGCGAAACTTGCCGATGCACAGAAAGAGCTTGCTACGGCACGGAAAGAGCTTGAGCAGTTAAAGAAGCCGCAGGTGAAGATTTCAACAAACAAAACGAAATATACGGTGAAGAAGGGTAAAAAAGTAAAAATTAAAGCTTCGGCAGAGAATGCTTCCGGCAAGAAAATTATTTTTAAATCTGAAAATAAGAAGGTTGCAAAAGTAAGCGCTAAGGGCGTGGTCACAGGAGTGAAAAAAGGAAAGGCTGTGATTACCATTAAATGTAATGGTGTTACGAAAGAAGTAAAAGTTGTTGTAAAATAATCCATTTCGTTAAAATCTAAATTCCGGGAAGGAAACAAAAGGATTTCCTTTCCGGGATTTTTGTGTTATGATGTCTGGAGAGCAATCAGACAGGGCTCTGGGAGTTCGGAGCAGAGGCAGGAGGCAGAGGAAATGAGCCGGATTAAGAGGATTAATAAGCTGACGGATAGTAAATATCTGAATATGTACCAGTTGGAAGCCAGCGATCGGCTGGGCGGGGATGTGAAGTATTTTGTGGCGTCCCGGGCGAAAAGGACAGAAGAGCTTCAGATAAATACACGGAGCTGGAAACCGGACGGCGTGATTATTTACAGCCTGTGCGGAGAGGAAAGAGATAAGGTGCTGCTGGTGAGGCAGTATCGTTACAGCATTGACGAGTATATTTATGAATTCCCGGCGGGATTGGTTGACGAGGGTGAGACTTACCAGCAGGCGGCAGTCCGGGAAGTGAAAGAAGAAACCGGGCTGACGCTTCATCCCTTGACGGTGGACGAGATGTATGAAAAGCCGTATTTTACCACGATTGGGATGACGGACGAGTGCTGTGCGACTGTATACGGTTATTCAGAGGGGGAAATCAGCAGCAGGTGGCTGGAGGACACAGAGGATATCGAAGTCGTGCTGGCGGATAAAGAGGAAGTGAAAAGAATCCTGAAAGAAGAGCGGGTAGCTATCATGTGTGCGTATATGCTGATGCATTTTCTGCAGGATGAGGAACCATTTGGCTTTTTACAGCCGCAGGGCTGAGAAAAATTTATCGCACGGAAATGTGCGCGGAGGTAACGATGGAAATAACGTTTGAAGTGAAAATGACACAGAAAGTAATGTACAACTTTTTAATGAACCATACCTACCGGAGCATGACAGGGATTCTGGGAGTGCTTTTTGGGGCGGCGGCATTTGTGATTCTGGGAGTAACTTATGGGAATGTGCCGGCCTGGCAGAGCGGGGCGTATCTGCTGTTCGGCGTCTGGTTCCTTTTGTACCTGCCGGTGAGCCTTTATACCCGCGCCGCAAAACAGGTAAAATTAAATCCTACCTTTAAAAAGCCTATTACATACATCATAAATGAAGAGGGAGTCACAACTATGCAGGAAGATAAGAAAGCCGTGATTGCCTGGGAAGATATGATGAAAGTGACAGAAACAAAGCTTAGCCTCCTGGCATATACGGGAAAACGCTATTCGTTTGTATTGCCGAAGGAATGTATGGGAGGGCAGTATCAGGATGTAGTGAAGATGATCCGTGAGCATATGGAGCCGCAGCGTGTAAAGATAAAAGGATAAGAGAGCTATGGTTACAGAGACATTTTGTGCAGAGGAGACATTTGAGCTGGGCAGAAGCTTGGGAGAAAGAGCGAAGCCGGGAGATATCTATACGCTAAATGGGGATTTGGGCGTGGGAAAGACAGTATTTTCCCAGGGGCTGGCGAAGGGGCTTGGGATTACAGAGCCGATTAGCAGCCCTACGTTCACGATTGTCCAGGTATACGAGGAGGGCAGGCTGCCTTTTTACCATTTTGACGTGTACCGTATCGGGGATGTGGAAGAGATGGAAGAAATCGGATATGAGGATTATTTCTACGGGACTGGGGTGTGCCTGATTGAGTGGGCAGACCTGATTCGGGAAATTCTTCCGGCAAAAGCGATTCCTGTTTTGATTGAGAAGGATTTGGAAAAAGGGTTTGATTATCGGAAAATCACGGTTGGGAGAGAAGAAAAAGTTTGGAAGTAAGCTTCCAAATCTACCAGGATGACGCAGCGAGTGCGTCAGGAAAGGGGAAAGTATGAAGGTTTTGGGAATTGACAGTTCAGGGCTGGTCGCTACAGTGGCGGTAGCAGAGGATGATAATCTGCTGGCAGAGTATACGGTAAATTATAAAAAGACCCATTCACAGACGCTTCTGCCTATGCTGGATGAAATCGTGCGGATGACAGAGCTGGATTTAAACACGGTTGATGCGGTAGCAGTGGCAGCAGGACCGGGTTCTTTTACCGGACTGCGTATCGGTGCGGCCACAGCTAAGGGGCTGGGGCTGGCGCTTGGGAAACCTCTGGTAGAAATACCCACCCTGGAGGGGCTGGCGTACAATCTATATGGGACTTCCCACCTGATTTGTCCGATGATGGATGCCAGGAGGAGCCAGGTATATACAGGAATTTATGAATTTGAGCAGGAAGAGCTAAAGGTTCTGGAGAACCAGACGGCTGTTTCGGTGCAGGAGCTGACGGAGAAAGTCAACGGCCTTGGCAGGGAAATTATCTTTCTGGGGGATGGGGTTCCGGTGTACCGTGATATCCTCTGTGAAAATTTGAAAGTGCCTTATCATTTTGCACCGGCACATATGAATAAACAGCGTGCAGGTGCGGTGGCGGCGCTGGGACTCCGGTATCTGGCAGACGGAAGGACGGTACATGCCAGAGAGCACCGGCCGGACTACCTGCGCATGTCGCAGGCTGAGAGAGAGCGTGCGGAGAAGGCGGGGGCATGTTAGAAATACGGGAAATGCGGCCGGAGGATTTGGGGAGGGTGGCAGAAATCGAGAGGCAGATATTTTCTATGCCCTGGTCAAGAGAAGGATTTGCAGAGTCTTTGAGACAGGATTATACGTTGTACTTAACAGCTGTGCAGGATGGCGGGATTATTGGATACTGTGGAATGACCCAGGCTTTTGAAGAAGCAGAAATTACAAATGTAGCTGTGGAGGAAAAAAGCAGGGGCCAGGGGACAGCGGAACAGATGCTGCGGGAACTGCTCAGGCGCGGCGAAGAGAAGGGAATCTGCAGGTACATCTTGGAGGTTCGGTTTGGAAATGTGGCAGCGCGGCGTCTGTATGCGAAGCTGGGCTTTGAGGATGTGGGCATCCGAAAGGGGTTTTACGAGAGGCCGGCGGAGGATGCGGTAATCATGGTAAGGGATTGAGTTTTGTTTCCAATCCTGTGCGGAATTTCCACTATACATAAGTGATGTTTTCTGTTATTCTGTGAACGGAAACAACAGACGACACAGATAAGCAGAATGTGCTTATCCGATTTACAAGGAGGAAACGTATGCGCAGGAATGGTGAAATTTACTGTAACAAATGTAAAAAACAGATAAACAGCAGTCAGGGCATGAATCGGGAAGAGTTTCTCCGGGTAGAGAAAGTCTGGGGATATTTTTCCGGCAAGGACGGTGAAAGGCACAGCTTTGATTTGTGTGAAAGCTGCTATGATGAACTGCTTAAGGGGTTTGCACTTTCGGTAGAATGTGAAGAAGAAACGGAACTGCTTTGATATAGGGCGCCTGGCATCATCGGGAAGGACTGCACGGCAGAAAATCTGGGATGCCAGGCAAAATCACAATATTTTGTGTGCATTTTGATAGAGAGAAGGAAAGAGGACAATGTTAGACGTATGTTTGCTTGGAACAGGGGGGATGATGCCGCTTCCGTACAGATGGCTCACCTCCCTGATGCTCCGTTATAATGGGAGCAGTATTTTGATAGACTGCGGCGAGGGAACGCAGATTGCAGTAAAGGAAAAGGGCTGGAGCTTTAAGCCGATCGATGTGATTTGTTTTACGCATTATCATGGGGATCATATCAGCGGGCTTCCAGGGCTGCTGCTTACGATGGGAAATGCGGAGCGGCACGAGCCGTTGACACTGATAGGGCCTAAAGGACTGGAGCGGGTGGTAAATGCCCTTCGGGTGATTGCGCCGGAGCTGCCCTTTGAGCTGAAATTTCTGGAAATCCAGGGGGCAGATCAGACATTTGAGATGAACGGCTACCGGATTAAGGCATACAAGGTCAACCACAATGTGCTGTGCTATGGCTATGCCGTGGAGATTGACCGGGCAGGGAAATTCGATGCAGAGAGAGCAAAGGCGGAGGGGATTCCGCTGAGGTGCTGGAATCTCCTGCAAAAAGGGCAGACAGTCGAGGCAGAAGGAAGGATTTATACGCCAGACATGGTCTTAGGGCCGCCCAGGAAAGGAATCAAGCTTGCTTACTGCACAGACACGAGGCCAACCCAGTCTATTTCGGAAAATGCCCGTGGCGCGGATTTATTTATCTGTGAGGGCATGTATGGGGAATCGGATAAGGAGCAGAAGGCCAGGGAATATAAGCACATGACTTTTAAGGAAGCGGCAAAGCTTGCGCGGGAAGCAGATGTGCGGGAAATGTGGCTGACGCATTACAGTCCGTCGTTAACCCGCCCGGAGGAATTTATGGGAGATGTGCGGAAGATTTTCCCAAACAGCTTTCCGGGGAAGGATGGAAAATCCGTAGAGCTGGTGTTTGAGGATTGATGAGGGAGGAGAAATGGAAGAGAAGAAAGATGTACTGATATTGGCAGTTGAAAGTTCCTGTGATGAGACAGCGGCGTCGGTTGTCAGGAATGGACGGGAAGTTCTCTCAAATATTATCTCGTCACAGATTGAGCTGCACAAGCTTTATGGCGGCGTTGTGCCGGAGATTGCATCCAGGAAGCACATAGAGAAAATTAACCAGGTGATTGAGGAGGCTCTGATTCAGGCAGGAGTGGGGCTGGAGGATTTGGACGCCGTTGGCGTTACTTATGGACCAGGACTGGTGGGAGCGTTGCTGGTGGGAGTGTCCGCAGCAAAGGCCATCAGCTATGCCAGGGGGCTTCCGCTTGTTGGCGTGCATCATATTGAGGGACATATTTCGGCGAATTATATCGAGCATCCTGATTTGGAGCCGCCTTTTGCGTGTCTGGTAGTTTCCGGAGGACATACGCATCTGGTGGTGGTAAAGGATTATGGGACATATGAGATTATTGGGCGCACCAGGGATGATGCGGCAGGGGAAGCTTTCGACAAAGTAGCGCGGGCGATTGGACTGGGTTATCCTGGCGGGCCGAAGATAGATAAACTGTCGAAGCAGGGAAATCCCAATGCCATCCGTTTTCCGAAAGCTCATGTGGCAGACGCGCCCTATGATTTTAGCTTCAGCGGACTGAAATCGGCAGTCCTGAACTATCTGAACGGGTGCAGGATGAAGGGAGAGAGTGTGGTGGAAGCTGATGTGGCGGCATCCTTTCAGAAAGCAGTCATAGATGTGCTGGTAGAGCATTCCATGATGGCAGTAGAAGAATTTGGGTTTGACAAATTCGCTATCGCAGGGGGAGTGGCTTCAAACTCTTCGCTCCGCCAGGCTATGGAAAAGGCATGTCAGGAGCATCACATAGACTTTTATCATCCCTCGCTGATTTTCTGTACAGACAATGCCGCAATGATTGGCGCGGCAGCTTACTACGAGTATATGGCGGGAACAAGGCATGGGCTTGATTTGAATGCTGTGCCTAACCTGAAACTGGGAGAGAGGTAGAGCCATGGAAGAGCGGAATACAGCGGTTGTGCTGGCAGCAGGCAGGGGATCACGCATGAATTCGGACATACAGAAACAATATCTGCTGATAAAAGGGCACCCTGTCCTGTACTATTCCCTTGCGCAGTTTCAGCAGTGCCCATTTATCGATGAAGTTGTGCTGGTGACAGGACAGGAAGAAATAGATTACTGCCGCGAAGAGATTGTGCAAAAATATGGATTTACAAAGGTACAGAAAATCATCGCGGGTGGAAAAGAACGCTATCATTCTGTATATGAAGGACTGAAAGCGGCAGGGACGTGCAGCTATGTATATATTCACGATGGAGCCAGGCCATTTCTGAACAGGGAAATCCTGGAGCGTGCCCATGACGGAGTGCGCCGGCACGGGGCATGTGTGGCTGCTATGCCCGTTAAGGATACAATAAAAATCAGCGATGCGCACGGCTTTGCGGATTATACCCCGCCAAGAGAGCAGGTGTGGGCTGTCCAGACACCCCAAGTCTTTGAGTACCATCTCATAACAGAGGCATATGCAGAGCTTATGACGAGAGAAGAACCTGCTGTTACCGATGACGCGATGGTACTGGAAACAGTAACCGGGCGGAAAGCGAAGCTGGTTTTGGGTTCCTATGAAAATATAAAGATTACGACGCCGGAAGATTTGGAAATCGCAGAAATCTTTCTGAGGGAGACGTGATGGGGGGCGTGCAGAAAGATATTAAATTTAAAAAAGGGGGTTTACAACTCTCCAAAAGTGTGGTACAATTCTTTTTGTTGTTAGGAAGTGTGCGTTTAGCTCAGCTGGATAGAGCGTTTGGCTACGGACCAAAAGGTCGGGGGTTCGAATCCTCTAACGCACGTTAAAGACTGTAGATTTGAAAAGTCTTTGAAAGAAAAGCACTCTGTGAAGGAGTGCTTTTTTGTCTTGCTTAATATTTCTTTCCTGACCTGCCAGGTTATCAATTCGATATTTTAATTTGTGTTCCGGCTTTTCCCTCCAGGGCATCCATGGCATTCTCCAGGTTTGTGATAACTGCCCTGCGGTTTTCTCCGCTTTTGATAAAGTCCACGGAAGCGCGGATTTTCGGAAGCATGGCGGTCTCTCCAAATTGTCCTTCTGCCATATATTTTTCTGCCATATTAATGTCCAGGCAGTCCAGGGGCAGGGGAGCGGCGGAGGTATGGTTCAGATATACTTTATCTTCGTTAGTGAGTATCATCAGGATATTGGCATCTGTTAGTTCCGCGAGACGGCCGCTGGCGTAATCTTTTTCAATGATGGCGCTGGCGCCTTTTAATTCGCTGCCTTGGGAGAGGACAGGGATGCCGCCTCCTCCGCAGGCAATGACAATCTGTCCGGCATCGGCCAGGGTGCGGATGGCATCAATTTCAATGATATCTTTGGGGCGGGGGGCGGCCACAATCCTGCGGAACCCAAGTCCGGCTTCTTCTATCATATAGTTTCCTTTTTTCTCTTCTTCTTCGGCTTCTTCAGCACTCATATAGCGGCCGATGGCTTTTACTGGATGGTAGAAAGCATCGTCGTAGGGGTCTACTAGTACCTGGGTCAGGATGGTGCATACTGTTTTAAATATGCCTTTTTTCAGCAGCGCTGCGCGGAGGGCGTTCTGCAGGTCGTATCCTATATAACCCTGGCTCATGGCAGAGCATACGGACATAGGAGCCGGGGTGTAATCCGGGTGGACTTTCCCAAATTCATTCATGGCGGTGTGAATCATGCCCACCTGTGGGGCATTGCTGTGTGTGAGGATTAACTGGTATCCTTCAGCGGCCATTTCAGCAAGAACCGCAGCTGATTTTCTGACAGCAGTCTGCTGTTCCGGGAAGGTGGTTCCAAGCGCCCGGTGCCCTAGGGCAATGACAATTCGTTTTTTCATATCGTTCATCTCCTTAAAAAATTATGTATGCAGCGGCGAAAAGCAATTAATGATAGTATAAGTTTTTTGACGGGAAAAAGCAACAAAAAGGAATGCAGATAAATGCTGGAAGGAAAAGGAGAATTTCAGTCAAATTGTATTTGGTAATTGAAGCGGATATTTAGAGTGGAAGAAATAATCCCTGGGTGTTAAAAAAGCTGTTGACAAATAAAAGATAGAAAAGTATAATGAAAGTGTCAAGTAATTGTGCACAAAAGATTTGGCAGAAAACGAAAGATGAAAGGGCTGCGATGAAGAGCAAAACGAATCACATCCCCGTAGGCTCTAGTTTTCGAATGTAACTCGTAAACCTCAGATTATAGAAGAAAGGAGATTTAACACCACCATTTAAAATCATAATTTGAGTAAACATTACAGAGACCAAGTAATTAAGTGTATCTTAAATTCATTTACAAATATATCATGTCGATAGACATAAGATTGCAGATTTACATAGGAAAAGAAAGAAAAGATCCTTTAGTGAATTTTTGCATAAGCGAATATCAACTTTAAGTATATAGACTATGTTTTTTTATTTACGATTAAGAACGGATATGTAGACAGTAGAATGCCGCATATCCGTTTTTTGCGTGTTTTGGAAAGGGTTTATCTAAAGGAAGCAAGGGGTCGGGAGATGAACGAAAAATCAAATTCTTACTATCTTAAAGTCATAAACCGCCTGTCCGCACATATATTGTGTAAAGAGGTGAGGACATGAAGGAAAAGGACGAGTTCATCAAAATATTCTCAACGAGTATTAGAAACATATTATCAAAAGTGAATATAGATTCCGGCAGGCTTCAGGAAATCCGGCTGCGGGTGGGACAGCCTCTGGTGCTGGCTGCAGGCGGACAGGAATACTTTGTCACTCTGTCAGGGAGGCTTACATCTGATGCGGAGAAAAGCTTCCGGGTGGCGAAGCGGGAGATTGAGGAAACGATGGAATACGTGGCGAATTATTCGATGTATGCATACGAAGAAGAGCTACGCCAGGGGTTTCTGACAATCGGAGGAGGGCACCGTGTGGGAGTTGTGGGAAAGGCAGTGGCAGAGGGCGGGCATATTAGGAGTATGAAATACATTTCCTGCATAAATGTACGGATTTCCCATGAAGTCAAAGGCTGTGCAGACGCAGTGATGCCGTATGTAGCAGGAAGGGGAGGCGTACAGCATACGCTGATTATTTCGCCGCCAGGATGTGGGAAAACCACGCTGCTGCGGGATATGATACGCCAGATTTCAAACGGCGGGCAGCATTGCCGGGGACGCACGGTAGGCGTGGTAGATGAACGTTCCGAGCTGGGAGGGGCTTACAGGGGGATTCCGCAGAATGATTTAGGGATGCGCACGGATTTGCTGGACTGCTGTCCAAAAGCAGAAGGAATGATGCTACTGATACGTTCCATGGCGCCCCAGGTAATCGCCGTAGACGAAATAGGGAGTGAGGCAGATATCTGTGCGGTTGAGACAGCGGTGAACTGTGGATGCAGGATTTTGGCTACCGTGCATGGGAATGGCATGGAAGATATTCAGAGAAGGCCGATGCTTCACAGGCTGGTGGAAGAGAAGATTTTTGAATGCTATATTGTCCTCCACAACTTAGGCGGTGTAGGGAAAATCCAGAAGATTTTGGACAGAGACGGGCAGGTATTATATGTTTAAAATTGTCGGCTTACTGTTGGTTGTCTGCGGCTGTACGGCAATGGGGCTTTCGGCGGGAAATGAGATGGAGCGGCGTATCCGTGAACTGCGGGAGGTATTGAAGCTGCTGGAGATTCTGGAAG
Source organism: Lachnospiraceae bacterium 46-15 (assembly GCA_041223665.1). Classification (GTDB taxonomy): domain Bacteria; phylum Bacillota; class Clostridia; order Lachnospirales; family Lachnospiraceae; genus Hominisplanchenecus_A. The sequence goes on from JBCLQO010000004.1 coordinate 29,678, forward strand.
GGGAAATCGGATATGCGAACGCAGCGCTGGCAGAGGCTTTCCGTCATGGGGCAAGGCGGATGGCAGAACCGTTTTCTGATTTTCTGGAGCATATGGCAGAGCATATGGACGAGTTTCGGGGAGAGACGCTGGGGGAGATTTTTACGCGTCATGTGCAGGAAGATTTAAAAGGGACAGCACTGTGCCAGAAGGATTTGGATGCGTTGACGGGATTTGGAGAACAGCTTGGGTATCTGGATGTAAAGATGCAGCTCGCAGCCATTGGGCTTTATAAGGAGCAGCTTACTCACGAATATGCCCAGGCAAGGGAAGAATACCGGAAAAATTCAAAATTGTACCGCTGCCTGGGGCTAATGGGCGGATTGTTTTTGGCATTAATTTTTTTCTGAATATTTCGTGAGAGGCTTGGGGCAGCCTGATATAAGGAAGGGGAAAGGCATGAGTGTAAATCTGATTTTTAAGATAGCGGCTGTGGGGATTCTTGTCTCCGTTCTCAGCCAGGTGTTAAAGCAGAGCGGGAGAGAGGAAACGGCATTCCTGACCGGGCTGGCCGGGCTTCTGGTAGTGCTTTTCTGGATACTTCCCTATATCAATCAGTTGTTTGAGAGTGTGAAAAATCTGTTTTCGCTGTAAGGAGGGGAAGGTATGCTGAAAATAGCTATGCTTGGAATAGCCGGAGTCCTTACGGCCCTGCTTTTAAAAGAGGTCAAGCCTGCATTTACTGTATTTATTAGTATGGCGGTCTGCCTGTTGATTTTTTTCTACGCGGTCAGTAAGCTGTCATATTTAAAGGACACGCTGGCGGGGTTGAAGGAGTATGTAGATTTGGGGGATTCTTATCTGGCTTCCCTGATGAAAATTATGGGCATTACGTATATTGCTGATTTTTCGGCGAATCTGTGCAGGGATGCGGGATATTTGGCAATTGCAGGGCAGATAGAGTTTTTTGGAAAAATATCAATTTTGACGATTAGCACACCCGTAATTCTGGCGCTGCTGGATACGATCGCCAGCTTTTTGGCATGAGGTGCATATGAAAAGGATGGCAGTGATTTTGGGGATGGCTGTACTCCTTCTGGCGGGGGCGTGGAAAGCAAAGGCTTGCGCGGCAGAAGGAGACTTAACGGAAGAATTTTTGGACGAGCTGGAGCTGGGGGAAATTGACGCTTCTTTCCAGGAATTACAGAAGGATGGTGGAATGCGCTTTACTGATGCGGTAAAAAAGCTGATTCAGGGAGAAGTCCCGCTGACCAGGGAGGGCGTTTGGCAGCTTTTGAAGGACACGCTGTCATCCCAGATAGACGGGAACCGCCGGACAGCAGTACGAATCATGCTTCTGCTTACTGTGGCAGGGGTGTTTACAAATTTTATAAATGTATTTGAAAAGAGCCAGGCGGCATCCACCAGTTTTTACATGATGTATCTCTGCCTGTTTACGCTGCTGATGCAGGCTTTTCAGATGATGCAGCAGATAACCATGGATGCGCTGAACCGTGTGATTACTTTTATGGAGCTTTTGATGCCTTCTTACTTTCTGGCGTCCGTGTTTGCTTCCGGCTCTGTGGCCGGAGCCGGATTTTATGAGGTAACGCTTGGAGTAATCCTGATTATCCAGTGGATTTTGAAATATGTAGTTATGCCTGCGGTAAATCTATACGTGCTGTTTTGTATGGTGAATCATCTTACGAAGGAAGACTATCTGTCGAAACTGGCGGAAATCCTGAAGACATTCGTAGAATGGATGTTAAAGACATTGATGGCTGCCGCACTTGGGTTTCAGACCGTACAGCGTTTGATTCTTCCAGCCGTAGATTCCCTGAAAACAGCCGTGCTTACGAAAACGGCCGGGGCGGTGCCAGGGCTTGGAAATGTATTCAGCGGAGTAACGGAGGTAGTTCTGGGCTCCGCAGTGCTGATTAAAAATGCGGTGGGGGCAGCAGGAATGATTTTTCTGGCGCTGCTGTGTCTGGTGCCGCTTTTGAAATTGGGATTTGGGGCAGTATTTTACCGGCTGCTGGCGGCAATTGCCCAGCCGGTTTCGGACAGGCGTATGGTGGAATGTGTGGGGAGTGTAGGAGAAGGGGTGGGACTGCTGATGAAAATACTGCTGATGGTAGGCGCGCTGTTCTTTGTTTCCATTGCTATGGCCGCGGCATCCATTGGCAGTTGAGTGATATCTTCCAGGATGAAAAGGGGAATCGGGAGGTGCAAAATGGAAGCGGTTTACAGCTGGATTCGAAATATTGTGTGTTATCTCTGTCTGTTTAATATTTTTCTGCAGGCGCTTCCGGGGGAGAATTTTAAGAAATATGTCCGCTTTTTCGGAGGGCTGCTGCTTATCGTGCTGGTTCTGGGACCTTTGGCGGATATAGCGAACCTGTCGGAAAGCTTCGAGCAGGCATGGAGGCTGGGAAGCTTGAGAGAGCAGGCGGAGGATATGCGGATCACAGGGCGGGGGATAGAAGAGCTGCGAGAGGATAAAATTAACGAAGCGTATCGGAAAGAGCTGAAAAGGCAGGTGGAGGATGTGGTGCGGGCATACGGGATGGAACCAGAGAAGGTTGAGCTGCAGTTTTCAGAGAGCGCAGAGGGAATCCAGGGAATTTCCGGGGCAGATCTGAAAGTTTCCGGGGCAGGGGCAGATTTTGAAAAAAAAGCCTTGGAGATAAAAAATGAGCTTCTGGAAGTCTATCATATTTCAGTAGGACATATAAATATCAGTATACAGGAGTAGCTTATGGAAAAAGGAATCGGGAATCTCCGGCAAAAACTAAAGCATATAGATAAGAGTCAATGGCTGATTCTGGTGCTGACGGGAATCCTGCTTCTGGTCATAGCAATGCCTGTGCCCGGGAAAGAGGAGACAGAAACCGCAGATGCCCTGCAGACAGAATCCCGGCAGAAGGAGGGGGTGGACGCGCTGGAGGAGCGGCTGGAAGCTGCCCTGGGGCATGTGGCGGGAGTAGGGAAAGTCAAAGTCATGATTATGAGAAAATCCAGTGGAGAAAAGATTGTGGAGAAAGATACGCCTGTGACAGACAGAAGCACTACGGAGGAGGGCGATGATGGGAACAGGAGTACAGTGGAAAAGGTTCAGGAAGAGTCCACAGTATATACACAGGACGGAAACGGAGGCCGTGTGCCTTATGTAATAGAAGAAATGGAGCCGCAGATACAGGGAATCCTTGTAGTAGCGGAGGGCGGAGATAATTCTCAAGTAGTTCAGAATATTACAGAGGCAGTTATGGCATTATTCGGAGTGGAAGCGCATAAAATCAAAGTAATGAAGATGAATTAGGAGGGGGAAACGTGAAAAAAATCTTTAAGAAAAATCAAATCATCATTACAGCACTGGCAGTTATGATTGCCGTAGCAGGCTACCTGAATTACTCAGGTTCAAAACTGGGGGCGGAGGTGTCCGGTACGGCGGCTGACGAGAACAGTGTGAAGAAAGAGACGGAACTGTCCACGGAAGGCGGAAATGACAGCGCTCTGATTGACATTGAGAGCTTGGATATGGACTTTACAGACGACAGTTTCAGTATGGAAGACGCGGCAGCAGCAGAAAATGCGGCGGCAGCACAGAATGCTTCTGCAGGTACAGACGGCACGGCTGCAGATATGTCGGCAGACGGCTCTGCAGAAGGACAGATAACTGATACGCCGGGTGAGGCGGTACTTACCAGCGTTCCGGGAAGTTCCGGGTTTGCGGCTGAGGCCAGGCTTTCAAGAGAGCAGGTCCGTGCTAAAAATAAAGAAACGCTGCTGGAAATCATCAATAATGTAAACATAGCAGAAGAACAGAAGCAGGATGCCTTAAACAGCATGAACCAGATGACGGAAATTGCTGAGAAGGAAGCGGCGGCAGAGCTGCTGCTGGAATCCAAGGGATTCGCGGATGCAGTGGTAAGCATTACAGACGGTACTGTGGATGTGGTTATCAGCCAGGTGGGCGTGACGGATGCACAGAGAGCCCAGATTGAGGACATCGTTAAGAGAAAGACGGAAATTTCCGGGGAAAATATCGTCATTACGCCGATGGCTTCCCAGGAAGAGACGAGCGGCGAAACGAACGCGGAAAAATAGCATAGGAACTGAAAACGGGCGGCCGGCCATGGCGTTTCAGCTATGGCCGGCTGTTTTGGCATATGCCGTGTATCAACAGGAAGCCGGCGGTGTCAGCAGGCGTTCAAGCTGCGCAGAAGCACTTGGGTAGTCCTCAAATAAGATGGTATGCAGATGGAGCTTTTTGGCAGCTTCCAGATTTGGTGCGGAATCATCAATGAAAACGGCGTATTCCGGGGAAATTTGGAAACGTGCAAGCAGCGCCTGGTAGATTTCCGGCTCCGGTTTGATGTGTTTTACGTCACAGGACATCAGGCCGCCGTCACACAGGGGGATAAAAGCCAGAGCGTCCGGGTTCTTCCGGCGGGTGGTTTCTGCATAGTTGGAGAGATAGTAAATACGGAAACCGCGTTTTTTCAGGGATGTAATCCAGGGGACGGCGTGGGGGAGCAGTGAGAGGCTGGAAGGGAAGTTATCAAAAACCAGCCGGATTTCCTTATCGTATCCAGGCGCTGCCAGGCAGAGGCGGGCGAGGATTTCCTCGTCGGGAAGCGCGCTTCTGTCATATTCCTGCCAGGCAGGGTTTAAAAATATGGCCTGTCCTAAGATGTCTGTGGTTTCTTTTGGAAAGTGGAAACTGGCGATATATTCCTGCCAGTCGAATTTAACAAGTACCCGTCCGATATCAAAAATAATCGTGTCAATCATGGGAATCTCCTTTGCAGTCACATTTTTTTTAGTATACATGGGGAGAAGGCGTCCTGTCAATTCAGGGCATGGAAATCTTGTCAATGTTCCAAAGTACAATTTAAGAAAGTTTTCAGAAGTTTGTCACCCGATATTCATAAATGGGGGATATACTGTCGCTGTAAAATGAAATTCCAATATATGCATAAGTTGAGGGGGAAAAGGCATATATGGCAGTTAGTATGGATGTACAGGAGGAAATGGGGGTATTACATGAAATACACAACTTACTATGAGGAAAGAAATACCATTACGGTAGGAAGATATCAGCAGTTGAAACAGAGGATGCTGGATGAGGGACAATCATATCAGACGGAAAGAATCACATTGCGTAAACTGAAATTTATCGGAAATGAATCACAGGATTCACAGGCAGACTATTCTCTCTGCATGAAGAACGGTGATGAAGAGCAGGTTTACCTGGAGAAAAAATACATACAGAACGGGATGTACTTTAAGAGCATCCTGAAGCTTTCCAGGGAGGAATGCCAGAGGATACTGGACGGGGATTTGGAATGGATGAAAGGACATAAGAAGAGCCTGCTGGCAGATTTTTACCGCCAGATTACACTGAACCACCTCAGCCCAGGATATCTGACAGACTATGACAGGGAGATTAATAGTTCAAAGAAAGGGCACCGCATTATCTTCTGTAAGAAAATCAACCGCGGGGTGGGGATTACGAATCGTCTGTTTGAAGAACCGAAGATGGTGATACCGTGCCTGGATGAAGGGAAAATACTTGTTACTTACCAGAGAGATGTAAAGCTGCCGAAGATTTTCAGCAAGCTGCTCAATAGCCAGGAGGAGCAGCTTGAGGAGGCGCTTTCTTAAATACAATGGAATATGGACTAAAAAGAAAAGGAGGCACTTGAGGGTGTCTCCTTTAAATTTGCCATTTTATTCTTCCGGCGGCTGTATCTTGTTTCGGTTTAAAACCCGGTACATCAGCACATAGCCATAGAGGAACACAGGAACGATAATGGTACATGCGATGGAGGCCATCAGCATGTCAGAAGCATTTTCGTGTTTCATCAGGGCGAACACGAGGGTAGACAGGTACATTCCGGCCAGGATAATAATTCCGATAACCGCAAGGATACGTTTTGTTTTTTTCATGAAATACCTCCTGGTTTTCTTTTGGATTTTAGTATAATCTCTTCCGCGGGAAAAAGCAATACAACTTTTTTTTGAAAAAGTTCATAATTTGTTTATTGTTTCTGGAAAGTGATTCATGTATAATTTACAGACATATAGTTAAAAAATAGACAATCGGAATGATTGGAATGTGAAAAGGTTACTGTAGTCCGGCCAATCAAAGAAAGGTATGGTAGATGTATTATGAGACATAAGGAATATTTGGAACACATAGGGGAAATGGCCCGCACCTGCGTAGATAACGGAAAGATTGACTTAGAGTTGTATGGAAAATATGATGTCCAGCGGGGACTTCGTGATAAGAATGGAAACGGCGTGCTGGCCGGTCTTACAAAGGTATCGAAAATAGAAGCATTTGAAGTGGTGGACGGACAGAAGAAGCCTTGCGACGGACGTCTCTACTACCGCGGATACAGCATTCAGGATTTAATCCGGGGAGAAGTTGAGGGACACAGGTATGGTTTTGAGGAAGTGGCATACCTTCTGCTTTTCAGTAAACTTCCCAGTGAGGAAGAGTTAAAAGAATTCCGAAAGGCTCTCGCTTACTGCAGGAAACTGCCTACGAATTTTACCAGGGACGTAATCATGAAAGCGCCAAGCCGCGATATCATGAATTCCCTGTCGAAGTGTATCCTGACGCTGGCGTCCTATGACCAGCAGGCGTCGGATATCTCAATTGAAAATGTGCTTCGCCAGTGTATGATGCTGATTAGCACCATGCCGATGCTGGCGGTTTACAGCTACCATGCGTACAATCATTATGAGCGTGATGAGAGTATGTATATCCACCGCCCGGACCCGAAGCTGTCTACGGCAGAGAATTTTCTGCGTATGCTCAGGCCGGATATGAAGTATACAGAGGTGGAGGCGCATGTGCTGGATATGGCATTGATTCTCCATATGGAGCATGGCGGCGGTAATAACTCTACATTTACTACCCATGTGGTAACGTCCTCCGGAACAGATACTTATGCGGCTATCGCATCTGCGCTTTCCTCCCTGAAGGGGCCGAAGCATGGCGGCGCAAATATCAAGGTGGTAGAGATGATTCAGGATTTGAAGAAAAATGTCAAGGATACCACAGATGAAGCGCAGGTGGAGGAATACTTAAAGAAATTGCTTCATAAAGAAGCTTTTGATAAAAAAGGCTTGATTTACGGTATGGGACATGCCATCTATTCTGCGTCCGACCCGAGGGCAGAGGTATTTAAGACATTTGTCAAAGAGCTTTCAGAAGAAAAGCACAGAGAGAAAGACTTTGCACTGTATTCCATGATTGAGCGTTTAGGGCCGAAGGTTATCATGGAGGAGAGGAAAATTTACAAGGGAGTCAGTGCGAATGTGGATTTCTATAGTGGATTTGTTTACAGTATGCTGGATATACCGGAGGAGCTGTTTACGCCGATGTTTGCCATTGCCAGGATTGTAGGATGGAGTGCGCACCGTATTGAGGAGCTGATAAATGTGGACAAAATCATCCGCCCTGCCTATAAGAGCGTGATGGATGAAGCGGAGTATATACCGATGGAAGAGCGTTAAGTATGTTGGATAGATACAGGTTAGGAGAGCTGCTGCGTCAGCTCTCTCAATTTTCGCGGGCAATGAGCCAAGCGCCGTGCTTGCACGAGCATTTGGCGAATGCTGTGAGGGTCAGATACCCCGTAGCTTGCTGCGCTGCAAATTTGATGCCCCGTTGCTTGCAGCGGGGTATTTGACTTTGCGGAAATATATATTTGTTACACACATTTCCCTCACACTGCAATGATAGGATACAATTAGTTAATAAATGCGTAACAAAATACAAAACGCAAGGAGGTATTTATGACTAGACCAAAGAGACAAGTAACTCGTATCGTATTTACATTTTTGATGATGTTTGCGGTGGCATTTCATTCAGCATACAGGGCGGAGGCAGAAGCGGTATTTCCAGAGGCTGTGCAGCATCAGACACAGGTGCCGGAGGGATATACGGCTATCACTACGGCAGCAGAACTGAAAAAGTTAGTAACGGGGGAAATTACGCAGCCGGAAACACCAGATACAGATGAAAAAGAAACGGAAAGCGAATCTGAGAGCGAGACGGAATCCGAGAGTGAGTCAGAAAGTGAATCTGAGAGCGAGACGGAATCCGAGAGCGAGACGGAATCCGAGAGCGAGACAGAATCTGAGAGTGAGTCAGAAACCGAATCTGAGAGCGAGGCGGAATCCGAAAGTGAGTCAGAAAGTGAATCTGAGAGCGAAACAGAGTCGGAGGAGCAGACGGAAACAGAGGGTGAGACAGAGTCCGGGAACCAGGCAGAAGCAGAAGTGCAGAGCAGAACTGTGAGCAGGGCAGCGGCATTGCCGGCGCCGGATGGCACAGGGAAGTATATTTTAATGAATGACATTGATTTGTCGGGGGAGGCTTCCTGGAGCAGCATCGCGGAATTTTCCGGTATCCTGGACGGAAACGGATATGCAGTAAAAGGGCTTAAAGTTCCGCTTATTGAGCGTATGACAGGAGGAAGCATCCGGAATCTGGCGCTGATCGATGTGAATATCCAGGCGGCCGGCAACGGAGGGGCGTTTGCAGTTACTTTGGATGCTCAGGGAACGGCAGCGTGTGAGATTCATAATGTATATGTGACAGGTACTGTGGCAGGCGCAGGTGCAGTCGGAGGCATTGTCGGGAGCGATATATCCGGTAAAAATACGGTAAGCAGTGCGGTTAACTATGCAGCAGTGAGTTCAAGTGCAGGAACTGCCGGGGGAGTGATTGGCGAAAATGGGGCCGGAGCAGCTTCTTCTTATACGAAATGTGCAAATTATGGCACAGTCAGCGGCAATGGTATTGCCGGGGGAATTGTTGGCAGTGCATACAGCCTGGACGGACAGATGGGAATGAGTGCCTGCACGAATACAGGAAATATCACAGGAGTGAACGGCGTCGGCGGAATTATAGGATATCTGCGGTGTGACAGTGCCGCGGCAGGCGCAGGTGTTGATATCACAGGCATGGCGAATTCCGGTACGGTGAAGGGAACAAGCCGGATAGGTGGTGTGGCTGGTTATTTATATCTGCAGGATTCGGTAAGTGCGTATGACGCCAGAATAACGCTGGCACAGAGCTATAATGCAGGATTGATTGATTCTATCAGCAGTTATTCAGGAGGATTGGCGGGACATATCCAGGTTCCAGGAACAGCCAGTGCATCCCAGGCGGTGAAGGTTGAAAATTGCTATAATCTTGGGCGTATGAAGGACGGCGGAAATATTGCAGGGGAGATAACAAGTGTGTCCGGAAACGTTCTCATCAGCAAATGCTTCGGCGTACAAATATATGGAAGCGCTACGAAGGGGATTCTTGATAAAGCGTCCAACGGGGGCGGAACAGGCTACTGCACACTTTCAGATTGTTATTATTTCAGCGCGACAGGGGAGTATGCGTTTGTGTCAGACAGCAGTGTTTCAGGGACGGCGACAGCTTTAAGTGCAGCACAGGCAAAGACGGCATCCAGTTTTAAAAACTTTGACTTTACTGGAGTATGGGCGATCCATGCGGCGCAGAATGACGGGTATCCGTATCTGAGGGGACTTTCCCTGATGAAAGCCAGCTTTACCGCCCCGGCGAAGGGAACTGTGCTGACAGACAGCAAGACAGAGGGGATTTATAAAGTGACGGCGGCAGGACTGAAGGTTTCTTATCAGGGTACGGCAAATCCGTCTGCCGCGACAGTCACGATACCTTCCGAGGTGGAGATTGATGGTTACAGGTATGAAGTGACAGCGATTGCAGTTAAGGCATTTTATAATAATAAGAACCTGACGACAGTCACAGTACCACAGACAGTGACAGTTATCAACAGAGCAGCATTTTATGGATGTTCGAAGCTGAAGAAAGTCAGCGGATGCAAAGGCGTGGTGAAAATATATAAAAATGCATTCCGTGACTGTACGAAACTTGTGACGCTTGGCGGTACGGCAAACAGGATTACCCTGCCGTCGGCAGAGTTTGTCGGACAGACGGTATTTATGAAATGCCGGGCAATCAAGAGTGTATTGCTTTCGTCGGCAGAGCTGACGACTATCGGTACAGGGGCGTTCCGTTACTGTTCAAATATGACGAAAATGAGCATTTCCTCACCGGATTTGTCGCATATCGGGAAGCTGGCGTTTTATAAGACATCGAAGCTGAAAACATTTATCGTGAAATCCAGCAAGCTGACGACAGGGAATGTGGGAAAGAAAGTATTTTCGGGTATAAAAGCAACGGTGACGTTCAGCGTACCGTCCTCAAAAGTATCTTCTTATAAGAGTCTGTTCCAGAGTAAGGGAGCAGGCAGCAAGATTACTGTGAAGGCAGTGTAATCATTAGATATCTATAAAGACAGAACCGGAAATGGTGCAGACCATTTCCGGTTCTGTCTTTATAAGGAATTGTTATAGAAATCATTTGTGAGGTCAAAGTTATTCGGATAGTTTTTTATACTATGATGTCCCCATGTGAGAATATAAAAATTAGATATTTAACGAATATTTTGGTAAAAACTTTATAAAATAAGTATTAAAAAGGAAAAATAAGGTTGAAATCTTGTGGAAATGGACGTAATATAAGTTAGCCGATTAATTAAAGTGAGGTGATGCTATGAAGGATGGCAGGTTTTGCGGAATATGCGGTGACAATCTCCAGGCTCTGCTTTTAAAGGCTTCTCATATGTATTTTGCAATGAATTATGAGCAGCTTACGGCAAAAGGGATGCATCCGGGGCAGATGCCGATGCTGAATCTTCTTGCGAGGCGGGGAGGAATGAGCCAGAGGGAAATCGCCAGAGAACTTCATGTAAAGCCGCCCAGTGTGGCGGTATCGATCCGGCGTCTGGAGAATGCGGGCCTGGTGGTACGCGCCGCGGACGGAAAGGATCAGCGTATAAGCAGGATTTCGCTGAGTCCGAAAGGGGAAAAGATGCTGGAAGACATACAGGGAATCTTTGAGCAGAATGACAAACTTCTGTTTCGGGGCTTTAATGAGACAGAAGAATGCCTGCTAAGGCGTTTCCTGATACAGATTATAGGGAATATGGCAGATGTCCAGAGCGGACAGATTGACATGGAAATGGAGGGAATAAAGGATAAATGCTGAAAATGTTTCGATATGTGAAGGATAAATGGTACTATATTGTGCTGATTATCGCTTTGCTGTTCCTACAGGCAAGCTGTGATTTGGCGCTGCCCGATTACACGTCAAAAATCGTTAATGTAGGAATCCAGCAGAAAGGGATAGAGGACGGAGTGCCGGATGAAATTCGGGAAAGCTCTATGGAGAGGCTGTTTCTTTTTATGGACAGCGAAGAACGGGCGTATGTGGAGGAAAGCTACACATTGGAATCCGGGATTTACGTGCAGAATAAGATGGATGCAGAACGCAGGGAGAAGTTAAACCAGATATTCGGTGTCCCGATGCTGGCTGTCTCCGGCTTGTCCGGGGAGAGTGAAGAGGCGGCAGATGCCAGGGTGCAGATGGGGCTTCCGGAAGACGCAGATATGTTTGAAGTTCTGGGAAAGATGCCAGAAGAGCAGCGGCAGCAGATGCTTGCTGAACAGGCAGATAAGTTTGAAGAAATGCCGGAATCCATCGTTACGCAGTCGGCAGTGGGATATTTGCAGAATGAGTATGCACAGATGGGCAGGGATTTGGATAAAATGCAGACAGATTATCTGGTGATGTCAGGGCTGAAAATGCTTGGAATGGCGCTTCTCATCATGCTTGCGGCAGTTACGGTCACATTTCTATCCAGCCGTGTGGCATCTTATATGGGAAGGAACCTGAGAAATCAGGTATACCGGAAAGTGATTTCCTTCTCAGGGGCGGAGCTGAACAAGTTTTCCACTGCATCTTTGATTACCCGGAGCACGAATGATATCCAGCAGATTCAGATGCTGGCGACTATGATTTTCCGAATCGTACTCTATGCGCCAATCCTTGGCGTGGGCGGCGTGATAAAGGTATTTCAGACAGATATGTCGATGACCTGGATATTGGCCCTGGCGGTGGGGCTGATTTTGTTGGTGGTAGCAGTGCTCTTTGGTGTGGCGATGCCGAAATTCACCCTTCTGCAGAACCTGATTGATAAGCTGAACCTAGTGACAAGGGAGACGCTGACCGGAATCATGGTAATCCGGGCTTTCAGTACGGAAAAGCATGAAGAGGAGCGTTTTGAGGAGGCGAACCGGAGACTTACAAAGACAAATCTGTTTGTAAACCGTGTCATGACATTTATGATGCCGTTGATGATGTTAATTATGAATGGAATCAGTGTGCTGATTGTATACAATGGTGCATATGCGGTGGACAGCGGAACGATGCAGGTAGGAAATATGATGGCGTTTATCCAGTATGCGATGCAGATTATTATGTCGTTCTTGATGATAACGATGATGTCTATTATGATTCCAAGGGCAAATGTGTCTGCGAAGCGTATTGATGAAATACTGAGTACAGAAGTATCTATCCATGACCCGGAAACCGCGAAGCACGGAGATGCAGATGTGAAAGGACTGGTAGAGTTTGAACACGTAAGCTTCGCATATCCTGGAGCGAAAGAGAACGTTTTAAATGACATATCCTTTACGGCCAGGAAAGGGCAGACTGTGGCGTTTATTGGCAGTACAGGAAGTGGAAAGAGCACACTGGTGAATTTGATTCCGCGGCTTTTTGACGTGACGGAAGGTTCCATCCGGGTAGATGGAGTGGATGTGCGGGAAATGGAATTGAAGGAGCTGCGCGGAAAGCTGGGCTATGTACCGCAGAAGGGGGTTCTCTTTTCGGGAACGATTGACTCAAACCTGCGTTACGGGCGTACAGATGCGACAGAAGAACAGATAAAGCGTGCGGCAGAGATTGCCCAGGCATGGGAATTTATCAGTGAAAAGCCGGAAGGCGTGGATTCTCCGATTGCCCAGGGAGGCACAAATGTGTCGGGCGGGCAGAAGCAGAGGCTTTCGATCGCCAGAGCGGTTGCGAAAGAACCGGAAATTTATATTTTTGACGACAGTTTTTCCGCGCTGGATTACAAAACGGACGTAGTGCTGCGGCGGGCTTTGAAGCAGGAGACGCAGGATGCTACTACCCTGATTGTAGCGCAGCGTATCAGTACCATTCTCCATGCGGACAATATCATTGTGCTCGATGACGGATGCGTGGCGGGACAGGGTACTCACAAAGAATTGATGCAGACATGCGATGTATATAGGCAGATTGCAATGTCTCAGCTGTCAGAGGAGGAATTGGCCAATGAGTGATAGTGGAAGAAGGGTGAGAGGCCCTATGGGGCATGGCGGCGGCCGGATGGCCGGAGAAAAGGCAAAAGACTTCAAAGGCTCGATGGGAAAGCTGCTGCGCTATATGAGCCGGTATAAAATCAGGCTGTTTGGGGTTATCTTTTTTGCCGTGGGCGGGACGGTCTTTAATATTGTGGGGCCGAAAATCCTGGGCAGGGCTACGACAGAGCTGTTTAACGGGCTGGTGGCAAAGATTCAGGGAGCCGGCGGGATTGATTTCGGGAAGATCGGGGAGATCCTGCTGATGGCTATGGGGTTGTATGTAGTCAGCGCGCTGTTCAGTTTTATTCAGGGAATTATCATGACAGGAGTTTCCAACGACATGACCTACAGCCTGCGGCGGGACATCTCCAAGAAAATCAACAAAATTCCACTGGATTATTATGAAAGCCGGACACATGGAGAAGTGCTTTCACGCGTGACAAATGACGTGGATACGCTGCAGCAGAGCCTGAACCAGAGCCTGACGCAGCTAGTTACTTCTGTGACTACGCTGATAGGCGTGTTGGTGATGATGCTTTCCATTAATGTGTGGATGACGCTGGCGGCGCTGCTAATCCTTCCGGTTTCCATGGGAATTATCGGGACAGTCATGAAATATTCCCAGAAATATTTTAAAGATCAGCAGAGATATCTGGGTGAGGTGAACGGGCAGGTAGAGGAAGTCTACAGCGGTCACAATGTAGTGAAGGTGTTTAACAAAGAGGAGGATGTAGTCAGGGTCTTTGAGGAAACGAACAATCATCTCTACGAATCTGGTTGGAAGTCCCAGTTCTTCTCGGGAATTATGATGCCGGTGATGCAGTTTGTCGGGAATATCGGCTATGTGATGGTGGCGATTCTGGGTGGCTATATGACAATTCGGGGAGCGATTGAAGTAGGAGATATCCAGTCCTTTTTCCAGTATATCCGAAACTTTACGCAGCCGATTCAGCAGATTGCCCAGGTGACAAACATGCTCCAGTCCTCCGCGGCGGCATCTGAGCGTGTGTTTGAGTTCCTGGAGGAAAAGGAAGAGCAGCAGGAGACAGTGCGTGAAATGGATGTTGAGGCATCTCAGGGTGCGGTGAGCTTTGAGCATGTGGCATTTGGGTATCAGCCAGATAAGATTATCATTCATGATTTTTCGTCTGAGGTCGGTGCAGGACAGACGGTGGCGATAGTAGGGCCTACCGGGGCAGGAAAAACGACGATGGTGAAGCTGCTGATGCGTTTCTATGATGTAAATTCCGGGTGCATCCGGGTGGATGGGCACGACATTAAGGAATATGATAGAAGCGAGCTGCGGAAGCTGTTCGGCATGGTGCTCCAGGATACCTGGCTTTTCCATGGCACGATTATGGAAAATATCCGCTATGGGCGGCTGGACGCTACCGACGAAGAGGTTATCGCGGCAGCGAAAGCGGCGCATGCCCATCGATTTATCATGGCGCAGCCCGGCGGCTACCAGATGGTGTTGAATGAGGAGACGAGCAACATTTCCCAGGGGCAGAAACAGCTTTTGACAATTGCCCGGGCTATCCTGGCAGACAATAAGATACTGATTCTTGACGAGGCGACGTCTTCGGTGGATACCAGGACGGAAATACAGATTCAGAAAGCCATGAATAACCTGATGAAAGGCAGAACCAGTTTCGTGATTGCCCACAGGCTTTCCACGATTAAGGACTCGGATTTAATTCTGGTTATGAAGGATGGAGATATCATTGAGCAGGGAACCCATGAAGAGCTGCTGGCTCAGAAAGGTTTCTATGAAAACCTGTATAACAGTCAGTTTGAGAAAGCGGAGGCGGTGTGATGTATAAGATTATTGCAATAGAAAGAGAGTATGCCAGCGGCGGAAGTGAAATCGGAGAGCGCCTGGCAAAGAAAATCGGGATTCCCTGCTATGGCAGGGAAATCCTGGAGAGGGCGGCGCAGGCACGGGGAACCACGCCGGAGCAGATTATGCATATGGAGGAGGCGACGACGGGGAGCTTCCTCTATACCATCGCCCTGGCTGCAAAGCTGGCAGCAGGAGAAAGCTGCGGGCTGAGTGAAGAAAACCAGCTTTACCTGGAGGAAGCCAAAATCATATGGGATTTGGCAAACCAGGGAAGCTGCGTTATCGTGGGGCGGTGTGCCGGGTGGGTGCTGAAAGAGCGGAGGGATGTACTGAAAGTTTACATCCATGCCGACAGAGATTTCCGCACAAAGAGAGCAGTCACCATCTATCACGATAATAAAGAGCATGTGGATGGGATACTGCGCCGATGTGACAAACGCCGGAGCAATTTCTACAGCGCAAACACCGGGAAAAAGTGGGATGACAAATCTGGATATCATCTAATGCTGGACAGCGGAAAGCTGGGAATAGAGGGGTGCGTGGAGGTCATACGGGCTGCGTGCCAGAGGTAACTATTTAATGTTTCAATTGCGGTTTGTCAGAGAGGTTGTCGCTTACTCCGGACAGTTATGGAACCGACAACTCTATGCTTACTCCGGACGCTGGGGCACCTGCCATATATCCCACACGGACGGGGACAACGCGCCGGTGAGCTAACGATTAACTGCAACTAATGCGCGAAGGCTCTCCTGAGCGTATTTAGTTGTAGTTAGCGGCTAGTTTGCCGCAGCGTTGTCTCCGTCCGTGTGGGATATGCAGCAGGCTTCCCGGCGTCCGGCGTAAATATGGGGACTATCGGTTCCGTGACTGTCCGGAGTAAGCGCAGAAACTATCGGTTCCGTAACTGTCTGGGGTAAGCGATGAACTCACAGACAAACCGCAATTTGTAAGTGGAGTAGTCACAGTTTTGATAAAAAAGGCTTGTCATATGGTTTTCAAAACTATATAATGTGATGTATCAGGGAAAGGTTTTGCTTTTCTGATGTATGGGCGCTGGATTAGGGTCTGGAGCCGGAAGAAAACCAGATATGAACGAGAGGTGGACAAAATGAAGATAGATACCAAAGATATGCTCAAAAGTATTTTGAACAGCCTGTCCCGCATTGAGCATATTAAGCCGGAGGATATTCCGAATATTGATTTATATATGGATCAGGTGACAACCTTTATGGACACTCGCCTGGCGTCTTCGAAGCGTCACCCGGAGGATAAGATACTGACCAAGACCATGATTAACAATTATGCCAAGAATAAGCTGCTCCCGCCTCCGGTGAAGAAGAAATATTCCAAGGAACATCTGCTGGTGATGATTTTTATCTATTATTTTAAGGGGATTCTCTCCATCACGGATATCCAGGCATTGATGAACCCTATTACAGAAAAATATTTTAAAAATGACCAGAAGTTTAGCATAGAAACGATTTACAACGAAGTGTTCAGTTTGGAAAAAAGCCAGGCAGATAAGATGGCAAAGGATATCGTAGATAAATATAATACCTCAAAGCATACCTTTGAGAATGTTGAAAAGGATCAGGAATTTCTTCAGCTTTTTTCATTTATCTGTATGCTGAGTTTTGATGTCTATGTGAAAAAGCAGATGATAGAAAAACTGATTGACCAGCTTCCGGGAGAATAACAAAATAAAGCGGGGCAGCAAGCTTTCTATTGTTGTGACCTGCTTTTTTGTATATGTTTATGGAAATTTAAAGAGGCGGTTGGAGCATGTTAACGAGTTAAAGCGATATCCGGTGGAAATGTTGTCTATGATGTGGTGGATAGCTATGAGTCACTGGTTGAGAAAGTGATGAAATAAATGGAGCCTGTTGTTACAGAGCCAGAGATGAGAGAGGAATTTTGATGGAAAATAAATATTTGATTGTTATTGATATGCAGAATGATTTTGTGACAGGCTCCCTGGGAACGAAAGAGGCACAGTACATAGTGCCTGGTGTAGTCAGGAAAGTGAGGGATTTTCAGGGAAAGGTAATTTTTACGCAGGATACGCATGGAGAAGATTATCTGTCTGCACAGGAGGGAAAGTTTCTGCCTGTAAAGCATTGTCTGATAGGTTCAGAAGGCTGGCAGTTGATTGACGATTTGAAGAAGTTTCAAGAGGAAACAGGCTGTTTAGTATATCAAAAACCTGTTTTTGGCTCTTTACAACTGGCACAGGATGTACAGGAGTGGCATCAGGAACAGCCAATAACAGAAATCGAACTGGTTGGATTATGCACGGATGTCTGCGTAGTGTCTAACGCGCTGCTTTTAAAAGCAGCGCTGCCAGAAGTTCCGCTTTGCGTAGATGCGTCCTGTTGTGCCGGAATTACGCCGAAGAAACATGAAGCAGCGCTGGATACGATGGAAAGCTGTCAGATTAAAATACAAAGATAATGAATAAGGATTAAGGTGCTGGAACAAAAAAGGCTGCTGTTTGATAATGGGCAGTCTTTTTTGTTTCGATTTTTTGATAAATGCAATTTGGCAGATAAACATGGTGTCTTCTGCATTATATGGTCTATTTGGATGCTTCCATACGGTTAAAGACCATCTCATATCCGTCGTTTCCGTAGTTTAGCGAACGGTTTACACGGCTGATTGTTGCGGTAGACGCCCCTGTTTTTTCGGCGATTTCCAGATAAGTTTTCTTTTCGCGCAGCATTTTTGCCACTTCAAAGCGCTGAGAGAGAGAGAGTAGTTCATTCACTGTACATACATCTTCGAAAAATAAATAGCATTCTTCTTTATTCTGTAAATTTAAAATTGCTTCAAATAAATGATCAACGGATTCAGTCCTAATTTTTTTACTCATGATTTTTCCCTTCATAGATATGTATTGTACGTATTCTATAGCATATCGGACAGCCTGGAACGATTGCCGACACACGAAAAGAACAGACGCTGAAATTCTACAGCGGATGTTATCTATTTTAACACACTAAAGTTTTACTGTAAAGTCGCAAGTTCTGATTCTCAGTAGACGGGTAACTATTCAGTTTTCAATTCCGTTTTGGCGGGGAGTAGTTACTTTTTCTTGACAGGATATCAAAATAGGTATACAATACATTTAAAAATTAAGTTAAATGTTAAATGAAAGGGGCGTATGCCGTGGGAATGCAGCAAACTCTCCGCGCTTTGGCGGACCCTAGCCGGAGGGAGATATTGAATATGTTAAAGAAGGGCAGGATGTCCGCCGGGGAAATCGCAGAGCATTTTTCGGTAAGCGGCGCCGCGGTTTCCAGGCATCTGTCGGTGCTTAAAGAAGCTGATCTTATCACAGACCAGCGTGCGGGAAAGTTTATTTATTATGATTTGAATGCGTCCGTGCTTGAGGAAATTATGCTCTGGATTTCGGAACTTAGAGGAGGGGATGGCCATGCTGAGACAGAATAAATGGAAAATATTGCTTACGACATTGATAATTTTGATTCCGATACCTGTCGGATGCATATTGTGGAACAGGCTTCCCGATACAATTGCCACCAGTTTTGGGGTGGATAGTGCGGCAAATGGGTGGAGCAGCAAACTTTTTGCTGTATTGGGTATTCCTGCCATGATAGCAGTGGTGCATTTGTTTTGCCTGGTTGTTATGTCTGCGGATCCGAAACAGAAAAATATCGGGAAAAAGCCGTTGGGGATTTTATTTTGGATATTACCGTGTACGTCATTGCTAATCAGTACAGTAATATATGGAAATGCCCTGGATGTAAAGGTGGATATAGGGTTTCTTGTCTGCTTGTTCATGGGCGTTTTTCTTGTTATGATGGGCAATGTACTCCCGAAAGTAAAGCAGAACTATTCTTTTGGCATTAAGTTGCCCTGGACGCTGAATGATCCGGACAATTGGAAACATACGAACCGGTTTGGCGGCTGGTGTATGGTGATTGCCGGGATTGCTATTATAGTTACTTCTCTGTGGCATAACCCGTGGTTTTTCTTTGGGATTGTGTTTGCCGCAGTGGGGGCTCCAATGGTTTATTCCTATATTTATGAGAAACGCCATGGCAGGGATGAGTGATATTTGTGGAAGGAGAATCAGAAGAATATGGAAGCAGTTAGAACAATTTCTTTGACGAAATATTATGGAAAGTCGAGAGGAATTAAGGACGTTAACCTGGCTGTGCCGGAGGGGGATTTTTTCGGCTTCATCGGTCCGAATGGGGCGGGGAAAAGCACGACAATCCGCACGCTTTTGGGACTGATTTCACCTAGCAGCGGAACAGCAGAGATTTTTGGACAGGATATCCGCGGACATAAGGATGGAATTTTATCAGACATTGGATATATGCCGTCGGAAGCCAGTTTTTATTCTGGCCTGAAAGTGCAGGAGGTTATAAGATTTTCAGCGGAGCTTAGAGGGCGGGATTGTAGTGCGGAGGCAGCGCGGCTTTGCGAACGGCTGGAGTTGGACACAGGGAAGAAAATCGGTGCGCTTTCTCTGGGGAACCGCAAAAAGGTATCGATTGTCTGTGCGCTGCAGCACCAGCCGAAGCTTTGTATTTTTGATGAGCCGACCAGCGGTCTTGATCCGTTGATGCAGCGTGAATTTTACGCTATCCTGGAAGAGCGCAATGCACAAGGGGCTACCATTTTCCTGTCGTCGCATGTTCTTTCGGAAGTACAACGGCACTGCAGGCATGCCGCTGTGATCCGCGAGGGGGAGATTTTAGTTGTAGACAGCATGGATCATTTGGGCAAAACCCATGCAAAGAGAGTGACGCTCAGGGGAGTTGACACGCCGCCTGTGCTTGAGGGTATCCGGGATGTAAGGAAGGGCGGCGATGCGGTGAATTTTCTGTACAGCGGCAGCCCAGAGATGCTTTTGAATGTCCTGGCGGCGCTTCCGTTGACGGATGTTACCATCACCGAACCGGATTTAGAAGAAATTTTCATGCATTACTATAGAGAGGGGGAGAAGTGATATGGCAGTATTGAAGCATGAGTTAAGACAGGGAAGGAATGCTCTGATTATATGGACTGGTATTATTGCTTTTATGTTGGGAGTCTGTGTTTTGATTTATCCTGAAATGAAGAAGCAGATGAGTGAAATCAGCGGGATGTTTGCCGATATGGGGAGCTTCTCAGCCGCTTTTGGCATGGATAAGATTAACTTTGGTGAATTTATCGGTTATTTTGGCGTTGAATGTGGAAATGTGCTTGGACTTGGCGGGGCCTTCTTTGCAGCTCTTTTGGGCATCTCTGCACTGGCAAAGGAGGAAAAGGAACATACGGCTGAGTTCTTGCTGACGCACCCTGTCAGCCGAGGGAAAATAGTACGGCAAAAGCTTTGTGCAGTATTTCTGCAGATTGCCGTGCTGAATGCGGTAGTCATAGGCGTTGCAGTGGTGTCGGCGTTTTTTGTGGGAGAGATGCCGGAGGCGGAGGTTTTCGCGCTTTTGTTCCTTGCATATTTTATTTTGCAGATTGAAGCTGCGGCTATTTGTTTTGGCATTTCTGCTTTCATTAGCAGAGGGGGGCTGGGGATTGGCCTGGGGATAGCGGCGCTGTTGTATTTTCTGAATATTATCTCGAATCTGACAGAGGACGCTGAGTTTTTGAAGTATATTACGCCTTTCGGATATACAGAAGGGGCTGATATTATTGCAAATGGCAGCATTAACATGGGCTATCTGTCTGTGGGGCTGGTTTTGACGGTTATCGGAATAGGGCTGGCGTTTTATAGATATAGCAGAAAAGATATAGCATGATTATTGATGCCTATCCTATTGACATATGCACGAAATCGTACCACAATACCATGGTATTGTGGTACGATTTCGTGCATAAGGAGAATTTGATATGGTAAACAATATCAAAGAAGAAATGAAGCGGTATAATCATCTAAATACGGAAATAGAGGGAGTATACCATGAAGCGGCATGGAGGCTTGGCCTGTCTGACAGCGCAACGTTTATTCTCTATACGATCTGTGAGCATGACGGGAGCTGTCTGCTTGGAGACATTGCCCGTTTGTCAGGCATCAGCAAGCAGACGATTAATTTTGAACTCCGCAAACTGGAAAACGACGGGATTGTATTTCTGGAACCGGCGGGGGGCAGGATGAAAAAGGTTTGCTTTACGGAAAAAGGAAAGCGGATGGTGAAGGATACAGTTTGCCGGCTGATTGAAATTGAAAATAATATATTCTCTTCCTGGAAAGCGCAGGAGCGAGAACTGTATCTTGAACTGACACAACGGCATTTGGCTCTCCATTGTTGCTGCTGAATGGATGGCTATGCTTGTGACGCTGCTGTTTATCGTCGGTAAAAGGAAAAAATATCACTATTGATACTATGAGCCTGCATCTTTTCAGGGTGACAAAAAAGCCGGAATAGAGTATAATCAGAAAATATACATAAGAAAGGCTGGGCTTTAAATTATGAATATTTATGATTCGATGAATGAGAGGCAGAGGGAGGCAGTGTTTCATACGGAGGGGCCTCTTCTGATTCTGGCGGGAGCAGGTTCGGGAAAAACCCGTGTATTGACCCACAGGATTGCCTATTTGATAGAGGAAAAGGGTGTAAATCCATGGAATATTCTGGCGATTACGTTTACGAACAAGGCGGCGGGGGAGATGCGGGACCGGGTGGATCGGCTGGTGGCATTTGGCGCGGAAAGCGTGTGGGTGTCCACGTTTCATTCTACCTGTGTGCGGATTCTGCGGAGGTATATTGACAGGCTGGGATATGATAACAGATTTACTATTTATGACAGCGACGACCAGAAAACGCTGATGAAGGATATCTGTAAACGGCTTCAGATAGACACGAAGCAGTGGAAAGAAAAGACAATTCTCGGTATTATTTCTTCGGCGAAGGATGAGCTGATTAGCGCAGAAGAGTATGAGCTGAATACCATGGGGGATTTTGGGAAGCGGAAGATAGCGGAGGCATATAAGGAATACCAGAGACAGCTTCGGACGAATAACGCTTTGGACTTTGACGACTTAATTATGAAAACAGTGGAATTGTTCAAGCTGAATCCCGATGTGCTGGAGGCATATCAGGAGCGTTTCAAATATATCATGGTGGATGAGTACCAGGATACGAATACGGCGCAGTTTAAGCTTATCAGCCTGCTGGCGTCCAAATACCAGAATCTGTGTGTGGTGGGGGATGATGACCAGTCAATTTATAAATTCCGGGGAGCGAATATTAGAAATATCCTGAATTTTGAGGATGTATTTCCGAATGCCCGCGTGGTTAAGCTGGAACAGAACTACCGTTCAACGAAAACAATTCTGGATGCGGCGAATCATGTGATTAAGAATAATTTGGAAAGAAAGAATAAGACTTTGTGGACAGCGAATGACGGAGGCGCTCCTATTGTATTCCAGAATTTCATGACCGCGTATGAGGAGGCGGAATATATTGCAGACGATTTGGCGAAAAGGGTGGCTGCTGGAGAGGGCAGCTACAGCGACTGTGCGATTCTCTACCGCACGAATGCCCAGTCGCGTCTGTTGGAAGAAAAATTTCTGCTGGCGAACATCCCTTACCGGATTATTGGAGGCGTGAACTTCTATGCCAGGAAAGAAATCAAGGATTTACTTTCTTATTTAAAAACAGTAGACAATGCCAGGGATGATTTGGCGGTACGCAGGATTATCAATGTGCCGCGGAGGGGAATCGGCGCTGCCACGCTGGCGAAGGTGCAGGATTTTGCGGCAGAGAACGAAATCAGCTTTTACAACGCGCTTCGTGCGGCGGAAGAAATTCCAACGCTGGGAAGGAGTGCGGCAAAGCTGAAGCCTTTTGTGACCCTGATTCAGACGCTGCGTGCGCAGCAGGAATATTTTTCTGTGGCGGAGCTTTTGAAGGAGGTCATTGACAGAACAGATTATGTGAAAGAGCTGGAGGATGAAAACACAGAAGAATCCCGGGCTAGGATTGAAAATATTGACGAACTAATTTCTAAAGCGGCGTCCTATGATGAAGAGGCGGAAAATCCTACACTCAGCGGATTTCTGGAGGAAGTGGCTCTGGTGGCTGATATTGATAACCTGGAGGAGAATAATGACAGGGTCGTGCTGATGACGCTTCACAGCGCGAAAGGTCTGGAATTCCCGAATGTATACCTGGCGGGGATGGAAGATGGGATATTCCCAAGTTATATGACGATTGTCTCGGAGGATCCTACAGATATTGAAGAGGAGCGGCGGCTCTGCTATGTGGGGATTACCAGAGCGATGCAGCAGCTTACGATTACCAGCGCCCGGGCGCGGATGATCCGGGGAGAGACACAGTACAATAAAGTATCCCGGTTCGTCCAGGAAATTCCCCGGGAGCTGGTTCAGGTGGGAAGCGTGATAAAGCCCAAGGTGCAGGAGCTGCCGAAGCAGACGGCGTATATCCAGGCGAAACAGGCATTCCAGGCGAAGGCATTTGAGCCGAAACAGTATAAGGTTACGAAAGCGGATAAGCTGGAGTATGGAGTGGGCGACAGGGTAAAACATATAAAGTTCGGCGTGGGAACGGTTGAAAATATTGTAGAGGGAGGAAAGGACTACGAAGTGACCGTGAATTTCGACCGGGCGGGGGTAAAGAAGATGTTTGCCGCGTTTGCAAAGCTAAAGAAGGAATAAGCAGAAATCTGCTTATTCCCTGCCGTCAATCAGGTAGTCATAAGATACCTGAAATATCTCAGAAAAAGCTTTCAGTTCCAAATCAGTGACATAGCGTTTGTTTGTCTCAATTCTGGTAATGACATTTTTATCAATATCATATCCGGCAAGCTGGAGCTTGTAAGCGAGGAGACGCTGTGATAAGCCGTCTCTTTTGCGGAGTTCTATCAGCCGCGTTCCAATTAGATTCTTTTCGCCGGAGGCGGTTCTTGGTTTTGGCATAGTATATCCTTTCCTGCAAAGCTGTCAGACGTTTGGTGTCTCATTTTTTGCACTTTTTATTGATTTTACCCGGTGACAGGGAGAGAAAGGTTGGAAAAGTGAGACAAAGAGAAGCTAAGGTGCTGGACGGCATCTCTTTTCGTTGACATTTTCCTGTGAAATTAGTAGAATAGAAAATTAGGAAAGAAGTTTGTTTTTACAATTATTTATAAAAGAAGGAGAATATACCATGGCAAAAGTTGGGATTGTAATGGGCAGTGATTCAGATATGCCGGTTATGGCGAAAGCAGCAGATATTTTGGAGCAGCTGGGCGTGGATTATGAGATGACGATTATCTCCGCGCACCGGGAGCCGGATGTATTTTTTGAATATGCAAAAACTGCGGAAGAGAAGGGATTTAAGGTAATCATCGCGGGCGCGGGGATGGCGGCACATCTTCCGGGTATGTGCGCGGCAATTTTTCCGATGCCTGTCATTGGTATTCCGATGCATACTACTTCGCTGGGAGGCAGGGATTCTCTTTACTCTATCGTGCAGATGCCGTCTGGAATCCCGGTGGCTACCGTGGCCATTAACGGCGGGGCGAATGCGGGAATTTTGGCGGCAAAGATTCTGGCGGTTTCGGATGGAGAGCTGCTGGAAAGGCTGAAAAAGTATTCTGCGGATTTGAAAGATCAGGTAGTGGCAAAGGATGAGAAGCTTCAGAAATTGGGACATAAGGAATATTTAAAGCAGAAGTAAGCATATAAGCAGCGGAAAAAGGAGAAAATTATGGATTACAAGAACGCAGGAGTAGATATTGAAGCGGGCTACAAGTCAGTGGAGCTGATGAAGGAGCATATTAAAAAGACGATGAGGCCGGAGGTGCTGACAAATATCGGGGGATTTTCCGGTGCATTTTCTATGGAAGCATTTAAAAACATGGAAAAACCCACGCTGGTATCCGGTACGGACGGTGTGGGGACGAAGTTGAAACTGGCATTTATCATGGACAAGCATGATACCGTGGGGATTGACTGCGTAGCTATGTGTGTAAATGATATCGCATGTGCAGGCGGAGAACCTTTATTTTTCCTGGATTATATTGCATGTGGGAAGAATGTGCCGGAGAAAATTGCAACGATCGTAAGCGGTGTGGCTGACGGATGCGCCCAGTCTAATGCGGCATTGATCGGCGGAGAGACGGCGGAGATGCCGGGCTTTTATCCAGAGGATGAGTATGATTTGGCAGGGTTTGCCGTGGGCATCGTAGATGAGAAGAATTTGATTACCGGAAAGGATATCAAGCCGGGGGATACGCTGGTAGGCATTGCATCTTCGGGAGTACACAGCAACGGATTTTCACTGGTTCGGAAAATCTTTCAGATGGATGCCGCGACTTTGAATACTTATTATGAAGAGCTTGGGAAAACATTGGGAGAGGCGCTGCTGGCACCTACGAAGATTTATGTAAAAGCGTTGAGGAACGTAAAAGAGGCTGGTGTGCGCATCAAGGGATGCAGCCATGTAACGGGGGGCGGTTTCTATGAGAATATTCCAAGGATGCTTCCGGACAATGTGCGCGCCGTGATTAAGAAGGACAGCTACGAGGTTCCTGCAATCTTCCGCATGATGGCGCGCGAGGGGGATGTGGCAGAAGAGATGATGTACAATACCTACAATATGGGCATCGGTATGGTGCTGGCGCTGGATGCGGCGGATGTGGATAAAGCTATGGAGGCAATACGGGCAGCAGGTGAGACGCCTTATGTCATCGGGCAGGCTGAGGCCGGAGAAAAAGGAGTTACCTTATGTTGAGGCTTGCAGTGCTCGTCTCGGGAGGAGGGACGAATCTCCAGGCAATTATGGACAGTATCAGGGAGGGCAGGATTACAAACGCTGAGATTTCCGTGGTTATCAGCAATAACAAAAATGCATATGCACTGGAGCGTGCGAAACAAGGCGGCATTGATGCAGTGTGCGTCTCCCCGAAAGATTATGAAAGCCGGAATGCATTCAATGAGGCTTTTTTGGAAAAACTGAATTCTTATAAACCGGATCTTGTGGTGCTGGCGGGCTGCCTGGTGGTGATTCCCGAAATTATGGTAAAAGCATATCCAAACAGGATGATTAATATCCATCCGGCGCTGATTCCGTCTTTCTGCGGGACGGGCTATTATGGGCTGAAGGTTCATGAGGGCGTGTTGGAGCGTGGCGTGAAGGTTACAGGGGCTACGGTACATTTTGTAGATGCGGGGACGGATACGGGACCAATTATTTTGCAGAAGGCTGTAGAAGTGCGCCAAGGGGATACTCCAAAGGTACTGCAGCAGCGTGTGATGGAAGAAGCTGAGTGGAAGATTCTGCCAGAGGCGATTCATTTAATAGCAAATGGCAGGATTCATGTGGATGAACGGAATCATGTAGTGATTGAGGGGGCACAATAAGAGATGAAAGTATTAATCGTAGGAAGCGGCGGAAGAGAACATGCAATCGCGTGGAAAACAGCACAGAGCAGCAAAGTCGACAAGATTTACTGTGCACCGGGTAATGCGGGAATTGAAGAATACGCGGAGTGTGTAAATATCGGCGCTATGGAGTTCGAGAAGCTGGCGGCGTTTGCAAAGGAAAAAGAAATTGATTTGACGGTAATTGGGATGGACGATCCTCTGGTTGGCGGTGTTGTAGATGTCTTTGAAGCCGAAGGGCTGCGGGTGTTCGGTCCCCGGAAAAATGCGGCGGTTCTGGAAGGTTCCAAAGCATTTTCCAAGGATTTGATGAAGAAATACAATATTCCCACGGCAGCATATGAAAATTTCGATAACGCAGAGGACGCGCTTGCCTATCTGGAGACGGCGAAATTTCCGATTGTACTGAAAGCGGACGGGCTGGCGCTGGGGAAAGGCGTACTTATCTGCAACACTCTGGATGAGGCAAAGGATGGCGTTCGCACAATTATGACAGATAAGAAATTCGGGACTGCCGGGAACCGTATGGTTATTGAAGAATTTATGACAGGCCGGGAGGTTTCGGTACTTTCTTATGTGGACGGAAAGACGATTAAGACCATGACCAGCGCGCAGGACCATAAACGTGCGGGCGACGGGGACACAGGGCTGAATACAGGCGGTATGGGAACCTTTTCCCCAAGTCCTTTTTATACAGAAGAAGTGGATAAGTTCTGCAATAAATATATTTACCAGGCAACGGTGGATGCGATGGCAGCGGAGGGGAGAGAGTTTAAAGGAATCATTTTCTTTGGATTGATGCTCACAGAAAATGGCCCCAGGGTGTTGGAGTACAACGCGCGTTTTGGCGACCCGGAGGCGCAGGTGGTTCTTCCAAGGATGAAAAATGATATCATCGAAGTGTTTGAAGCATGTATTGACGGGACGCTGGATCAGGTCGATTTGCAGTTTGAAGATAACGCTGCGGTCTGTGTTGTGCTGGCTTCGGAAGGGTATCCGGTGAAATATGAGAAGGGCTTTGTGATAAAAGGCCTGGAAAATTTCAAAGACAGAGAAGGATACTATGTGTTCCATGCAGGTACGAAGAAAACAGAAGAAGGCATTGTGACAAACGGCGGCCGTGTGCTGGGTGTTACGGCGAAGGGGAAAGATTTGAAGGATGCCAGGGCAAATGCCTATGAGGCAATCCGGCTGGTGGAATTTGATAACAAATATTACCGCTCGGATATTGGTAAAGCGATTGACGAGGCAGAATAAAGAGAGGTGCGTTATGAAAGCGAGAAAGAACTTTCGGAGAGCCGGAGCAGTATTGGCACTGCTAATGTTTTTCTGTCTTAGTATGTCAGTTCTGGCTTCTTCGGACGATAACTCCCTGTCTGCCCTAAATATCCATAACGGGACATTGTCAAGGGATTTTGAGTACAATATTTTGGAATATGATGTCACGGTGGAGCCAGGGACTGCGGAGCTTTACCTGGAGCCTTCCACATCGAATCCGGGCGCGACGATTGATTCTATCACGGGAACGGTGCTGGAGGGTGGGAAAGCCACAGTGCTGATTACGGTGTCGTCCCAGAGCGGCATTCCAGTAACGTATACCCTTCATGTGACGGAGTCGGGAGCAGGCGGAGGCGAAACTCAGACGGAAGCGCCTGAAACAGAGGCACAGGAAGCGGTCACGGAAGCTCCGGCCACTTCAGCCCAGACGGAGCTTCAGACGGAGGCAGGAACGGAAACGGCTGCGCCGTCTAACTCGTTTCAGGGGCAGATAACGAAATTGAAATCGGATTCAGATTTGATGATGAAAATCGTATACGGGCTGATTATCCTTGCCGTTATCTTGCTGGTGTTTATCATTAATCTGATTTTGAGGAACCGTGATTTAAAAGATGACTTGAAAGATGTGAAAAACCAGCTTGCATATTATACAAATGAATTTGCACGCAAAGAGCAGATGATGGTAACGGATAATTACTATGCACCTACGCATCAGGGGACTGCCGATGCGCAGGAGGCTGAGCAGACGCCGGAATATACCCCGGCGCAGCAAAACGGAGCTGTGGTGGAAGAAACTTTCGGGACACGGATGGGTATAGGGGGCTATCAGGGCATGATGCCAGAGGATGTGCCGCCAAACCGTCCGATTACGGAGCCAGAGCCTGTGGATAAGCCTGCATCGCGGCGGTCGGCATCGCGTCCCCGGCCAGAGTCCCGGCCGGAAGCGCAGCCAGCTTCTCAGCCGAAAGCAGAACCACAGCCGGAGGCAGTTTCCCGGCCGGAGCCGCCAGTACAGACGGAGCCGGTTTCTGCACCGGGCGGACTGGTTCAGCCAGAGCCGACGGAGTCTGTTTCGCAGCCTGCGTCTCAGCCGTTGGTACAGCCGGGGGCTGAAAGCATGGATATTGATGTTACGATGGTAGAATTATAGCGGATGAGAGCCGCAGTCTTGTAGAAAGGCTGCGGCTCATGCTATTTATGCAGGCCGTAGATATGTATGTAAAGATACTTAACATTTTTTTGCGATTTTTTAAAGATTTAGTAAAGTTGCGCCGCTTATATTGAGTATTCTTAAAAACCCTGTTATACTTAGGAATGGCGACTGCTTAAAGAAATATTTGACAGCATTCGGTTTAGAAGAGCTGATGATATTTATGAAGGTGTTGCCAGAAATCATGATGAGTATGAGGCAGAGAAATGGGGAGAATAAGAAAGAGATTGGCTGGCCTGGTTCCGGCATATGGGATATTTCCGCTTATCATGGCGGTGACTGTAAATACGGCGGTTTATGGCGGCTCCAGGATGATTGCCGGGGGATGGCATCATTACAATATTGAGAGCCCGCTTGACCGCATGGTTCCGTTTTGGCCACCGTCGGTGCTGATTTACCTGGGGTGTTATCTGTTTTGGGCGGCAAATTATGTATTGATTGCCCGTCAGGGAAAAAAGGAGGTCTGTCAGTTTTTTGCAGCGGATTTCCTGTCACGGATGGTGTGTCTGGTATTTTTTCTGGCGTTTCCTACAACAAATACCCGCCCGGAGCTGGCACAGGCTGGGTTCTGGAACTGGCTGATGGGATTCGTGTATTCCGTAGATGCGGCGGATAACCTGTTTCCGTCTATCCACTGCCTGGTGAGCTGGTTCTGCTATATAGGCATACGGGGAAAGAAGGAGATTCCGGGCTGGTATCGGGGCGCTTCCTGTGTGATGGCGGTTTTGGTCTGTATTTCTACATTAACGACAAAGCAGCATGTTCTTGTGGATGTGGCTGGGGGAGTTGTCCTCGCAGAATTGTGCTTCGGAATAGGGAAGCGGGAGGCTGTCTGGCGAAAATATGAAAAACTTCTGGATAAAGTGAATGGGAAGATTTTTCATAAGGAGGAGTAGGATGCGGGCAAAAAGGAAAATAATCGGGAATACGGTTTTTCTGCTGGTGGTGTTTGGGCTTACGGTATATGGCGTTTTCCACGGGGAAGATTTGGACGCTATGATGAAGGCGATACGAAGAGCAGATATTCGCTGGCTGATTCCGGGGGTAGCGCTTGTACTGGTTTTTATCTGGGGGGAGTCTATCATCATTTGGTATATGATGCGTTCTTTTGGGATATATCTAAAGAAAAGGGTATGTTTCCTGTTTTCTTCGGTAGGATTCTTTTTCAGCTGCATCACCCCGTCAGCGAGCGGCGGGCAGCCGATGCAGATTTATTATATGAAAAAAGAGAAGATACCGATACCAGTTTCTACAGTGATACTGATGGTGGTGACGATTACTTACAAGCTGGTGCTGGTGGTGATTGGGCTTGGGATTCTGCTGTTTGCCAGAGGATTTGTACACCGTTATTTGGAAGGAATTCTCCCAATTTACTATCTAGGAGTGCTGCTGAATGTTTTTTGCGTGAGCTTTATGACCATTCTGGTATTTCACCCGGTTCTGGCAAAAAAGATACTGCTGAAGGGTATGGACTGGCTGGAAAAACTGAGGTTTCTGAAACGCAGGGAAGAACGGAGGAATAAGCTTCTGGAGTCCATGCGGGTATACCGGGAGACGGCAGAGTATTTGAGAGAGCATAAGCGTGTGATTGTTCATGTGATTTTGATTACCTTTGTCCAGCGTATTGCGCTGTTTGCGGTGACATGGATGGTATATCAGGCGTTTGGCATGTCCGGGACATCTGTGTGGGATGTCGTGCTTTTGCAGGCGGTGATATCAGTTGCAGTAGATATGCTTCCGCTTCCGGGCGGTATGGGGATTAGTGAATCCCTGTTCCTGAAAATTTTTGCTCCGGTATTTCCGGGTGTGCTGCTTCCGGCGATGGTGCTTTCGAGAGGGCTGGGATATTACAGCCAGCTGCTTATCAGCGCTTTGTTTACGGTAGTGGCGCAGATGCGGAGCGCGTGGAACGAACGGTCTGGCTGATTATGAAGGAAGCTGGCCGCAGCGGTGTTAATGGATTGTTGGATAGAGTGTTGTTTTGTATAGAAGAGGGAGATTACATATGATAGGATTTTATGATTATACTGTGGTTCTGACGTATATCAGCCTTGCGTGTTCCGTGATTGGGATGTTTTGTGCATCAGAGATGAATCTGAGGTGGGCGATTTTCTGCCTGGCAGTATCCGGGCTGTGCGACATGTTTGACGGAAAAATTGCCAGGACGAAAAAGAATCGTACAGAGGATGAGAAAAGTTTCGGGATTCAGATAGATTCCCTCTGCGATGTGGTGTGTTTTGGGATTTTTCCAATTATCATTTGTTACAAAATGGGAATGAACCATATTTACAGCATGGTGATTCTGGTACTGTATGGACTGGCGGGAGTTATCCGCCTGGGATATTTTAACGTTATGGAAGCGAAACGCCAGAATGAAACGGACGAGGCAAGGAAGTATTATCAGGGATTGCCGATTACATCTATGGCGATTGCCTTGCCGATTTTGTTTGTGTTTTCTCCGTTGTTTCCCAGCCATGAGCTGTTTTTGGCAGCGCTGCATGTAGTCGTTGCGGCAGTAGGAATTTTGTTTGTCACCAATTTTAAGCTGAGGAAACTTTCAACAAAGGAACTGTTTTTACTGGTAGGAGTGGTCGCAGCAGCGGTGGCAGTGATTGTCTTTGTGTGGCGGGGCTGGTGGATGTTCCTGCATTCTTTAAAATAGGTATTTCCGGCAGGAGGGGTTGGATTGGCGCTGGTAAATAACAGATAGGAGAGAGGAAATGCATTTTTTAGCAGACCGCGAAGGGCGGATAGTGGAAGAGGATTCCCTACAGGATCGGTTTTTAGAGTGGATGTATGGCCATGTGGCAGGAAGGATTCTTTTAAGGCCGCTGGTTTCTCCAGGGTTTTCGAGAGCTGGGGGAAGATTTTTAGACTCCAGGCTTTCAAGGATGATGATTCCGGCATTTATCCGGAATCATTCTATAGATATGAAGGAATTTGAACAGAAGAAATATAGCTCCTATAATGCTTTTTTTAAACGGAGGATGCTTTCGGGAGTGCGGGAGATTGAAAGTGCTCCCCAGATTTTTGTGAGTCCCTGTGACAGCCGTTTAAGTGTTTATAAAATCAGCGGGGAGCAGGAGTTTTCTATTAAAAATACCCGATATACAACGGCGCAGCTTCTGAGAAGCCGGAAGCTGGCCAAGAAATACAGTGGCGGCTATGCCTGGGTATTCCGGCTGTGTGTGGAGGATTATCACCGCTATATTTACGTGGATGGAGGCAGGGTATCTCCTGGCATCCGCGTTCCCGGCGTATTCCATACAGTGAACCCGGCAGCGAATGACAGATATCCGATTTATGTGGAAAATACCAGGGAATATTCCCTGCTGCAGTCAGATAACTTCGGTACAATCCTTCAGATGGAGGTGGGAGCGCTCCTGGTGGGAAAAATTGAGAACCGGCTGGTCACCGGAAGCGTGCAGAGAGGGCAGGAGAAGGGGAACTTTGCGTTTGGAGGTTCTACGGTGATCCTGCTGACTCAGGCCGGGAAGGTTCGGCCGGACAGGGATATCCTGAATAATTCTGGGAAAGGAATAGAGACGAAGGTAAAGCTTGGGGAGCGGGTAGGATGTGTGTAAAAAAGTCCTTGCGCTTATGGGCTTGCTGTGATATACTACCAACGGCGAAAATTAATCACGCAGGGCAGATTCCGGGGATGGTGCCGTATATACGGTTTTCCACGGGAGCGGACGTCTGCGGAAGAACAACCAAAAAGGAGAAGAATCATGAGTGTAATTTCAATGAAGCAGTTACTGGAGGCAGGTGTTCATTTTGGACATCAGACAAGAAGATGGAACCCTAAGATGGCTCCGTATATCTACACAGAAAGAAACGGAATCTATATCATCGATCTGCAGAAGTCTGTAGGAATGGTAGATACTGCTTATAAGGCAGTTTCTGATATCGTGGCAGAAGGCGGTACAATCCTCTTCGTAGGAACTAAGAAGCAGGCACAGGACGCTGTGAAAGCAGAGGCAGAGCGCTGTGATATGTTTTATGTAAATGAGAGATGGTTAGGCGGTATGCTGACCAACTTCAAGACGATCCAGAGCCGTGTAAGACGTTTAAAAGATATCGAGGCAATGCAGGAAGATGGTACGTTTGAAGTACTTCCAAAGAAAGAGGTCATTGCGTTAAAGAAAGAAATGGACAAGCTGCAGAGAAACCTTGGCGGTATTAAGGAAATGAAGAAGCTTCCGGACGCTATTTTTGTAGTAGACCCGAAGAAAGAAAGAATCTGTGTACAGGAAGCACATACTCTGGGAATTCCGCTGATTGGTATCTGTGATACAAACTGCGATCCGGAGGAGCTGGATTATGTAATCCCGGGAAATGACGACGCAATCAGAGCCGTAAAATTAATCGTTTCCAAGATGGCAGATGCTGTTATCGAGGCAAACCAGGGGACTGAAGGTGAAGTGTCAGAGGCAGAGTTTGTAGAGGAAGCAGAAGAAGTTGCAGCAGAGGAGTAATCCCTGACATAGTAAATAGATAACGGAGGAAATTTGAAATGGCTATTTCAGCTAAGATGGTAAAAGAGTTACGTGAAATGACAGGCGCCGGAATGATGGACTGTAAGAAAGCGCTTACAGCTACAGACGGCGATATGGATAAAGCAGTTGAGTTCCTGAGAGAAAAGGGACTTGCTACTGCTCAGAAAAAAGCCGGAAGAATCGCAGCAGAAGGTATCGTAATGCTGAAGGTTTCCGAGGATGAGAAGAAAGCTGTTGCTGTAGAGGTAAATGCTGAGACAGACTTTGTGGCAAAGAATGAGAAGTTCCAGAATTATGTATCCCAGGTAGCAGCACAGGCGTTGACAACAGAGGCTGCCGACGTGGAAGCTTTCTTGGCAGAAGAGTGGACTTACAGCGAGTCCGCAACGGTAGCTGAGGAACTGGCACATCAGATTGCAGTTATCGGCGAGAACATGAATATTCGCCGTTTCGCTCAGGTGAAAGAGGAGAACGGCTTCGTAGCTTCCTACACACACATGGGCGGTAAGATTGGCGTTCTGGTTGACGTAGAGACAGATGTTGTAAATGATGCGGTAAAAGAGATGGCGAAGAACGTAGCAATGCAGGTAGCAGCTCTGAAGCCGCAGTACACTAACAGGAGCGAAATCAGTGAGGAGTTCATCGCACATGAGAAAGAAATCCTCATGGCACAGATTATGAACGACCCGAAAGAGTCCCAGAAGCCAGAGAAGGTTATCGCAGGTATGATTAACGGCCGTATCAACAAAGAGATGAAAGAAATCTGTCTGCTTGACCAGGTATACGTAAAAGCAGAGGATGGCAAGCAGTCTGTTGAGAAGTACGTAGAAGAAGTAGCGAAAGCAAATGGCGCAAAGATTACGGTGAAAGGATTCGTTCGTTTCGAGACAGGAGAAGGTCTTGAGAAGAAGGAAGAGAACTTTGCGGAGGAAGTTGCAAAACAGATGCGTTAGTGAACTTTACGGCGAATTATATAGGAAAAATGTTAGAACCCGTGGGTACGTGCCTGCGGGTTTTGTTATATTATGGTTAATATGATGATTTTTCAACAAAAATATGGTACAATATTAAATGTACGAGGATATTTCTAATGTTTTAAATATGAATTATAGTATTGGAGAAGTGGATATGTCATATACAAAAGAAATATTTGAGGATTTATTTAATAATCCAATAAATTCGATAAAGCAAAAAACGTTGGAACAAAATGATTGTTCAAGTATTTTAAAGAGAATAAATAATTTATTATCGGTTAGAGAAAAATTTGTTGATGAAAATGTTGATTGTGGAACTCTTTGGAATGAGATTTGTATTGATACTATTTCAGTTGTAAATTCAGCCTTTTCTGGGTTTTATAGAACTGCTTCAATTGGATTAAGAAGTGTATTTGAGATGGCTTGCAGTTCTGTGTTTTATTATGACCATATGATAGAATATCATATGTTTAAAGAGGAAGATATGAAGGCTGATAAATATGTTTCGGTATTGGTAAATGAATATAATTTTTTTAAAACTAAATATATAAGGGCATTTTATAGAAATATTAAAGAGATACAATCAGAGGAAGATTCAATTTCGAAATATCTGATGAAATTATATGGGGAATTATCAGATGTTGTACATGGACGATATAATAAACTTTCAAATATGCAAGAGTTTCATATAGAGTATAATATAGAACAGTATAAGCAGTTTGAAAATTTATTTATTAAAACGATAGATATTTTATTGGTTTTGGCAATATTAAGATTTAATATTACTATAGAAGGATATAAAGAAATATATAAAAATACAGGAGTGATAAAGTATGAGTAAATCATTAGGGGATTATATACAAGATAGGACAGAAAGTATTGATACAGAAATGATTATGGAGTATTTTATTGATAAAGACAAAGATAAAACAGTTCGAATATTAGATACAGAACAGTACTTGATAGAAGGAAGTCGTGGTGTTGGTAAGACAATGCTTATGCGAATAGCTGAGATTAAAGCTACAGAAGAGTTTGAAAAAAATAGCATTCTTTCGGTGTGGGTTAGTTTTGAAGAATCCATACGTTTAGAAAGAATAAGAATATCGTCCAAAGAGGGCATAGATCCTTTTCTTCAATGGACAATGGGGAAAATTTTAATGGATGTTTTAAATAAAATAATTGTTCTAAGACCAAGCTATTCTACTCAGATTTCAAAGAGACTATCATCATTATTTGGACTATCAGATGATTTAAACGAAAGGAAGTATTCTCAATATATGGAGCTGCTCAATAATTATGTGGATGCATTAGAAAAAGCAAGTATTCATGATAATGAAGAGATTAAAGAAATAGCTCCTTCTGATAAAATAGTACAAATATTAGACAATTCAAGTAGTTTTAAAAGTTTTTTATTGCAATTGATTTCTGACTTTCATTTAACAAGAATAGTTTTATTATTTGATGAAGCAGCACATGTGTTTTCAGAAGAGCAACAAGTAAAATTTTTTACATTTTTTAAATCTTTAAGGGATGTTAAAATTGCCTGTAAAGCGGCTGTGTATCCAGGAATCACTAATTATGGTAAATATTTTGAAAAAAATCAAGATGCAAAAGAATTAAAAATTTCATGGAGTTTTTATGAAGAAGATGATATCAAATATATAAAAAGTATATTGAAGAAACGAATTCAGAAGTATGATGAAAATGTATGGAATTTATTGACACGTAAAAATGATATTATTCAAATGATATGTTATTCGAGCAATGGAAATCCTCGTTTTGCATTTCATATTGTAGATGAGTTGCAAAATAGTGGATTATTAAATAAGACAAATATAACATTAACACAAGTTATTAATTGCCTTAGAACAGTAAATGCAGAAAAATGGAAAGATTTTATTACACTAAAACAAAGAATGGTGAAATATTCAGATTATATTACTTATGCAGAATTGATAATGAAAGAAGAATTCTTGCCAAATCTAAAAAAGTGGAATGAGAAAAGAAGAAAAGAGAATAAAAAACTATCGGCTGGTTTTTATATAGAAGAATTAACATATAAAAAGATAACTAAAATTTTTGATGTTTTGTCCTATGCTAATATTGTGATTGTTGATGATGTGAAGAAAAGTATAGGCCATGGAAAATATGGATATTATATTATTATTAATCCAAGTTTTTTGTTTTCAGAATTAATAGTAAAAGACGTGATTGAGATTAAAAGTGTTTCAAATAATATTGATAATAATCAGGTTTATTCAGAGACAAATAAATATATATCAAATATTTTAAATAATGTTCAAGAATATCAAGAATATTGTTGTAGTAACGATAATTGTGATTTCACGACAAGTGATGAGTCATTTACATATTGTAAAAAATGTGGTTCAAAAATGGAAAAGAAGAAAATGATTCCATTATATAAAATTTTACGTGGGCATAGCGTTGATAATTTGAATTTGTCATTAAAACTAATAGAAAGAATAAAGAAAAAGTTTTCAACAGTAGGGGAGATTTATGATGCAGATATAGACGATATTAGAATGAAATATATTCAAGATGTTCGTATAGAGAAAATTAAAAATGCAGCAATAGAGTATATGGCTGGTTAAAATAAGTTTGAAGTTTAGAAAATATTTAGGACTTGTTTAGTAAAATTGTGAAAGAGGTTGATTTTATGTTAGTTGAGACAGGAAAAAAATGGGATTATTCACTAGGCATAATTAAGGTGGATGGACTGGAACCTAGCCCAGAGATGAAAGAATTGATAGAACGAGAAAAAAATGGCGAGATTACTATGGACGAGGTAAAAAAAGCTCTTGATCGCAAATATAAAATGAAACGGTGAGAATAGTCTATGAGAGATCCTTATTTGTATCCAGATTCAGAAGTATTAAAGAATTTGTCTGATATTCATAATACGGATTTGCTGAAAAATATGGAAGCAGATTATAGTACATTCCGGCTTTCGGAAATAGTAACAGAAGATACAGAGAGAAAATATGATTTTATGGCTCTTTGTAATATGCATTACCAAATTTTTCAGGATATTTACGAATGGGCAGGGAAACCTAGAGTAATTAATATTGAGAAAGCAGAAATTGTTTTAGGTGAGATATCTATTGAGTATTCAGATTGTTTTGACATAGTGAAAGATGCAGAATATGTCTTGGATGAGATGAATAGTTATGATTGGCAAAATGCATTTTTTGAAAATGTGGTAAGGAGATTTAGTGATTATATGGCAAAACTCTGGAGGGTTCACCCATATCGAGAGGGCAATACCAGAACAATTGTTACGTTTTGTTGTATGTTTATTGAATCACAGGGGATTTATATTGAGAGCAATTTGTTCAAAGATAATGCTTCTTATATGCGTTCGGCTTTGGTGGCTGCGAATGCAGTGTTTCATGATTTAGGAGATTTGAGAAAACCGGAATATCTTTATCGTATTGTACAGGATGCATTGGAGAGAGGAAATGAAATGAGTAATAGAGTGGAAGATTACATCCGAAAAGCTGAATTACCAGTAACAAGAGAGAATATTCGAAAAGTTGTATTTTGGAACAGGAAAGAACAAAAAGAGCATTCTGTTGAAGAAATAAGAAATTATTTAAGAAAGTAGAATAAGGTTGTTGGAAGTGGTTATGACAAGTTTAAAATTTGGGGGAAGAATTTTATCCCCCAAATGAAAAATGGCTATCCCCCCAAATTTAAAAAATCAGAAATTGGAATTTTTCAAAAGTGAAAATGATTTTCCCCCAAAATAAAATTTGGGGGACACGATTGAAAAGCCGCTGGCTTAGAACAATCAAAAATCACTGCAAAGCCAGTAAAATACATAGTTCCGGGGATATGCAGCCGGGACACAAAAAAGGGAAAGTTCGCAAAACAGATGAATGCATAAGAGAACTTTGCGGTGAACTTTTAAGAATGAGAACCCTTGTAAGTGGTATGAATATGCCATTTGCAGGGGTTTTTGGATTTTCTTTAATAAGATCTGAAAAGAGATTAAAGAAAATGTAATTGATGGACTTGTTATTTGATGATATACTGTTAGCATAGAATAATCTAAAAGGGAATAGTCAAAAATGAAATTTGAATGGGATGAAAATAAGAATATTATAAACAAAGAAAAACATAAGATTTCTTTTGAAACAGCAGCATATGTGTTTCATGATCCTTATTATATTGAAATGTTTGATTTTGAGCATAGTGTTGATGAGGATAGATATATTGCGATAGGGAAGGTCGGAGATGTATTGTTTGTGGTATTCACGGAAAGAAAAGAAACGATTAGATTAATTTCAGCTAGACTTGCAACAAATGCAGAAAGGGAGCTTTATTATGACCAGAACATTAATTATTGAGAGTGGACATACACCAACGGAAGAACAGCTTAAAGAAGTTGAAGAGGCAAAAAAAAGTCCTATAAATTTTGATGAAGATTGTCGAGAATTGTCACCAGCTATGATGAAAGCATTTAAAAGTGCAGTTGTGCAACGAAATCGTAAGAAAAAGGCTTAAAAAGTGTTAGATATCTTAAATTATATAGAAAATATGTGATATGGTTAGCCGTTTGGGGGAAGAATTTAATCCCCCAATATCCCCCAAATTTGAAAAATCAGAAATTGGGAATAAAAAAAGTAAAATGAATTTTCCCCCAAAATAATATTTGGGGGATACGGCTCAAATGTCATAAAGCGAGAGCAGTCAAAAATGACTGCAATGCCAGTAAAATACATAGTTCCAGGGATATATGACAGGGATACAAAAAGGAAAAAGTTCGCAAAACAGATGAATGCGTAGAAATTTGTTGAAAACAGGCGAATAGAGATAAGAATTAGAACCCTTGTAAGTGGTGTGTATGTGCCATTTGCAGGGGTTTTTACTATTATATGTTAGATATTTCATTTCTTGACACTGTTACGATATACCGTTATAATCAATAGCAAAGAATCAATGAAATGGAGAGAAAAGAGATGAAATTGACCAGTTTATTGAAAGAAAGACAGCTTTCTGTTTATCAATGCGCAAAAGAAAGCACTGTGCCATATACTACTTTGTTGGACATTGTAAAGGGTAAGACGAGAATTGAAAAGTGTACAGCAGAAACACTATATAAATTAGCGAAAACGCTCGATGTAGCAATGGAAGAACTTCTGGCAGAATGTTTTGAGGAAAATGGCAACACATCGGATTCAGGAGATTTTGAAATTTATAAAAGCAATATTTGCCATTTGGTAAAAGATAAAGGAGATATTGATTTTATTATTGGTATATTGAAAGAAAATCAAATAAGAACTTATTGGGAAAGAAAATGGTATCGGGAAAGTTTTTATCTTCTGGCGATGGTGGACTATTTAAGCAGGGAAAATGACCTTCCACTGTGTAATGACTATGAGGATATAAGGAATTGCACGCTGTCAGAGCCATTATATCCGAGGGATGTTATCCTTGCTGCAAAACTGGATGCTTCGCTCGATGTGAAAGAACAGTGTTTGAAGGAAGCGATTCCTGAGTTTATGAGATTTAATATTATAGAAAGCGAGATCAGGAATGTCTGTTGAAAAAGGTTTTACAAAGGAAAATTTAGATTATTACCTGAAAGAACTGGCGAAAGAGTTTCGTAAAAGGAATGGAAGAAATACACCAGCTGAGATTATATTAGTTGGCGGCGCAGCAATTCTTGCCAATTATGGATTTCGTGAAATGACTTACGATATAGATGCGGTCATAACTGCATCATCAGCTATGAAGGAAGCGATTAATGTGGTAGGTGAGCGTTTGGATTTGTCCAATGGCTGGTTGAATGCGGACTTTAAGAATACGAGTTCTTATAGTCCTAAATTGTTGCAATATTCTAAATATTACCGCACATATTCTAATGTATTGAATATCAGGATAATCAGTGCGGAATATCTTGTTGCCATGAAGTTAATGTCTGGGAGGCGTTATAAAAAAGATTTGTCTGATATTGTAGGAATCCTGAGTGAACAGGAAAGAAGGGGAGAGCCTTTAAGTTACCAGCAAATTGATTGCGCAGTAAAAAATCTGTATGGTGGATGGGAAAATATTTCTGAATATGCTATACAGCTATTGAGGGTAGCGTTAGATTCAGAAAACTTGACAGAATTGTTTATGGAACAGGAACAAGAGGAAGCATTATCAAAACAGGCAGTGTTACGTATTCAAAAAAATGAAAAGGAAAAAGTAAATGAAAGCAATGTGGATGCAATTATTCAAAGAGCATTAAGCAGGAAGAAGAAGGACAGAGATGTGAGATAGATCAAAAAATAATTAGTAATATAATGAAAGGT
This sequence comes from Lachnospiraceae bacterium 46-15, assembly GCA_041223665.1. Lineage (GTDB taxonomy): Bacteria > Bacillota > Clostridia > Lachnospirales > Lachnospiraceae > Hominisplanchenecus_A. The sequence continues at coordinate 70,424 of JBCLQO010000004.1, forward strand.
TTACTGGTAAATGGAAGTTTTTATAAAAAGGCTATATTTATATGGTGTTCTGCGAGGGTGGCAGAAATTTTGAATAAAGAAGCAATGGAGACGGAAATTTTCTGGTTAGGAAATAAAATGGTTGGGTATGTATTACCTATTGTATAAAATGCGGGAAGTAAGAAGCTGTATATTTGATGATGTGATAAAACGTTTCAGAGGGACAAGGAGGCTTATTTTTATGTGCAACAAAACCAAAGACACTGCCCGAAAGGAGGAATCTCATGCAGAAGTTACAGACGGTCAATGCCGACACGCTCCTTTATGAGCCGCTTGAGAAGCCGTCCTTTGTGGTGGACGGTCTGATACCCACGGGCTTAATCCTGTTCTGCGGCTCACAGAAAATCGGCAAGAGCTGGCTCATGTTAAAGCTCTGCCTCTGCGTGTCGCAAGGAATCCCCTTGTGGGATATGCCGACACAGGAGGGCGATGTGCTTTACCTCTGCCTTGAAGACACGTTCTGCCGCATACAGGACAGGCTGTTCCGCTTGACGGACGAAGCAAGCGGGCGGCTTCACTTTGCGGTGGCAAGCGATAAGCTGTCAGACGGTCTTATCGTGCAGTTAGAGGACTATTTGAAAGAATACCCCGACAGCAGGCTCATTGTCATTGACACCTTGCAGAAAATCCGCACCGCTTCCAAAGACAATGCTTATGCCAGTGACTACGGGGATATTTCACTTATCAAAGACTTTGCCGACAGGCACTCTCTGGCGGTCATTGTCGTACACCACATCCGAAAGCAGAACGACAGCGACGTGTTCAACAAAGTGTCTGGCACGACGGGATTGACGGGGAGTGCGGACGCCACCTTTGTTCTGGAACAGGAAAGCCGTGTATCCAATGCCGCAAAGCTGTATGTGACGGGCAGGGACACGCCCTATCAGGAGTTTAAGCTCCGTTTCCGTGATTGCAGTTGGGAACTGGTGGAGCGTAAGGAGCAGGAACAGATTGAAAGGGAATCCATACCAGACATTCTTTTTCGGTTGGTGGATTTTATGCAGGGCAGGGAGGAATGGACTGGAACGGCAACGGAACTTCTGGAACAGATGGGGGAAACGGGAACGCCGCCCAACATCATGACGAAGCGGCTCAACGAATACCGTGCCAGTTTCCTAAACGAAAACAATATCCGTTACGGCTACCACAGGAAGAAAGGGTGCAGGGAGATTTCCCTCACAAGGCAGCCGGGTGACGGTGGTGACGGTTAGATTGGGATACCCCCTGCTGTTGTCACCGTCATAGCAAATATATGTAAAATCGGCGGTTCTGCCCTTCGGGAGAACACCCCGTAAACGCAAAGTGCAGGCGTGGACATTACTCGCCCTTTTCGGCTCGTAAAGCCACCCCTGCGGTCAGAAAAATCCTCCGATTTTTCCGACTGCGTTTACAGGGTGTAACACACTACACTTTGCCCTGCAAAGTCGTGTGCCAGACGTTCCCTCTGGACTCCCTTAAAGCAGGGCTTACGCCCTGCCCATCCTCTGCCTTGCGGCTACGGATGGAAGAATGTGCGGTGACAGTCGGCGGCTCCCGTGGGGGTATCCCAAAAACACCGTCACCACCGTCACCAACCGTCACCCTCTGGAAAATTACCCGCCGAAAGAAAGGAAGATGAACTATGCCCTATGCAATCCTGCGTTTCCAGAAACGGAAAGCGGGCGGCGTTGCGGCTTGCGAACGCCACAACGAGCGGAAGAAAGAAGCCTATAAAAGCAACCCAGACATTGACGTGGGACGCTCCAAAGATAACTACCATACGCCGTTTTTTATATAGTGGGCGTTTGCCTTAAAACCTTATGAAATAAAATAGAGCCAACGAACTATGATATAAGCTCACAAGTTCATCGGCTCTGCGTCTAAAGCGTCTGGCTCTTTGATGACAGTTACTTGTAAATCTTTTACATTAATCAACGTTTCCTGCTTACATTTCGGACAGTAGAGCGGTTAGTTTTTCATAATCGTATCCTCTCTAATTCTGTCACGAGTTTTACTACCACAGATGAGGCAGCGTATCCATTCTAATTTCATTTTTTAAATACCTCTCTATTATTTTCGAATAATAAGCTATTTCTCTTGTGTGATTGATTCGCATATATTTACCTATCCTTTGCATGGCTTTTTCAATTTTCAATCATTTACGCTCTTGCGAAAACTGTGGTGACAGTGATGATGTCATCGTCGATCTTCGCAAAAATTTCGCCATTCATCTTGCGCATGAGCTGTCTGCAAATGTAAAGCCCCAGCCCGTTACCACCAATGTTTCCCGCATTTACTCCGCGCCAAAAGCTCTCGAAAATATGCGGCAAATCGTCCTTCACAAGCGTACAACCGCCGTTCTTGATCGCAATTTGGACGCATTCATCGTCTTCGGGGAAAATCAATTCCACATGTCTGCCATCGCCGTATTTGAGGGCATTTTCCATAATGTTTTGTATCACTTCAACGCTCCTGCTAAAATCCCCCGATAGCAGGCAGTTTTTATATTTTCCGATAATAAAATCTGTTTTGATAAGTGCCAGTTTTTCCTTGTAATATCCCGCGATTTTTTCAACAAGTTCCGAAAGATAAAACTCGCCCATATTCACTTCAAGACTGAGGAAATCTTCTCTTGAAGCCGTTATAATCTGTGAAACATAGCCCTCGATCTCGTCCGCTTTTTCGTTGATGTTTTCAGCGATTTTGTGCTGCTTTTCCGCGTCCAAATACAAATTTTTTGACAGTGCTGCCGAGTACAATTTTATAGCGGAAAGCGGCGTTTTAATATCGTGCGAGAGCGATAGCAGCAGTGTTTTCTTTTCTTTCTGCATTTCCAGTTCGCGCTGCTTTTGCTGTTCTATATTTTCACGGAGAATATCGATCCCCCAAAGAAATTTTCCGAAAAAACGGTTTTTCGTTTCCTTTATCGGCGCGGCAAGATTACCCTTTGAAAGCTCGTAAGGGATACCGCTCAGACGTTCAAAGGGCATAAGAATTGCGAATTTTATATAAAGCAATACCGTTATGATTAAAATCGCCATAACGCCGAGAACGGCATTTACAATTCCTGTAAGCCGCGTTTTGTCGGAGTAGCCGTTAGTATTGTAATCAAAGCGATAAAGTTCTCCGTTTATTTCACGGATAACATAGTCGCTGTCTGTGCTGTAAAATTTTTCTCCGTATCTCTCAATATTTGTTACATACTCACATTCGGAAATGTCAGCAGAACCATTTGCTTCTATTTCTCGAACAAGGCGGCTTGTCTCTACGCGGTATAGTCTGCCGTCGTTGGTTTTATCGGCAACAAGAATCAGATTCACGACAACAAACAGCAGGATTACGGCAACCGCAACTACGAAGAAAATTTTGTTAAACGCTTTCATATTTATAACCCACCCCCCATACAGTAACTATTTTTTTAGGATTTTTGGGGGCGTCCTCTATTTTCTGCCGCAGCCATTTTATGTGTACCGTCAGTGTCTGTTGTTCTGAAAAGCTGTCGCTGCCCCAGACCTGTCCAAAAATGTATTCCTTGCTTAAAGCCCTGCCCTTATTCTCCATTAAAAGCAGAAGTAGCTCAAATTCCTTCGTGGTCATTTCAAGTTCTTTTTCATTTTTGTAAACGACACGGCTTGCCTTATTTATGCGCATATTGCCGTCGGTAATTTCATCAAGAGCGTATTGTCTCTTAAAAATCCCTCTTATTTTTGCGAGCATAATATCAATATCATATGGCTTTTCTATATAGTCGTCTGCGCCGAGATTTAGTCCGTTCAGCTTGTCTTCTTTTTCCGTTTTCGCACTTACAATCAGTATGGGCGTGTTGCTTGACCTGCGGATTTTTTCCAGAACATAAAATCCGTCCCTATCGGGCAGCATGATATCAAGCACGACAAGCCTTGCGCCGTATCGCTCGTACAGCAGCAAGGCTTTTTCGGCTGTTTGAACCGCCGATACCGTATAATTCTCCGCGCGGAGAAAATCACACAGCAGATCAGCAAGCTCCTTGTTGTCCTCAACAATAAGAATATCCATATTACCACCCTAATTCCAGAAGCCAGTTATTCAACGCGCGCTCCCGTTCTCTCATCTGTGTGGAGCAGTTGCTTAAGTCAAACTCTCCCTTTATGTTCCCGTCGACAATGTACATGACCCTTGTGCATTTTGCTGCGACTTTAACATCGTGGGTAACGAGCATGATTGTTGTTCCCTCAGAATTTAATTTTACAAGTTCCTCCATTACCTCATCGGAGGAAGTGCGGTTCAAAGCCCCTGTTGGCTCGTCAGCAAAAATCATTTTCGGATTGTTCATCATACTGCGGCAGATACACGCCCGTTGAAGCTGACCGCCCGAAACCTCGTTGATGTCGTTGTCGGCAATGTCGATAATGCCGAGCCTGCGCATGAAATCCTGGCCGCGCCGCGCCGTTTCCCTGCGGGGTTCACACTGCTTTTTGGATTGCGTTGCAGGAAGTATGATATTATCCAATATGGTGAGGTTCTTCAGCATATACATTTGCTGAAAGATAAAACCCATTTCGTCAAGGCGCAGGTCTGCAAGTTCTCTTTCGCCCATCCCTGCGATATTTTTTCCACAGAAGTTCACCTCCCCTGCGGTGACATCATCCATGCCCGAAACCGCGTACAGCAGCGTGGATTTTCCAGAGCCTGACGGCCCCATAACGGCGACCATTTCTCCCTCGCCAATCGTGAAATTTATGTTCTTCAATACGTTGTTCTGCCGCTTGTTTACGATATACGTTTTGCAGAGGTCTTTTACTTCGAGAATATTCATAATTGCTTCTTCCTTTCATTATTCAATGTTTGCCGTATCGGAGGATTTGATTTTTCTTGTGTACAGAGAGGTCAAAAATGCGCTTACGGCTGTGGCGGTAAGGACGATAACGGGGAATACTGCGTATATCTCCACAGGGTTTTGCATATATTCTACGCCCATTTCAAGCCCCATCGTCCTGAAAACAGGGTCGAAGCAAAGCTTTGTAATGGGCATACCCAAAAGCTCCGCAAGAAGTACAGCTGCCGCCACCGCAATGAAAAATCTTAACGTGTACTGTCCGTATATTTTGGTGTTTCTCATGCCTATAGCTTTCATAAGGACGATCTCTGCCTGCTCCTTCGCAATAAAGGAACGCGCCATAAGAACGGTGATAAGCGCGGCCAAAATTGTCGTAAGTACGGCGGACATTTTTTTCACTGCGTCTATGGCATCGCCAACCCCGGTGGTATCATTTACAGTTTCGCCTGCTGTTTTAACGCTTGAAAATTCAGGGTAAAGCTCCTTGATCTTTTCAATTCTGCGCAATACTTCCTCATCGCCGGGATCGTCCGTAAATCTGATCTGTGTACCAGGGGAGCCGCTTGCTGAGAGATAGTTTATATCGCAGCCGGTATGAGTCCTTGCGGATATGCCCTGATTGACCATTGACTGATACAGAGCGGTTATGATGAACTCCGCTGTTTCGCCCGTCGGGTAGGACACAATAACGGTATCGCCTATTTCCGCACCCAGCTTTTTTGCCAATAGGGTCGTCACTGCAATTTCGTCGCTGTTTTGGGGAGGAGTACCCTCTAAATATTCGTACATGTCCATTGTTGTTCCCGTACCCTGAAGTATAGCTGCCTTGCTTTCATATTCGCCGTATCTTATCATCGAAAAAATAAAATATTCCGCCATACATTCCGCGGGCATACCGTTTTCCGCAAGGGTCTGCTCCATATCATCAAGATATTTTTTAACCTCTTCATGTCCGTCCACAGTCATAAATTTCTTAACTTCGTCGCCGACGTCCGTAACGGCGTGGCAGTCCGCCATACCGAAATATTTCGCCAGCTTTCCGCTTTTAAGAGACGCCGTGGCATTGGAAAGCATTATCAGCAGCGACATGCACAGAAAAAACGTAAGGATAATGACAGCGTAGCGTTTGGGACTGCTTACAATATCGTTTGCGGCAAGGAAAACCGTCGTGCCAAGCCGCGATCTTCCAAGGCTCATAACGCTCTTTTTGCGGAAGCGTTCCCCCGTCTGACCGTTTCTTACGGCGTCGATAGGGGACATTTTGCTCACTCCGCCCGTACAGCTGAGACAGAACAGGAGAATGACAGCCGCTGTCAGAACTGCGCAGGCAGCGTTTATAAATCCGTTATTGCCGCTGTCTATTATAATCGACTCCGAGGAATAATTTATAAGCATTTTCCCGAACGGGTAGCTGAGTATCAAGCCGAGTGCTGCGCCGACAACGGAAATAGCGAAGTATTTTGTAAGGTACAGTCCCCGGATTTTTATGTTCCGTATGCCTATTGCTTTCATAACGCCTATCTCGCGGAATTCTTCAGAGAGTGTAAAGGCTATGGTGAACCGCAGTACCGCAAAGGATATGATTATAAGAATAAGGCTCACCGCAAGGATAAGACCCATGATGATCATATCAAAAATATAGGCTTGACCCAGCATCTCCGCATCGCCCGAAAAGGAAAAGCTATCGGATAGATCCGCGATCTGGGACAGGGTCTTGTCAAGGTCGGCGGTGTGTATGTATAAGAATTTTCCTCCGTACATATTTTTTACCGTCTCATCGGACATATATTCGTCAAAGTCCTCGCCGTTCAGGATAAACCTTTTAAAGCCCATCAATTCCGTGCCGCAGACAGCGTCCCTGAAACTGCCCGCAAAGGTAAATTCGCGGCTTACGCCCTCTATTTCGACAATAATTTTGTCGCCTGCCTCAAGTCCCATGTTTTTTTCGATGAAACGGGTAGCGTAAATTTCCCCTTTCGGCACACTTTTAAGAATACTTTCGTCGTCCAGAAAATAATTTATCCCCATATCTCTGTCGCTCTGTAATACTAATGTCTGACTGAGGTTGGAAGCGTTAAGCGGTTCGCCGACCCGCGTAATATTGGACTGGGACATTGCGACAAACTCCTCGATACGGAACTCGTCTATCGCAGAAGCGTTTTCAAGCGTCCCGCAAATATCCTGGTGGTTAGATTTGTTTTCGCTAAACGCGAAATAATCGGGCACGTCCGCCATTTCAAAATAGCTGTCCAGCGCAGTCGTCACGGTGATGATGTTGCTCACGCCGGAGGACATGAACATCGACGCGAGTATAATAAATACCAGCAGTATCACGTTCATCGCCCTTTTGCGCTTAAGGTCTTTTTTCAGTATTTGTAAATACATTTTCGCTGCTCCTTTCGCTTTGTGAATCGATTGTAGCATAGAAGTTATTAAATAATCCTTAAATCGGTTTGCGGCAATCAAATTATGCTTGATGATGAAAATCATTTACCCATTACCAATGTTCATTAGCCTAATTTCTCCGCATATTTTTCTACCCGCTCTATGCCAGCAAATAATTTTACATAAAGACGGAAAAGCAAATCTATTTCGTCCTCGTTGAAATCTGTAAATAGCAACTTCAAAAACTGTGAATGGCGTTCTCCTATTTCTACGGCATATTGGCCTGCTTTATCGGTTAGCTCAATACGGACAGAATTATTTCCCTCTAATAGCAAACGGACAAATCCTTTCGTTTCAAGAGTTAAAGCTAATTTTTTTATATTCTGTCTGGAACAGCCCATAAGGTTTCCGATATTTGTTAATGTTCGTGGCTCTGGACAGCAAGCTGTCATTGCAAGTAATAACCATTGCTTTAGGGATATTTCCGTTTGAAGTTTTTCACCCGCTGTCTGCATACGATTTTGTAGTATAAAGATACTTGAAAATATCGCTTGTACTCTGTGTTCGGTATCACATGTCTATGTGTAAATGATTTCATCATATACAATCTCCTTCGCACACGCCCTTATGTTATTCATTCTTCCTGTCCATTCTAAGGCGTTTTCTGCCTTTAGTTGTTTGTGATACCCTGTGCCTGTTTCATGCCCTCTATGAGCCTTTCAAAGTGTTCCTGCGCCTGCCTGTCAATGTCGGCAAGATAAGCGCCCTGCCTACCGCTTGTAAGAAGATTGGTATATGTAACCTTTTGGTACTGCTTCAGATAATCCAAATACCGCTGTCCCCATATGCCTATGGGCTGTTCTTCTTCGGCGGGTACAGTCAAACACGGTATTAAATAATCGCCTTGCCTTTCGTATCTGCCGCCCAGTTCCTCAAATAATGATTTTGCCATTTTCTATTTCCTCCAAATAAGATATTCACTCCACATTATGGTGTCTGTTGTCTTAAACACAATTTTTAGTTTTCTCCTTATCTGGTTTCACTCATGATTGAATTTGCGAATAAACAAAGATAAACTGTATGATGGAATCAATAAGACAGGGAAAGGATATGAATACCCGGTAATCGGGCATATGGCAGGATTAGAAAGAACGATACACGGAGAACGTAAGAAGCTGCTTGTGGTGGCCGGATTTTAGACGGCAGAACTCAAGTAGTCTGGGATACGACCGGAATAAGAAAATCTGTACGAAAAAAACTGCCAACGATTACTTGACAGTATCCATTAGCATCAAACTCCCGATTTGTCCTTGCAATGAGAGATTTTTGTATATATAATATCCTTAATAAATTAGCGAAAAATATTAAAAACGGAAGGGAGAAATAAGGAATGAAGGTATGGAACAGAATTTTGGCATTCATTCTGTCGATAGGGATTGTCATTAGCAGCAGCGGCAGTTGCCTGATAGTCGGTGCGGCAGAAGGGAGTACGGATGAGGGCATCGCGGTTCCAATGGCAGATGAAAGTCAGGTGGGAAGTGAACTTAGATCGACCATGTTTTCTACTACCATAGGCGACAATACATGGCTGTTTGGAGGCGGAATCGAAACACAGGGAAGATTTGCCGAAATCGGCAGTCTCCATAATTATATCGGGCATTTTGAAGAACATGTGCGTGGGTGGCAAAGCGGAGCAGGCAACTCTTGGACACCGCAAGCGTACCAGCGTTATATGATTAATGTGGGAAAAGCAGGCTGCGATGCAGTGGAATTTGCAGCCAATCTAGAAAATTATATCGAAAAGACAGATCCAAAAGCTGTCAGTTATTTGATAGGATCGGAAGATTATAGCCAAGGAGATGGCGGAATTGCAGCATTTAAAACAGCGCTTTCGTCTATTATACAGACTTCTCTTGCGATGAAAGGAAACGGCGGATATGTTGTGATTCAGCTCCCCCATGCTGTAACGGATAACGCTCTGGAGGAGAATGTCGAGGCATATGCAGATGCAGCAAAAGAAGTTTTTAATACAGCTTCCGATGAAGACAAAAAACGGATGGCATTGGTGGATCATCTGGCGCTGACGCAGACGGATAGCTTTAAACAAAATAATTTAACGGGCGATCGTCTGAATGCGAACGGGCATCTTGAAATTGCAAGGCAGCTTTCTCAGATCGTGAGAGGAAGCACTTCCGGTTTTACGGGAATAACGAAAAACTGGACGGTAGAAGAGACGCCGGATATTTATTGGAAAGAGATACCGGAAGCAGTGATATCTCAAAATGATTTGAACGTAACAGTTCCGGATCAGATAAAAGCATCTTCGTTTGAATATATATTGACAATTCAGGGAACGGCAATCAGAGGAGCTGCATATCAGAATCCGTTTGTCATTAAAGATCTTCCGGTTGGAAAAGAATATGAACTGCTTGTTTTATGTAAAGATGAAGATACAGTGACGCAGCTTTCTTTGGTAGAAGGCACTGTAGTGGATAACGATACGGCAAAAAGGCAGGAGGTTTCAGGAGAACTGGCAGAAGCGATACGGCAGAAGGCAGAAGGGGATAAACCTCTGACGTGGCTGTTTATGGGGGACTCCATCACACATGGGCACCAGTATCTTGGAGGCTATGACGCTATCGCCCGTCTTTTTGAAAAGTATCTGAAAGAGGATCTGGGAAGAACGGATGATGTTGTAGTGAATACGGCGGTTTCCGGAGCCACAACGGGAGCTGACACAACTCCGGATCAAGGGGGAAGAGGCACTTTATTGTATTTGGAACAGCGTATGGCAAAATACAAGCCGGATATTGTTTCGATTATGCTTGGAACAAATGATGAGATCAGTGATAAGTATAATGCAAACCTTAAGAGCATAGTAGAGGAAATCAGAAAGGTAAATAAAGACGCGATTATTATTTTCAGATCCCCAACTCCAGCGAAATGGACCGGAAGTGAAAGTAAAGATTATGCAACTAAGCTTTCAGGACCAAATGGTTCTGTGGCACGCATGAAAGCAGTCGCTGAGGAAGATGAAAAGGGGATTTTATTCATTGATCAATATACAGATTGGAATAAAGAGTTTGGCGCATATACTTATCTGTGGAGTCCGAATTATTATTTTGGAATTGGAGATGGGTATGTACATCCGGGAGCGGCAGGCCATGTGCATCTGACCGCGCAATTTATTCGGGAATGTGGTCTGGATTCGAATACCCAAATTGCAAATCTTTCTTATCAGTTTGCTTACACATATGAAACAAGCAATGTTGTGCCGGATATAGAGATGACAAATGATAAAGACGGGCTTAAAATAAGCAAAACGGCTTTGGATGCTAAATATGCAAGTGGATCGCTCGGCGATATGACGGTCATGCTGACGGATGCTGACGGAAGAACCTATACGAAAGAGTTGGGGCTGGATGATAAAGAGGCAACAATATATCTGCCGGAGAACCGCAGATATACCGTAAACGTTACGTCAAAGATAAAAGGCTCCACTGCGAAGATCGTTACTTTTGAGGAACAGGAAATTTTGTTGGGGGAAGAAACGGAAGATGAGAAAGACAGGGCAGCGGCAAATGCTGCGATAACTCAGATCAATGCAATTGGAACCATAACGGGCACGATTAATGCTACAACGAAGCAAGCGATTGAAACGGCAAGGGCGGCCTATGAGAAATTGTCGGAGAAGCAGAAAGCATTGGTGCCAAATGAGACAATGAAGGTATTATCAGACGCGGAGGCTGCGTTAGATCAGCAGGAAGCAAATGCTGTTATAACTCTAATCAATGGTTTGGGAAATATAGCAGATCAGGAGCTCACGAACGAAAAGGCAACAGAAATCCAAAAGGCAGTTGATGCTTATGAGTCGCTGACAGATAGACAAAAAAGCTTTATTTCCGTTGCATTAAGGGAACAGCTCAATGCGGCAGAAAATGTGTTAAACCAGACCTTAGATCAGGAGGCGGCAGATGAAGTATCGAATAAAATACAGGCAATTGGAACAGTTGAAAATACGGCTGAATGTAAGCAGAAAATAGATGCTGCCAGAACTGCCTATGATGCTTTGACGGATACGCAGAAGGCGTTGATTTCCGGCGAGGTACTGGTGCTGCTGACAAATGCAGAAAACACATACCTTGCGTTAACAAATCAGGCAAAAGCAGATCAACAGGCGGCAGATGAAGTATCGAATAAAATACAGGCAATTGGAACAGTTGTAAACACAGCTGAGTGCAAACAGAAAATAAATGCTGCCAGAGCAGCCTATAATGCTTTGACAAATGCACAGAAACAGTTGATTTCCGCCACTGCGCTAAAATTGCTGACAGATGCAGAAGCAAACTATCTTGCATTAACAAATCAGGAAGAAACAACAAATCAGAAAGAAATAACAAATCAGAAAGAAATAGCAATAGGAAATTATCTCTACCGGATTACAAGCGATTCCACAGTAGAGGCAACCGGCATTAAGGTGGATAAAAGAAAGGCAATTACAATTCCGGTTACCGTAAAGATCGGAGGCAAACACTATCGTGTAACATCCATTCAGAGTTCTGCTTTTTCAAAGAAAAAAGCAACTAGCATTACGATCGGCAAGAATGTGGAGACCATTGGCAAGAATGCTTTTGCAGGCTGTAAGAAATTAAAGAAGGTTACGGTTAAGAGTACCAAGTTAAAAGAAATCGGAAACAAGGCATTTAATAACTGTACAGTTTTAAAGAGCATTACGATTCAGAGTAAGGTTTTGAAAAAAGTCGGTGCAAACTGCTTTAAGGGGATTCACAAAAAAGCTGTGATTAAAGTTCCTTCCAGTAAATACAAAGCATATGCAAAGCTTCTGGCAAAGAAGGGACAGAGTAGCTCCGTAAAAATTAAACGAAAATCCTAATCCTCCAGCTATGCTAAATATCATAAACTTAAGGAAAAATCTAAAGGAATCTGTCAACAGGTTCCTTTTTTTACACAAAAATATAGGCAGGGGGTGCATATGGATAAATCTTATAAAAAAGATTTCAAATGTTTTCTGAATCATTATCTGATCCGGAACTTGTAAATTATGCAAGGAAGAATGGAAACAATACTTTTTCAAGAAATTTGTGAATCTTCTGGAACAGAAATTTGAAGCAGAACGGCCGAATCAAAAATGGTGTACGGATTTTACATACTTATATTTAAAACAAGGGAAAAGCAATTTGGTGAAATGTCAAGGGGAAAATAAAAAAGATTTTCTGGAAGAAGGGTAACTTTAATAAACCTACGACCTAAATGGAATGCAAGTTCGATATTTTGTATGGATTACCTACTCTTTTCCACAGAGTAGAGTTTGCCATTGGCCAGCAGTCCAAAAAGCATACGTATCAATTTACGGGAAGTCAACGCGAGTGCTCGTTTGTGCTGATGGGTTCTTACCTCAGCAAATTTCTTGTCATAAAAGGCTTTGTATTCCGGGCAGTGCTGTATCACGCTCCCGGCGGCTTCAATCATGTAATACCGAAGGTAGCGGTTGCCGGCTTTGTTCATAGGAGTGTCTTCCCCCTCAAACTCCCCGGACTGGTTTTCTTTCCAGACAATGCCGCAGTATTTGGCAAGGGCATCATTACTTTTAAAGCACTTGATGGTGCCGATCTCAGCGAGTATCCCGCTGGCGTATACATGGCCAATGCCGGGAACGGAGGACAGTATCTGGTACTCCGTTGGATTGAGGCCTTTTACAGCCCTCAATATTGCGTCATTTATAGCCTTGAGTTCTTTTTCAAAGGCACTGATGCAATTAAAGGAACAGCCTATGGATACCGTCAGGGGCTCGTAAAGGCACTTGTCCAGCCGGTAGGAGTCCTGGGCGGCTTTCTGGAGCAGGTATGTTGTCTGCTGCGGGTCAGAGATCCGTCCGCGGCTTTTGGAACTGATAAAAGTGACCAGTTCATCTACGGATGCATCCACGATGTCTTCCGTGGAGAGGTAATCCGTCAGGACAGCTTCCGCCGTGGCGCCATACTTGTCCGAGAAAGGATGCTTGTTTTTGTCCGGCATGGCAAACTCGCTGAACTTAAGGAAAATGTTATTGAGCATATAGACCTTTTCCCTGGCAATGCACTCCGTGATATGGAGCCTGTGCCCGGTAAGCCGCTGGAGGGCGAGGTATTGCGCTGGGGGGAGCGGAAGCGGTTTGCAGACGGCAAGGTCAGCCTGGCCTACAGTTCCTTTCTCGGCTACCGGAAAGGGGAGGACGGGCAGATGGAGGTTGTGCCGGAAGAGGCGGAGACGGTGCGGCTCATCTATCGGCTGTTCATGCAGGGGCAGACGCCTTACGCCATTGCAAAATATCTGACGGACAGGAACATCCCGACGCCCACGGGGAAGGAAACATGGCGGCACAGGACGGTTGAGAACATTCTCTCCAATGAGAAGTACAAAGGCGACGCCCGCCTGCAGAAGTGCTACACGGTTGACTTCCTTTCCAAGAAACGCAAGGCGAACGAAGGGGAGGTGCCGCAGTATTACGTGGAGGGTAGCCATGACGCCATCATCGAGCCCGCGGAGTGGCAGCTCGTGCAGATGGAGATACAGCGGAGGAAGAATCTGGGGCGGAGCCACAACTGCCACAGCCCGTTCTCGGCAAAGCTGAAATGCGGTGACTGCGGCGAATACTTCGGCTCCAAGGTCTGGCATTTCAACAGCAAGTACAAGCGGACGGTATGGCAGTGCAATGCCAAGTTCAAAGGCGAGAGCAGGTGCGCCACGCCCCATCTGTATGAGCAGCGGATAAAGGAGGTGTTCCTGGAGGCGGCCGGCATCCTGATGGAGAAACGGGAGGAGGTCATCGGGGACTGTCGGGCAGTCATGGAGGCTCTGGCAGACTGCGGTTCCATTGACACGGAGATGGAGGCAGTCAGCAGCGAGATGGAGGTGACCGCAGGGCTGATCCAGAAGCTGGTCGATGAGAACGCCACCCGGAAACTTGACCAGCACGATTACCGCAAAAAGTATGACGGGTATGCCAGCTGGTACGCCGCCCTTGAGAGCCGGATGGACAGCCTGGAAAAAGAGCGGGAGAAGAAGGAAATCCAGTATGACATTTTCAGCGGCTTCCTTGCAGGGCTTAGCGAGACGGAAGAGCTGCCGGTGGATTTCAACGAAAAGCTGTTCCACAGGCTTGTGGATTACGCAACGGTCTATCCGGACGGCAGGGTGGTGTTTACCTTCCTCAACGGCGTGGAAGTCGGGACGGAGATTTAAAGCCGGAAGCGGGCGGGGCATCGGGTTTGCGCCAGATGCCTCCAGCCGCTTTTGCTGTGCATAGAAATAGAGTTTACTGTGTATGGAAATTTGTAAAGAATTGAGGTATAATTTCGGTGTTAGAAGAGATTAGCAAACTTGAATTTGCAGGGAGAAAACCATATGAGCATGAGAGGGTTAAGCTGTATATTTCCTGTTCCGGACATCAAGAAAACTGCAGAGTACTATGTAAGTAATCTCGGTTTTTCTGCTGTTGAGTACCTGAATTGTGAAGAACCGCATATCTGTTTATATCTGGATAAGATAGAAATCGTACTGCTTCAGGCAAATACAGACAGAATCCAGTCAAACAGAGAATTGTATGGATACGGATATGATGCGTATCTGTATACTGACAACCAGGAATCTTTGGAAAAGGACTTTGTTTCAAAGGGAGTTAATGTGGTCAGACCGCTTAATATAACAGACTACCAGAACAGAGAATTTGTTATTGAAGATATAGACGGCAGATGGTTGGCGTTTGGTCTGAAACAATCTGTAGAGTGACAAATTCTGTTTTGTAGGATTGATTAGCCGTTTATGAGGTGATTTATGCGAGAGTGTTTTATTAAAGTATTAGCAGAATTCGAAAAGTATATCAATGAACATTCCTATCAAAAATTTATAATAAGTGAGTATGAAGTGGTTTATCTCATTGAAAATAGTTGTATTGAATTTATTTATTATCAAAAGTGGGATATTTTTGAACGGGTAATACTTGAGGAAATATTCAATGAAGGAATTTATGATTTGAAATTAAAAAAATTTCAAGTTCTATCCTGCGGAATTATGTTACAGTTTCATCCTTATTACGGCGGATTAGGAAAAGACCTTTCAGCTATTGAAAGTAGTTTTCCGAGTCGTTATTCAAGAGTTGAACAATGCTTACCGGAACTAAAAATATGAGAACGATTTGAAAAATGGTTGGGATTTAAAATACCTTGTATTGTTTTTGAACTATCTGATTTTGGTAAAGTTGGTTACGCAGTTTATCGAACCTCTGCCAAACATACGATAAATAAAGTTATTGATATAGGAAGCACTTTATATGGTACATGTATATGTGCAAAGGAACAAAATTTCAAGCATACAGATTATGGAGATTATAGTAAAGGTGGAATAGAATATTTTATTTGATAGAAATATGAAAGAGATATTAGAACTCCGAGCAAAATCTGGTTCCTCTAGTTGGAGGAAAGAAAATCTTTACCCAAGCAGATTAGGAATAGAAGAAAAAGGTATGAGGTTTTGTTGGTTAAATGCCTATATAAAGTTTTATGAAGATTATTCTGATGGGAAGGTAATTTATGATATTAAAAAAGGTGTATATGAGGATGTAGATTGGTATGAATATATATTACCAGAAAACAAATGGAAATCAGAGCAACTTGTTTATGGTTTAGTAAAACAATTATATCCGAAAGAAGATGTTATATATCAGCACAGACCTACATTTTTATGCATAGGGAATAGACAACTATCTTATGATATATACATAAGGAAATTGCGGATTGCACACTATGCGGGTTCTTGGAAGAAATATGGCATATCTGCTGCGGTGCCAGGAGGCAGCCCGCAAGGCTGGTATTGTTTTGCCAGAGCGTGAAGCACCTGTTTTTACGAATTTTATCCGTTAGGGCAGAGGAAAATTGGCGGTTTGCAGAAAAAGGCTGCTCTGAAGATGGCAGCAGAAAAGAATGCCTTGGCAATATTTGATGACGGCAGGGCTTTTCAGTTTTTATCTGGGTGGATTGAAATATTTTATGCTGACAGCTCCTCAAATCTATGTTATAGTAAAAAACAAAATAGACAAAACGTCTAGAAAGGAAATGACGATGAACAGGACAATCAGCTTGAGTACATACCTGAATAGCGAACGATATGAACAAGCGTCGGATAAAAGACGGAGTCTTAGCTTTGTGTATCTATACAGGGTAAGGAAAAGCTGGTTGAAGTGTGGTGATAGATGGGCTGTGCGTTGAGAATGCACGGCAGGAACAGACATTGACTTTCAGGCAGAGCCGCTTATTCTGTAAGGGATAGGCGGTTATTTTTATTCTATATGAAGATGAGGAAAGCAGCAATGTTTAAAAAGTATATCACAGGAGGTGTATAAAATGGGTTGTTTAGGGAATTTGTTGTGGTTTTTGTTTGGCGGCGCGCTGAGTGGGCTGAGCTGGTGTCTGGCAGGCTGCCTCTGGTGTATTACGATTATTGGAATCCCGGTAGGCGTGCAGTGCTTTAAGCTTGCATCGCTTAGTTTCTTTCCGTTTGGAAAGCAGGTTCGCTATGGCGGGGGCGCTGCTTCGTTTCTGTTGAACATCGTATGGCTGCTGTTTTCCGGATTGGCTTTGGCATTGGAACATGTGCTGCTTGGTGTATTACTGTGCATTACTGTTATCGGAATCCCGTTTGGGATGCAGCAGTTTAAGCTCGCAAAGCTGGCGCTGATGCCCTTTGGGGCGGAGGTGTATTAGCAGAAGAGGCGGCCGCCTGCTCTGGAAGCCTGCGGAACCGGTGAACTCGCCGACAAAGCAGAATAAGAAGGCAGGACGTTGACTATTTTAGGCAGTATCAGGCATTTATAGTCTGGATATACGCAAAGAAGTATGGTACAATGTCAGCTATGAATGAAAAGCCCAGGGTTTCGGTATGTTTATCCGGGGGCAGGGGGATGGATGATGAAAGAAAAGATTGACCGCCTGATTAGCTATATGAACGAATCGAAGAAAACCGTATTCTTTGGCGGGGCGGGAGTATCCACGGAGAGCGGTATTCCTGATTTCAGGAGCAAGGATGGGCTGTACAACCAGCATGACGTACAGTTTGACGAGTATTCGCCGGAGTATCTGTTGAGCTCTGCCTGTTTGTACGACAGGCCGGGAGTGTTTTATGAATTTTACAATCAGAAGCTGGACACAAGGGGGATAAAGCCGAATATCACCCACAAAATGCTGGCCAGGCTGGAGGAGGCAGGGAAGCTTTCTTCGGTAATTACCCAGAATATTGACGGGCTGCACCAGATGGCAGGCAGCAGGCGCGTGATTGAGCTTCACGGGACGACCCAGAGGAATTATTGCGTTCACTGTCACAGAGAATATGGCGGAGATTTTATTTTTCAGTCAGAGAGTTCCATTCCGGAATGTCCTGCGTGCGGACATATGGTGCGGCCGGACGTGACTCTTTACGGAGAGCAGCTTCCCGGGAGGGCAGTCCAGGAAGCGGAGGAGGAACTTCGCAGGGCAGACATGCTGATTATCGGAGGAACCTCGCTGACGGTGTACCCTGCGGCGTACTATATCCATGAGTTCAGGGGAAACCATCTGGTGGTGATTAACAGGGACAGGCTTCAGGTGAAGATAAATCCTGCTTCGGATATTTCTTTTGAGTGTTCTCTGGGAGAGGTGTTTTCCGAGCTGGAGAGAAGATTTTTGGAGATTCAGTAAAAGAAGCAAGACAGCAGCTCTGGCACTGCGTACCGAGAGCTCCTGGGCAAAGATTTTCAGGAATCTGCACAGGGATTTTCGGTACGGAATGCCGGCTTTTTGTGGTTTTAAGAGAAAGGAAAGTTACTATTTGCAGTAAGAAAGGAATAACAGATGAGATTTCGTCCATGTATTGATATCCACAATGGAAAAGTAAAACAGATTGTCGGAGGCTCCCTGGAAGATTCTGGGGATTTGGCGGCGGAGAATTTTGTGTCTGTCCAGGATGCTCCTTATTATGCCAGGCTCTACAGGGGAGACGGGGTGCAGGGAGGACATATTATTTTACTGAATCCGGTTTCGTCCCCTTATTATGAGGCGACCCGGGCGCAGGCGCTGGAAGCGCTGCGGGCGTATCCGGGAGGGCTGCAGGCTGGCGGTGGGATTCATGACGGGAACGCGGCAGACTATCTGGATGCGGGAGCCTCCCATGTAATTGTCACAAGCTTCGTGTTTAAGGACGGCTGCTTGAATTATACGAATCTGGATAAGATAAAAAGTGCTGTAGGAAAGGAACGCCTGGTACTGGATTTGAGCTGCCGGAAGCGGGGGGATGAGTATTTTATCGTTACCGATCGCTGGCAGAAGTTTACGGAGACAGTGTTGAATGAATGGACGCTGGAGGCATTAGCCGGTTACTGTGACGAGTTTCTTGTTCATGCCGTGGATGTGGAAGGGAAGGCAAACGGCATCGAGGAAGAGGTCGTGCGGATGCTGGGGAACTGGCAGGGGCTTCCCATGACTTACGCAGGAGGTGTGGGCAGTTTTGATGATTTGGAAAAGCTGAAGGTGCTGGGGAAGGATGCGGTGGATGTGACTGTCGGGAGCGCCCTGGACATCTTTGGAGGGGAGATGCCGTACCGGAAAGTATTGGAAATGTGCCATATGGGTATGAAACAGGGGAGGTAAGCTTGGAAGTGAAAATTTTCAAATCTATCGGTATGGCGCGGCAAGTGCGTCAGAAAGGGGAAAGTATGTATATTATCGTAGGACTTGGAAATCCTGGGAAACAGTATGCCCACACCCGTCATAATGTGGGGTTTGATACGATTGATGTGCTGGCAGAGCGTTATGGAATCAGTGTGGACGCGAAAAAGCATAAGGCATTATACGGAAAGGGGATTGTGGAGGGGAACCGGGTGGTTCTGGCAAAACCCCAGACATTTATGAATTTAAGTGGTGAGAGCGTAAAAGAGCTCATAGACTTCTATAAGATAGACGAGACAGAAGAACTGATTGTAATCTATGATGACATCAGCCTGGAACCAGGTCAGCTCAGGCTGCGGGCGAAAGGAAGTGCAGGCGGACATAATGGAATTAAAAATATCATCGCCCATCTGGGAGGCCAGGTGTTTAAGCGGGTAAAGGTGGGCGTGGGGGAAAAGCCGAAGGGCTATGACCTGGCGGACTATGTGCTGAGCCGTTTTTCGAAAGCAGAGAGAGAGAAGGTAGATGTTTCTTTGGAGCGGGCGGCAGATGCCGTGGTCAGAATCCTCACGGACAATATGGAGGCGGCAATGAATGAATATAATAAGAAGGTAGAAGAATGAGAGCTTTTACAGAGCCATTAGAAAAACTGGGTGAATTTTCACAAATCAAAGCATCGTTGAAAAAAAGGGGTATCGTGCAGGTGGCAGGGTGTATTGATGCCCAGAAACCCCATTTCATATATACGGCAGGAGGAGATTTTCCATGTAAGATTGTATTGACCTACAGTGAATCCCGCGCGAAGGAAATTTATGAGAACTGCCGTTTTTTTGACAGGAGGGCGCTGCTGTATCCGGCCAGGGATTTGATTTTTTATAGTGCGGATATCCACAGCAACCTGATTGTCCAGCAGAGGCTGGCGGCGGTTAAAGCATTGGTCGAAGAAGAGCAGGTGACGATTATCACCACTATGGGCGGCTGTATGGATCATTTGATGCCGCTGGAAGAGTTGAAAAAAAACATTTTATCCATCCAAAATGACAGTATGGTGGAAGTGGAAGCTATCAAGCAGAAGCTGACGGCGATGGGATATGAACATGCGCCGCAGGTGGAAAGCGCAGGACAGTTTGCGGTGAGGGGAGGAATCCTGGATATTTTTCCGTTGACTGAGGAGAATCCTGTGCGTATTGAGCTATGGGGGGACGAGGTGGATTCCATCCGAAGCTTTGACGCGGAGAGCCAGCGTTCCATAGAAAATCTGGAGTATATCACGATCTATCCGGCCAGGGAGGTGGTGGCGGATCAGGAGCGCATCCAAAAAGCTGTGAGGCAGATGGAAAGGGATGTGAAGAAGCCGTATGAGCAGATGCGCCAGGAGATGCGGACAGAGGAGGCACATCGCTTAAAAATGCTGCTGGAAGAGACAAAGGAGCGGCTGACAGAGCTTTCCTGGGAAGCAGGAATGGACGCGCTGGTGGATTATCTCTATGAGAAAACAGAGAGCCTGATAGAATACTGTAAAGGGAGGGATCCCCTGTTTGTGCTGGATGAGCCTCACCGTCTTATGGAGGAGGGGAACGCCATTGAGATGGAGTTCAGGGAGAGTATGGAAAACCGCTTGGAGAAAGGGTATGTGCTCCCAAGGCAGACAGGCGTGCTGAATACCTGCCAGGAGACCATCGGGCGGTTGAACCGGCAGCATTGCCTGGGGCTGTGCACCCTGGACTCTCCCCGGCAGCCGTGGAAAGTGACGGTTGGATTCAGCGTGGACGTGCGTGCCGTAAACCCATATAACAATAGTTTTGAAATGCTTGTCCAGGATTTACAGAGATGGAAGAAAAACGGGTATCAGGTGATATTGCTTTCCGGTTCGAGAAGCCGTGCAGAGCGTTTGGCGGCAGACTTGCGTGATGCGGAACTAAATAGTTTTTATACGGAAAATTTGGACAGGGAAGTGGCTCCGGGAGAAATTTTGGTAAGCTACGGAAAATTGAACCGGGGATATGAGTATCCGCTGATTAAGTTTGTGGTGATATCCGAGAGCGACATCTTTGGGCAGGAAAAAAAGAAAAAGAAGAAACGGAAAACCTATGAGGGAAAGAAAATCCAAAGCTTTTCCGAGCTGTCTGTGGGGGATTATGTGGTTCATGAAAATCATGGGCTGGGCGTTTACCAGGGGATTGAGAAGGTGGAGGTAGACCGTGTCGCTAAGGATTATATGAAAATCGAGTATGCTGGAGGAGGAAAGCTGTATGTGCTGGCCACGCAGCTTGATGTCATTCAGAAATATGCGGACAAGGATGCGGGACAGCCGAAGCTCAACACGCTGGGAGGAGCAGAGTGGAGAAAGACCAAGGCGAAGGTGCGGGGAGCCGTCCGGGATATCGCGAAGGATTTGGTGAAGCTCTATGCGGCGCGGCAGGAGCAGGAGGGGTTCGAATATGGGCCGGATACTATCTGGCAGAGGGAGTTTGAGGAGACATTTCCTTTTGAAGAGACGGCGGATCAGCTTCTGGCGATTGAGGCGGTAAAAAAGGATATGGAAAGCCGGAAAATCATGGACCGTCTAGTCTGCGGCGATGTCGGATACGGGAAAACGGAGATTGCTATACGGGCAGCGTTCAAAGCGGTGCAGGAGAGCAAGCAGGTAGTGTATCTGGTGCCGACGACAATTTTGGCGCAGCAGCACTATAACACTTTTGCACAGCGGATGAAGGATTTCCCGGTGCGGGTGGATCTGCTTTGCCGTTTCCGTACCCAGGCACAGCAAAAGCAGACGCTGGCGGATTTGAAAAAGGGGCTGGTGGATATTATTATCGGAACCCACAGAGTCCTTTCTTCTGACGTAGAATTTAAGAACCTGGGACTGCTGGTGATTGATGAGGAGCAGCGGTTCGGGGTTACGCATAAAGAAAAGATAAAGAAGCTGAAAGAAAATGTGGACGTACTTACACTGACGGCGACGCCGATTCCCCGAACGCTTCATATGAGCCTGATAGGAATCCGTGACATGAGCGTGTTGGAGGAAGCGCCTATGGAAAGGATGCCTATCCAGACTTATGTGATGGAGTACAATGAGGAGATGGTGCGGGAGGCCATCAGCCGGGAACTGACGCGGGGCGGACAGGTATATTATGTGTACAATCGGGTAAATACCATTGTGGAAATGGCGAACGCGGTTTCGAAGCTGGTTCCGGAGGCGAACGTGGCGTTTGCCCATGGGCAGATGAAAGAGCGTGAACTGGAAAAAATCATGTATGAGTTCATCAACGGGGAAATTGACGTGCTGGTTTCCACCACGATTATTGAGACAGGGCTGGATATTTCAAATGTCAATACTATGATTATCCATGATGCGGATAATATGGGGCTGTCCCAGCTCTATCAGCTCCGGGGACGGGTAGGGCGTTCGAACCGGACGGCTTACGCGTTTATGATGTACAGGCGCAATAAGATGTTGAAAGAGACGGCAGAGAAAAGGCTTCACGCCATCCGGGAATTTACTGATTTGGGGAGCGGGTTCAAGATAGCCATGCGGGATTTGGAAATCCGGGGAGCCGGAAACCTGCTGGGAGCCCAGCAGCACGGGCACATGGAGGCGG
This sequence comes from Lachnospiraceae bacterium 46-15, assembly GCA_041223665.1. Lineage (GTDB taxonomy): Bacteria > Bacillota > Clostridia > Lachnospirales > Lachnospiraceae > Hominisplanchenecus_A. The sequence goes on from JBCLQO010000004.1 coordinate 92,938, forward strand.
TGGGGTATGACCTTTACTGTAAGATGCTCCATGAGGCTGTGAAAGAGGAAAAGGGAGAAAGGACGCCAGAGGAGGAGTATGAGACTTCTATAGACATTGATATTGACGCATTTATTCCAGAGCGGTACATTCGGAATGAGGGGCAGAAGCTTGACATTTACAAACGGATTGCCGGGATTGAAAACGAAGAAGAGTATGACGATATGCTGGAAGAGCTGGTAGACCGCTTTGGGGAGCCTCCGAAATCCGTACAGAACCTACTGGCCGTAGCCAATTTAAAAGCGCTGGCTCACAGCGCCTGGGTAACGGAGGTGGCGCAGCGGGGAAATGAGATTAAGTTTACCATGTTTGAGCGGGCACAGGCGGATCCGAAGAAAATCGAACTGCTGATAAAGCAGTACAGGGGGCGGCTGGCTTTCGTGATGAACACGCCGCCATACTTCCGTTTATCGAAGCCGAGACGGGGGATGCGGGACAACGAGGATGTGCTCATAGTGGTTAAAGAAGTTCTGGAGGAAATCAAGCTGCTGAAATAGGGCGGCTCCTGTGAAAAATGTGTTAATTTGAGAAAAAATATTGCGGGAAAGCCAGAAAGGGCTTATACTAGAGGAAGTGTTTCGAAGAAGTGACAACGAATCAATTTTTAGGAGGAAGCTTATCATGAGTAAGATAGGGAAGAAGCTGCTGGCAGCAGGGCTGTGCCTGGGTCTGGCAGTTGGGACAGTGACAGGATGCGGCGCAGGCAATGCAGGAAAGGCAGTCGCTACTTTAGATGGAGAGAAGATTGACTATGCGCTGGTAAACTTTATGGTGCGTTATAACCAGGCGGGGATGCAGAGTATGTACAGCAGCATGTTCGGCGAGGATATGTGGTCAAGCTATGGTCCTACGGTGAAGAGCAGTATCGTGGAGAACGTAGAGCAGATGCTGATTCTGGAAAAGCATATGGGCGAATATAACGTAGAGCTTACCGACGATGACAAAGTGAAGATTACCGAAGCAGCCACAAAGTTCATGGAGAGCAATGAGGAGGACGTGCTGAAAGCAATGACAGCATCCCAGGAAATAGTAGAGCGTATGCTGACCCTGACTCTGGTTCAGAATAAGATGCGGGCGGCGATTATCAAGGATGTGGACACAGAGGTGTCCGATGAGGAAGCGGCACAGAAGACCGTGAAGTATGTGATGTTCAGCACGGCGGATACCACAGATGATGATGGAAATACGATATCTATGACAGAAGACGAGAAGGCAGCGCAGAAAGAAAAGGCTCAGCAGGTGCTGGATGCAGTAAAGGGCGGCACGGATATGGATGAGGCGGTAAAGGCAATCGACGAGAATATGTTGGCCACTACGACATCCTATGGAACGGATAATGGCAGTATCGATGAAAAAGTAAAGACAGCTGTGGACAGCCTTTCAGACGGCGAACTTGCGGACAGCGTGATTGAGGCAGATAACGGATATTATGTAGCGCAGATGCAGTCTGCTTTCGACAGGGAAGCTACAGACAGCCAGAAGGAGACGATTGTATCCCAGAGGAAATCTGATAAGTTCGATGAAGTCTATAACGCGTGGAAAGAAGCGGCAGAGTTTACCCAGGATGATAAACTGCTGGATGAAATTACGTTTACAGACACTTTTGAGATAAAGAGCACAGAGACGGAAGCAGCGTCTGGGGAGACGGCTGCAGATACAGGAAGCGAGGAAACGGAGGGTTCTTCTGAGACCGAAACTGCTTCGGGAACAGAAGCGGCATCCGAGACAGAGGCAGTTTCCGAAACAGAAGCGGTATCTGAGACGGCTGCGGAAAGTGAAACAGCCGCAAAGTAAAATGCGTCAGGAGAGACGACCGGGACAATCTATAATTTCGTGTAGCCAGGGCTGCTGTGTAACGACAGCAGCCCTTTGCAGATATACAAGGCAATACGGGCGACTGAGACGCAGAGGGATGATGTGAGGCGGATATGAAGCATATTGACAAGATAGAAAAAATGGAGCATACTTGTATAACGTTTGGCAGCTTTGATGGCATTCATCTGGGACATCGGGCGGTTGTTGGGAAATTGGTGGAAGAGAGCCGGAGAACAGGGAGACAGTCAGTGGTAGTGAGCTGTTTTCAGGCAGAAGGCGTGCTCACCACGGAACTGGAAAAAGCCTGGCTTTTGGAGAAGATGGGAGTGGATGTTCTGGTTTCCCTGCCTGCGGAGTTGTCCCGGCGGGAAGGATTTATACAAAAAGTTCTTATAGAAGAGCTGGGGGCGGAACAGTTTATAATTGGAGAAGAATGCTCGGACAGGAAGAGGCTGGAAACGTGTGGGGTAAAGCTGACGGCAGCGGATACGGTGTGTGCGGAGGGAAAATCCGTGACAGCAGCAGATGTGGAAAAGTGCCTGGACAGGGGCGATATGGAGGGGGTGGCGGCGCTGTGCGGCCATCCGTATATCATGCTGGGAAAAGTAGTCCATGGCAAGGCGCTGGGGCGTACCGTGGGGATGCCGACGGCGAACCTGAAAATATACGGCAGCAAGCGCAGGCCGCCTAATGGTGTCTATGCTACATGCACGGAAGTGGAAAACGGGAGATACCCTGGGGTGACCAATGTGGGGACACGCCCTTCGGTGGATAATTCTTCAGACATCACCATAGAAACGATGCTGGCAGATTTTGACCAGGATATTTATGGAGAAAAAGTCATGACAGAGTTCCATTCTTTCATCCGGGGTATCCGGAAATTTGACGGAATTGAGGCAGTGTGGCAGCAGGTGCAGAAAGATTTGGAACAGGCAAAAGTGTTGTTGTTTAAACAGTAGCAGCAAAGAGATTTCATATATTATGTCAGCGGTATGTGCCGCAGAAAGAGAGGAAAAAAGATGAAAAAGGCGATAGGAAAAATCATGGCGCTGGCTCTGCTTGGAGTCGTGTGCCTGACGGGATGCAGCCAGAAAGAGAAGCTTCCGGATTCCTTTGAGGAGGCGGCGGTAAGAGAAGAAGCGGAAAAAGTAGTCAGCCTGTTTAATGAAAAGGATTATCAGGGAATCATTGATATGGGAGATGCCAGCCTGAAAGAAAAGAATACGGTGGAACAGTTTACAGAAAGCTGCGACCCGCTGCTCAAAGAGAACGGCGCTTTTAAAGAGCTGGGAGATGTGGATATCGTGGGTACGGTAGATAAGGCGACAGGAACAAAATATGGAGGGGCTATCATAGAAGGAATCTACGAAAACGGAGAGATTGTGTTCAGCATTGCTTTTAATGAAAATATGGAACTGGTACAGTTTTTGATACGTTAGAGAAAAGAGCCGCAGCAGGAGAGAAGTGAATTTCCTGCTGCGGCTTTCTTGGTGAAACAGAAGGACAGAGAGAATAACTGTGCGGCGGCCGGCATATATTTTTCCAAGGGACAAATCTTAAATGGGAGAAGCTGCTATGAATGTAAATATGAAAAAGGTGTCGGCTGTATTGAAGTCACTAGTGGTATCCTACATAATCACAATTGCTATGCTGCTGGGCTTAACTTTCCTTCTGTTCCAGTTCGAGCTGGACGAAGGGAAGGTATCGGTGGGAATTATTCTCGTCTACCTTCTGTCTTGCTTTATCGGAGGCTTTCTTGCAGGAAAGAAATGCGGCAGCAGGAAATTCCTGTGGGGGCTTGCAGTAGGAGGAATTTATTTTATGCTCCTGCTTGTCCTGTCACTGGCAGTGAAGCACGGAATTTCGGCGCAGCCGGTACAGATGCTGACTACGCTGATGATCTGCGCTGGAGGCGGAATGCTGGGCGGAATGCTTTCGTAAGGAAAACTAATCTATTGAATATTTGACTCCCGTCTGCTATACTGAAATTAGTGTTAAAGGATTTATTTCCAGAAGGTTTTAGACACGAGTATTGGAGGAAGCAAGGGGGTAACTATGAGACAAGAACTATGGAAACGGGCAGTGGGTATTCTGATGGCATGTCTGATGATATTTACGGCAATTCCGGTGACGGCGCTGGCAGATGGAGAAGCAGCAGGCGCGCTGGAAAATATTGCGGCAGACTGCGAGATTACTGTGCCAAGTGAACAGGGTGGAAAGCCGGCATCGAATATGGTAGATGGAAATACGGATACCATGTGGATAAACAATGGTGCCAACTGGCCGTGTACGATTGAATTTGCATTACCGGCGGCAAATACGAAATGCGTAAAAAAAGTCGTACTGAAATTCGAGAGCCATTCGAACCGCAGCATGGATGTAAAGCTGAAATATGCGCTAAATGGAGTCGTTAGTGATTTAGCAGATGTGCCTGGGTCGGAAAAGACAGCAACGTTAAGCGAGGGATATGAGTTTGTATTTGATGTACCTCAGGCAATGTCCCATTTGTATGTGACGCTTGACAGGCCGCTTACAGACGGCGCGGCAGGTCAGTTCTGGCCGGCAGTTACAGAGGCAGAAATTTATATTGACCAGGATGCGGAAGAAGTTGTGGAGCTGGAAAATATTGCAGTGAGCAGAGGAGAAGTTTCCCTGGAAGCGAGTGTGAATGCGTCGGCAGAAAAGAAAAATGCGGCAGACGGGAAGTTTGATACATATGCTGCTCTGCATACGAAGAATTTCAGTGTGATTGAGACAGAAAACGGGACGCTGCCTTTCGTGGAAGTGAAACTGGATGTAGACCAGAAAATCCGCCAGTTTGTCCTTGCCATGAAAGAAGATACTTCCGGCGCTGTATACGGCTATACGATTTTGGGAAAGAAACGCCGGGGTTCTGAATATACACAGATAGCTTCCGGCACGATTGGAACACAGGAAGGAAGCAGCCGGAAAGAGGTTACCGTAAGCGGGCTGGAGGGGATAAATGCAAAAGAAGTGGAGTATCACACGCTGAAAGCAGTCTTTACGGCAGAGAATGCTGCTGCTAAGAACAGCATTCCGCAGCTTGCAGAGTTTCAGATTTTTGCCAATAAGGCGGCGCTCGCAGAAGGGGATATAGAAAATATTGCCTGGGGCAGCGAAGATCTCCATGCAAATTATGATCAGGATACCGTAGGCAGGATTGTGGACGGAAATACGAAAAATACCTGGACGGCAAAGCAGTATCCTGCGTATGTGGACATTGGACTGGGCGGTGAATACAGCCTGTCTGAAATTGAGATTTATATGCCGTCAAACGGATATTCTCAGTATTCCCTGTATTATAGCAATGACGGGCAGAATTATTCGAAACTGGCGGAAAAGACAAGCAAAGAACCTTGCCCGGAAGAAGGGGAAATCTATCAGGCAGACGGCGTGAAGGCAAGCAGCGTGCGCGTACTTTTAGAGTACAATTCTGTAAATGAGAAGGCTGTTTTAAATGAAGTGCGCATTAAAGGGAAAAAGGTGGGAGAAGCTCATGCGGCAGAGTTTACCCCGCCGGAATCCTGGGAGGAATCTGCGTACAACCAGCCGATAACTGCACAGGATACGATTGACGAGGTAAAAGGAATTATCAGCCGTAATATTGGTGAATCTTATGTGGACTGGTTTACATTTGCAGTAGGCGAGCCAGGGACATATGACTATTATGATATCGAAGATACAGGGGACGGTAAGGTTAAGATTACCGGAAATAACGGTGTGTCCCTGGCCAGCGGGCTGAATCATTATCTGAAATATTACTGTAATGTGATGATTAGCCAGGTGGGGAATCAGGTTAAAATGCCGGAGTCGGTTGTTCCGGTGGGACAGAAAGTACACAAAGAATGTAAAGTTCCGACACGTTATGCATATAACTACTGTACGATGTCTTATTCTATGCCGTTCTGGGGTGAAAATGAATGGCGGAAAGAGCTTGACTGGCTGGCGCTGAACGGAGTGAATTTGGTTCTGGATGTGACTGCCCAGGAGGAAGTATGGCGTCAGTTCTTGGGAAAACTGGGTTACACCCACCAGGAGGCAAAGGATTACATTGCCGGCCCGGCGTATTATGCGTGGGCATATATGGCAAATCTTACGGGATTTGGCGGCCCGGTACATGATTCCTGGTTTGGCAAGAGGACAGAGCTTGCCAGAAAGAACCATCTTATTATGAGAAAACTGGGAATGCAGCCGGTACTGCAGGGATATAGCGGAATGGTTCCGGTAGATATCAAAAATGTGGCGTCAGGCGAATATGCGCTTGGAGATAATGATGTAATTACACAGGGAGTCTGGTGCTCGTTCCAGCGCCCATATATGCTGCGGACAACCAACGCTGTATACGATAAGTATGCCGCACTGTTCTATGAGTGCCAGAAGGATGTGTTTGGAGATATATCCGATTACTATGCGACAGACCCGTTCCATGAGGGAGGAAATACAGGGGGTATGAATACGTCTGCTATGAGCCAGAAAGTATTGGCGGCTATGATGGAGCATAACCCGGACGCGGTATGGGTTATTCAGTCCTGGCAGGGAAATCCAAGCAACGGACTTTTGAATGGACTGGAAGGAAACAGGGAGCATGCGCTGGTACTGGATCTGTATGCGGAGAAGACGCCGCACTGGAATGAGACGAATGCAGGCATGTACGGCGGCGGAAACTTCGGAGGCACGCCTTTTGTGTATTGTATGCTGAATAATTTCGGCGGACGTATGGGGCTGCATGGGCACATGGATAATATCGTGAGCGGCGTAGTAGACGCGATGAACAATTCCGGTTATATGAAAGGTCTGGGAATTGCCCCGGAGGGTTCACAGAATAATCCGGTTCTCTATGACCTTCTGTTTGAGACTGTATGGTGCAGTGATGCAAGCCAGCCTCTGGAAAGAATTAATACAGCAGATTGGCTGAAAAAATATGTACGCCGCCGTTATGGTGCAGAGAGTGAGAATGCATACCAGGCTATGCTGATTTTGGAAAACACAGTATACAAAGCAAGTCTGAATAACCGCGGACAGGGTGCTCCGGAATCCTATATCAATGCCCGTCCGGCAACGAGCATTGGCGCGGCATCTACGTGGGGCAACGCGGTGATTGGCTATAATATGGCAGAGCTTGAGAGAGCAGCCAGGCTGCTTTTGGAGGATTATGATACATTGAAAGATAGTGATGGGTATCTGTATGACGTGGCGGATATCTTGAAGCAGGTTCTTTCGAATAAATCCCAGGGCGTCCACCAGCAGATGGTAAGTGCGTTGAATGCAAGAGATTTGGAGCAGTTTACCGAGAAATCAGATGAATTCCTTGCACTTATTGATAAGGTGGATAAGGTGCTCAGTTCGAGGAAAGAGTTTCTGCTCGGTACCTGGGTGGAGAGTGCAAAAGCGCTGGCAGAAAATACGGATGATTTTACGGAAGACTTGTATGAGTTTAATGGAAAGGCGCTGGTAACTACCTGGGGCGGATATCCGCAGGCAGAGTCGGGAGGACTAAAGGATTACTCAAACCGTCAGTGGGCGGGATTGACCAGGGATTTCTATAAGCAGCGCTGGAGTATGTGGATAGAGAAGCAGAGAGCTGAGCTTGCCGGAAATAGTACGGCTAATATCAACTGGTTTGAATTTGAATGGGCATGGGCAAGAGCAAACACGATTTACAGGACAGAGGCGTCAGGCGCAGATTTGTGGGCGCTTGGCATGGATGTTTTGCGGGAGCCGGTAACGGATCCGTCTGCGGGTGTGGAAGCAGCCAGGGAAGAACTTCTGGATATCCTGAGTACGGAAGGCAGTAAAGGTGAGAATGCTTATAGTGCAGAAAGCTGGGCGCCCTATGCAGAAGCTATCCAGGAAGTACGGGCGGCTCTGAAAAAAGACGGCGTCACCGTGAATGAGCTTCAGGCAGCAAAGGAAAAGCTGACCCAGGCATCTGCAGGTCTGGTATCTGTGGTATCTATGTCAAAAACGGAACTTACAGATTATACGAAGACGCTGGAAGAAAAGGAAGAAAAAACTTATACGCCGGAAAGCTGGAAGGTATATCAGGCAGCACTTGCGAAAGTAGAGGAAGTTCTGGCAAACCCGGATGCGGACAGGAGTATGGTCCTTTCCGCTAAGACAAGGCTGGAGCAGGCGGTACAGAATCTTGCCATTTTACCAGTGGTTACTGAAAAAGCCGGACTTGAGACGTATATAAATACATTAGCAGGAAAGTCAGAAAAGGATTATACGCCAGAGAGCTGGAAGGTATATGCTGCTGCGCTGGCAGAAGCGAAAAGGGTTCTGGACGACAAGGATGCTGATTTGGAAGCAGTTACAGCGGCAAGGAGGAAGCTGGAGGAAGCGGCAGACGGATTGAAAAAGCCGGACGTAAAACCTGATCCTGTACCGGATCCAAATCCGGGACCGAGTCCTTCACCGGGAAATCCGAAACCGCCTGTAGGCGATCTGCTTCCGAAGGTAGGAACTATTTATAAGACTAAGACGCTGGAGTATAAGATTACGGCATCTTCTGATAAAGTGAAAACGGTATCTGTCCAGAAGCCGAGGAACAGTAAAGCAAAGGCAATCACTGTCCCGGCAACGGTAAAGATAGAGAAATACACCTATAAAGTTACAGAAATTGCGCCGAAAGCTTTCAGGAAGAAGGTGAAGCTTGCATCGGTTACTATCGGGGCGAATGTTCAGAAGATAGGAAAAAATGCGTTTGAGGGCTGCAAGAAGCTGAAAAAAGTAACAATAAAATCTAAGGTGTTAAAGAGCGTTGGGAAACAGGCATTTAAAGGTATATACAAGAAAGCGAAGATTTCCGTACCGAAGAAGCAGTACAAGGCGTATGTGAAGCTGTTTAAGAAAGCGAAAACAGCAAAGAGTGTAAAAATTGTGAAGAAATAAGGAAAGTGGGCTGCCGCAATTCTGCGGCGGCCCACTTTTTCGGAAATATGAAAGTTAAACATCCGGAGATTCTTCGGACATTTCATGCAGAAGGAGCTTGCGGTACTGATTTGGAGGCAGCCCGATGATGGTGCGGAAAAGTTTCGAAAAATGCTGGGAATCTTTCAGCCCTATCAGTGCAGAGATATTTGTCAGCGTAAGCTCTGTGTCCGGCATCAGTTCAATTGCCTGGTTAATGCGGTAGAGGTTGATGTAGTTCAGAATGGTAAGATTCATGTGCTGGAAGAATACTTTGCTTAAATAGCGGGAAGAGATGTTCAGGTGTTCAGCGATATCCTGAATTAAGATTTTTCCGGCAAAATTTTCATGAATATAGGAGAGCGCGTAGGATACATACCGTATGTGCTCTGGTGTATGTGCGCTGCTGCCGGCCATCAGGGAGATATCAGGACGAATCAGCATAATCATATGGAGAATCAGCTCTGCAATATGCAGGTTTGCCATGGCGGCAGAAAATACGCCTCCGGAAGCAGTTTCATCTATGATGTGTGAGACGAGTGAAACAGTCGTCTCGTCCGCCACCAGATGGATATAATTGCCGCACGATACAATCAATGCTGTCAAAAGATCCAGGGGATATGGTTCTGCCTGGTTTAGATACCATTGGGAAAAAAGATCAGGATTAAAATGAATGTGGCGGAAAGTGCATACATCCTCCGTCTCCAGATAAAAGGAATGAACCGTATTGGGGGGAATCATGATAAAATCCCCGGCTTTGCAGAGTATTTTCCAGGCGTTGATGTCCATGGAGCAACAGCCGGAGCTTATCAGGTAAATCTCAATAGAGCGGTGGATATGCCTGGCAAAACTGTAGCGGTGCTCGCGGAGCTGATCTTTGGCGCTGATGACAGTCTGGGTGCCGAGAAAGACTTCACTTTGGCCGGACCGGGGACTGTATTCTGAATATGAATCTCCCATTATAAAAAAATTCTCCTTTCACGGGTAAAACAATAGTTCCGTATTATACAAAAATCGCGATAAAGTGGACGGTATTTAACAAGAAAAAAGTTTACCAAAATGATATAATAAAACGGAAGTAAAGTCAATGGAATTGTATAAAATGAATAGGAGAAGTACGAGTGAAGAAAAAAATCTGTATAATTATCACAACTATAAGTCTGGTGCTTCTTGCTTTTGGAGGATTTTTCTTATGGAAAAACCAATTCTCCCTGAGCATCGGAGAAAGCAAAATAGACAAAGAAGAATTTTTGGATGCGGCGGCAAGAAAAACGTATGAGGTTACGAGCTATTTTTCAGGGAAAAGCGGAGGAAACATGGACGCCGGGTTCTGGGAACGGGAAATTAAAGGAGAAATTCCTTACAAAAAGCTGGCAGATGCAGCACTCGAAGAGTTGAAATATTTTCATGCGGTGTATGATTTAGCGAAAGAGAAGGGTTATGTAGAGGATGCCAGCTACCAGGGGCTTAAGGCGCGCTGGGAGGCGGAAAACCAGTACCGGAAAGAGCAGATAGCAAAGGGCGGGGCAGTGTATGGGTTGTCGGAGTACACCCTGGAGTTGTACCGGGAATATGAGATGGACACGCTGCAAAAGCAGTACTGTGAGGATTTGGATAATGAGGGGATGGAGATTACAGATGCCGACAGAGAACAGTATTATACGGAACATGCAGCCTCTTACCAGAGAGAAGACGACAGGGTGCTGGACTATGTGAAAATTCCCTATGCCGGAGAGATGGATGAAGAACAGGCAAAAGAGCTGAAGGACATTTTAACGTCAATTTATAAAAAGCTTGATAAAGAGAATACGCTGGCAGAGACAGCCGGAGCTGAGAAAGCTGTTGCGGAATATCTGGAACATGCTGAGGTAACGGCAGACGAGCTGAATATGTATTCAAGGAGTATCGGCGATGTGCTGGAGTATGCATGGAGCCTCCAGGCAGGAGAATCGACGGCAGTTCTGGATGAAAACGGGTGCTTCTACCTGATTGAATGTACAGACAGAAAAAGGAATGGACCGACGCCTATTGAGGAAATAAAGGATAATATTAATAAGACGCTGCGAGAGGAGAATTATGATAAAATCGTGGCAGAACGCGCGGCAGAGGCCGAGGTGGAAGGCAATATGGAACGTATATACTTTTTTATGAAAAAGAATATAAACAATTAAACCTGAAAGGAGAGAGTTTGGAAGTAAATTTCTAAGTCTGTCAAGGTGACGCAGCAAGTGCGTCAGAAAGGGGAAAAAATGAAGAAAAGAATGTTGGCACTTATGTGCGCGCTGGCAGTAGCAGGGACAAGCCCAAATCTGCTTCCGGCATTTCAGGTACGCGCTGCAGCCCAGGCGGCGATAGGGAAATCCTATTATATCAGCAGTACCCACGGAGACAATTCCAGGGCCGGAACCTCGGAAGGAGAGGCATGGGAAACGCTGGATAAGCTGAAACAGGTAAAGCTGGAACCGGGCGACCAGGTGCTGCTGGAGAAGGGGTCTGTGTTTCAGGGGTATATCCATCTCCAGGATGTGCATGGGACGGAAGAAGCACCAATCAGGATTGGAAGCTATGGAACAGCGGAGGCGAAGCCGCGGATTAACGCGGACGGACAGGGAGTCTGGTATCAGTCCTACAACGGGACGGTGGACAACCAAAAGCACAGGTCTCAGGGGTATGTATCCTCAGCGATTCTGCTCTATGATGTGGATTTTGTGGAAGTGAGCGGGCTGGAGATAACAAATGCATCGGATGATTTCAAGTTTTTCCAGGGAGCGACTACCAGCGCGTCGCAGATTGACGATCGAATGGATCGTACTGGCGTATCTGGTATTGCCAAAGACGGCGGAACGATGGAGCATGTATATCTGAATGATTTGTATATCCATGATGTGGACGGGAATCTTGAAGATAAGCATATGAATAACGGCGGAATTCAGATGAACGTATTGCCGCCTGTGAATGAGGGAGCTACCGGGATAGCCAGATACCATGACGTGAAGATTACGAACTGTCATGTAAGGGATGTGTCCCGTGCCGGAATCTGTGTAGGGTATACCTACCAGAGCAGTAAGTTTAAAGGGAAAGCGATTTCAGATGCAACGGCGAAAACCTATGGACATACGGAACTTCTTTTTGAAGGAAATTATGTGCAGAATGTGGGGAATGATGGAATTGTGGCCATGTATGCCTATCGTCCGCTTATCCAGCGGAATGTGTCAGACAGGGCAGGAGCGGATTTGGACGGAAAGTATGATATAACGTCAAAGTATCCGGATACAAACCAGACCATATTCTGGCAGCCATTCTGTGCGGCAATCTGGCCCTGGAAGTGTAAGGATGCCGTGTTCCAGTATAATGAAGTATTTGACACGGTAGACTGCCAGGATGGACAGCCCTGGGATATTGACTGGTCGGACGGCACGGTTTACCAGTATAACTACAGCCACAATAACGGAGGTGGCTGCCTGATGATCTGCGGTGCGGAAGCATATCAGGGAATGTTCCGGTACAACATCAGCCAGAATGATTTGAAAGGATTGATTGGGCTGGCAGATGCGAATCCTCAGGGAAAGATTTATAACAATGTATTTTATATCGGAAAAGATTTGAATACAAAGATGTTTATTGACAAGGGCAATTACAACGGGGCGGCAGAGCTGAAAAATAATATCTTTTATAACGTCAGCACCAGGAAAAACGCCAGCGAAGTCATCGTGAAAGCGGGACGCACGTATGCGAACAATATTTTCTTTGGCTATGAGGGGCAGACGCTTCCGGCAGGCGCTATCACGGCAGACCCGAAATTCGTGAACCCAGGGCAGGCGCCGCAAAGCTCCCAGGCAGGAAAACTGCACAGCCGGGAGGTATTTGACGGATATAAGCTGAAGGATGGTTCACCGGCAATTAACGCGGGAACCCTGACGGAAGGCATGGCAAAATATGATTTCTTTGGAAATCAGGTAGGGGCGCAGCCTGATATCGGAGCGTATGAGTCCGGGACGGCGGAAACCGTGCTGGCGCTGGGAGGCGATTCTGTGCTTGTAGGAGACGGAAAGATTAAGAGAGTCCCCAAGACAATGACGGTAGGGGAACTGAAGGAACAGCTCGTATTTGCGCGGGATGTGAGCCTTAGCATCCTGCGAAACGGTCAGGAAGCCGGAGACGGAGAAAAAGTAACCGAGGATATGGCAGTGAAGCTTGTCCGCGGCAGTGAGACAAAGGAATATGCGGTGGAGCTGGCAAAGCAGCTTGTGTACAGGGATTATGAACCGGATGCCCAGATGCGGGCAGGCGTGGCAGCGGGAAGTGCAGAGGATGGCAGCTCCCAGTGGACAGATGCTTCATCTGTTACCCCGGCGTCGAACGTACTTGATGGGAATACCGATACGATATGGCATACATCCTGGGATAATACCAGCCAGTCAGATGTCTGGATTAAAATAGACTTGGGAAGCAGTAAACCAGTAGCCAGATTCACCTATGTTCCGAGACAGAGCAATACTACCGGAATTATTACAAAATACAAAATAGAGGCCAGCAGCGACGGAAATAACTGGACACAGGTGGCTGAGGGAACATGGGCAGGCGATTCATCTACGAAATATGCAGAGTTCACGCAGGTGAACGCACGTTATGTCAGACTTACGGGAATAGAATCTATACAGATGAACGGCAATAAGCCGGCTGGAAGCGCTGCCGAGATACGTGTCGGATACCTGGAAGAAGAAAATTAAGGAGGAGAAGGCTATGGTAAAGAAGAGGATTTTAGCAATGGTGAGTGCGCTGGCAGTGCTCTGTTCCTCCGTAATCCCAGGCGCGGGTGCAGAGACGGCAGAAGCGGCATCTGGCGCGGAGGGGACAACTTATTATGTCAGTACTCTTCACGGAAAGGACAGGAACGATGGAAAGAGCCAGGATACACCGTTTTACAGCCTTCAGAAGATAAATAAGCTGGAGCTGAAACCGGGCGATAAAGTTCTTCTGGAGTGTGGTTCCAGGTTCATGGACGGATATCTCCACCTGTTCGGTCAGAGCGGCAGCAAGAAAGCACCGATTGTAATTGATCAATATGGCGAAGGTGCGGCTCCAATCATTGATACGAATGGCCAGGGCATCTGGTTCCAGAACTATGGATACCGGCTGGATAACCCTAATCATAAGTTCCAGGGATACGTTTCATCATCCATTCTGCTGTATGATACGGAATACATTGAAATCAAGAATCTGGAAATCATCAACAGGGCGCCGGCAATCGATACTGCCTACAATGCAGTTGATGTGATGAACCGCACCGGAGTGGCGGCAGTGGCTCAGGATAAGGGAACAGTCGACCATATTTATCTGAACGGTTTGAATATCCATGATGTAATGGGAAATGTGTACGACAAACATATGAACAATGGCGGAATTTATTTTACAGTATTCCAGCCCCACGGAGAGAAAAAGACAACAACAACCCTGAATGGGGCGGTGAAGGCAGATACGATTCAGGAAGCAGAGTCGGGAATCTCCCGCTACGATGATGTGAAGATTGAAAACTGTACAGTGGAAAATACGAACCGCTGGGGAATCGCCGTAGGATATTCCGCATACTGGGATGTATTTCCGGATAAAGTAAAGGCAATCTCAGATGAAGATATCAGAAAGTACGGTTCCACCAATGTAGTTATCCGCAATAATTATGTGAAGGACCCCGGAGGTGATGCCATTACTCTGATGTACTGTGACAGACCTCTGGTAGAATACAATGTGTCAGACGGTGCGGCAAGGCAGATTAACAATACAGATTATAGCCAGATTACCATACCAAAGCCAGGGTTTGGAAAGGTAGCGGCGGCAATCTGGCCGTGGAAGTGCAAAAATGCGCTGTTCCAGTATAATGAAGCGTTTGACACCCGGAATGGCGACGCAGGAAATGATGACGCCCAGGCATGGGACGCTGATTCCGGAGACGGCACGGTTTACCAGTATAACTATAGCCATAACAACACAGGCGGATGTGTGATGTTCTGCCTGGCGGATGCATACCAGAATACGTTCCGTTATAACATCAGCCAGAATGATTTGAAAGGGGCGATGGATATTGCCGGAAACCCGGATTCACATGTGTATAACAACACCTTTTATATGAAAGAGGGAGTTCCGTTCATACGTCCGAGAAATAATGGCGGGTATATGGTGGCGGAGAATAATATCATCTATTATTCTGGTGAGGAACCGATGGCGGACACCTGGAAGAAAAACGGAAAAATAGGGCTTACATTTAGCAACAATTTGTATTATAATTATGCATCAAAGCCAGTCAGCGATGAAAATGCAATCGAGGTGCCAAAGGGAACCCAGGTACTAAAGCAGCCAGGGAGCGCACCCACTTATGCGGTGAAAGCTGCGCGGCTTCACAATGATCCGAAGGTGCGGAGTGCATTTGAAGGCTATAAGCTGGTGGAGAATTCGCCGGCTATCGGAAAGGGAAAAGTAATTACGGATAATAACGGCAAGGAACCGTGTACGGTAGATTTCTTTGGAAATGAGATATCTGCTTCTGAGACGCCGGATATCGGGGCACATAAATATCAGACGGAAGCAGAAGATGCAGTGATACCTACAGCACCGCAGACGCCGGAGGTTTCCGCAGCCGGAGAAACGGAAGTAACGATAACTTTCCCGGTAGTATGGGATATCATCGGAATTTCGGGATATAAGATTATGGATGGCGATACGGTGCTGGTAGATATTACTGATCCGGAAGAGATGATGGATGAGTCAGGAAAGAATATTTTAGTAAAATTGACGAATCTGGAGCCTGGAAAGAAATACAGCCTGTCAGTGTCTGCCTATGACATGAACGGGAATGTGTCGGCGCCTACAGAAATCAACTTTACGACTGTCAGCAAGAAAGAGCCTGTCAATCCGAAGCCTCCAGTGGTAAATCCCCCGGTAGTGAACCCTCCGGCAGAGAATAATCCTCCAGCGGTAAATCCGCCGGTGTCAAATCCTTCTGTGAAATTGGATAAGGCAAGCGCTGTGATTTATACGAAGGGAAGCAAGACAGTGACGCTCAAGGCAATTGTGGCAGGTGTAAGTGGAAGTGTAGTATGGACATCCTCGGACCGGAAAATAGCTACAGTATCCAACGGAGTGGTGACTGCGAAGAAAGCAGGAAAAACAGTGATTACAGCTTCAGTAGGAAACTATAAAGCGAGCTGTACCATTACGGTCAAGAAGCCGACGCTGAAACTGAAGAAAACCTCTGTTACTGTGAAAAAGGGCAAGAAGCTCAAGCTTAAGGTGACAGCTGTACCGAAAGGAAAAATCACGTATAAAAGCAGCAGCAAAAAGATAGCGTCTGTAACAAAGAAAGGTGTTGTGAAAGGCATAAAGGAGGGACGCTGTAAGATTACCGTCAAATGCAATGGTGTAAAGAAAGTCATAAAAGTAAAAGTGAAATAGGAGCGAAACAACATGAAATTTATTTATCCTGCAGTATTTCATAAGACAGAAGAAGGCAAATATAAAGGATATTTTCCAGACCTGGAATGCTGTTATGCCGAGGGCGATACCTTGGATGAGGCAGTAGAGAATGCAAATGAGGCCGCCACGGACTGGATTTCACTGGAGCTTTCAGAGGAAGAGGTTCAATTGCCGTATATCACAGATGTCAGTGACATTCCTCTGAAAGAAGGTGAGGTTGTGCGGCAGATATCCGTAAACATTAGGTTTTATGAAGGATGGGATGAGTAGAAAGGTTACTGTGGGCAGTAACGCAGGAAAGAGAAGTGTGCGGGTTTTCAGCCTGCACACTTTGACTTTATGCATTTTTGTGCTATACTTTTTAAAGGAATAGAAGAATGGCTTTTGTGGAAGCCTTTTTATAGTAAAAATTCAGCTTTCAGAGGAATTGCTGCTTTGTATACGAATGCAGGTAAGGAGCGGAAGAGAAAGGATGGGGAGACATGACGAAAACGGAATTTTTAGATACCCTGCGCTTAAAATTGGCGGGAGAAGTGCCGGCATCCGAGATTGACAGTACAATACGGTATTATGATGAATATATATCCGAGACAGTGGGAAGAGGCGAGCCGGAAAGTCAGGTTTTGGAAGAGTTGGGAAGTCCGCTTCTGATTGCCAGGACTATCATTGATACATCAGCGCGGCAGGAAGGGAACAGCAGAAAAACCCCCTATGACAGAAAAGGAACAGCGGAGCAGGATAGGGTGAAATATTATCATCTGAATGTGAATCCAGGTATGGCAAAGCTTGTGGCTGTGCTTATATTTGTGGCTGTGCTGGTACTGGCAGTCACAGTATTGCGGATTCTTATCCCTATCCTGCTTCCGGTTCTCTTGGTTTGGATGATTGTTGCAATTTTTCAAAATGGAGGTCGGCGCAGATAGGATGAAAATTTCGACAAAAGGTATTTATGCATTAGAAATGGTCGTGGATTTGGCAATTTATGCGGACGGTGAAAATAAGGCGAGCATCCGCAGTGTGGCCGGGAGAAGGAAGCTTTCAGAGAAATATCTGGAACGGATTGCCTCCATGTTGAAAAAGGCAGGGATTGTAAAAAGTACACGTGGAGCGGGGGGCGGCTACTGCCTTGCACGTCCGGCTGAAGAGATTACGGCCCTGGAGGTGCTGCTGGCAGCAGAGGGGAACCTCGCCCCGGTAGAGTGTCTGATTAGGGACATGGGCTGTGGTATAGACTGCGGCAAGTGCGTCACGAAAGAAACGTGGAACCGGCTATGGGATTTGACAAGAGATGCAGTCAGGGATGTGAGTATCGCACAGATAAAGGAACTGGCTGAAAGGAAACAGAGAATAAGCGGAGGAGAAGCGTGAAGATATCAACAAAAGGGAGATACGGTCTGCGCGCGCTGGTGGACTTGGCCAGCCATGAGAATACAGAGGCAGTGTCCCTGCTTCATGTAGCAAAGCGGCAGAACATTTCTCTTAACTATTTAGAGCAGGTGTTTGCGGCTTTAAGGAAGGCAGGAATTGTGAAAAGCCAGAAAGGTGCGCAGGGAGGCTATCGGCTGACAAAAAGTCCGGAGGAAATCAGGCTGGGCGATGTGCTTACCGTGCTGGAAGGAAGGTTTAATATTATTGAAGAAACAGATACGGGAGTCCGGCAGGATGCAGTGCGGTGGGCTATCCAGGAGCTAGTCTGGGATAGAATAAACGCATCAATCTGGAAGTTCCTGGAGACATGTACGTTGGCTGAACTGGTAGAACAATATAAGGAATTGGGCGGTTCGGCGGAATATATGTATTATATCTGAGAGAGATGACCGCAGAGAGGCCGGATTTGTGCATGGCATGGCAGCCGGTGCATATACTGTGAATGACGAAGTGATTTCGAGGTCGAGGCAGATATGCAGAGAAACGATATGAGAGCGATGCAGGAAAATAATGTAGACCAGGGACGGCTGCGGATACGGGTGCAGTCCGGCGCGCGCCCAGTGGAGGATGCGCAGATAGCGATTTCCTATACAGGTGATCCGGAAAGTACAGTGGAACAGGTTACAACGGATGCGGATGGGCAGACGGAGCTGCTGGAGCTGGCGGCGCCCCCGTTGGAATACAGCATGGAGCCGTCCGCATCACAGCCCTATGCAGAATATACTTTGCAGATTACTGCGCCGGGATATGAGCCGGTAACGATTTCAGGCGCTGAAATCCTGCCGGATTCCACGGCAATCCAGGAGGTGCGCATGGTGCCTCTCGTACAGCCGGAAGATTTTCAGGATATTGTGATTCCGGCACACACGCTTTATGGAGAGTATCCGCCGAAGATTGCGGAGGCAGAAATTAAGCCAGTCAGCCAGACCGGGGAAATTGTTTTAAGCCGTGTGGTGATTCCGGAATTCATCGTGGTCCACAACGGTTCGCCGGCGGACAGTACGGCTGGGGACTATTATATCCGTTACCGTGATTATGTAAAAAATGTGGCATCCAGCGAGATTTATGCTACTTGGCCCAGAGCAACCATCACCGCAAATGTATTGGCAATTATGTCTTTTACTTTGAATCGTGTGTACACGGAATGGTAGGGGAATCACCACAAATTCGGGGTTGTGGAATAAAGTCATTAAGGTTGATTTTGAAGCGAATAACGACTTCTGCTTTCTTTACATCAATGCGTTCTACAAGCTTATTTACCAGCACTCTCTTTGTTGCCACATCTGCATTTAAAAATACATCCTGCCATGTCGGAATCTTATTTTTAATATCTTCCCATTCATTGATTGATACGGAAGTGGTTTTCAATTCCATTTCCTTTAAGGTAACGACATCTTGTTGCTGCTGTTCCTGCTCTTTATGCTTTTTGATGATTGCTACCAGCTCTTCCAATGACAAAGGATAGTCGCCGGTCATAGCATTTGGAATATTTTCTTCCATAATCCGAATCTTTTCCCGAATGGTTTCAAGATTCTGTTTTTCCTTTTTTAATTCAGCTTGCTTACGTTTCTTCTCCTGATTCTGATTGTTTTCAATCTCATTAAAAATACTTTCATTTTCCTGTAATTTCCCGATATATCTTGCAATGGATTCAAAGACAATCGGTTCAATAATATCTGCCCGGATTTGCTTAGTCTTATCATGCGGTATTCCCTGCCAAGCATTTTGACATTTATAAATTGCGATTTTACTTACTCTTTTCTCTCCTGTATCTTTTATTGTCCAATAGTTATATTTACTCCCATTTGTCATCTTACTTCCACAATAACCGCAATATAAAACATCTATTAAGGCTAACATACCATCATTCTTTCTAATCACATTTACATCCTTATGCTCCAATGTTTTAATATATTTATCACCCCGGCGTTTACGTCTTTCCTGTGCCTTATTCCATGTATCGCCGTCAATAATCGTAATATTTTCGTTTGCCTCAAAAGAAGTAATCCAATTATCACTGTCAAGCCTGTGATATTGTCCGTTGGTTCGTTCTCTGCGCTTATAAGCCGTATGTCCGGCATAGATGGGATTCGTTAAAATGCTTGTGATAGTTCCGCCTTTCCACGTATCATTGGGGGCAAGGCTTTTATAGGTTGCATGACTATTCAAAACTTTAGCAATTTTGGCAGAACCGTACTCCTTATTGAGAGACAGGTCATAAATATATCTGACAACCTCTGCTTTTTCTGGAACAATAACAAGATGATGTAACGCCCGCCCATGTTTACTGATTTCTCCTGATAACTCTAATTTATAACCGTAAGGAGCTTTTCCGCCCATGAATTTCCCTTTCTGCACCAACTTCTGAGCGGTATCTTTTACACGCATACCTGTATCTGCACTCTGTTTTTGTGCATTGCCATATCGCAAGGCTAACATCATTTGTCCCATTGTATCATCTGTTTCAGGGGAAATGCAACCATCTTTCACGGTGTAAATATCCACGCCAAATTTCTTTAAAGCCATTATATAGGAGCCGATTTCCCACATACGTCTGCCAATTCTATCGTCTTTATATGCTACTAAAATATCATATTCTTTTGCCTGTGCGTCCTGTAAGGCTTCTTGAAGTACATTTCTGTCTGCAACTGAATTTTTATATCCACTGTTGCTTCCCTCAAAATATTCTTTTGAATCAAGCTGCCATTCCTCATGCTTTTTTACATAGTCTTTTACAAGCTCTCTTTGTACGCTTAAATCACCGTCCGGCTCTAACTGCTGATTTGAGCTAACACGTAATAACATCCTCACTTTTTTCATAAGTCAATCATCCTTTCTTTCTAATCAGCAGAGGGTTATCTCTCTGCTGATATTATGAGATTTTTTGTAACTGTTCCCGTAATACACTTGAAAGAATAGACTTTATTTCTTGCTGTAATATCTCCGTCTGTTCCGGCTGTGTGGGGAACTCAAGCACAACCTTAATACCATTTTTTTCTTGTACAATCTGTTGATAAGTAATATCAGACATGGAAAACCCCAGACGAATAATTCTTACTATATTACTATTCTGGAAAATTTTGTCCCATGCAAAAGGCGTATTCCCCTTGCGGTGATATACACTTCCCTGATACGTTCTTAAATGGAATGATATGATTGTGTCTTCCCAACTGCACTCGTAATTTTTTTTCATAATAACTATTCCTCGTATTCTAAATTATTTCTTTTTCAAGTCTGCTATGTACGTCATGTGAAACAGATAATTTTCACTGATAATGCGCTGTACAAACCAAACAAAAAAGGCAGTGTAACATATATAACCCCTAATAATCATTAGGATTTATACTTGTTACACCGCCTGCACATACTTGGCTCTACCAGAAAACTTCCTCCGGTCTTGGTTACTCCAATGCGATATATTCCTCCCACGTCCGTTTTACCAGCACTAATACATCTGGAAGTTAAACATATTAGTATCGCTGTATGCCGGAACTTCTATGTGGAAGTATTGTAGTTTTCTATTATTTGATTGTCGTATTATATATCGGATTTTTCGGATATGTCTTAATAATAAAAACTGCACAAAAAATCTCCATTTTGTTTTGTTCAAATTCATCAATATACATAAACGTCTGAAAAAGTGCTGTATTATGGGAATCCATAAAAACTACCTCTTTCAGCTTCGGGAATGAATACGTTTTCTGCTGTCCGTGGCTTACTGCTTCAAAAAAACGTATTCATTTAAACCCATGCCAGTATTGGATAACATCTGATTTGAATACATCTGTCTACGATTTGAAATCAAACCGTATTCAAAAGCGTATGCGTTTAAACCCATGCCAGTATTGGATAATATCTATTTTGAATACGATTTTGGGGTGTCTACGTTTTTTTCAATCCCTTACATCTCAAAACTAATATTTTTTAATTATCCCCCATGCCATAAATACTAAAATATATTGATATATCAACATATTTTGTATCAATAATTATATTTTATCAATTTTAACTATTCAAATATTACACATGCATATAATGACCGTGCGGTAGGGCTTGTCGATACCGCACGGTCATTTCCCGGCGTTTTTGCACCCCGCAAAGCGTCTTAAAAAATTGAATAGTTACAGATAAATTAAACTATTTCACTTTAACTATTCCATTTACACCAGATTTATGATATAATACTCATATAGAAATGAGGTGATACTATGGCTAAAAAAATGGCTGATTTAGGAATCGTACAAATTACACAAGATTTTTTACCCGAACACTGGAAGTGGTCGGATACCGAAAAGAAAATGCTCGGAAACTTAGAGGAAATGGGAAAAATCATCAAATCAAAGTTAGAAAATGCCGGATGTGAGATTGAAGAAATGTACGCAGTCAAACACGATAAGGATGAAAAGAAATTATGGAATGAATATAAACACACTTATGAAATTGCGTTCACGTCGCACCATGCCCACTTTGTTGTTAAATTCAAAAAAGGAAAGACACTCCCCGAAATTGCCAGCGCTGTCGGTGTTGAGGAAAGTTATATTGAAAAGCCAAAGTCGGGGCGTTACTCCTATGATAATATGCTGTCATATTTAATCCATATCAAATATCCCCAAAAGTACCAGTACGAACCCGGTTCTGTCTGGACAGTTACCGGAAAAAATTACATGGAGCATTACGGAGAACGTCGTGAAGCATGGATGAGGGGAAGAGCCGAAAAAATCACCGCGAATGCAAAAGGACTGCTCAACTTTTTAAAAATCGGCATTCTGAACGGTGAGATTACACATGAAGATTTGTTTATGGATAAGGAATGGAAACTCACCTATGCTCTGCATAAAAATATGTTTGACGGATTATTCCAAAGAAAATTTTTGATAGAGCAAATGGAAGAAAATTTTCAACGGACTGGGAAATGCCTGAGACATTAAAAGAACCCCCCTCCTAAAAACAACAGGCGCAAACGGTTTAGGGACAGGAATAATCCCCCACATCCTGTTGCGATAGAGTGAACAGAGTGAAACGATAGATCGCAACAAAATTTTGGGGGCAGGATTCCAGTCCTTACTATTATATACATAAAAATTATAGGGATAACACTTTTGTATCTAAGTGTTATCCCTATTTTGTCTTAATTTACTCTTTCTCTGCATGGCAGATAGAGCAAACATATTTTACAGTTGTAATTTCGGCAGTACTGCATGAATGACCATTCGTTTCACCTTTCATAGCCATTTCGAAATTGTGAGCAGACCATTCGTTATCGTTTGCAAATGTCATTCCACATACACAAGCTGTAACAGTTTTCGTACTTTCCTGTTTCACCCAATTATGCTGACAACTGCGTTTTTCACCACATTTGGAGCAGTATTCGTAATCAACGTATTTTTCGGTTGTATAACCGTTACCGGAGTAACCGCCATGACCTGGCAGGTCGTTCATCCATGCGTTGTCAGAGTGTGTTTGCCATTCTTCTGCTGTAGCGAATATTTGTCCGCAAGCACAGGTTACACCTGTTGCAATTTCTTTTTCAGCATAATGTTTCACCCAATTATGCTGACAAGTTGTCGTATCACTACCAATCTTCACAGTAACCTTACAGCTTGCTTTCTTCTTAGAGCCATCGGTAGCGGTAGCTGTGATAGTAGCTGTTCCGTTGGCAATGGCTGTTACTTTGCCATTCTTAACCGTAGCAACTTTCTTGTTACTGGATTTCCATGTCACTTTCTTGCTGTTAGCATTGCTCGGTTTCGCAGTCGCTTTCAAAGTAACCGTAGCACCTTTCTTGGTGAGCGTGGCAGTCTTTTTGTTAAGTGTTACAGAGGTAACAGGCTGTTTCACAGTCACTTTACAAGTATATTTCTTGCCGGATACTTTAGCGGTAATCGTAGCCGTCCCTTTTTTCTTAGCAGTTACCTTTCCAGTCTTAGATACTGTAGCAACAGATTTCTTAGAACTTGACCATGTGACTTTCTTAGCCGTTCCAGAAACCTTTAACTTATATGTTTTCTTGACATTAAGCGTCACTTTTGTTTTGTTCAATTTCACTTTTGCTTTTGCCTCTGCCTGCATAGGCATAGCCAGTGTCAGAGCCATAGCAAAAATGAGGATAGTTGTGATTGACTTTTTGATGATGTTCTTCATAAATGATTCCCCTTTCATATTTTAAAATCTTCTCATTTCCGATTAGATTCTCTTTAATCTGCATTATACTCAATATTTTTAGTATAGTCAATATTTTAGGCATGGTATGATTTTTGAAAATCTGAATGCGAGGATTCAATTATGATTTCATATCAGCCATTTTATGACACTCTTTTAAAAAAAGGCATTACAGAGTATGCCTTGATTTTTAAACATGGAATTCCGGCAAATACGCTCCATAGGATGAAACACGGAGAAGCGATTACAACAAAGACTTTAGATACCCTTTGCGAAGTGTTGGAATGTTCCGTTTCCGATATATTAGAGTACAAATCAGAAGATGTTTAAAGGCAGGATGATTACTTGATACGTTCAATAGTCCTGCCCTTTTTATTGGCTTATTTTTGATTCAAAGAATTTTAGGATGCTATTATTTTCGGTGCTTATAAATTCATCCGTCCATTCCTTAATCATACAGATAAATTTCTCATTGCCGATATTCTCCAACGGATTAAGGGTTTCGGCAATTCCATAAAGACGTGCAAAAAGTATTGCGGATTCTAAATATTTTTCATTCATAATTTCGGTTCCTTTCTTTTTTACTCCTGCACCCGGTTACTTGATTATATACTAAAGCGATAGATACAGGACAGGTAAAAATAAATACAGAACAGGGGGCAATATTTCCCCACCGCAGAGGTGGGGAAAAGCAAGGGTCAAGGGAGTGCAACTCCTTGCAAAATTATCGAAATTTATTTCGATGTATTTTGCTACACCGAACGGAAAGAGATACCTTTTCGGGAAAACCAGAACCTACCGCCATAGACAGCACAACCTAGCAAAAGCCAGAAAATAACCGGAGAAAAAAACAGAAAAAATTTTTCAAAAAAACACTTGACAAGGGATTGCATTCTGAAAATTCTGATTTATTATTAAGATATAATAGATAGAAATGAGGTGATTAAAATTGGTCATTTATCATTTGACGCCAGTGTAAAAATCCATTATTCAGGCAAATACACAAGCACAAAAACAAGTAAAACAGGACATGGCTGTATTGATAGATATATCCGACATCTTGACAGGGGTACAGATAAAATGAATGGATGTGAGGTACAGCATAGCAACCCTGATATAAATTCTGACCTCACCTTACAGAATGAATCATATTATAAAAATTCTAACGGAGAATGGCAGAAAACAAGCCATTCAAAAGATATGGTAGACGCAATTAACAGACGAATTGAATATGCAAAAGAACATGGGGCAAGGATTTCCACAAAAGGGAAAAATGATACAGTGATTGTCCGTCCGCTTGTGGTTCAGCTTGATAATGATTCTATTTCGGAACATGAGGACACTTGGATGTGGGATGTAATTGAGATTTTGGAAAAACAGTTCGGAAAAGAAAATATTACAGGTTTTTCAATCCATAAGGACGAAACAAATCCTCAAAATCCGCATATGCACATTTCATTCGTGCCTTGTTACGGGAGTGAAAAAGATGGTGAAATCAAATGCACAATTTCACAAACCAGATTTTTTCAGAACCCGAAACAATTAGCCGGATTACACAAAAAATTCCGTAAAGCCTTACTGGATAAAGGCTATGATATAGAGATTGAAAACAAACCTTTGGAAGAGCAAATTTTCACATATACAGATGAGCATAACTGTAAAAAAATATTACCTTTAACACCAGACCAACTTAAAGAGTTATCTGATAGAAAAATAAAATTGAAATTGGAGGAACTGAAAATGAGTATTAAAAGAAATGAATTAGATAAACTGGAAATGGCTGTTGCCGATATGATGAAAACGTCAAAAGCCGAAAAGGAAGAACTGGAAAAAGAGCGTATCTCCATTGAGAGCGACAGGGCAACCGTGCAGGCACAATCACAGGCTGTCGCAATCAGGGAGATGAACGTACAGAAAAAAGAAACAGAAGTAGCGGAAATTCTTGAACTTTGCAACCAGATTGTTTCTGACGAAAAAAACCTGAACGCTAACTTCCTTGAATTTCTTGAACGTGAGGGAAAGCGGACAGGAAAGAAAATCCGTGAATCCGTGGAAAACCTTTACAAGAGATTTCAGAATGAGCGCAGGAAAAATGTTTCAAGCTGGCAGTTAGAAATGCTGCGTTTGAGAAATGACCGTTTGAGACATGGGGATAGACCTAAGAATGACAGCATGGATATTATTGACATTATTGACACTGGCTACGACGATTTATCAGCATAGGCTGTTAAAGACAAACATGACCCACGATACGGAGTATCGTGGATCATGTTTGTTTATGCAGAGCCAAAACACAATAAAAGCTTTTCATACGCTTTTGCTTTCCCCTCATATATGAGAAGAACCACCCGATTTAAAATCGGGTAAATATCTTCATATACGAGAAGATAAAAATGATTTTGGATAAATCTCCTCATATATGAGAAAAGCCACCCGATTTAAAATCGGGTAAATGTCCTCATATACGAGAAGATAATTTCTAGCCGATTGCGTACTGCTTGGATTTACTGTTGACTTTCTTAGAACCGTATTTCTGCCGGATTTCATCAAGCGATACCTCGCTCTTATGATACCGAACATAATCGCCAAAGTGCCAACACCAACATTTTTTCTTAGGAGCATACTTAAAGCCAACATTCTTTAAAAGCTCCCTGTACTCATACCCACTGTGTACCCATATCCACGAACCAATAATTTCCACATCTGAATTGATATGGATAATTCTGTTTATAACATCCTTGAATGCTTCGTTTTCGGCTTCATAATCGTACTTGGGGGTTTCCTCGTCTGTCTTGTTCTCCTTGCTTAAATCGGCAAATAGGCGGTCATATTCAGCATTGATTTCTTGTGTAACCTCAACGCTACCGCCCTCATTATCTGGGTGATATTTCTTTAGCAGTTCCCTGTATCGTTGGCGCAATTCCTCAACCGTCTTAACTCCTGTAAAATATTTGCTCATAGGCTCATGCTCCTTTTTTGAAAAGCACCCGACTATTGATTTCATAGCTTGAAAAGGGTACAAAAAATGGACTACCCGATTTAAAATCGGGCAATCCGTTTGTTAGGGGCAAAGCTCAAAACATTATTTATTTGTATGCTAATTCATACCCTTTTTTACCATGTAGTTTAATGATTAACTTGTTAAAAATCAGCGAACGAAAAACCTGAATATATGGTGATTTCGTGGTATAGGAATAAAGGGTTTGATTTTACGATTACCTCATCGACGGCTTTTGACCACAAGTGGATTTACGGAAGGAATATTTTTGAGAGCATTTCAGAAGTGGTTGATGATGTGTTTGAAAATTATCTGTCCCGTCCGAATGTGAAACAGCCTATTTTGACGCAGTATTGTGACGGACAGCGGGTCAAGTGTCCGAACTGGATGAGTCAGTGGGGGTCAAAGTCCCTGGGGGACCAGGGATATTCAGCGATTGAGATTCTGCGGTATTATTATGGCAGCAACATGTATATTAATACAGCGGAGGAGATTGCGGGAATTCCGCTTTCCTGGCCGGGAGCGCCGCTGGATATCGGGACAAGGGGCGATAAAGTGGAGCAGATACAGGATCAGCTCAATGCTATTTCTAACAATTATCCCCGGATACCGAAGATAGCTGTTGACGGAATCTACGGCGAGCGCACACAGAATGCCGTCCGGATATTCCAGGATGTGTTTGGGCTTCCGGAGACAGGCGTGGTAGATTACCGTACCTGGTATAAAATTCAGGAGATTTATGTGGGAGTGACTCGGATTGCGGAGCTGAATCCGTGATGGTTTGGCGTGCAAGCATCCTGCAGATAACAACAGGGAATGCGGAGTTATTTCCGCATTCCCTGTTGTTGAGAAATTTAGTTTGTTAGAATTCTGGTTCAATCAGGCCGTAAGTATTTCCTTTTCGTTTATATACTACATTTACTTCATCCGTTTCTGCGTTGGTGAATACGAAGAAACTGTGTCCTAAAAGCTCCATCTGTATACAGGCGTCTTCCGGAAACATTGGTTTTATGCCGAAGTGCTTGGTGCGTATGATTTTTACATCTTCCTCATCGGGAACTTCTTTTTCGATAAATTCTTTTTTAAAATTCCCGCCGTCCTGGTGCTTCTCGATGATTTTATTTTTATATTTGCGGAGCTGCCGCTCAATAACCTCCTCTACCAAATCAATGGATACATACATATCATTGCTTACCTGCTCGGAACGGATAATATTTCCTTTTACAGGAATCGTCACTTCGATTTTCTGTCTTTCTTTTTCAACGCTCAGAGTCACTTGAATTTCTGTTTCGGGGGTAAAGTACCTTTCCAGTTTTCCAAGCTTGTCCATAACCGCATTCTTTAAGCCTTCCGTAACATCAATATTTTTCCCGCTAATCGTAAAACGCATAATATCCAACTCCTTTTTTGTAAATTTGCGGCACCTGATGAGTGCCATGCCGTATAATTATTATACCATATTTTATATAAATTTCAAGAAGAAATCTATAAATTATCTGTAAATTTGTAATGGCTCAGTTACTAGGGCATCCGAAGAGTGTGGACAATAACAAGGGGCGGCCGTGTGGCAAAATCTGTAGATGGTCAATCGTTCATAGCTTATTCATAAAAATGCTATTGTTTATTCTGAGGGAAAGTGGTAGAATACTAGGTAGTTTGCGTGAAATAGATGAGAGTATAGGAGAAAAAAAATGAATCTGATTCAAAAAATATTCGGTACGCACAGTGAACGCGAGGTTAAGATGATTATGCCGCTTGTGGAAAAAATCGAAGGGCTGCGTCCAACCATGCAGGCTTTATCAGATGAGGAACTGCGGGATAAGACAAGGGAATATAAGGACAGGCTGGCAGAGGGCGCGACGCTCGATGATATCCTGCCGGAAGCATTTGCCACGGTGCGGGAGGCGGCGCGGCGTGTGCTGAATATGGAACATTACCGGGTGCAGCTTATCGGCGGCATCATTCTTCATCAAGGACGTATCGCGGAGATGAAGACAGGAGAAGGCAAGACCCTGGTATCCACGCTGCCAGCGTATCTGAACGCACTGGCCGGGAAAGGTGTCCATATTGTTACGGTAAATGATTACCTGGCTCACCGTGATGCAGAGTGGATGGGGAAAGTCCACGAATTTCTGGGGCTGACTGTGGGCTGTGTGCTTAATGAGATGGATAATGACGAGCGCCGGGCGCAGTATGCGTGTGATATCACCTATGTGACGAATAATGAGCTTGGTTTTGATTATCTGCGTGACAACATGGTAATTTACAAAGAGCAGCTTGTGCAGAGGGAGCTGCACTATGCGATCATCGATGAGATAGACTCGATTTTAATTGACGAGGCGAGGACTCCGCTGATTATTTCAGGCCAGAGCGGGAAGTCCACGAAGCTTTATGAGGTCTGCGATATTCTTGCGAGACAGCTGGAGCGCGGTGAGGCCAGCGGAGAAGTGACGAAGATGTCGGCCATTATGGGCGAGGAAATCACAGAGACCGGGGACTTTATCGTAAATGAGAAGGACAAGGTGGTGAACCTGACGGCACAGGGTATCAAGAAGGTTGAGAAATTCTTCCAGATTGAGAACCTGGCTGATCCTGAAAATCTGGAAATCCAGCACAATGTCAATCTGGCGCTGCGGGCCCACAATCTGATGCACAGAGATCAGGATTATGTGGTAAAAGAGGACCAGGTATTGATTGTTGATGAGTTTACCGGGCGTATTATGCCAGGAAGACGCTATTCTGACGGGCTTCATCAGGCGATTGAGGCGAAAGAGCATGTAAAGGTAAAGAGAGAGAGTAAGACACTGGCAACCATTACTTTCCAGAATTTTTTCAATAAATATGCGAAGAAATCCGGTATGACCGGTACGGCTCTGACAGAAGAAAAAGAGTTCCGTGATATTTACGGGATGGACGTTGTCGAGATTCCGACGAACAAGCCGGTAGTGCGCCAGGATTTGGATGATGCAGTATATATGACGAAAAAAGAGAAATTCCAGGCTGTTGTGGAATCTATTGTAGAGGCTCATGAAAAGGGGCAGCCGGTGCTGGTAGGTACGATTACGATTGAGACTTCGGAGCTACTGAGCAGCATGTTGAAACGGGAGGGAATTCCCCATAAAGTGCTAAACGCGAAATTTCATGAGCTGGAGGCGGAGATTGTGGCCGAGGCAGGGCGCCATGGAGCCGTTACGATTGCCACCAATATGGCAGGACGTGGTACGGATATCAAGCTGGATGATGAATCCAGGGAAGCAGGCGGACTGAAAATCATCGGTACAGAGCGCCATGAGTCCAGACGTATTGATAATCAGCTGCGCGGACGTTCCGGCCGTCAGGGAGATCCGGGAGAATCCAGGTTCTACATTTCCCTGGAGGACGATTTGATGAGGCTCTTTGGTTCTGAGCGTCTGATGGGTATTTTTAAATCCCTGGGCGTGGCAGAGAATGAACAGATTGAGCACAAGATGCTGTCGAAAGCGATTGAGAATGCGCAGAAGAAGATAGAGAGCAACAACTACGGAATCCGTAAAAATCTGTTGGAGTATGACCAGGTAAATAACGAGCAGCGTGAAATTATCTACAATGAAAGACGGCGTGTGCTGGACGGCGAAAATATGAGGGATTCAATTCTGAAAATGATTGCCGATACTGTGGATAATACAGTAGATATGTGTATTTCGGATGACCAGGGTACAGAGGAATGGGATATCCGTGAGCTTGAGTCCCTGCTGACGCCGATTATTCCGATGAAGGTTACTGTTCAGGAGAACATGAAGAAAAATGAACTGAAGCAGTCCCTGAAAGAACAGGCCGTGAAGCTGTATGAGTCCAAGGAAGCAGAATTTCCGGAAGCAGAGCAGATTCGCGAGCTGGAGCGTGTGCTGTTGCTGAAGGTGATTGACAGGAAGTGGATGGATCACATTGACGATATGGATCAGCTCCGCCAGGGAATCGGTCTTCAGGCTTATGGCCAGAGAGACCCGTTGGTTGAGTTTAAGATGAGCGGGTATGAGATGTTCGACGCTATGTCGGCGGCTATCCAGGAAGATACCCTGCGTCTGCTGTACCATGTAAGGATTGAACAGAAGGTTGAGAGGGAAGAAGTAGCGAAAGTGACAGGAACGAATAAGGATGAGTCCCTGCAGAAAGCGCCCAAAAAGCGTGCAGAACAGAAGGTTTATCCAAATGATCCATGTCCGTGCGGAAGCGGCAAGAAGTATAAACAGTGCTGCGGCAGGAAAAAATAGGAGGTGCATACAGGAGACCGTTATCAAAAACGGTCTCTTTGTAGATATTTAAAAATAAAAAGGAAAGAAGGTGAAGCTGTGGTTGAGTTAGATCAGTTCAAGTATACATTGAACACGTATGAAAAACCATTAGTGGAAGTGAGGGATTCACTTTGACTTGGCTAACAAGGAAAAGAGGATTCAGGAATTAGAGAGAAAAATGGAGGAGCCTGATTTCTGGGATAAACCGGAAGAGTCCCAGGAGGCAATGAAAATCCTGAAAGATTTGAAAAGCGACATTGAAACCTTTCAGATGCTGAAAGAGCAGTATGAGGAGATTGAGACGCTGATTGAAATGGCGAATGAGGAGAATGACGCCTCCCTGATTCCGGAAATCCAGGAGACATTGGAAAATTTTATCAGCACTTATGACAATATCCGTATTAAAACTCTGCTTTCCGGTGAGTATGACAAAGATAATGCTATTTTAACTCTTCATGCAGGGGCGGGGGGTACGGAATCCTGTGACTGGGCGGGAATGCTTTACCGTATGTTCTGCCGTTGGGCAGATAAGAAAGGCTATTCTGTGGAAGTGCTGGATTATCTGGATGGTGATGAGGCGGGAATTAAGTCTGTGACGTTCCAGGTTAATGGGGAAAATGCTTATGGCTATCTGAAATCAGAGAAGGGCGTCCACCGTCTGGTGCGCATTTCTCCGTTCAATGCGGCGGGAAAACGTCAGACTTCCTTTGTATCCTGTGATGTAATGCCGGACATTGAGGAGGATTTGGATATTGAAATCCGCGACGAGGATCTGCGTATCGATACTTACCGTTCCAGTGGTGCGGGTGGACAGCATATCAATAAAACTTCGTCGGCAATCCGTATTACCCACATTCCTACGAATATCGTGGTGCAGTGCCAGAACGAGCGCTCCCAGTTCCAGAATAAGGATAAGGCGATGCAGATGCTGAAAGCGAAGCTGTATCTTTTGAAACAGCAGGAGAATGCTGAGAAGGTATCGGGCATCCGGGGAGAAATCAAAGAAATCGGCTGGGGCAGCCAGATACGTTCTTATGTACTGCAGCCCTACACGATGGTAAAAGACCACCGGACAGGCGCTGAGACTGGGAATGTGGACAGTGTTTTGGACGGAAGTCTGGATTTGTTTATGAATGCGTACCTCAAGTGGATGACTTTAGGGGAGAGCGCAGGGGATACGGATGAGATAGAGTGATAAGTTTTATTGGATTTTGCAAGCTGTTGTGAGCAGTAATGGTAAAAGAAGGAGAGATAGGAAATGAAAGGATGGACAGGGAAACGGGCAGCTGTTTTTGCATTGGCTGGAATGCTGGCGGCAGGCGGAGCGGCAGCCCCGGCAGTAACAGTTGATGCGGCAAAGAGCAGTCTGGAGAAATCGGCGGAAAAGCTTGTAAAGAAAGTGGTTAAGAAAGAGAAGAACCAGAAAAAGCAGCTGAAAAAGCTGTTTCAATATGTGGAAAAGACTTACGGTTACGCCCGTGTCATGGGCTTTACAGGTAAAAAAGGCTGGGAGAAGGCTTATGCTGCGGAAATGATAAAGAATAAGAAAGGAAGCTGCTATCATTTTGCCGCCGTATATGCGTTTCTGGCAAAGAAGGCCACAGGGCTTCCGGTGAGAATCTGTACGGGAACTACGAATGGTTTTAACGCATCACGGTGGCAGCCGCATGCATGGTGTGAGGTGAAGGTCGGGAAGACATGGTACTTGTGTGATACGAACCTGGATAAATTTGGCGCAAAAAGTACAGGAAAATATTTCATGAAGAATGTTAAAACCATGAAGAAAACCTTCAAAAAGAGCAAGGCAGTAAATGTAACGTTTTAGTGCAGGGTGAAACTATTTAACAATTGGAAAAGCAGTCATGATTTCGCCGGAGGCGGAGATAAAGAAAGGACAGAGTTATGAAACGAATTAGAATCGGCATTGCCGCGCTTGCGCTGGGGCTTTGCCTGCAGGTTCCGGAAGCAGCGTTTCTTCCTGCTATGCAGGTGCAGGCGGCAGAGAAGAAGAGCGGCCTGGTAAAAGAGAAAAAGAAATATTTTTATTACAAGAAGGGAAAAAAGGTTAAGAACAAATGGGCAAGTGTAAAGTCCAAAGGCAAGACGCAGAAATATTACTTTGGGAAAAACGGTGCGGCCTATACCGGAGTGAAGAAAGTGAAAGGAAAGACTTATTATTTTAATAAGAAAGGCCAGATGCAAAAGGACTGCTGGTATAAAAAGGCATACTACTTTGGCAGCAATGGCGCAGCCTGTACAGGCATCCATCTGATTAAAGGGAAACTGTATGCTTTTGGGAAAGACGGGAAGCAAAATGCGGAGCAGACAAAGAACCTGCAGCAGTACAGCGTACAGGGAGCGGATGCGGCGGCTTTGAAAGCGCTGCTTGGCGAACCGTCCTCGGCAGAGTATATGCCGAGCTGCATGACCTGGGAGGGACAGACAGGGGATGACGGAATCCTGACATATAAAAATTTCACTGTGTTTACGTTCCGGTACGGCGACAAGGAAATCGTGTGGCAGATACTTGAGTGGCAGACGCTTGAGGCATAGCGGAGGTAAGGCATGGTATTCAGTTCACTGGTATTTTTGTGCATTTTTTTGCCTGTGGTGTTCCTTGGGCATCTGCTTCTGCCTGGAATCCGGGCAAAGAATGCGATGCTGCTCTTAGCCAGCCTGGTGTTTTATGCGTATGGCGAGCCGGTTTACGTGTTTATGATGATTGGCTCAGCATTTCTGAACTACCTGTGGGCGCTGGGGGTGACACGTTTCCGGAAAAAGCGGAAGCTTCTTTTGGGAATGGCGGTTATTATGAATCTGGCGCTTTTGATTGTATTCAAATATACAGGATTTCTGGCAGAAACTTTGAATTCGCTTGCAGGGACGTCAGTTCCGGTGCCGCAGATACGGCTGCCGATTGGAATCTCTTTTTTTACATTCCAGGCAATGTCGTATGTGATTGATGTATACCGGGGTGTAAACCCTCCTCAGAGAAATTTTGGAAAGGTGCTGCTTTACATATCTTTTTTCCCGCAGCTCATCGCAGGGCCGATTGTCAAGTATCATGATGTAGAATTGGAAATCGGGAAACGGAAGCAGACAGCAGAGCGGGTAGCAAAGGGCATCCGCCGCTTTATAGCGGGACTTTCAAAGAAAGTGCTGATTGCCAATGTGATGGCGTTGGCTGCGGATACTCTGTTTGGTGCAGAGGCAGGGAGCATCGGCATGGCTGCAGCCTGGGTAGGCGCGCTGTCGTATCTGTTCCAGATTTATTTTGATTTCAGCGGCTACAGCGATATGGCAATAGGATTGGGCTGGATGTTTGGGTTTCATTTTAAAGAAAATTTCCGCTATCCCTATGGCGCTTCCAGCATCCGGGAATTCTGGCGCAGATGGCATATTTCCCTGTCGAGCTGGTTTCAGGAGTACTTGTACATCCCGCTGGGAGGAAACCGGAAAGGCAGGGTGCGTACCTGTGTCAATAAGTTCCTTGTATTTTTATGCACCGGAATCTGGCACGGGGCAAATGTGACCTTCCTGTTTTGGGGAATTTACCATGGATTTTTCCTGATGCTGGAAGAATTTGTTCCCTGGCTGCGTAAAAAAGGCGGCAGGGTAAAGCAGGCGTGTATGCATGTCTATACACTTCTGGTAGTGTGCATCGGGTTTGTATTTTTCCGTGCAGACACCATGAGCCAGGGATTCTTGTGGGTGAAAAATATGTTTACCGGATTTTCGGCAGGGAACGGTTCTATGAGTCTTTGCCTGCAGCAGCTTACTCCGCTGTATCTTGTGACCTTTGCGGCGGCATGTGCAGCGTCTTTCCCTGTGCGCGAGAAATGGAGAAAGCGGAGGGGTTATGAGATGTTTACTTATGTATGCAGCCTGGCGGGGCTGGCGCTGTGTATGCTGAATCTGGCGGGCGGAACGTACAACCCGTTCATCTATTTCAGGTTTTAGGAGGGCGGCAAAATGAAGAAGAAATATATTCTGTATGCGGCGCTTTTTTTTGCAGTCTGCCTGATTCCGGTGGCAGGTCTGGCGGTGCCGGAGCGGGAAGAGGTTTCCGAGAACCGGACGCGGGCGAAAGCCCCGGTGCTGAGGGATGAAAATGGATGGAATCCAGAGTTTCTCTCGGATGCAGGCGAATGGTTTCAGGATCATTTCGGATTCCGGCAGGAGCTGGTCACGGCCAATGCATTGGTGCAGGGAAAGGTTTTTGGCGTTTCAGCGGCGGGAAGTGTGATTCAGGGCACGGACGGCTGGCTGTATTATCAGGATTCCCTGAATGATTATCTGGGTGCGGAGCTGACGAGCGACAGGGCGCTGTTCAACGTGGCGCACTCCCTGTCTATGATGCAGGAGTATGCGGTGCGGCAGGGCGCGGATTTCTTATTTACGATTGCACCGAATAAGAACAGCCTGTATGGGGAGCATATGCCCTATTATGACAGTCTGAAAGTTTCGGATGAAAAGAATATGGAGCGTATCGTGCCCTGGCTTAAGAAAGAAGGAGTTCATTATGCGGCGCTTTACCCGGTGTTTGCGGAACAGGAAGAAGTGCTTTATCATAAAAAGGATTCCCACTGGAATAATAAAGGCGCAGCGCTGGCGGCAGATACGCTGCTTGCGGCTCTTGGCAGGGAACATCTTCCATATGCGGAAGCGCCCGGTGAGACGCGGAAAGATTTCACAGGGGATTTGGATAAGATGCTTTATCCGTTGGCATTGACGCCGGAGGAAGAAATTTATTATGATAATGATGTGTTTGCCTATGTAGGCGAGGTGGAGAGCAACTTCGATCCCAGAATTACTACAGTGAACCCTTCATCAGAGGGAAGTCTGGTGATGTACCGGGATTCTTTTGGAAATGCCCTGCTTCCGTTTCTGGCAAATCAATATGCCAATGCATATTTTTCAAGGGGGATTCCTTATCGGATGGAGGATATCGCAGAGCACCAGGCAGATACGGTAATCGTGGAGAGGGCAGAGCGTTTTCTGCCGGAGATGGCGGAGAATCCTCCGCAGATGCCGGCATCCCTGATACTTCCGGAAGGAGACATTTTGGAGAAAGAAGCCGGAGTGTCCGGGCTGAAAGCGGAGCAGCAGGGAAACTATGTGAAGCTCAGCGGTGTGGTTGATGGGGATGTCATGGAAACGGATTCCCGCATCTGTATAGAAGTGAAGGGAAATACATATGAGGCATTCCCGGCGAGCCTGGAAACAGAAGGAGGATACAGGGACAGTGGTTTTGTGCTGTATCTTTTAGAGGAGTGGCAGCAGGGAACAGAGGAGATTTCAGTTCTTGTCGGGAAAGACGATGGCTGGCAGAGAATTTATACGGGTATTTTGTAATAACGAGGGAAAAAGTATGGTTTTAGAACCTGGAATCATTTTATGAGGAGGAAAGAATATGAGAAGGAAATGGTTGATGGTATTTTGTGCACTGGCGGTTATGGGCTGTATGGTGACGGCGTGCGGAGGCGGTGCGGAAAAGGCTACAGAGAAAGCTTCGGAAACACAGACAGAGAGTGCGGCAGAAACGGAAACCCAGCCTGTGACAGAAGAAACAGAGCCGGAAACGCAGGCGGAGAGCGTGACAGAGACGGCGGCAGCGACAGAAAAAGCGACGGAAGCAGCAGCGGCAGAGCCCAAAACCATGTATGTGGTTAGTGATGTATATATCCGGCAGGCGGCAGACGCCTCTTCCGAGGCGGTAGCCGTGGCGCATTTGGGTGATGAAGTAACGGCAGTCCCGGAAGATGATAAGTGGTACAAAGTAAAACTGGGAGATAAAGAAGGATATGTAGTTAAGGATTACCTGACCGATTCAAAAGAGGAGGCAGACCAGGCAGTAAAGTCTGAGGAAGCTGCAAAAGCAGCGGCTGAGGCGGCTGCACAGGCTGCACAGCCCCAGGCAGCGCCTTCCGGCGGCGGTGTGTACGAAGTGAGCCGCCAGGCATTTGACGACTGTGATGGAAGCGGTCACGGATATTATGAAATTACGTATTCTGACGGAAGTGTGCGGACGGAGGAATATTGATGAAATTTTTGAAAAAATGGCTGTGGACAGCAGGGAGTCTGCTGCTCCTGCTGTGTTTGCTTGCCGTACCTTTCCGGGCAGAGGCCGGGGCGAGGAATACATGGGTGACAAAAAAGCAGTATTGTTATTACTACGATGAAAGCGGAAAGCTGGTTCGCAGTGGGATAAAGAAAATCGGTGATAGTAAATATTGTTTTGACAGTAAGGGCCGGATGCTAAAAAAAGCCATGAAGGTCATCCGGGGAAAACGGTACTATTTTACATCCAGCGGAAAAGCGGCTGTCGGATGGGTGAGGTACAGAGGAAACAAGTACTATTTTGACAGCCAGGGGTGCGGTGCAAAAGGACTGACAACTATCGGAAAATATCAGTACTTTTTTGCGGATAACGGCGTTATGCAGACAGGATGGCAGTATTTCGGAAAGAAGAAAGCATACTTCTATCTAAAAACCGGGAGGATGGCCGTAAACCGGGCGATTCAGGGGATAAAGATAAATAAAAAGGGCTATGCGAAAGCCAGCAGGACAGAACTTGCCAGGCAGGAGGCTCTGGAAAAAGCAGAGAAACTTCTGAATTCGATTACAACACCTGGAATGAGCAAAAGCCAGAAGCTGCGGGCGGCATTTGACTATATGTCCAGCCGCTCAAACTTTACATATATTACCTGGAGGAGCTTTCGGGTGTACGATGGATGGGAGTATGACTACGCTATAGAAATCTATGACAGACGGGCCGGAAACTGTTATAATTTTGCCTGTGGATTTGCTATGCTGGCAAAAGTTATTGGATATGAGCCGTATGTGGTGCGCGGGCGCGTCCATGGAAGCCGGGATGGTGCGGCGGACGGACTGACCCGCCATGCCTGCGTGTCTATCGACGGCCTGTACTATGACCCGGAGCTTCAGTTTGCGGGGACTTCACCAGGAATTTATGCTGTGTCTTATTCGGCAATGATCCAGATACTGGGGAGAAGCAAGATATAAAAATATTAAAAAGGTGCAGATGCTGAAAAGTATCTGTATTTTTTTTATACATTAGTTTTAAATCGCAGTTTGGTACTCAAACTGCGATTTTTTCGGGCATTATACATTTGGAGATTAAATAATAGCATACTCTGTGCTT
This sequence comes from Lachnospiraceae bacterium 46-15, assembly GCA_041223665.1. Taxonomy (GTDB): domain Bacteria; phylum Bacillota; class Clostridia; order Lachnospirales; family Lachnospiraceae; genus Hominisplanchenecus_A. The sequence goes on from JBCLQO010000004.1 coordinate 131,213, forward strand.
TTTGTATAAATTTATCACGATAAAATGGGTAGTATATGATTAATACTTCCAAAATATTAAAATTTAGTAAAAAGGCGAAAAGATGCGGAAAAGAAGTGTGGGAATTACAGGAATGGCATTGCTCTTGGCGGCAGATACAAAGTAATTGCGCGGACAGGAAGAACGGTAAAAAGCTTTAAGAAAACAGTAAAAAGTAAAACCAAAGAAATAGAACATAGAGGCTCTTTTCGGTATTTGATTTTTAAATCAGGTATGGGGAAAGGAAAGAATATATATCGGAATAGTGGATGAGACTGGGGATGGAAAGGGTTAAATAAGAATACGCTTTCATTCCTCCGCATAGATTGTAGAAATAAGTTTTGCGGGGGATTCCCTGATGAAAGATTACATTGAAGAACGTGCAATTGAAATAGCAAACTATATTATTGAAGAAAGGGCGACGGTGAGGCAGACGGCGAAAAAGTTTGGGATTAGCAAGAGTACGGTACATAAAGACGTAACAGACCGCCTTGTGCAGATTAATGCAGATCTGGCTGCGCGGACAAGGAAAGTATTGGACGTGAACAAACAGGAACGCCATATACGGGGGGGCATGGCAACAAAAGAGAAATATGCCCATCAGCATAATGCATAGGCGGGTCGGAGAGGCTTTGCAAACAGGGAAAAAGGGTAAGAGAGCCGGGAGATATTCCCGGCCTTTTCTCTATATATTTAAGAAAAGAATAATTTTTTTGTGATTTGTAGGAAATGTGAAAAAAGTGTGATATAATTAAAGGAAGATTGTGCAAAGTGCTTTTGTGCAACAGCAGGTATTGGAAATATAGCTTTTAAATGCAGAAAGGAAGAGAGTATGATTTTGAGCAGCAAGATGAGAAAGAAGATGGTTTCGTTATGCCTGGCATTAAGTATGACGGCGGCGTCTCTACCGTTGTGGCAGCTGCCAGTGAAGGCAACGGCAGCGGAGACGGTTTTGGAAACGGGGAGTTTTCGGACAGCAGAAGCAGAAGTTACGCTGGAAGATGTGAGGCAAAAGGCCAGGGAGAAGTATGAAGGAGAGGTAAAGACAGGCTTTGACATGGATTTGTCAGGGCAGACTTTTGATGGAAATACTACGTTGAATTATTCTACAGATGCAGACGATAGGAAATACATGGAAGTATTTGAGAACCTTCGTACAAGTGACAGGGATCAGACACTGATTATGCGTTTTAAGACTGGTGCGCAAAGTGGCTTTTTGTTTGGAGCGGGGTCAAACACTTCAGCGGTTGACGGCAGTAATATGGTACTGGGAGTTAGAAACGACCAGTTGAGGATCCAGTTCCGGAATGACAGAAGTGCAGGACTAAAGGCGAATTTTTCAGGCGCAGGAGTGATGTCAAGCGGGAGATGGCATACGGTAGCTATCAGTTTCATGGCATCCAAGGGGTTAGTTCCGGAAAACGTCCGGCTAGTAATTGACGGCGGAGAGGAGCTTTATGCGCCTAATAAGTGGACATTTGGGATATCCGGTTTTAACCAGAGAAGCGAATCGCCATATGGATGGTTTCAGATTGGCAACTGCACTTCGTCAGTCGTAAAGAACGATGCATCTAGCGGAGCGGCGTTTAATGGGCAGATTGACTTTATCACTGTGCTGGATGAGGCGTACAGTGTGGAGGAGCTTCAGAAATTCAGTATGCGTGACAGGAATTTTATAGATTTTTCCAGTATGTATACGGCTAAGACCGGCAAGACATGGCTGTTTACCGGAGGTACAGAAGCGGTAGCCGATTTTCGTGTGAACGGCGCTACGCGGAACTGGGTTGGGCTGTTTGAGGACAAGTTTCGTGACGCTGGGCCTACAGCCGGGTATAATTATATTGAACGCGGGCGTTTTGTGTTTAACACAGCTAGGAAAGGTGCAGATGTGTCTCAGATTTTGAGAGACTATGACGCCCGGATTAAAGCGTTTGGTACTTCTGCGGTTGGAATTATGATAGGCGCTGCTGATTACCGGAAAGGGCAGGCGGGAGTCGGGCAATTTAAAATAGACTTGGAGCAGCTCTTGGACAAAATAAAAAATGATGGAAAAATTCCATTCCTGATAACGCCTTACCCTGCGAAAGGGGAAGAGGATAATGCCAATATCGCACGTTATAAAACAGCGGTAACAGAGGTGGTTGGAGATAGCATCAAAGTAATTGATCTGAGCAGTATCAATACCTCGTATATAAACGCGGATGGTACGCTGGCTCCACTCGGCCATCAGGAAGTGGCGAATGCCATTAAAGCAGCAGTGGGAAGTAATACAGGAACGAATTATACGTTAAATAATTTAGCAGAGGGCTCTTATACATTAGCAAAGAAGAATGCGGACGGTACAGAGGCTGAGGTTAAGAAGGTAACATCAGACGGTACAGCTATTTCCGTAGAGGTAGATGGGCAGACGGTTAGTGGGGATACGGCGAAGCTTAGCTATGTACTGGAATGTGGAGACGGGCAGGAGATTTCCGGCATGGTTCCGGATGGGAATCTGAGTTTTACAGTAGATGGTCTTTTGCCGGAAAAGGAATATATACTGCATGTTTATGATGCCAGCCGAAAGGCTGACGGCAGCATAAAGGAATCTTACCGCCCGGTAAAAATTAAGAATATTATTGATGGCCAGGGAGTTTCCCAGGAGTATGCGGGGGGAAATACGTCTGTCAATGAGAAGATACAGAGCCTGTTCAACCATGAAGAGCCGATGACTTGGCTGTTTATGGGCGACAGCATTACTCATGGTATTATAACCAGCGGTTATGATAATGTGCCTCAGATGTTTGCAAAGTATCTGGATGAGCAGGGGCGTGCCGATGACATTGTTTTGAATACAGGCGTAAGTAATGCAACGCTAGCCACTACGCTTGCCCAAGTGGAGTCGCGCCTTACACGGTATCAGCCGGATGTAGTGATGATTATGCTGGGGACAAATGATACATCATATAAGGGCGAAAATACAGTGAGTGAGGCAGGGCAGGCATCACAAGGAAGTCTCACAGTAGAAGAATACAAAGAACGTTACAAAACGCTGGTGAGAAAAATACACGAGAACAATAGTGCGAGCAGTGTCGTGCTGCGTGTCCCATGTGAAATGATTCTGCCTCATGGAGATGCTCATACAGGGTATCAGCCTAAATTTGCAGCTATCTATGATGTGGCAAGTGAAATGAGGGAGGAAATCCCGGGACTGAACATTGCAGTTGTGAACCACAGGCAGGCATGGAATGATTATAAAAATAATGTAAGAAATGATAATATAGCAAAAACGGGAACCTATTGCTGGCTGGTAGATAACGTACATCCGAATGGCAGAGGAAATATGTTTATGTTCCAGCAGATTGTTAAGGAATTGGGACTGTATAATCCTACGTCTACGCTGGCAAATTATCAGTTTGTGCTGGATGATTGGGCAGACAGTGATTCGACGGAGGTGTCTGTGACACAAAGGGGAAACGAAGCAAGTTTTGCAATGAGTGAGCTGTCAGCATATGCAGACAGTGTCAAGGCGGCACGGCCAGAAGAGGAAGACGATGAATACGGGCTGAATGACAGGGAAGGTCTTATGGATGTGACGCTTATGCTTATAGATGAGACAGGAAAGAGAGTTTCCAAAAGCGTACAGTATGCCGCAGACGGGGTCATCAGGCTGGAAGGACTGGATACGGAAACGAGCTATCATGCGGAAGTCAGCGCAAAGCATGGGATAACCAGTAAAAAAATTACTTTTGACACATCGCTTGTTCAGGATAACAATCTTACAGCGACAGAGAAAGAAAAGCAAGAGTTTTCGGCAGAGATTTTCAAGGCCGAGGAGCAGGATGTTTCGGGATTTGCAGAACATTTTCAGGATGAGTACAGGCAGGCAATTGAGGATGCAAAATTACTTGCGTCCAGCGATGATCTGACGATTACGCAGATTACGGAAGCGCTGAATAAAATCGCAGCGATAAAAATGAATGCTGAAAAATATGCATGGGAAGAAATCAAAGGGAAACTGACGGAAGCGCTTTCCAATGTAAGAGAAAAATACGAAGCAGGGCAGCAGAAGTACACCAAGAAGAGCTGGGATGCTTTTGCGAAAGCATACGAAGCGGCGAAAGGGGCAGACGAGACTGCAGATATAGAGACATTGACAGAGTTATTAAACAAACTGCAGCAGACGGCCGGGGATTTGAAAGAGGAAGAAGAGCCGTCGGTGAATCCAAATCCTCCAGTGAATCCAAACCCGCCAGCTAGCCAGAAACCTGCGGCGCCAGTGCTTCGGAGCGTAAAAAGTGCAGCAGGCAAACAGGGCGTAGAAGTGAAGGTTGTGGTAACGCCGGTAGAGAAAGCAGTGAGCTATGAGGTTTACCGGATTGCGGGCGGCAAAGCTGAGCTGGCAGGAACCACGCAGAATGGTCAGTTTACGGATAAAAAGCTTAACAAGAAGAGTGCAGAGTATTATGCAGTGGCGGTTGCGGCAGACGGCACGAAGAGCGATGCGGGTGCCAGGATGAAACTTACACTGGCAAAAACTATGAAACTTAAATCAGTAAAAGCATCTGGAAAGAAAGTGAAATTAGCCTGGAAGAAATCCAAGAGCGCAAAGAAATATATCATATACCGTTCGACGAAAAAAAGTTCCGGATATACCAGGATAAAGGTTCTTGGAAAATCCAAGACGAGTTTTCTTGACAAAAAGGTGAAGAAAGGCAAGACTTATTACTATAAGATTGTGGTACAGGATAAGAACCAGATAAGTCTGATGAGCAAAGCGAAGAAGATAAAATTAAAGAAATAAAGCAGTTGAGAGCTGAACCGCTGTGAAATATTATGGCAAGTACAAGATCATGTGATTTTGTACTTGCTTTTTTTATGGAAATTTGATAATATAATCAAAAAGATGCACAACATAAAGTTTGTAACGCATGAATGGAATGGGAGGAAACGTTGTTTAGCATTGTACAGTCAGCTGCGATTTGCGGCATTAAAGCAGAGATTATTCATGTGGAGGCCGACGCAGGGGACGGACTTCCAATGTTTCTTATGGTAGGCTATCTGTCGTCTCAGGTGAAAGAAGCGCAGGAGAGGGTAAAGACAGCTATGAAAAACAGCGGGCTTCGCCTGCAGCCTAAGAAAGTGACTGTGAATTTGTCCCCGGCAGATTTGCGCAAGGACGGTTCTGGGTATGATTTGCCCATAGCAGTGGCAGTGCTTGCTGCTTACGGGTATATCCCGCAGGAGGCTTTGCGGGACGTATTGATTGCGGGAGAATTGAGCTTAAATGGAGAGATACGCCCTATACGGGGAATTCTTCCCATGGTGCGCCGTGCAGCGCGGGAGGGATTTAAAAGCTGTATTATTCCTAAGGCAAATGAGAAGGAAGGAGCAGTTATAGAAGGAATCCGCGTGATTGGCGCGTCCAGTCTCAGGAAAGTGCTTGATTATTTGAACGGGGCAGAAGATATTGTCCCGGCAGTATTTGATATAAAAGCAGTATTACAGGGCAGGAAGGCAGATGGCAGGGAGGATTTCAAAAACATAAGTGGGCAGGAGGCGGTGAAACGGGCGGCAGAGGTTGCCGCTGCGGGGATGCATAATCTGCTGCTGATAGGACCTCCGGGTTCGGGGAAATCCATGGCAGCAAAATGCATTCCGGGAATCCTGCCGGGGCTGAGCCTGGAAGAAAGTCTTGAGATTTCCGAAATTTACAGCGTGGCAGGGATGCTTGGGGAAGATGAGCCTCTTATCAAAAGCCGGCCGTTCCGGGCGCCTCATCATACAATTTCACCCCAGGCATTGGCAGGGGGCGGGAAGATACCCAGACCCGGTGAGGTCAGCCTTGCCCATAGAGGAGTGCTGTTTCTGGATGAGCTGCCGGAGTTTCGGAGGGAATCAGTGGAAATCCTGCGCCAGCCCATGGAAGAACATCAGGTGTGTATCAGCCGCATGAGCGGAAGTTTCGTCTATCCTGCCAATACTATGCTGGTGGCAGCTATGAATCCCTGCAGGTGCGGTTATTATCCGGATGGACGGTGTACGTGTACGGAAGCAGAAGTGCATCACTATCTGGGGAAGCTTAGCCAGCCTTTGCTCGACCGGATAGATATCAGTATAGAAGCGCCGGAAATCGGATATGAACAGCTTGTGTCCGGCAGGGGGAATGAATCCTCAGAGAGCATCAGAGAACGTGTCGTCCGTGCCCATGAGGTGCAGAGACGGCGTTACGCAGGAACGGGGATACATTTTAATGCGGATTTGTCGGTTGAGGATATCCAGAAATATTGCCCGCTGGGGAAAGAGGAGAACAAAATGCTGGAGGCGGCATTTAAAAAGCTCAAACTGAGCGCGCGGGCATATCACCGGATTATCAAGGTGTCCAGGACGATTGCCGATTTGGAGGGCAGCGCAGGCATCCGGTGCAGCCATATAGCGGAAGCGGTCTGTTACCGTGCCGTAGAGCAGAAGTTTTGGGTTTGAGGCGGAGGGGTGATGCGTGAAGTGACAGAAATAAGAAGATTAGAGAGGAATTCTACGGAAGATTATTGGCTGTGGCTCTGCTGTCAAAAGGAGCTGTACCGCCCGCATATTGCGAAGCTGATACAGTATTTTGGAAGCCCCCAGGAAGTGTTCCAGGCATCTGGAAAGGCTCTGCAGGACAGCGGATGCCTGAACGGGAAGCAGATAACGGGCTTGCTGAAAAGCCGGGCAGGATGGGATAAGGAAGAAACCAGGCATCAACTGGAAAGGAAGGGAATAAGCTTTATCAGCGCCGAACAGGAGGCTTTTCCGAAGCGGCTAAAGAGAATTTCAGATTGTCCTTTTGGAATTTTTTTCAAAGGGAGGCTTCCGGCAGAGGATAGGAAAACGGTAGGAATTGTGGGAGCCAGACGGTGCAGTTATTATGGAAAGCAGATGGCGGAGCGCCTGGCGTCGTCGCTGGCGGAATTCGGCGTGGTGGTTGTCAGCGGCATGGCGCTGGGAATTGACGGATATGCCCAAACGGCGGCACTGGAGGCGGGGGGAGAGAGCCTGGCAGTTCTGGGATGCGGAGCGGATGTGTGCTATCCCCGAAGAAACCTGCCTCTTTACCGGAGACTGGAAGAGGGTGGAAGCATACTTTCGGAATATCCGCCGGGCAGAGAGCCCCTTGCGCTGCATTTCCCGATAAGGAACAGGATAATCAGCGGGCTGTCAGACTGTCTGCTGGTAATCGAAGCAAAAGAGAGCAGCGGTTCGCTGATAACTGCTGATTTGGCGCTGGAACAGGGGAAGGATATTTATGCGTTGCCTGGGCGCGTGGGAGATGCTCTAAGTGCAGGGTGCAACCGCCTGATTTCTCAGGGCGCCGGGATTATTGTATCGGAAAGCGAATTGCTTTCCGTCTTAAATTTTCATAAAAAAGAAAAAAGGAAAAATAAAAAACCTCGAAAGCCACTTGAAACGAAAGAAGAATTGTTGTATAGTTGTGTGGATTTGCATCCCAAAAGTCTGCAGGAGATAGTATCGGACACAAAGCTTCCGATTCAGGAAGTGATGGCGGGGCTGACTGTCCTGGAGATGAAAGGATACGTTGAAGAACCAAGAAAGAACCATTATGTGAGACAAGAATGACACGTATGCATGGGAGGATATACATGGCTAAATATCTGGTGATTGTGGAGTCACCGACAAAAGTAAAGACAATCAAGAAATTTCTGGGCGCCAATTATGAGGTGGCGGCTTCCAACGGGCATGTGCGGGACTTGCCGAAGAGCCAGCTTGGAATTGATGTGGAAAAGGATTATGAGCCGAAGTACATCACCATCCGGGGAAAAGGGGATATTCTGGCCGCGCTCCGTAAGTCTGCGAAAAAAGCGGACAAAGTGTTTCTGGCAACTGACCCTGACCGGGAGGGCGAGGCGATTTCCTGGCATCTGTCAAAAGCATTGAAGTTGGAAGAAAAGAGTATTAACCGCATCACATTTAATGAGATTACGAAAAGTGCGGTGAAGGATTCGCTGAAGCATCCGCGGAAGCTGGATGTGGATTTGGTGGATGCCCAGCAGGCGAGGAGGATCCTGGACCGTATGGTGGGATACCGAATCAGCCCTGTACTGTGGGCGAAGGTAAAAAGGGGGCTGAGTGCCGGGCGTGTGCAGTCTGTGGCGCTGCGGCTAATTGCCGACAGAGAAGAGGAAATCAATGCATTTATCCCGGAAGAGTATTGGACGATGGATGCCATTTTCCAGGTGCCGGGCGAGAAGAAACCGCTGCTTGCGAAGTTCTACGGGACGGATAAACAGAAAGTGCAGATTCATTCCAGGGAAGAGCTGGACAGGATTTTGAAGGAGCTGGAGGGGGCAGAATATCGTGTCCTTGATGTGAAAAAAGGTGAGCGGGTAAAGAAAGCGCCTGTTCCGTTTACAACCAGTACACTACAGCAGGAAGCGTCTAAGGTATTGAATTTTTCAACACAGAAGACTATGCGGATAGCTCAGCAGCTATATGAGGGAATTGACATTAAAGGAAACGGGACAGTAGGTCTTATCACCTATCTGAGAACGGACTCTACGCGTATTTCCGAGGAAGCAGACCATGCGGCAAGGGAGTTTGTGAAACAGCAGTACGGCAGTGAATATGCTGCTGAGCCGCAGTCGGAGAAGAAAAGCGGGAAGAAAATACAGGATGCTCATGAGGCGATACGTCCTTCGGATGTGACCAGGACTCCGTTCAACGTGAAGGAGTCCCTGAGCCGGGATCAATACCGCCTGTATCAGCTGATTTGGAAGCGGTTTGTTGCAAGCCGCATGGAGAATGCCCGGTATGAGACGACTTCGGTGAAAATCGGGGCGGGGGATTATCGGTTTACCGTGTCTGCGTCCAAGCTGGTGTTTGACGGATTTATGAATGTTTATGTGCAGGACGGCGACGAGGAGAAGTCAGGGAATATACTGATAAAAGGCATTGAGACAGATACGCAGCTGACATTGAAAGAGTTTGAAAACAAACAGCATTTTACACAGCCTCCTGCACATTATACAGAGGCGGCGCTTGTAAAGACGCTGGAGGAGCTGGGAATCGGCAGGCCGAGTACTTATGCGCCTACGATTACGACAATTATCAATAGACGTTATGTGGCGAAAGAGAATAAGAATCTGTATATTACAGAGCTGGGAGAAGTGGTCAACAGCATCATGCTCCAGGCATTTCCGAGTATTGTAGACGTGAATTTCACAGCTAATATGGAATCCCTGCTGGACAAGGTAGAGGAAGGTGTGGTGAACTGGAAAACGGTGGTCAGGAATTTTTATCCTGATTTGGACGAGGCGGTCTGTAACGCAGAAAAAGAACTGGAACAGGTGAAGCTGGAAGATGAAGTTACGGATGTTGTCTGTGAAGAGTGCGGCCGGAACATGGTAATTAAATATGGCCCCCATGGGCGCTTCCTGGCGTGTCCAGGATTTCCGGAATGCCGGAATACAAAGCCATATCTTGAGAAAATTGGGGTTTCCTGTCCGAAGTGCGGGAAAGAGATTGTACTTCGAAAGACGAAAAAAGGAAGAAAATATTACGGGTGTGAGGACAATCCCGAATGTGATTTTATGGCGTGGCAGAAACCTTCTGGAAAGAAATGTCCTGAATGCGGGAACATTATGCTGGAAAAAGGAAACAAACTGGTATGTGCAGAGCAGGCATGCGGATATACAGAAAAAAAACAGTAAGTATGTAAATGTTAAAACAATAAGAATTTTTGCTATTTCCTGTTGAAATTCTGACAACTGTATGATAGTATTTTAGTTGACATGAAATAAAAATTATTAAAATAATGTCAGCTTTGAGACAGAGTGGACAGGTCAGGAGGAGACATGAGCGTACAATTACTTGATAAGACCAGAAAAATCAACAAGCTTTTACACAACAACAATTCAAGCAAGGTCGTTTTCAACGATATTTGTGAAGTGCTGACTGAGATTCTGGATTCAAATATTCTGGTAATCAGCAGAAAAGGGAAGGTTTTGGGTGTAAGCTTGTGCGAAGGTGTGGAGGAGATTAAGGAACTCATCGAAGACAAGGTGGGCGGACATATCGACGCTATGCTGAATGAAAGGCTTCTGGGAGTATTATCAACCAAAGAAAATGTGAATTTGGAAACACTCGGTTTTGTGGGAGATGGAGTTAAGAAGTATCAGGCAATTATCAATCCTATTGATATTGCCGGAGAACGTCTGGGCACTGTGTTTATGTATAAGTGCAACAGCCAGTATGATATTGATGATATTATTTTGTGTGAGTATGGCACTACGGTAGTTGGGTTGGAAATGATGCGCTCCGTACACGAGGAAAATGCGGAAGAAAACAGGAAGATACAGATTGTGAAATCTGCAATCGGTACGTTATCGTTTTCGGAACTGGAGGCAATTGTCCATATTTTTGATGAATTGGACGGCACGGAAGGAATCCTGGTTGCCAGCAAGATTGCGGACAGAGTGGGCATTACCCGCTCGGTAATTGTCAATGCACTCAGAAAATTTGAGAGTGCGGGTGTTATAGAATCCCGTTCGTCGGGTATGAAAGGCACTTACATTAAAGTTATTAATGACGTAGTATTTGATGAACTGGAAGAAATAAAGAAGCAAAAAATTAAAGATTGATTCAGAAAACAAATGTATCCCTGCTTTTTTGTAATAAGAAATTTTATAAAAAGGCGGGGATTTTTTCAGGGGTGTAAGAGTGCAGGCAAAAAGCTCGTCTGGCTGTATGTGGGGGGTATGATGTATAAAAAAACTATAAAATTCCAAAAATGAGAAAACAGAAGAAAAAGTTAGCATAAAAGAGAAAAAGAGGGATAAATTTTAAATAGGCAGAAGTATTTACGGTTGCACATTTTAATTTTTTTCTCTATTATAATTGCAATGGTTAGCACTCGATAAAAGTGAGTGCTAATAAACTCAAAAAACCTGATGATTAAATTAAGGAGGCGTCATACGATGAAATTAGTACCTTTAGGTGACAGAGTTGTGTTAAAACAGTTTGAGGCAGAAGAAACGACGAAATCAGGAATTATCCTGGCAAGCAAATCCCAGGAGAAACCCCAGGAGGCAGAAGTTGTGGCAGTAGGGCCTGGCGGAATGGTTGACGGCAAAGAAGTGGTTATGCAGGTAAAACCGGGCGATAAAGTTATTTATTCAAAATATGCGGGAAATGAAGTGAAGCTGGAAGACGAAGAGTATATCATCGTAAAACAGAATGATATTTTAGCAATTGTAGAATAATAGAGGAGGCAGAACATCATGGCAAAGGAAATTAAATACGGCGCAGAAGCAAGGGCAGCCTTAGAGGCCGGAGTTGACAAATTGGCAGATACCGTAAAGGTAACGCTGGGACCAAAGGGAAGGAATGTAGTGCTCGACAAGCAGTTCGGTACGCCGCTTATCACAAATGACGGTGTTACGATCGCAAAAGAGATTGAACTGGAAGATGCATTTGAAAATATGGGTGCGCAGCTGGTAAAAGAGGTTGCTACTAAGACAAACGACGTAGCCGGAGACGGGACAACCACAGCGACAGTATTAGCACAGGCTATGATTCATGAGGGAATGAAAAACCTGGCGGCAGGCGCAAACCCGATTATTCTCCGCAAGGGAATGAAGAAAGCTACGGATGCAGCTGTGGAAGCTATCGCGGCTATGAGCAGCAAGGTAACAGGGAAGAATCAGATGGCGCGTGTTGCAGCAATTTCTGCCGGGGATGATGAAGTAGGAAATATGGTAGCAGATGCTATGGAAAAGGTTTCCAACGACGGTGTTATTACTATCGAAGAGTCCAAGACGATGAAGACAGAGCTGGATTTAGTAGAAGGTATGCAGTTTGACAGAGGATATATTTCCGCATACATGGCGACAGATATGGAGAAGATGGAGGCAGTTCTTGAGGATCCATATATCCTGATTACAGATAAGAAGATTTCCAATATTCAGGAAATCCTGCCGCTTCTGGAGCAGATTGTGCAGTCCGGCAAGAAGCTTTTGATTATCGCTGAGGATATCGAGGGCGAGGCGCTTACTACATTAATCCTGAATAAGCTGCGCGGAACTTTCCAGGTGGTAGGCGTAAAAGCTCCGGGATATGGTGACAGAAGGAAAGAGATGCTTCAGGATATTGCAATCCTGACGGGCGGACAGGTGATTTCCGAGGAAGTGGGCTTAGAGCTGAAAGATGCATCCATCGACCAGCTGGGCCGTGCAAAATCTGTGAAAGTGCAGAAAGAAAATACAGTTATCGTAGATGGCATGGGCGATAAGAATGAGATTCAGAACAGAATTGGCCAGATTAAGGCAACGATTGAAAAGACCACTTCCGAGTTTGACAAAGAGAAACTCCAGGAGAGGCTGGCGAAGCTGGCAGGCGGCGTAGCAGTCATCCGTGTGGGCGCGGCGACAGAGACAGAGATGAAAGAAGCGAAGCTCCGCATGGAGGACGCGTTGAACGCAACCAGGGCGGCTGTAGAAGAAGGTATCGTATCCGGCGGCGGTTCTGCATATATCCATGCATCTAAAAAAGTTGAGAAACTGGTGGATACTCTGGAGGGAGACGAGAAGACAGGAGCACGCGTGATTCTGAAAGCTTTGGAATCTCCGCTGTACCAGATTGCTGCAAATGCAGGTCTGGAAGGCGCCGTAATTATCAACAAAGTAAAAGAGGCAGAAACAGGAGTAGGTTTTGACGCATATAAAGAAACGTATGTTGATATGGTAGAGGCAGGTATTCTTGATCCGGCAAAAGTGACAAGAAGCGCACTGCAGAACGCTACCAGTGTGGCGTCTACATTCCTTACCACAGAGTCTTGCGTGGCTAACATTAAAGAAGAAGCTCCGGCAATGCCTGCGGGAAACCCAGGAATGGGAATGATGTAAACAATTGAGCTAGACAGTTATTAAGGGACTGTTGCAAAGTAGTTTTGGTACACATAAAATATGTGTAGAGCCTGTACTATCTTTGTGGCAGTCCCTTATCAGATATAGGAGTAAATCACATGGATGGAAAAACACGAAAAGAATTGATGAGAGAAGAGCGGGAAAAATTGAAAGGGATGCCTTTGAAAAAGAAGCTGGGGTATGTCTGGGATTATTATAAAGCGGTTATTGGGGCGGCAGCGGCGTTGGTTTTTGTTCTTTTCATTATTGCCCAGGCGGTAAAGGGAGCGGGGAAGACGATAGTTTTTTCGGCGGCGCTGATAAACGCTGAGAAAGCGGGAGGTGTCGAAGTGCCGGAGCTGGGACGGGATTTTGCGGAATATATAAAGATAGACGAAAAAAAAGAAGAGGTTTCGTTTGACGATTCCTATCTGATGAACCCGGAGCAGGGGGATACTATCACGATGGCAGCCCAGACGAAGCTGATGGCGGCGATTCAGGCTGAGATGGTGGATGTGATGGTGATGCGGGAAGAAGTTTACGAGAGTTATCTGCTTTCAGGAGCTTTTATGCCATTAGATGAGGCGCTGGGTGAAGAATTTTTGGAACAGCATCAGGATATGCTGGCTTTTGGAAAGGCAGAAGGCGACACGCAGGAGAAGGCGTACGGCCTGAAATTTGAAGAAAACGAAAAGCTGCAGGCTGTGTGCGGAGTGGGTACTGTTTATTTTGTCGTGACTGCCCGGGCAGTACATCTGGAAAATACAGGGAGATTTGTGGAATATCTGCTTTCCGGCGCGCCAAACCGCAATCTGTGAACGGAACAGTAATGAGGCGAAGAATGATTGACGGTATAATGTGAAATGCATATAATAAAGAAAAAATGCAAAGGAGCTTGTTATGAAGAAGGGGAAAACATTTTTGATGTTGGGACTTGCTGTGGAAGAAGCTCTGCAGCGCCGGAGGAGGTAAAGCATGAGTGACACATACAGAGAGCTTTTGGTAAAGAGGGAGCCGCAGTCGGCAGATAAGCTGCTGAAAGTGGGCTTAATTGTGTTGACGATATTGGCAGCGGCGGCAGTGGTGCTGGTGACGCCCTGGGCGGCAGTGGTGCTTTTAGGACTGTGTCTTTTTAATTATTTCAAGTTTCCGTCATTTCAACTGGAATTTGAATATCTCTATGTAAACGGGGAACTGGATGTGGATAAGATTATGGCGCGTTCTACGAGGAAGCGGGCGGGCAGCTATGATATAGAGAAAATGGAATTGATTGCGCGCTGGGATTCCCATGAGATGGACTATTATAGGAATGGGCAGAAAGGAAAAGTGGCGGATTTTTCGTCGGGCAGGAAGGATGCCGATATTTATGCCATGGTATACGGCGGTGAGAAAGGGACAGAAATCATCCTGTTTGAGCCGGATGAGGCCATCCTGCAGGACATTCAGCGGATGGCGCCTAGGAAAGTCCATATTGGGAAATAGAAAGCGGGATTTCAGGTTCAGTCTGTGTGGCGGAACAGGGGGAAAATTGAAAAAACTTGGTGTTGACATGCCTTTTCGAATTTGATACACTAAGGAAACTTACAATTACATAATACACTTTTAGAGAAAGAGAGGATATGGAAATGGGTAGTATTATTGGTGAAGGCATTACATTTGATGACGTACTCTTAGTACCTGCGTATTCAGAAGTGATACCAAATCAGGTGGATTTGTCGACAATGCTGACAAAGACAGTGAAGCTGAACATTCCGATGATGAGCGCTGGGATGGATACCGTTACGGAACACCGCATGGCTATCGCGATGGCCAGGCAGGGCGGCATCGGCATCATTCACAAGAATATGTCGATTGAAGCGCAGGCAGAAGAAGTAGACAAGGTAAAGCGTTCTGAAAATGGTGTTATCACAGACCCATTTTACTTATCGCCGGAGCATACGCTGGCGGATGCTAATGAGCTGATGGCGAAGTTCCGGATTTCTGGCGTACCTATCACGGAAAATGGAAAGCTGGTAGGTATCATCACCAATCGTGATTTGAAGTTCGAAGAAGATTTCTCAAAGAAAATTAAAGACTGCATGACATCTGAAGGGCTGATTACCGCGAAAGTAGGGATTACGCTTGAGGAAGCGAAGAAAATTCTGGCGAGGGCGAGGAAAGAAAAGCTTCCGATTGTGGATGATGAAAATAATCTGCGGGGTCTGATTACGATTAAGGACATCGAAAAACAGATTAAGTATCCGCTGTCTGCAAAGGATTCTCAGGGCAGGCTGCTCTGCGGTGCGGCAGTAGGAATTACCGCAAATGTTTTGGAGCGTGTGTCTGCGCTGGTAAAAGCCCATGTGGACGTTATCGTCCTTGACTCTGCGCACGGACATTCCGCGAATGTCATTCGCTGCGTGAAAATGATTAAAGAGAATTATCCGGAACTTCCGGTAATTGCAGGAAATGTAGCAACCGGAGAGGCGACAAAGGCGCTGATTGAAGCAGGGGTAGATGCTGTGAAGGTGGGCATCGGACCTGGTTCTATCTGCACGACCCGCGTGGTTGCAGGTATCGGTGTACCGCAGATTTCAGCTATTATGGACTGCTACGAGGCAGCGAAGGAGTCTGGCATTCCGATTATTGCAGACGGCGGTATCAAGTATTCCGGTGATATGACGAAAGCGATTGCGGCCGGGGCCAATGTGTGCATGATGGGAAGCATGTTTGCAGGATGTGATGAAAGCCCGGGAACTTTTGAGCTGTTCCAGGGAAGGAAATATAAGGTTTATCGCGGCATGGGGTCTATCGCGGCAATGGAAAACGGCAGCAAGGACCGCTATTTCCAGACGGATGCGAAGAAACTGGTTCCGGAGGGCGTAGAAGGACGCGTGGCTTACAAGGGAAGCGTAGAAGATACTGTGTTTCAGTTAATCGGCGGGCTGCGTTCCGGTATGGGCTACTGCGGGGCATCGGATGTGGAAACGCTGAAAAATACAGGCAGGTTTGTAAAGATTTCGGCGGCTTCTTTGAAGGAATCCCATCCCCATGATATCCATATTACGAAAGAGGCGCCAAACTACAGCGTTGATGAGTAAGATATATATTTCGCAGCAGCCCTAAGGCCATGGATTTGGTTTGTTGTCTGCGGGAATAGGCAGAAGAGTTCCGCAAAGCGGGACTCTTTCTTCATAACTACCTGGTCTTTAGATGGGCAGTTGATTTTTTAAAATATAAGGATGGACGTCAGATGAGTGAGGACAGTCACAAAACAGAAGAAACTGCGCGCAGGAAAAGAAATAGAAGAAAGCGTATTACAAAAGAGGAGAGAAAAAGGCAGATTGTCAGGCGTGTGGCAGCGGTTGGCGGGGGTATCGCAGCAGTGATAGCGGCAGCGGCAGCTATGTTCTGGTTCCGTGAAGGAAGTCCGGTGCCTGTGGCAAGGCGGAATTATGGGGAATATGATATCGGAAATCCTACCAGACAGGTGGAAAGACCGGAGCTGGACGTACAGCTTTTGACAGTGAATGAGTATTCCCGGCCGGGAACGCCTACCGATAAAATACGGAGCGTGGTTGTCCACTATACGGCAAATCCGGGCAGTACGGCGCAGAATAACAGGGATTATTTTGAAAATCTGAAAGATACACAGGAAACGAAGGTGAGCAGCAATTTCATTGTGGGGCTGGAAGGAGAAATTATCCAGTGTGTGCCTACTGCAGAGGTGGCATATGCATCCAATAACCGGAATAATGACAGTGTTTCGATTGAATGCTGCCATCCGGACGAGACGGGAAAGTTTGAGGATGACACGTACCAGTCACTGGTGGAGCTGGTGGCGTTTCTGTGTGGGAAATTTGATTTGGGCATGGATGATATTATCCGCCATTATGATGTCACGGGGAAAGAATGCCCGAAGTATTTCGTGGATTATGAGGATGAATGGGAAGCATTTAAACGTGATGTAGCAAAGTATATTCAGGAGAATGGAAAATAGATGATAAAAGAACTGTATGAAAATATCCGCCGGGGCGGGGACGTGCGGGCAAATCTGGCAGCGTTAAAAAAGGAAATTAAGAGTGAAAACGGAAAACGCGCATTTGCGTACCTTTTAGCCGGAGATTACTCTGGGATAGGGGAACTGCTGCGGCACGAGGATGCAAAAGTGAGGAAGAATGCAGCATTAATCTTAGGGGAAATGGAATGTGAGGATATGCTTCCGGCTCTGTGGCAGGGATATCAGGCAGAGCAGCAGCTTTTTGTACGCCCGGCTTATGTAAAGGCGATGGCGGCATATGACTGCCGTCCATACCTTCAGGAACTGCAAAAGCGCCGAGATTTTCTAATGGAGAATTCGGTTTCGGAGGAAACGGAGAAACATGTGCGTGAAGAGCTGACCGGGCTGCGTGCGCTTCTTGCCGGGTATGAAAGGGAGGAAGGGCATGTGTTTACCGAAGTGACGCGGGAAACGGATGTGATTCTGCTTACCAACCGGGCACACAGAGAAATCACCAGGGAGCAGCTAAAGGAAGAACACACGGTTCTCCTTGCCGGAGGCGTCCGGGTGCGGACACAGGACGTAGAAGGACTTTTTCATATCCGCACCTGGACGGAGATGCTTTTTCCCATCCGGGGAGCCGCACTTCTCCCAGAAAATCCGGCGGAAGCGGCAGGTATGCTGGCAAAATCGGGACTTTTACCATTTTTGGAGAGCTGCCATAAGGGAAATGGGGCTTTTTATTTCCGGGCAGAGGTGCGCGGGAGTATGGAGCGGGACGAAAAAACGGCATTTGTTAAAAAATTTTCTCTGGCTTTCGAGAAAGCTTCTGGCAGAAAGTTTATGAATTCCGTCTCGGATTATGAAATAGAACTGCGTCTTCTTCAGCGCAAAGACGGGGGATTCCTGCCCCTGCTGAAACTGTATACATTAAAAGACGAGAGGTTTGCCTATCGGAAGCAGACGCTGTCCGCCTCTATTCAGCCGGCAAATGCAGCGTTGGTGATGGCTCTGCTGAAACCTTATCTGAAAGAAGGAGCGCAGGTACTTGACCCATTCTGCGGCGTCGGAACTATGCTGATTGAGCGGGAGCGGCTGCTGGGGGCAGGATATATGTACGGTGTCGATATCTATGCCAGCGCAATTGAGAAAGCACATGTAAATGCAGAAGCAGCGAAGGCCGACATTAACTTTATTACCCGTGATTTCTTTGATTTTCACCATAAGTATCTGTTTGATGAGATTATTACGAATATGCCCACAGTTACCGGAACAAAAAGCAAGGTCGAGATTACGGAATTGTACGAAAAATTTCTTCGTAAGGCGCCGGGAATGCTGGAGGCGGGCGGCATTGCGGCGATTTATACTACAGAAGAGGGCATTTTGCAGCACTGCCTGAAAAAGTGTGATTTACTGAAAGTCCTGAAGCATTGGACAGTGAGGGAAAAAGAAGGCAGCGTATTGTATGTATTGCAGTTGGAGGCGGGGAAAGATGAGAAGTAAAATCTGCCGCCATTTAAAGTTTGCCTTGCAATGCGCAGGAAAATAGTGTAAGATGTGCATAAGCTGTATGACTGGCGGATTCGTAGGAGCACCTACAGGGAGTACAGCGTGAAGATGATGCCGACCGCCTGGGCGACCACTTGAACGACGCAAGGGTCCTCAGGCGGTTTTTTGATTATACTTTTATCAAGAAAGGGGAAAATCTATGGAAAAAATGTCACTGGAGATGGAGTTAAAGGGGAATGCTTACCCGGGAAGAGGTATCGTAATCGGTAAATCGGCGGATGGTACGAAAGCAGTTACCGCGTATTTTATTATGGGAAGAAGCGAGAACAGCCGCAACCGGGTATTTGTGGAGGACGGAGAGGGCATCCGTACCCAGGCATTTGACCCATCGAAGCTGACAGATCCGAGCCTTATTATTTACGCGCCTGTGCGTGTGTTGGGAAATAAAACGATTGTGACCAACGGCGACCAGACGGATACGATTTATGAAGGCATGGACAAGCAGCTGACGTTTGAGCAGTGTCTCCGCACCAGGGAGTTTGAGCCGGACGCGCCGAACTACACCCCCAGGATTTCAGGAATCATGCATCTGGAGGGCGGGGGATACAATTATGCCATGTCTATTCTGAAGAGCAGCAACGGCAATCCGGATTCCTGCCACCGTTATACGTTTGCCTATGAAGCTCCAGTAAACGGTGAGGGACATTTTATCCACACGTATATGTGCGACGGCAGTCCGCTGCCCAGCTTTGAGGGTGAGCCGAAGCTTGTGGAGATTCCAGACGACATAGATGCGTTCACGGAGATGCTCTGGAATAGCCTGAATGCGGAGAATAAAGTATCTTTGTTTGTACGGTATATTGATATTGCTACCGGAAACTATGAGACAAGAATCGTAAATAAAAATCAGTAGGAGGAAAGCGCTATGAAAGAACTGCAGTTAAAATATGGATGCAACCCAAACCAGAAACCGTCCAGGATTTACATGGGAAACGGAAATGAGCTGCCAATTAAGGTATTGATGGGGAAACCGGGATATATTAATTTCCTGGATGCTTTTAACGGCTGGCAGCTGGTGCGCGAGCTGAAAGAGGCCACAGGGCTTCCGGCAGCAACTTCCTTCAAGCATGTTTCTCCGGCCGGAGCAGCGATTGGTCTGCCTTTGACAGAAACTTTGGCTAAGATTTACTGGGTAGATGATATGGGGGAATTGTCTCCGCTGGCATGTGCTTACGCCAGGGCGAGAGGCGCGGACAGAATGTCTTCCTTTGGTGATTTCGTGGCGCTGTCTGATGTGTGTGATAAAGATACGGCAAGCCTGATTAAGCGGGAGGTATCTGATGGCGTGATAGCTCCAGGTTACACGGAGGAAGCACTGGAAATCCTGGCGCAGAAGAAAAACGGGAACTATAATGTTATCCAGATTGACGAGAACTATCGGCCGGACCCAATAGAGCATAAGGAAGTGTTTGGGATTACCTTTGAGCAGGGAAGGCAGGAGTTGCCAATCAATGACGAGCTGCTCTCTAATATCGTGACGGAGAATAAAGAGCTTCCGGCAGAAGCCGTGCGTGATATGAAAATTTCTCTGATTACCCTGAAATATACCCAGTCAAATTCGGTATGTTTCGTAAAAGACGGACAGGCTATCGGTATCGGTGCAGGGCAGCAGTCCAGGGTGCACTGCACACGCCTGGCAGGACAGAAGGCAGACAACTGGCTGCTGCGCCAGTGCCCAAAGGTGATGAACCTTCCGTTTGTCGACGGTATCCGCCGTGCGGACAGGGACAATGCAATTGACGTATATATCGGTGAAGAATACATGGATGTGCTGGCAGACGGCGCATGGCAGAAGATATTCAAAGAAAAACCAGAGGTATTTACCCGTGAAGAGAAGAGGGCATGGCTCGACCAGATGACGGGCGTAACCCTTGGCTCCGATGCGTTCTTCCCATTCAGTGATAACATTGAGAGGGCAAAGAAGAGCGGTGTGACATACATTGCAGAGCCGGGTGGTTCCGTGCGGGATGATGCGGTCATCGAGTGCTGCAATAAGTATCATATGGTGATGGCATTTACGGGGATTCGTCTGTTCCATCACTAAGGAAGAGATTTGGCAGTATGTAGAATAGTATAATATAATAGAAAAGGATGGTCAGTTGAGATGAGGATGGTATATCTTAACTGACTACTTTTATTACAAAACAATATTACAAAAAATATTGAATAAATAATATAAAAGTGGTATTATAATTAAAATGATATAAGGGGGTTCAGTGTTTTAGGCTAGTTATAGGAAGTGAGGGAAAACAAATAGATTTTTGGATTCTTGAGTCTGAGAAGCAGAGTTTAGTGGTGACTGAACCTTGACTTGAGTATACTACATATAAGGTAATAGCGACTTTAAGCAGTGTAGATACTTATATTGAAAGAGTATAAACAATTGAAGTGGAGACAGAGAAATGAAAAAAGAGCGGGAGAAATATCCGTGGTATATTTTTGTACTATCGATAGTCGTATTGTTGTTTGTAGTGGCATGGTTCTGGAGATGGATTTGGGATAAAAATCATCCGGCTGATGAGCAGTTCATTCAGTCTATTTACAGTCTTGATGCGGATTCTACAGCAGAAGATTTAATAAAAGATGGCTATCTGGATTTAACGGACGTGCAGCCGGAAAAAAGTGAACAGATAACCAGCTTTTTTCACAAAGCTGCATCAGGCCAGGAGACAGGGCTGAAAACGTTTACGCATACATCCGAAGGAATCGTGGTTCGGGGGCTGTGGCATAACAGAGCTTCTTCACTTCAGGAGATTCCTTACTTCTTTATTTATGTCTATCATTTGAAAAAGCAGAAGGATGAGAGCACCGGGCAATATTTCGGTCTTCGCTGTCATGAGGTAGAGTCTTCGGATGGGATAACAGAAGTTTGGCTGCAAGATGTAATTACTACCCCAGATACAATTGAATATGGCGACTATCTTTTATACCGTTACCGTACAGCACAGTGAATAGAAAGTTCTGTTAAGAAAGGGGGGAGCAGGAAACTGCACCCCCTTTCCTGCTACATAAAAATGTGGTAGGATAAGGAAAATAACGCAGTGGCAGGAGGGAATCATGGCGAAAACAAGCAAACGCGAGGAAGTAAAGAAAGAAAATACCTGGGCATTGGAGGATTTATATGCGTCAGAGCAGTTCTTTGAGGAGGACTGCAGCAGACTGGCGGGGATGATAGAGGAATTTCCAAAGTACAAAGGACATCTAAAGGATGGAAGCAGTATGCTTTTGAAGATACTGGAGGATTACAGCGAGATGAATAAGCTGTTTGAGAAGGTTTACGTATATGCGAATCAGAGACTTCACCAGGATATGGGAAATGCCGCAAGCCAAAAGGCCGCAGCTTCCACAGAGGTGTTGATGGATAAGATGAATGCTGCAGAATCCTATATGGTTCCTGAGATTTTGGGGCTGCCGGAGGAGCTTTTGGCGGAATATTGCAGGGAAGAGCAGCGCTTGGGAAAATACCGGCGTTTTTTAGATGAAATTTTCCGCCAGAAACCGCACACTCTGGATGAGAGGTCAGAAGAAATCCTGGCGAAAGCGGGGGAACTGGCAAAAGCGTCTTCAAATGTATTCGCTATGTTTAATAATGCGGATATCACCTTTCATCCGGTGACGGATGGAGAGGGGAATGAGGAGCCTCTTACACAAGGGCGCTATACAGCTTATATGCAGAGTCCGGACAGGAGGGTGAGGAAGGAGGCGTTTGAGAATCTCTATCAGAGCTATGCGGGATTTAAAAATACGCTGGCGGCGCTTTATGAGGCAAACGCGAAAAAGACGGCGTTTTATGCGAAAATGCGGAACTATGGTTCTTCTCTGGAAGCGGCTCTGGATGACAGCGAAATTCCTGTGCCAGTGTATGAAAGCCTGATTGAAAGCGTGCATGGGCATATGGAGCCGATGTACCGTTACATGCGTCTGCGGAAGAAAGTGCTGGGTGTTGAAAAGCTTCATATGTATGATGTATATGTGCCAATGGTGCAGGAAGCGGATATGAACGTTCCTTTTGAACAGGCGAAAGAGATAGTCAAGGAGGGGCTGGCGCCTCTGGGGGAAAGATATCAGGCGCTGCTGCAGGAAGGCTTTGACAGCCGATGGATAGACATTTATGAAAATGAAAATAAGCGGACGGGGGCGTATTCCTGGGGCGCATACGGTACGCACCCTTACGTGCTGCTGAATTATCAGGAAAGCCTGAATGATGTCTTTACCCTGGCTCATGAGATGGGGCATGCGCTCCATTCCTGGCATTCTGACCATGAACAGGATTATATTTATGCCGGTTACCGGATTTTTGTTGCGGAAGTAGCGTCTACCTGCAACGAAGCCCTGCTAATCCGCCATATGATTGAAAATAGCAGGGATAATCAGGAAAAGGCATATTTGATAAATTACTTTCTGGAGCAGTTCCGAACGACCCTGTACCGCCAGACGATGTTTGCAGAATTTGAGAAGATTACCCATGAAATTGTCGATGAAGGCGGCACGCTGAACGCAGAGACATTGTGCAGGATTTATCTTGATTTGAACAAAAAATACTATGGAGCGGATGTGGTGTCAGATAAAGAAATCCAGTATGAATGGGCGAGGATTCCACATTTCTACAGGGCGTTTTATGTATATCAGTACGCAACGGGATTTTCGGCGGCCATTGCTATCAGCAGCCGGATTTTGGCAGGAGAAGAAGGGGCACTGGAAGGATATTTCGAATTCCTGAAAGAGGGAAGCTCTAAGTCGCCTATTGAACTGCTGCGGCTTGCGGGGGTGGATATGGCAAGGCGGGAGCCAGTAGAAAATGCTCTGGAAGTCTTTGAAAAATATGTGGAGAAACTTGAAGAAATACTCACCGGAAGATAGCGGCAAATTTAAAGGCAAAAAGGGCTGGAATTTTGGAGAGGCCTGTGTTATACTCTTACAATGACTGTAAGTGTGGCAAGTTTAGTACTTTTCATATAAAATCAAGGAGGAAATGAAGAAGAATGAGTTTACAGGTAGAGAAATTAGAGAAGAACATGGCGAAACTGACCATTGAAGTTCCTTTTGAGGAGTTTGATGCGGCAGTTGAGAAAGCATATTTGGCAAATAGAGGAAAGATTTCTATTCCGGGATTCCGGAAAGGAAAGGCACCCCGCAAGATGATTGAGAAAATGTACGGCGCAGGTATTTTCTATGAAGATGCAGTAAACGATCTGATTCCGGAGGCATATGACAAGGAAGTAGATGCCAGCGAGCTGGAAATCGTTTCCCGTCCGAAGATTGATGTCGTACAGGTAGAGCCGGGACAGCCGTTTATCTTTACAGCTGAAGTAGCGCTCAGGCCGGAGGTGGCCCTGGGTGAGTATAAGAGCATTGAAGTGGAGAAGCAGGCTGTCGAAGTAAGCGATGAGGAGATTCAGAAAGCGATAGACGAAGAGCGTGAAAAGAACGCCAGAGTGATTGACGTGGATGACAGGGCTGTGGAAAACGGTGATATGGTGGTTCTGGATTTTGAGGGATTCGTGGACGGCGAGGCGTTTGACGGCGGCAAAGGCGAGAACTATGATTTGACTATCGGTTCCGGAAGCTTTATTCCTGGTTTTGAAGAGCAGCTTATCGGCGCTCAGATTGATGAGGAGACAGAGGTAAATGTCACATTCCCGGAAGAGTACCATGCGAAAGAGCTGGCAGGAAAGGCTGCTGTGTTTAAGTGCACCGTGCATGAAATCAAAGTAAAGGAGCTGCCGGAAGCAGATGATGAGTTTGCGATGGATGTTTCCGAGTTTGATACATTAGATGAATATAAAGAGGACATCAGGAAAGAGCTGGCACAGAAGAAGGAAACAGAAGCGAAATATGAGAAAGAAGCGAAAGTGATAGAGAAAATCGTGGAGAAAGCATCTATGGAAATTCCGGATGCGATGGTTGACAGCCAGGTAGACCGCATGGTTGATGAGTTTGCAGGCAGGATGCAGGCGCAGGGGCTTACGCTGGAGCAGTATTTCCAGTTTACGGGCCTGACGTTCGAGAAGCTGTCTGAGCAGATGCGCCCGGAAGCTTTGAAGCGTATCCAGAACAGCCTGGTACTTGAAGCTATTGTGGAGGCAGAACAGATTGAAATCAGCGAAGAGAAGCTGAACGAGGGTCTGGAAGATCTGGCAAAGCGTTACGGCATGGAGCTGGATCAGGTAAAAGACAATGAATATGCAAGGGAACAGGTGGAGAAAGACCTGCAGGTTCAGGCGGCAGTTGACCTGGTAAGGGATTCTGCAGTAGAAGTATAGAAAGCGGCTGTAACAGGCCGCAGAGGAGAGTAATGGGGCATAGAGAGGAGAGTCATCATGAGCTTAATACCTTATGTCATTGAGCAGTCAAGCCGTGGGGAGCGGTCTTATGACATTTATTCCAGGCTGCTGAAAGACAGAATTATCTTCCTGGGTGAAGAGGTGAACGATGTAACTGCAAATTTGATTGTTGCGCAGATGCTGCACCTGGAAGCGGAGGATCCGGGAAAGGATATCCAGCTTTATATTAACAGTCCGGGCGGTTCTGTGACGGCAGGATGGGCGATTTATGATACCATGCACTATATTAAGTGTGATGTTTCTACGATTTGTATGGGATTGGCAGCCAGCATGGGTGCGTTTCTGCTTGCGGGCGGGACGAAGGGAAAGCGCATGGCGCTCCCCAATGCGGAAATCATGATTCATCAGCCGTCAGGCGGCGCGAAAGGACAGGCAACAGAGATTAAAATCGTGGCAGACATGATTTTAAAGACGAGAAAGAGGCTGAACGAGGAGCTGGCGAAGAATACCGGGCAGCCAATTGAAGTGATTGAGGTAGATACAGAGAGAGATAATTACATGAGTGCTCAGGAAGCATTGGAATATGGCCTGATTGACAGCGTAATTACCCATCGATAAATGAGGAAGCAAGGCTCCTGCTTAACTGGCGGGAGTCTTTAACCTGTTATTAGGAAAGAATTGCTGCTTTAAAGTGAGAACAGGAGGAATAGAAGTGAGAATTCAAGAACAGAAAGTAAGATGTTCTTTTTGTAATAAATCAGAAGATCAGGTAAGAAAGCTGATTTCCGGGCCGGATGATGTGTATATCTGCGATGAATGTATTGAAGTGTGTTCTGAAATCGTGGAGGAAGAGCTGGAAAATGAGTACATGGAGGGGGATTGTTCCCATCTTCCGAAGCCGGAGCAGATAAAAAGGTTCCTGGATGAATACGTGATTGGACAGGATGAGGCAAAGAAAGCGCTGTCTGTGGCTGTGTATAACCACTATAAGAGAGTCACAGCCGGACGGGATTTAGGCGTGGAGCTGCAGAAGAGCAATATCCTGATGCTGGGGCCTACCGGTTCGGGAAAGACACTGCTGGCACAGACGCTGGCGAGGCTTTTGGATGTGCCGTTTGCCATTGCAGATGCGACTTCGCTGACAGAGGCCGGGTACGTAGGCGAAGATGTGGAGAATATTCTGCTTAAGCTGATTCAGGCGGCAGAATATGATATCCAGCGCGCAGAGTACGGGATTATTTATATTGATGAGTTTGATAAGATTACCAGGAAATCAGAAAATGCTTCGATTACCCGGGATGTGTCCGGGGAAGGCGTACAGCAGGCGCTTCTGAAAATCCTGGAGGGGACAGTTGCTTCGGTGCCGCCCCAGGGCGGGAGGAAACATCCGCAGCAGGAGCTGATCCAGATTGATACTACGAATATCCTCTTTATCTGCGGAGGCGCATTTGAGGGGCTGGACAAGATTATTGAAACCCGGATGGATACGAAAGCCGTGGGATTTAATGCGGAGATTGGTGCGAAGCAGGAAAAAAATATCGGCGAGCTTTATCAGAATGCGCTTCCACAGGATTTTATTAAGTTTGGAATGATACCGGAAATTATGGGGCGTGTGCCGGTGGTGGTATCCCTGAATTCTTTAGATAAAGAAATGCTGATGCGCATCCTTCAGGAGCCGCGGAACTCAATTGTAAAGCAGTATAAAAAACTCTTTGAACTGGATGGCGTAAAGCTGCAGTTTGAGAAAGAAGCGCTGGAAGCGGTTGCAGATAAGTCCCTGGAAAGAAAGACGGGGGCGAGAGGGCTGCGTTCCATTATCGAGCAGTCCATGATGGATTTGATGTACACTGTGCCTTCCGATGAGTCGATCGAGAGCTGCGTGGTGACAAAAGATGTTATCGAAGGAAGCGGAAGCCCGAAATTTTCATACAGGGAAAAACTTCCGGTCCGCAGTGCGGGAAGGAAAAGAAAGACGAGAACGGCAATAGAGACAGCCTGAGGATAAGTCAGATACCTGCCGCAAGCCGTAGGGGATTACACCTGCGGCGCGGCAGATAAGAGGTAAGTATGAGTAAATTGACAAAAGGGATGCCAGCAGTGGCATTGAGAGGAATGGTGATTCTTCCGTCAATGACCGTGCATTTTGATATCAGCCGGGAGAAGTCCATAAAGGCAGTGGAGCAGGCAATGCAAGAGAACCAGCAGCTTTTTGTGGTCGCCCAGCGGAGTCCGGAAATCCTGGAACCGGAGAAAAAGGATTTATACAGTGTCGGTACAGTTGTAAATATTCGGCAGCTTTTGCGCCTTCCGCAAAACATTTTCCGGGTTTTGGCAGAGGGAACCGAAAAGGCAGAGCTGATGGAGCTGGACGAGGAGCAGGGGTATCTCCGTGCAGAGGTAAAGGTTTTTGAGGAAGATGCGGAGGATGAAATTGGAGAGACGCGGAAAGAAGCGATGCTCCGAAATCTGAAAGAGCTTTATCAAGAATATGCCCAGGTAAATGACAGGATGAGAAAAGAGCTTACGGCTCAGATTATGAAGGAAGAGGAGCTTTCGAGGCTGGTGACGGACATTGCTGTTAATCTTCCTCTTTATTATGAAGAAAAACAGAAAATCCTGGAGACAGCAAAGCTGACGGATTGCTATGAACTGCTCTGTGTGATGCTCTGCAGTGAGACGGAAATCATGCGCGCCAAGGCAGAGCTTCAGCAAAAAGTGAGGGAGCGTGTCGATAAGAACCAGAGGGATTATATGCTTCGGGAACAGATGAAGGTTATCCGTGAAGAATTGGGTGATGAGTCTGTTTTTACAGATGCAGAACAGTTTCAGGAAGCGGCAGCAAAGCTGAAAGCCCCAGGGTATGTAAAGGAAAAACTGGATAAAGAAATCGGCCATCTGAAAAATATGGCGGGAAATACTTCTGAGAGCGCCGTAGTCCGGAGCTATATTGAGACGCTTTTGGAGCTTCCCTGGGACAAAATGTCGAAGGATAATAAGAACCTGAAAGATGCCAGGAAAATACTGGAAGCTGATCACTACGGACTGGAGAAGGTGAAGGAACGTGTGCTGGAATTTCTGGCAGTGCGTATGCTTACAAAGAAAGGGGAAAGCCCAATCCTCTGTCTGGTGGGACCGCCGGGAACCGGAAAAACTTCCGTTGCGAAATCTATCGCCCGTGCGATGAACAAAAAATATGTGCGTATCAGTCTGGGCGGCGTGCGGGATGAGGCGGAAATCCGGGGACACAGGCGCACGTATGTGGGAGCCATGCCCGGAAGAATTGCGAATGGAATGAGGGCGGCGGGGGTGAAAAACCCGCTGATGCTTCTGGACGAGATTGATAAGACCAGCAGTGATTATAAGGGCGATACGGCATCAGCGCTTCTGGAGGTGCTGGACGCCGAACAGAATGTAAAGTTCCGCGATAATTATGTGGAGATTCCACTGGATTTGTCGGAGGTTTTGTTTATCGCTACAGCAAATGACACCCGGACGATACCGCGGCCGCTTCTGGATCGAATGGAACTGATAGAGATTTCTAGCTATACAGAGAATGAAAAGTTCCATATCGCGAAAGAACATCTGCTGGAAAAGCAGATAAAGAAAAATGGGCTGGGAAAATACGATGTGACGGTTACAAACGGTGCGTTAAAGAAAATGATTTCCGGCTATACGAGGGAAGCAGGCGTGCGCAGCCTGGAGCGGAAAATCAGCGAAATCTGCCGGAAGTCCGCCAGGGAAATTTTGGAAAATGGAAAGAAGTCCGCAAAAATCACAGAGGGAAATCTGGAAAAATATCTTGGTGCGGAGCGTTATAACAACAGCTTTCAGCATAGGGAGGACGAAGTGGGTATTGTATGCGGGCTGGCGTGGACCAGTGTGGGCGGCGATACTCTGGAGATTGAAGTGAATATTATGCGCGGCAAGGGCAGGCTCCAGCTGACAGGTCAGTTGGGCGATGTAATGAAGGAGTCTGCGGAGGCAGGAATCAGCTACATCCGTTCCGTGGGCAAAGAATATGATATCCCGGAGGATTTCTTTCAAAAGCATGATATTCATATCCATATCCCGGAGGGGGCAGTACCGAAGGACGGCCCGTCAGCGGGAATCACCATGGCAACGGCGATTTTGTCAGCGGTTACTGGACATAAAGTGCGGGCGGATGTGGCTATGACAGGGGAAATCACCCTGCGGGGGCGTGTGCTGCCTGTGGGCGGCCTGAAAGAGAAACTGCTGGCAGCTAAGAATGCAGGGATGAATACGGTGCTGCTGCCCAGAAAAAATAAAGCGGATGTAGAAGAAATTTCAAAGGAAATAAAAAAAGGGCTGGAGCTGGTTTACGTGGAAACTATGAAGGATGTCCTGCCAGCGGCGCTTATGAATTAAAAGGAAGTAGAATATGATTATAAAAAATGCAGAGCTAGAGACAGTTTGCGGGATTACCAGTGTCCTTCCGGATAATGACAAGGCAGAGATTGCATTTGCCGGGAAGTCCAATGTGGGGAAATCTTCACTGATTAACGGGCTGATGAACCGGAAATCCCTGGCGAGAACCAGTTCCCAGCCGGGAAAGACCCAGACGATTAATTTTTACAACGTCAACCGTGCGGTATATCTTGTGGATCTGCCGGGATATGGGTATGCGAAAGTATCCCAGTCGGAGAAAGAGAAGTGGGGAAAGCTGATAGAGCGCTATCTCCACAGCTCCAAACAGCTGCGGGCGGTATTTTTGCTGATTGATATCCGGCATGAGCCTTCCCAAAATGACAAGATGATGTACGATTGGATTCTGCACAACGGTTATGAGCCGATTATTATCGCCACAAAACTGGATAAGCTGAAACGCAGCCAGGTGGCGAAGCATGTGAAGATGGTAAAAGAAGGGCTCCATGTGGTTCCTGGGACTGCCGTAATTCCTTTTTCGGCGGTCACGAAGGATGGAAGGGATGAAATCTGGGAGACGATAGAGAGCTGCATGGCACAGGAATGATTTCCATGGGCAGATGCGGCGTAACCGCCTGTTTAAAATGCCCGAAGAGAGAAGCGGTTTTAGGAGAACCAGGCCAGCCTGGTTTTCTTTTAAATAATTACCGACCGACTGGTCGGACGATACAAGGAGGAACAGTATATGATTGCAAAATTTAGCGTAAAGCGGCCTTACACAGTAGTAGTGGGCATGGTGCTGGTACTGGTACTGGGATTTGTGTCTTTCTCAAAGATGAAAACAGATCTCCTGCCGGATATGACCCTGCCTTATGCACTTGTGTATACTACGTACATAGGCGCCAGCCCAGAAGAGGTGGAGACGACTGTGACCCGGCCTGTGGAGCAGTCCATGGCGACCATCAGCAACATTGAGAACGTCACTTCTGTTTCCAGTGAAAATGTATCTATGGTTGTTCTGGAATTTGCCCAGACCGTGAATATGGATGCGGTTACGATTGAAATGAGGGAGAGCCTGGATCAGATTAAAGGGTATTGGGATGACAGTGTGGGAAGCCCGATTATTATGAAAATGAATCCAGATATGCTTCCGGTCATGGTTGCGGCCGCAGAAGCAGGAGATATGGAAGGTTCGGAGCTGACAGACTATGTGAATCATACAGTGCTTCCGGAATTGGAGAGTATCGAAGGCGTGGCGTCTGTAACGGCCTCAGGGCTGATAGACGAAGAAGTCCAGGTGGTAATCAGACAGGATAAGATTGATGCAGTCAACCGAAAAGTAAAGGATGCTCTGGACGGGAAGTTTGCAGAGGCGGAAAGTGAGATGGAGGATGCCGAAGCGGAATTAAAAGACGGGAAAGCGAAGCTGGAGGAAGGCGAGAGGGCGCTGGCAGAACAGACGGCCAATGCGGAAAGCCAGATTTCCAGCGGACAGAACCAGCTGATTTCCGGGGAGGCAGAATTGAATCAGAAAATTGCCGAGGTAGAGAGCGGTCTGGCAGAGCTTGAAACGACGGAGAAAGAGATTCGGGCGCAGGAAACGCAGCTTGCCGAGGCGGAAGAACAGCTGGACGCGCTTCCAGGGCAGCTTACTGAGGCAGAGGAAGGCCTTGCGGCTATAGAGAGTGGAATTGCAGGGCTGGAGGCTGCTGCGGCAGGGCTTGAACAAGCGAAGCCTGCATTTGAGGGAAAGGCAGAACTGGAAAAACAAATTGCCGAGGCCGAGAAGAACCCGGATACCCCGGAGGCAGCTTTAGCAGCGCTGAGACAGCAGCTCACGGCGCTCCAGCAGCAGATGGACGCAGTGCTGCAGCCTTTGGCAGCGATGGGAGTGGATACCAGCGGAAGCTATGAGGAAATCCAGCAGAAGATTAACAGTAAGAAATCAGAGCTGATTTCACAGAAAACCCAGATGGAAACTGCAGTTGGGCAATTAAGGGAAACGGTGGAGGATATTCCAAACCAGCGGCAGGCGATAGCGGATGGGAAGAAGCAGATCAGCGATGGGAAAAAACAGATAAAAACAGGAAGGTCACAGCTTACGGATGCGAAGCAGCAGCTTACCGATGCAAAGAGCCAGATTGAGTCAGGAAAAATTTCACTCTCGGCAGCTCTTTCTGAACTGAACAGAAACAAAATCAGCGCGACCATAGAGATAGCGTCAGGCAAAGCCCAGATTACTGCCGGGGAAAGCCAGCTCGACACGGCAAGGAAAGAGCTGGACAGCCAGAAGGATGCGGCTTATGAGAAGTCAGATGTCGAAGGGATCCTTACGGCAGAGATGATAAAGGGTATCCTTGCAGCGCAGAATTTTACCATGCCGGCAGGGTACGTCGCGGAAGAAGGAATTGATTTTCTGGTGCGTGTGGGCGATAAGCTTCCGGATACACAGTCTTTGGAATCCCTGATGCTGGTGGACTTGCATATGAAAGGATTGAAACCGATTTATCTTTCTGATGTGGCGGATGTGACAGTGACAGATAACAGCAGTGAGGTTTACGCTAAAATCAACGGTCATGCAGGCGTGCTGTTTTCCATGCAGAAGCAGTCGGGATATTCCACAGGAGACGTTTCTAAAAGGATTCAGAAGAAATTTACTGAGATTGAGGAGGAATCTGAGAATACCCATTTTGTAAAGCTGATGGACCAGGGGATTTACATTGACATGGTTGTGAATTCCGTGCTTGAAAATATGATTTCAGGCGCAGTGCTGGCAGTCTTGATTCTGCTGCTGTTCCTGAAAAGTGTGCGTCCTACTGTGGTCATTGCATTTTCCATCCCCATCAGTATTTTGGCGGCGATTGTGCTGATGTATTTTTCAGGAATCAATATCAACATCATATCCCTCTCAGGTCTGGCCTTGGGAATCGGTATGCTGGTAGATAATTCCATCGTGGTAATTGAAAATATTTACCGCTTGAGAAATGAAGGAGTTTCGGCAAAAAAAGCGGCGGTGGAAGGGGCGCGCCAGGTAGCAGGTGCGATTGCGGCATCTACGCTTACCACTATCTGCGTATTTTTGCCAATTGTGTTCACGGAGGGAATTACAAGGCAGCTCTTTGTGGATATGGGACTGACGATTGCTTATTCCCTGCTGGCGAGCCTTGCAGTGGCGCTTACTGTCGTTCCTATGATGGGGGCAGGATTGCTGAAAAACACGGATGAAAAGAAGAGCCGCATTTTTGGGGGACTCCAGAATGGCTATGGAAAAGTGATTGGCTTTGCCCTGAACCACCGGGCAATCGTGCTGATTGGCGCGGTACTGGTGCTGATATTGAGTGTAGTGCTGTCTGTCTCAAGAGGTACAGAGTTTATGCCGGAGATGGAGAGTACGCAGATGTCCCTTACTTTGTCGCTGCCGGACGAGGGAGCGGGGAAACAGGAGCTTGCCGAGATGTCGGATAAAGTGATAGAGAGGATACAGGGGATTCCGGATGTAGAAGAAATCGGAGCTATGTCCCAGGGCGGAGGCATGATGGGAGTCATGGGAAACGGCGATTCTGACGCGATTTCCATGTATTTGATTTTGAAAGAAGATAAGAAGCTGGACAGCCAGCAGCTGGCGGAAGAGATTGAGGAACGCACAGGTGATTTGGCGTGCGAACTGGATATCCAGACCTCCAGCATGGATATGTCGGCGCTTGGCGGCAGCGGAATTTCTGTCAAAGTGAAAGGGCGTGAGCTGGATACACTGAAAGAGCTGGCAGCGCAGGCGGCAGCGGTTCTTGAAAATGTAGAAGGGGCTGTGGACGTTTCTGACGGTATTGAAGAAAAGACTTTGGAAATGCGTATCGTGGTGGATAAAGATAAGGCTATGAAGTACCAGCTTACCACGGCACAGGTATTCCAGTTCCTTCAGGGAAAACTGGCGGATGCAAAGAGTGCGACGACGCTTACAACGGATGTGAAAGATTATCCGGTTATGGTTATCAGCGAAAATGATACGAAGCTCACTAGGGAGCAGATTAAGAAACTTAAAATTGAAGGTAAGGATAAAAATGGAAATCCGAAAGATGTGCCGCTTAAAAATATTGTGGAATTTCAGGAAGCAGAAGGATTTTCTTCTATAAACCGCGAAGCGCAGACCAGATATGTGACAGTCAGCGCGAGAGTAGATGCGGGATACAACATCGGGCTGGTGGCAGGCGAGGCAGAACAGAAGCTAAAAGAGATAGAACTGCCGAAAGGATATACTTTTGAGATGTCAGGTGAAAATGAGACGATTAACGAATCTATGGCAGAGCTTTTGAAACTGCTTGCCCTGGCAGTGGTGCTGATTTATCTGATTATGGTGGCGCAGTTCCAGTCGCTGCTCTCTCCGTTCATCATTATGTTTACGATTCCGCTTGCATTTACAGGTGGGTTCCTG
Organism: Lachnospiraceae bacterium 46-15; assembly: GCA_041223665.1. Lineage (GTDB taxonomy): Bacteria > Bacillota > Clostridia > Lachnospirales > Lachnospiraceae > Hominisplanchenecus_A. Next base: position 164,753 of record JBCLQO010000004.1, read on the forward strand.
GGGCTTTGGGTGACAGGGAAGCCGGTAAGTGTTATTGCCATGATTGGCTTTGTTATGCTTTCGGGTATTATCGTAAACAACGGAATCGTATTGGTAGATTATATCAATCAGCTCAGACGCGGAGGAATGGAGAAACGGGCGGCTATCATAGAGTCGGGCCGGACCAGGCTGCGCCCAATCCTGATGACAGCGCTTACGACAATCCTTGGACTCAGCACGATGGCTGTCGGACTGGGAATGGGGGCGGATATGGTACAGCCTATGGCAATCGTGACCGTGGGCGGGCTTCTTTATGGTACGCTGCTGACGCTGGTAGTCGTTCCCTGCATTTATGATTTGCTGAACCGGAAAAAGGATATGACAGAGGAGGAAATTTAATGTGATAGATTTTAAAATAGAACGCATCCTTCGGCTTTCGGCTCCAAAGGCAGTGGCTATGTATGAGGCGGTAAATGAATTGATGGAAGAGGGGAAGGAAATTTATGGCATGAAAATTTCCGAGATTACCGCTAAAGCGGGAATCGGGAAAGGCACAGCCTATGAGTATTTTGATACAAAAGAGGAGCTGCTGGGAAAGGCGGTCTTCTATCAGCTCCACCAGGGGCTCTGCCATATGACAGAAAAAGCGCTGAAACAGGGAAGCTTTCGGGAACAGATTTTTGCTATTCTGGATGATATGGAGCAGAATTTTCCGAAAAGGCAGGTGCTTATCCGTTATCTATGCTATTATGTGCTGGGGTCAGAGGCGGCTAAGAAGTGCGGCGGGGAAAAGCCTGGCGGCTTTCTGCGGGAAGGACGGCTGAAAGAGACGGCGGACTGTCTTTTAGGGCAGGCCAGGAAGGAAGGACTGCTGCGGAGGGAGCCGGATTTCCTGGCGGTTGGGGCGCTGCTTACCCAGTTCATGGGCTTCTGTCTTTATCTGGGGAACAGACAGGCGGCAGCAGAGGTCAGTATGGAGCAGATGAAAGAGTTTGTATATGAAAATATTGTGAAAATCTTTGGGGGAAATGTACAGGCTCAGTAACATAGCGGCGGCCGGCAGGAAAAGGACTGGCGGCCGCCTGATGTTTTATCCATCACATTTCTTTTTGCATTCGTCCTCATCGATTTCTACCAGAATGATGTCATTCCCAATCTGTTTTACGCACTTCCAGGGGATGACATATTCTGTGTCGCGTCCCAGGAAGGAACAGAGCTTTCCGGGACCAGGGACAATCAGCGCCACAACACAGCCGGTACAGGAGTCGATGTCCGCATCATTGACACAGCCAAGGGAACGGCAGGTGCAGATATTAATTACCTCTTTTTGACGGAGATCACAGATACGCATAAGAACCTCGCACAGGGCTTTTATTATAGCCTATGCGAAAAAAAGGAAACCATGCATTGACAACCTGGTAGAAATTGGAGTATAAAAAAAGAAAAGAATCGGCATTGGAATTTCAGGTGCAGCTAAGGAGGAAAACTATGAAATGCCCATTTTGCAATCAGGATAATACAAGGGTCGTGGATTCCCGGCCAGCAGATGATAATAGCTCAATTAGAAGGCGCAGGATGTGTGACGAATGTAAACGGCGGTTTACTACATATGAAAAGGTTGAGACAATTCCATTGGTTGTCATAAAAAAAGATAGCAGCCGGGAAGAGTATGACAGGTCAAAGATAGAGGCTGGTGTGCTGCGGGCATGTTACAAAAGGCCGATTCCTGTACAGAAAATTAAGGAATTGGTAGATAATGTAGAAACAGAACTGTTTAACCGGGAAGAGCGGGAGATAGAGAGCAAAGTTATCGGTGAAATTGTGATGGATAAGCTCAAAAGCCTTGAAGCAGTGGCATATGTGCGGTTTGCTTCCGTTTATAGGGAGTTTAAGGACGTCAATACATTTATGGATGAGCTGAAGAAAATCTTAAATTAAACAGGAGGCGGATGGATTACATGGGAGGAAGACTATGCGTTTAAGAAATATACCGGGAGCTGACGAAGCAGTAGGAAACAGCAGATGGGTGGTTCAGGAGCCGGAAGCCTGGAAAGGGAAATGGGGAGAGATTTTCGGGAATGACAATCCGGTGCATATTGAAGTGGGTATGGGAAAAGGGCAGTTTGTAACAGAGATGGCGCTGCGTTACCCTAATATTAATTATGTGGGGATTGAAAGGTATACCAGTGTTCTGCTGCGGGCGCTTCAGAAGCGGGAGAAAATGGAAGAAATCCCCAATCTATACTATCTCTGCATTGATGCCAGAGATTTGCCGGATATCTTTGCACCGGACGAGGTAGAAAAAATTTATCTGAATTTTTCAGATCCGTGGCCCAAAGACCGCCATGCCAAGCGGCGGCTTCCTTCCAGGGAATTCTTAAGGCGCTATGATAAAATCCTCAAAGAAAGCGGGAAAGTAGAGTTTAAGACAGATAACAGAGGGCTGTTTGAGTTTGCGCTGGAGGAAGTGAAAGAATCAGGATGGGAGCTGGAAGCCTGTACCTTTGATTTGCATCATAATGAAGAGATGATGCAGGGAAATGTGATGACAGAATATGAAGAGAAGTTTTCGGAAAAGGGGAATCCTATCCACAAAATGATTATCAGCCGGAAAAAGCGTTGTGTGGAGATGCAGCCGTAACACTCAGCCGAAGGTAGGGGCGGCTATCACGGAATGGACGCCTCAGCATATAATAGCAGCAAAAGACTGTAGGCGGTGTCTATGAGAAAAAGATCTCTGCAGGATAAGATTGGGATGGCAGTGATGGAAAAACCGGGGCTGAATAAGAAAATGCTTATGGTGAAAAAGTCACTGGATGAAGTGAATAAGGTGTTAGGAAAATTTGGCGAGAAAAAGAAATAGAGATATGAATTATTCCTTATATACAAAAAGCTGGATGACTCCAGCTTTTTGTATATAGAAAACCCGCAAAATATCACACAAAATTTGTCTTTTCTCAGTCCGTCTTTATATTGCATATCAGTAGGCATATATTCGCTCACTGTCCTTTTGGATAATGTCAATTATTTATTAAATGAAAAATCCAATGTTCTCGTTTGTGCCTATGTGAGCGGTTCTTTATCATTCGGGAGAAAATTACGTTTGCGCAGCCGATACGTCAGAAGGCGGTTGGCCAGGTAACGCAGGAATGCCACAATCGGAACCCCCAGGAACATGCCCAGGACGCCGCCCAGACTGCCGCCGATCGTGATAGCCACGATAATCCACAGGGGCTTCAGCCCAGTGGAGTCTCCCAGAATCTTTGGTCCCAGAATCAGTCCGTCAAACTGCTGAAGGACGAGAATCAGGATAACAAAGATGATAGCCTTTACCGGAGAAATCAGGAGCAGAATCAGTGCGCCGGGCACTGCTCCGATAAAAGGGCCAAAATAAGGTATCATGTTTGTGATGCCCACGATAACGCTAATCAGCACGGCATAAGGCAGCTGCAGGATGGTCATAAACAGGAAGCAGAGACAGCCGATAATCGTGGAATCCATCGCTTTTCCTATAATAAAACTGCTGAACAGTTTATAAGCTTCCCTTAAAATTTCTGTGACAGAAGTGATGTGCTTCGTTGGAACGAAGGCATAAACGACTGCTTTCAGGGAGTTCTTTAACGGCTTTTTGTCGGAAAGCATGTAAATAGAGACGATGATGGCGATAATCAGGTTGAAAAGCCACTGTACGACAATCATGGAAACCTGGTATAAAGCAGGAACCAGATTCCCGGCGAAATCACGTATGGAAGAGATAACATCCGGGAGCGCTTTGTTGATGGAGTTTTTGATAACTTCCATATCCAAATCAGGAAAATGCTGTTCCAGGTTGTCAATGAAATAATAAGTGTCATTGACTGCTGTGGGGATGTAGTTTACCAAATCCGTAATACTGCTTACAATCTGCGGGACGATACCGAAGAAAACAACAGCAATTAATCCGATAACCAGAAGGTAGGCGATGGCGATTGCCAGGATTTTCCGCAGCTTGCCGTCCTTCATATGGAAAAAACGCCCCATCAGGCTGCTGATTTTCTGGACAGCCGGATTCAGGATAAAAGCTATCAGTGCACCGATGATGAAGGGCATCAGAATGTTCACGATTTCCCTGGCAGTCCGTACGGTGCCATTCCAGGAGACAAGCAGTTTGAGAATCAGTGCGCCGATGAATATGACAGCTACAGCATAGACTGATATGGTGAAGTAGTTGTTGTTTGCCCGGAACCGGGAAGGTTCGCTTTTTCCGGAGGCTTTCTGTCCGGTATTTTTTTTCAGTGTAGGATTTTCTTTCATATGTATCACGTCCGTTTCCTTTTTATAGTTCACATCCTCTCTATAGTATATAGTTTTTTGCCGGGGGATTCAAGTATATAAGAAAAGTTCTGGATTTTTTTGAAAGGGTATGCTATACTGAACCAGATAGAGAGCTTGGAAAGCTTTATATCTGGTTTATTCGTCATGTCGTTTCAGACACGAACCCCCATTTGATGAAACCTAATAGTGTATGAAAAGTAATTTTATTATTTATAGAAAAAGAAGGGAATATAAGAATGACAAGAGAACAATATGAGGCATTATCTGTAGTTGTACTTAAGGATCTGGCGAAGAGCCGGGGGCTGAGAAATATTTCTGCGCTGAAAAAGAAAGACGTCATCGAAAGAATGCTGGCAGAGGATGAGAAGCTGGAGGCGCAGAAAAATGCTGGGATGTCCGGGACAGTCAGCGAAGCAGCAGAGCATGGCAGGAACCCGGAGAGCAGAACTCCAGAGAATAGAGTCTCAGAAAATAGAAGCCCAGAGAACAGGCGCACAGATACCAGAAACACGGATGAGCGTTCAGCCCCGGATTTGTCAAACCTGGACAGCGGTATCCAGGCAGAAGGAATTTTGGAGGTGATGCCGGACGGTTATGGTTTCATCCGCTGTGCGAATTATCTTCCAGGGGAGAATGACGTGTATGTATCTCCGTCCCAGATTCGCCGTTTTGGGTTAAAGACAGGGGATATTCTGAAAGGAAATACAAGGATTAAGACGCAGCAGGAAAAATTCAGCGCGCTGCTCTATTTAAAGACAATCAATGGGAGAAACCCGGCAGAGATTTCAAAGCGTTATAATTTTGAAGATATGACTCCGATTTTCCCGAATGAACGTCTGATGATGGAGCGCGAAGGCAGGGGAATTGCCATGCGGATTGTAGATATGGTGTCCCCGATTGGAAAAGGGCAGAGAGGCATGATTGTGTCCCCGCCGAAAGCCGGAAAGACAACGCTGCTGAAAGACATTGCGAAATCTATTTTGCAGAATGATAAAAATATGCATCTGATTATCCTTTTAATTGACGAGCGCCCGGAGGAAGTGACTGATATCAGGGAAGCCATTACGGGAGATAATGTGGAGGTCATTTATTCTACGTTTGATGAGCTGCCGGAGCACCATAAGAGGGTGTCTGAGATGGTCATTGAGCGGGCGAAACGTCTGGTAGAGCATAATGAGGATGTGACAATATTGCTGGACAGCATTACAAGGCTGGCGCGGGCCTATAACCTGACGATACCGCCCAGCGGACGTACGCTTTCCGGCGGCCTGGACCCGGCGGCCCTCCATATGCCGAAGAGATTTTTCGGGGCAGCGAGAAAGATGCGTGAGGGCGGCAGCCTTACCGTTCTGGCAACGGCTCTGGTGGATACCGGAAGCAAGATGGATGATGTTGTATACGAGGAGTTTAAAGGAACCGGAAACATGGAGCTGGTTCTGGACAGAAAGCTTTCGGAGAGACGTGTGTTCCCGGCTATTGATATTCAGAAATCCGGTACGCGTAGGGAGGATTTGCTGCTGAATAAAGAAGAGCAGGAGGCGGCGTATATCATGCGAAAGGCGCTGAACAGCATGAAATCTGATGAAGCTGTAGAGACAATATTGAATACGTTTGTCAATACAAGAAATAACAAAGAGTTTGTCCAGACAGTAATTAAAAAGAGATATATTTAGGAGGGCATTTACTGAAACCAGACTTGGTCTTTTGTGAGCCGCTTTGCAGCATAGTGCGCGCACAGCCCCGTGAATGTGCCGGAGGCAATGCCGCTTATAGTCAAAAGCGGAAGATAGGAAAGGACACGAAAAGATTGGAGGACTATCACGGCGATTATGATTTGCCCCAGATTGTGGAAGATAGCTCCGATTATGCTGATAAATACAATGTATCTTTTACCGAGGATACGGAACAGGACAGCCATGGCGCAGAAGCAGAAAATGCCGCCGCACAGGCTGTAGGCGAAGGATACCATCTGCCCGGCTATCAGGCTGGCGATGAGGATACGCATCACCAGACAGAGGAAAGCATCTTTCGGGGAGGCGTAAAGCAGCAGCCAGAGCGTGACGATATTTGCCAGCCCCAGTTTGATGCCTGGAATCGGAGCCAATCCGGGCAGCAGGGATTCTATGGTGAAAATGGTAAGTGCTATGGTGGTGTACATAGCTAATATTGCCATATGCCGGATTTTCATAAGGGTGCCTCCTTTGGCTATTGGACCGCTGCATCTATGCCGCTGTCATCATCGGTTATTTGAATAAGCAGTTTGTGGGGGAGACAGCTGACGGGGTAGGCGCTGTTTCGCACCATTCCCATATTGCGGCAGGTTTTATCCGGGCAGTCGGCGTCGCTGACCCCGATTGCACCCTGCTCAACTTTTATAGTGTTATAGCCGTCGTCTGCCGATGTTATGGTAAAGGTGTAAGGGGCAGGGACATTTGATAAGTCAATTTCACGGATAAGTGTGCCATCCTGGTAAATCCTGGCGGTTCCTGCTTTGCCAACAGTAAAATGCCGGATAAGCAGCACGGCGGCAGATAGGATAAGGATAAACAGGATAAACAAGGTTAAGAGCAGAGTTTTTTTATCTCTGCGGGGGAATCTTCTGTTAGATTTATCCATGGAGGTTCCTTTCTGTAAAATAAATTTTGATGTTTTGATTATATCCCTGGAAATGCAGGGTGTCAAATTGGAGATGAGGCAGATATGGTGTTTTGGGCTATAAAGGATATTTTTATTCCGCTGTTGATACATATGGCAGTTTCGAACGCGGCGGCGCTGTCGCTGCAGGGCAGTGCCCTGGATTCGGCGGCAGTTACGGCTGTCGCGGCGGTGCTGTCGCTGCCTTTTTTTGTGCTTCTGTACCGCAGGGACAGGAAGGAAAATCCGGCAGAAGAGTCCTGTATTCCTTGGTGGGTATACCCCTTGATGGCAGCAGGCGGTGCGGTGCTGAATCTATGCTTGACAGCGGCCATGGATTATTTTACTGTGACGGAGAATTTTTCCAATACTGTGCAGGAAGGGCTTCTGGAAAGTAATTTTGCGGTTCAGGCAGTGGGGCTTGGGATTTTGGTGCCGATAGCGGAGGAATTTTTATTTCGTGGGCTTATATATCAGAGGCTGAAAAAATATGTTCCTGTATGGCTTGCGATTTTGGCAGGAGCGGGAATATTTGCGCTGTATCATGGAAATATGGTGCAGATTATTTTTGCATTCCCGATGGCTCTGGTGATGCTTTTGGCATATGAAAAATGGAATTCCCTGTATGTGCCGATAATTTTCCATATGGCGGCGAATCTTACGGCGGTGCTGTTAAATATAATCTGATAAATATGGAGAGATATTTAAAATAACAAATAATCAGATAATTCATAAAAAAGTCGTTCTTTACATCTGAAAAAAATAAGTGTATAGTATGATACAAATTTAGAACAGTGTTAAAACAAAAGGCAGTTCAGGCGGGGTTTCGCTGTTCAGAAAGTTAAATATAGAAAGGGTTGGTCGTATGGATACGAAAAACAAAGCGTTGCGGCCCAAAGTTCCCGGTTTATACCGGCCGGAATTTGAGCATGACAACTGTGGTATCGGTGCGGTAGTCAACATCAGGGGAATCAAAACCCATGATACCGTTGAGAACGCGCTGCGGATTGTAGAAAACCTAGAACATAGAGCTGGCAAAGATGCCGAAGGAAAAACAGGTGACGGTGTAGGAATTCTGTTACAGATTTCACACAAGTTCTTCTCCAAAACCTGCGAATCCCTCGGCATCTTTTTAGGTTCTGAGAGAGAATATGGAATCGGTATGTTTTTCTTCCCCCAGGATGAGCTGAAAAGGAACCAGGCGAAAAAGATGTTTGAAATTATTGTAGAGAAGGAGGGGCTGGAATTCCTGGGCTGGCGGGAAGTGCCTACAGTACCCTCTGTGCTGGGGCATAAAGCGCTGGAGAAGATGCCCTGTATTCTTCAGGGATTCGTGAAGAAACCAAAGGATGTGGCAGCGGGTCTGGATTTCGACAGGAAGCTCTATGTCGTGCGCCGGGTATTTGAACAGAGTGTCGAGGATACTTATGTGGCTTCACTTTCCAGCCGGACGATTGTATATAAGGGGATGTTCCTGGTGGGGCAGCTTCGGACGTTTTTTAAGGATTTACAGAGTAAAGATTATGAATCTGCCATTGCTACGGTGCATTCCAGATTCAGCACTAACACAAATCCCAGCTGGGAACGGGCACACCCGAACCGTTTGATTGTACATAATGGCGAGATTAATACCATCCGCGGGAATGCCGACAAGATGCTGGCGCGGGAGGAGACCATGTCCAGCGAGTATTTTAACCGGGAACTGCATAAGGTGCTTCCGGTAGTGAATGTTTCCGGCTCTGATTCCGCCATGCTGGATAATACGCTCGAATTCCTGATGATGAGCGGGATGGAGCTGCCTCTGGCGATGATGATTACGATTCCTGAGCCATGGGCGAATAATGACACGATGAGCCAGGAGAAGAAGGATTTTTACCAGTATTATGCGACTATGATGGAGCCTTGGGACGGGCCGGCGTCTATTGTGTTCAGCGACGGTGATTTGATTGGGGCGGTACTTGACAGGAACGGGCTGCGTCCGTCCAGATATTACGTTACAGAGGACGGATATTTGATTCTTTCCTCGGAAGTGGGCGTATTAGATATCGATCCTACGAAGGTTGTCCAGAAGGAGCGGCTGCACCCGGGTAAGATGCTTCTGGTAGATACTGTCCGGGGGCGTGTGATTGACGATGATGAGCTGAAAGAAAAATATGCGGTGAGCCAGCCTTACGGGGAGTGGCTTGATAGATATCTGGTGAAATTAAAGGATTTGAAGATTCCGAATATCAGGGTGCAGGAATACAGTAAGGAAGAACTGGCAAGGATGCAGAAAGCATTTGGCTATACCTATGAGGAGTACCAGACGTCTATCCGCCAGATGGCGTTAAATGGAGCTGAAGGAATCAGCGCTATGGGAATCGATACACCTCTGGCAGTGCTGTCAAACCAGCACCAGCCGCTGTTTAACTATTTTAAGCAGCTCTTTGCGCAGGTCACAAATCCGCCTATTGATGCCATCCGGGAGGAGATCGTGACGTCCACCACAGTGTATGTAGGTAAAGATGGGAACCTGCTAAATGAGCAGCCTATTAACTGCCAGGTACTGAAAATCGAGCATCCGATTCTGACGAACACGGATATGCTGAAAATTAAAAATATGAAAGTAGAAGGCTTTCAGGTTGAAGAAGTACCTATTACTTACTATAAAAATACAAACCTGGAAAAAGCCATTGACCATTTGTTTGTGGAAGTGGACAGGGCGCACAGAAACGGGGCGGATATCCTGATTCTTACAGACAGGGGCGTGGACGAAAACCATGTGCCGATTCCTTCTCTGCTGGCAGTTTCGGCAGTTCATCAGCATCTGGTTAAGACCAAGAAGCGCACATCCCTGGCAATCGTGCTGGAGTCCGGGGAACCGCGGGAAGTCCACCATTTTGCGACGCTGCTTGGTTATGGCGCATGTGCCGTCAATCCCTATCTGGCATTGGAGACGATACGCCATCAGGTAAATTGCGGTCTGCTGGACAAAGATTATTATGCGGCAGTGGAAGACTACAATGCAGCAGTCCTGCACGGCATTGTAAAGATTGCGTCCAAGATGGGGATTTCTACGATTCAGTCTTATCAGGGGGCGCAGATTTTTGAAGCGATCGGAATCGCGCCTGAAGTCATTGACAGGTATTTTACAAATACTGTAAGCCGTGTGGGTGGGATTACGCTGGAGGATATTGCGAAAGAGGCAGATGCGCTCCACACAAAGGCATTTGACCCGCTGGGACTGGATGCCGATTTGACTCTGGACAGCGCAGGGCGGCATAAGATGCGGAGCGCGGGGGAAAAGCACCGCTATAATCCGCAGACTATCCACATGCTGCAGCAGTCCACTAAACAGGACGACTATCAGATGTTTAAAACCTACACAGAGATGGTGGATAAGGAGGAATCCGGGTATCTGCGGAGCCTGATGGATTTTAACTATCCAAAAGAGGGCGTACCGCTGGAAGAAGTGGAGAGTGTAGATTCTATTGTGACCAGGTTTAAAACAGGCGCCATGTCTTACGGATCGATTTCCCAGGAAGCCCATGAAACGCTGGCAATTGCCATGAACCGGCTGCATGGAAAGTCGAACAGCGGCGAGGGAGGCGAGAGCCTGGAGCGGTTAAGGCCGGGAAAAGACGGAGAGAACCGCTGCTCTGCTATTAAGCAGGTAGCTTCCGGGCGGTTTGGCGTTACATCTGAATATCTGGTGAGCGCGCAGGAACTGCAGATTAAGATGGCGCAGGGGGCAAAGCCCGGCGAGGGCGGCCACCTTCCGGCGGGAAAAGTGTATCCGTGGATTGCCAAAACGCGTCATTCCACGCCAGGCGTCGGGCTGATTTCCCCACCGCCGCATCATGATATTTATTCAATAGAAGATTTGGCACAGCTGATTTATGATTTAAAAAGTTCCAATACGAAGGCAAGAATTTCCGTGAAGCTGGTGTCTGAGGCTGGTGTGGGAACCGTAGCGGCTGGCGTGGCAAAGGCAGGGGCGCAGGTAATCCTGATTTCTGGTTATGACGGCGGAACCGGAGCAGCGCCGCGAAGCTCTATCCACAATGCAGGGCTTCCTTGGGAGCTGGGACTGGCAGAAACTCACCAGACACTTTTGATGAATGGGCTGAGAAATAAAGTTCGCATTGAGACGGACGGCAAGCTGATGAGCGGCCGTGATGTGGCAATTGCGGCGATACTTGGTGCGGAGGAGTTTGGATTTGCCACTGCTCCGCTGGTGACTCTGGGCTGTGTGATGATGCGTGTCTGCAACCTGGATACCTGTCCGGTGGGTGTGGCTACCCAGAATCCGGAGCTTCGGAAGCGTTTCCGGGGGAAACCCGAATATGTGGTGAATTTCATGCGGTTTATCGCGCAGGAGCTGCGGGAGTATATGGCAAAGCTGGGAGTCCGCACGATTGACGAGCTGGTAGGGCGCACCGACTTGCTGAAGCGGAAGGACGAAATTGAGACTGCCCATGGAAAACGTGTGGATTTGCATGCAATTTTGGATAATACGTACTCTGCACTGGAGAATAAGGTGACCTTTGATCCGGCACAGGTGTATGATTTCCAGCTGGAAAAAACCGTGGACGAAAAAGTGCTGCTGAAAAAGCTGCGGGGAGCGCTGGAGAAGCGGCAGAAGCGCAGCATAGAGGTGGACGTAATCAATACAGACAGGACATTCGGCACGATTTTCGGTTCGGAAATTACCCGAATCTGCGGCGATACCCTGGAAGAAGATAGCTATACTGTTAAATGTAACGGAACAGGCGGACAGAGCTTCGGGGCATTTATCCCGAAAGGGCTGACTTTGGAGCTGGTGGGGGATAGCAACGATTATTTTGGAAAAGGTCTTTCCGGCGGAAAGCTGATTGTATATCCTCCGAAGGGCAGTAAATATAGAGCGGATGAAAATATCATCATCGGAAATGTGGCGCTTTACGGCGCTACCAGCGGAAAAGCATATATCAATGGTGTGGCGGGAGAGCGCTTCTGCGTGAGGAACTCCGGTGCAGCAGCAGTGGTAGAAGGCGTGGGAGACCACGGATGCGAATACATGACAGGCGGCCGTGCAGTTATTCTGGGTAAGACAGGAAAGAACTTTGCGGCAGGAATGAGCGGCGGTATTGCTTATGTGCTGGATGAGGACAATGATCTCTACCGAAAGGTGAATAAGCAGATGGTTTCTATTGATAAGCTCACAAATAAATATGATGTGCTGGAGCTGAAAGAGATGGTGAAGGACCATGTAGCATACACGAATTCAGCGAAGGGAAAGGAAATTCTTGAAAATTTCAGCGAATACCTGCCAAAATTCAAGAAAATTATTCCACATGATTATGCCCGTATGCTGAAAGCTATCGTTCAGATGGAGGAAAAGGGACTGAGCAGTGAGCAGGCGCAGATTGAAGCATTTTATGCGAATAAAAGAGGATAGGAGGGAGAGAGCATGGGAAAACCAACAGGATTTTTAGACTATAAAAGACAGAACAGCGAGACAATCCCCCCGAAGAAAAGGATTCAGAATTTTAAAGAATTCCATGTGGCGCTGCCTCTGGAGAAACAGCGGCTTCAGGGAGCCAGATGTATGGCCTGCGGCGTACCGTTCTGCCAATATGGACAGATGATAGGCGGTATGGCTTCGGGCTGTCCGCTGAATAACCTGGTGCCAGAGTGGAATGATTTGGTTTATCATGGGAAATGGGAACTGGCATACAGACGGCTGGCAAAAACAAACTGCTTTCCTGAATTTACCTCCAGAGTGTGTCCCGCGCTCTGCGAGGCGGCGTGTACCTGTAATCTGAACGGAGATGCAGTTGCGGCAAAGGAAAATGAACATGCAATTATTGAACATGCTTTTGCACAGGGACTAATCGTGCCGCATCCGCCTAAAGTGCGGACAGGGAAGAAGGTGGCGGTGGTGGGCAGCGGCCCTTCGGGGCTGGCGGCGGCTATGCAGTTAAATTCCAGAGGGCATAAGGTTACGGTGTTTGAAAGGAGGGACCGCATCGGCGGTCTGCTCCGCTATGGCATTCCAAATATGAAACTGGATAAAAGCGTGATAGACCGCCGGATTGCGCTTATGGAGGCGGAGGGCGTTGAATTTGTGACAAACGCAAACGTGGGCGGGGACATCAAGGCATCCAGGCTGTTGAAAGAGTATGACAGAGTGGTGCTGGCCTGCGGCGCGTCAAATCCCAGGGATATCAATGTTCCGGGACGCGATGCATCTGGCATTTATTTTGCAGTGGATTTCCTGACTTCTGTTACAAAGAGCCTGCTGGACAGTAACTTTGCGGATCATAAATTTATCCCGGCAAAAGGGAAAAAGGTTATGGTTATCGGAGGCGGCGATACAGGGAATGACTGTGTGGGAACCTCTATTCGTCTGGGAGCCGTTTCTGTGCTCCAGCTGGAAATGATGCCGAAAGCGCCGGATACCAGAACAGAGCAGAATCCCTGGCCGGAGTGGCCGAGGGTGTGCAAGACAGATTACGGGCAGGAGGAGGCGATTGCTGTATTCGGTCACGACCCCAGGGTATACCAGACGACGGTTACGGAGTTTGTCAAAAATAAAAAAGGCGAAGTATGTAAAGCGAAGCTGGTGAAGCTTCAGGGCAAAAAGGATGAAAAGACCGGAAGGATGATGATGGTGCCGGTAGAGGGGAGCGAATATGTGGTGGATGTAGACCTGGTGCTTATTGCGGCAGGATTCCTTGGTTCCCAGAAATACGTGACAGATGCATTCAAAGTAGAGTTGGACGGCAGGACGAATGTAAAGACGGCTCCGGGCGATTACCAGACATCTGTTCCCCGCGTGTTTACAGCAGGAGATATGCATAGAGGGCAGTCGCTTGTGGTGTGGGCTATCCGGGAAGGAAGAGAAGCGGCGCGGGCTGTAGACAAATCTTTGATGGGATATACGAATTTGTAGAAAAAGCTGTATACAGCAGCGCCGAAACCTGACGGGGGCAATTAGGCATATGAGAAGGGCTACCTGATTTCTTTTAATCAGATAGCCCTTTTAATGAATTTCCAGAAGCTTCACTTAATAACCTCTCTTTCTATGGTCTGCTTTTTAATTGGCTATGGGTCTCTACCTCTCATTGGAATCCCCTCCTTCAGCCTCGCTGCGAAATCTCCTTATTCAGTTTTTCTATGTAAACTCTTGTAAGAGATTGCATTTGGTTTAGTTTTACTATGCCATTGAACCGTCCTCCTATTTCTAAAGAATCGAAAAGCTTTCACTCTTATCGGCTTCATATGCCAGGAATAAATTTCCTAAATTGGTGTTTTGCTTCGTTTCTTTTGTTTTTGTTGAGTCTATTCTAACTCTGAAAATGAGATTTGTCAAGAGGTATTTTGAAATTTTTTAAAAACTTCTCGGGTATTAATGAATGAATTGAATGAATTATTTTAAATATTCAGTTAATTTCAAAAGACGTATTGCAGGGATTCAAGCGAATCAGATGAAGGGGGAGATGCTGTAGAGAAAAAGAAGAACAGGGCGTATGGAATTAAATATGCCATATGCCCTGCCTGTAGAATTCAAACTGCGCTGCTTTTAGCCCTGTGTCAAGATATTGCGTACATGAGCGACTTCTTCAGCCGTAGCTTTTGCTGCCGGAACATAGTACTGTTTGCTGCGTGCGATTTGATAAAGTTCTTCCTGGGAAGTCTCGCACTGGTTACGGATCTGTTTTAAAGTCTGTTTCAGCTGCGGGTTCTCGGACTGCGCAATCATACCTGCATAGCGGGTAAGTTCTCCATTGATGCCTGCGAGTGTGTCTGATACCATTGTTTTCTCATCCATGTCTGTTCCCTCCTACTGTAAAAATTTCATGAGCTGCTGTTTTGTTTCCATTGCGGACTGCGCAGATTTCTGGAAAAACTGCTTTACGCTCTGGTCAGTAGCCTGGTTTGCATAGTCTGTCATTTTACAGTGGGTGGTGCTGTATCCGCCAATCAGATGGCGGAGGTTCTGCAGGTCTAATTCTGAAATTTCTGTCATCATAATTAAGAAAACCTCCTGTAATCTTTTTCGTTACGCTTTTATTATCCCACGTCTCCGCAAAAGTATGTAAATCTGAGAAAAGAACATAATACCAATATAAACAGCACACAGGATTAAGATAGAGAGAAACATTTCCAGTACAGGAATAATTTTCCATGAAATATATAGCAGGCAGGAGCGGAAGAACAGCATAATTCCCACACTCACGCCGAGGGCGGCCAGAGGCTTTACAATCCATCCCAGGCTGTCAAAGTGAAAAGGCACATGCCGGGACAGCACGAAAAGCGCTAGGGCTGCAGAAAGAAGCTGGCTGACAAGGATTCCCCAGAGATATCCGGCTACCCCAAAGCGTGGGATGGCAAACCACACGAAAAGGATGCGGATGAGCAGGGAAACAGTATTTTGCCAGAAGGTGGTTACGGCTTTCCCCATACCGTTTAAGATGCTGGTGAGGGTAGTGCCAAGATACAAAAAGGGACAGATCCACGCCAGGATAAGGATAAATTTTCCGGCGAGTGAGCTGGCAAACAGCACCCGCCCCATGCTTTCCCCGAAGCAAAGGAAAATTCCGGTGCAGAGGATGCCGAGAATCAGGCAGTACTGGATAGTATTCTCCAGTGTCCGCGAGATTTGTCTCTGGCTTCCGGCGGCCTGCGCCTCTGAGACTGTGGGCAGCAGCATCACGGAGATGGAGTTGGTGATGGCAGAAGGAAAAAGCACCAGAGGGAGTGCCATTCCAGTGAGTACGCCGTAGATGCTCAGCGCCGAAGAAACAGACAGCCCTGCCAATTGGAGACGCAGCGGGATACAGATTGCTTCCATGCTCTGCAGCAAATTGATAAGTACCCTGTTTGCGGTCAGTGGAAGAGAGATTTTTAAAATTCCGGTAAAGGGCAGGCTCGGTTTGGAAGTAAGGGAGGATATCCTTGTTTTTCCAAAGTGCAGCGCGGCGGCGGTTAGAGAGAAGAGCGCAGAGGCAAGCTCCTCAAAAATCAGGCCGATAACAGCCAGAACCGGAGTAGGCCGGATGCCTTTTTCCAGAAAGATTACATACACTAAGTATGAAACGGAAACTCTGGCGGCCTGTTCCACAAGCTGGGATATGGCTGGGACGTGTGTTTTTTTCATGCCAAAATAGTATCCGCCAACGCAGGAGTGTATTCCGGCAGAAGGCAGGGCAAAAGCGAGCATGCGGATGAGCGGTTCGCAGCGTGTTTCTTTTAAAAAGGCAGCGGAAATCCATCCTGCCTCACGGTATAAAAACAGGGAGACGAGGAGCGTTCCGCATGTGGTTAGGATTAGTCCGGCAAAAAAGGTGTTCCGTGCCCCTTTTTTATCGTCTAAAGCCATTTTTTCCGATACATTTTTTGAGATGGCGGTCTGTATCCCGGCGGCAGTAAGGGAAAATGCCATAGTGTAAACCGGGAAAATGAGCTGGTAAATACCGACGCCTTCCGCACCGATTGCGTGGGATAGGAATATTCTATAGAAGAAACCAATAATCCGGCTGACAAATCCCACGATAGTCAGAACAAATGCCCCCTGAAGAATGACGCGTTTTTGATTCATAGTATAGAAGCTCCGAATGGTTTCTATAAATATATGAGCTGTCCGTCTGTACCATGCCATGGATTCGCAGCTGCGTGGAGTTTAAATTGCGGTTTGTCTGTGAGTTCATCGCTTACCCCATACAGTTACGGAACCGATAGTTTCTGTGCTTACTCCGGACAGTCACGGAACCGATAGACCCCATGTTTACGCCGGACGCCGGGAAGCCTGCCGCATATCCCACACGGACGGAGACAACGCTGCGGCAAAC
>JBCLQO010000005.1:0-78235 GCA_041223665.1 Lachnospiraceae bacterium 46-15
CCTTATTCTTTCTTTCATTTTTCCCCTTCCTTTCATATAAAAACACACCCTCCAGTCTCTACAAAAAGCAATGTACTTCTAAATATACTTTGTACTGCTCTTTTCATAAACTTTGCCAGGGTGCGCTGAATTTCATATCGCCACAAATTTTAAGATTATATAACAATAGCGAACCATAATCTCTGAACTCCAAACGACACTACGCACGAAACCATACATTTTGTACAATTCCGTGCTTCCTGTCCTTAGATTTTTATGCTATATGCTGTACTCCTTTGCAGGGATAACAGTATTTTCATATTTTCTTAATATTTTGGTTATTTAATAATATCTTCATATATTTGTCAAGTTTTTGCACTATAAGAATATGTAAAAATTATCATTTCGCAGGTGCTTCCCCGGACAGCCTGGACAATGCACCCGGGAAAGCAAAACATCTGCCAGCTACTGCTCTTTCAATGGAATCGGTATCACAATCGGACGTATCTTCGGAATGCACAGTTCATCCCCAATCTGCAGATTGTACACGTTGATATATGGGTTCGCAAACAACAGTGATGAAACTGTCACCCCGTATTTTTTACCCAATTTGTAAAGGGTATCCCCTTTTTCTATCACATGAATGAAGCCTCTGCAGCATTTGCATCTTTCTTCCATACTTAACCTCTCCTTTCATCCTCTTACTTCTATTCATATGCAAGAGTTTCGTTACTGTTCATACGCTGCTGCCCGCCTTTTTGCACAATATATGAACAAAAAGCAGCCCTTGAACGGAGATTCATTCCATCAAGCTGAACTGTTACTTGAAAATAGCAGCTAAATCCGATATACTAAAACCCGGCAAAAAATCACCGTAAAACAATTATAACAGCGAGGTAAACATATGGCAGGATCAACATTCGGAAATATATTCAAAATTACAACCTGGGGAGAATCCCATGGCAGAGGCGTAGGTGTGGTGGTAGACGGCTGTCCCGCAGGACTACCCCTCGACGAATCAGATATCCAGAAATATCTAAACAGGAGAAAACCAGGGCAAAGCCGCTACTCCACTCCCCGCAAAGAAGAAGATACCGTCGAAATCCTCTCCGGCATATTTGAAGGAAAAACCACCGGAACCCCTATTTCCATGGCTGTATACAACAAATCCCAGCGTTCCAAGGACTACAGCGAGATTGCCAGATACTACCGTCCGGGACATGCCGATCTCACGTATGATATGAAATATGGATTCCGCGATTACCGGGGCGGCGGCCGTTCCTCTGGCCGGGAAACTATCGGACGCGTAGCCGCCGGAGCCATCGCATGCAAAATCCTGAACCAGCTCGGCGTCCGGATTTTAACCTACACAAAATCCATCGGCCCCATAGAAATCGCCCCGGAAAATTTCGACATCCGCCAGATTCTGGAATCACCTCTCTATATGCCAGATGCCAAAGCGTCTGAAAAGGCTGCCCATTACCTGGAAGAATGCATACGCTCCCAGGACTCTTCTGGGGGTGTCATCGAATGTGTGGTGGACGGAATGAAACCCGGTATTGGTGACCCTTCATTTGAAAAGCTCAGCGCTAATCTCGCTAAGGCCGTATGCTCCATCGGCGCCGTAAAAGGCTTTGAAATCGGCGATGGCATGGCGGCGGCAAAAGCCAGGGGCTCTCAAAACAATGACCCGTATGCCCTTTCCCCTGACGGCAGCATCCAGAAACTTACAAACCATTCCGGAGGCATCCTAGGCGGCATCAGCGACGGCAGCCAGATTATTCTGCGGGCCGCTATTAAACCGACCCCTTCCATTTCCCAGAAACAGTCTACCATCACAAAAGACGGACAGACTGTCCAAGTGGAAGTGAAAGGCCGTCATGACCCCATCATTGTTCCCCGCGCCGTAGTCGTAGTGGAATCCATGGTTGCGCTGACGCTGCTGGATATGATGTTCTCAAGTATCAATTCCAACATAGACAGCCTGATTCGCTTCTTTTCCTTAAATTAACCACCGCCAGGCATCCGCTATATCCAGAAATGTTTTAAAGGCTGCAGAAACGAACATACATTTGCTTCTGCAGCCCTTTTTGACTTTTCAATACTTTTCTCCGTACTTCCTACTCTCCTACTCTGGAAATCAGGATGCAA
This sequence comes from Lachnospiraceae bacterium 46-15, assembly GCA_041223665.1. Classification (GTDB taxonomy): domain Bacteria; phylum Bacillota; class Clostridia; order Lachnospirales; family Lachnospiraceae; genus Hominisplanchenecus_A. The sequence continues at coordinate 2,131 of JBCLQO010000005.1, forward strand.
TTCGGCGTATCCACCTTAATCGGCCGCCCTTTCTGGACAATAATTTTCTTTTCATAATCAATATGAAAAAAACGTATCTCATTAGATTCGTGATTCAGTACTACCAAAGTCTGCTCATCTGGGAATACCTCTAAATCCTTCGGATACTTCCCGCTGATTGGCAGAATACAAAGCTTTTCCAGCATCCCCGTCTCCGAATCGATTTTAAAAATCCCGGCGCTGTTTTCCCCTGCCGTAGAACAGTAGAGATATCTGCCGCTTGGAGAGATTCTGAGCCCAGATGCGGCACACCCGCCCTCTTTCTCATCCATTACCGTGCTTACCTTCTGAATCAAATCAAATTGCGGGGATTTGCCCGCGCCATCATAAGAATAGACTAAAATCTCATTGCTCAGCTCACAGATGACATATGCAAACCGCCCATCCTGGCTGAAACGAAGCAGCCTCGGGCCCGATTCCAGCTTGCAGCGCACAATATCATACAGCTTCAGCTTTCCGGTGGTGGGATGAACCGTATAGAGTTTTATCTGGTCAATGCCATTATCCACCACACACAAGTACTTTCCATCCGGCGTCGGCGTCGCACAGCTCACATGCGGCCTGAAATTCCGCTCCGCCACGCTTCCCAGCCCTTTGTGGAAAATCCCGTCCATAACCGAACCAAGCCTTCCGTCTCTGTGGATGCGCACAACCGTAATTTTTCCGTCATGATAGCCTCCCACAAAGAGACGATTTCCCTCTAAATTTGTGGAGAGGAAGCAGCCCCGCATTCCGTCAATCCCCACTTTATTTATCGGTGTCAAATCGCCGTTCTCATCAATTTTTAAAACTTCCACACCCTCGTCCGCGATGGAATACAGATATTTTCCGTTATTTGATTTCGTAATATGTGAGGCATTATTTACAGGAACCACATCGCGCTCCTCCATATGTCCTTCCTCCACATCCAAATCGTACACATGAATTCCTATGCTGCTCCCATGGGTATAAGTGCCCACATATGCCACATATTTGTCCTGACCCATTTTCCGTCCCCCTCCTTCGCATATTCAGTAATCTAAGATGTACTTATTTTAGCACAGAAAAAATCTATTGACAACTCCCGTATCTTGCGTATAATCAGATATAACGCTTGTTTATTGATACTAAACTCAAAGTTTATTTTTGCTGTTCCCAGCATGAAAGGCGGTTTACATGGACATTGGATTAAAGCTGAAAGAACTGCGCACAGCCTTACGGCTGACACAGGAGGAGCTGGCAGACCGGGCCGAGCTGTCGAAAGGGTTTATCTCCCAGCTCGAGCACAACCTGACCTCCCCTTCGATTGCCACACTGACGGATATCCTGCAGTGCCTGGGCACAAACCTGCAGGAATTCTTCGCAGAAACGTCAGAGGAACAGATTGTTTTTGGGAATAACGACTATTTTGAAAAAATCGATACAGAGCTTTCTAATAAAGTCGAATGGATTATTCCCAACGCCCAGAAAAACATTATGGAACCTATACGGCTGACGCTTGAGCCGGGAGGTTCCACATATCCGGACCAGCCTCACGAGGGAGAAGAATTCGGATATGTGTTAAGCGGCGCTGTATTGATTCACATTGGCAAACAGACTTACAAAGCGAAAAAGGGCGAATCATTCTACTTCGTCCCGTCAAAACGGCATTTTATTGAAAATGCAGGAAAGGGCGCTGCCACACTTCTCTGGGTCAGCTCCCCGCCCAGCTTTTAACGAGAAGGGAGATACTTATGAGTAATAAACTGATTGACCTGGTAAATATTTCAAAATCTTATGACGGACAGCTTGTTTTAGATGAGCTGAACCTGTACATCCGGGAAAATGAATTTCTCACTCTTTTAGGCCCCAGCGGATGCGGAAAGACCACCACCCTGCGCATTATGGGCGGCTTTGAAACTCCGAATTCCGGAAAGGTTATCTTTAACGGCGAGGACATTACCCACATCCCCCCCAACAAACGGCAAATTAACACGGTTTTCCAGAAATATGCACTTTTTACCCATATGAGCATCGCAGAAAACATCGCGTTTGGCCTGAAGATCAAAGGCAAGAGCAAACAATATATTGCAGATAAAATAAAATACGCTTTAAAGCTCGTAAACCTGGATGGTTTTGAAAACCGCTCCCCCGCTTCCTTAAGCGGCGGACAACAGCAGCGTATCGCCATCGCACGGGCTATCGTAAATGAGCCGAAAGTACTCCTTTTGGATGAACCCCTGGGCGCACTGGATCTGAAACTCCGGCAGGATATGCAGTATGAGCTTATCCGTCTGAAAAATGAGCTTGGCATCACTTTCATCTATGTAACCCATGACCAGGAAGAAGCTCTTACCATGTCCGATACTATCGTAGTCATGAACCAGGGATACATTCAGCAGATTGGCACACCGGAAGATATTTACAATGAGCCTGAAAATGCCTTTGTAGCCGATTTTATCGGAGACAGCAACATCATCCCCAGTCTTATGCTGGAAGATAAAATGGTACAGATACAGGGAGTGTCTTTCCCTTGTGTAGATATAGGCTTTGGGCACAACCGCCCCGTAGATGTGGTTATACGTCCAGAGGATGTAGAACTGGTCAGCCCAGAGGCAGGAACCATCTGCGGTACTGTCACCCATCTGATTTTCAAAGGGGTGCACTATGAAATGGAAGTCATGGCGGCAGGCCGCGAATGGCTGGTACACAGCACACGCATGTTCCCGGTAGGCACAGAGGTCGGAATCCGTGTGGATCCTTTCAACATACAGATTATGAATAAACCGGAATCGGAGGATGAGGAGGCGACAGTCATTGAAGAATAAACGTTTACTTGCAGGGCCTTACCTCTTCTGGGCTGTATCCTTTGTGGTAATTCCCCTGCTCATGATTTTTTATTATGGCATGACAACAGAAACCGGCAGTTTCACCTGGGACAACATTGCACGGACGACTATGCCAGAAAACCTGAAAGCCTTGGGGATTGCCCTGCTGCTGGCTTTCATCAGCACCGTTATCTGCCTGCTTCTGGCCTACCCGCTGGCAATGATACTAGCCAGAAAAAATGTGAACCAGTCCAGCTTTATCGTGCTGATTTTCATCCTCCCCATGTGGATGAACTTTCTGCTGCGCACCCTGGCATGGCAGACCTTGCTGGAAAAAACAGGTGTCATCAACAGCATCCTGAACTTTCTGCATCTGCCCTCACTGGACATCATCAACACACCCTATGCCATTGTTTTAGGCATGGTTTACAATTTTCTGCCCTTCATGGTGCTGCCGATTTATAACTCTCTGTGCAAAATCGACGCAGACATTGTAAGCGCTGCCAGGGATTTGGGGGCAAATGCTTTCCAGACTTTTGTTAAAATTACCCTGCCGCTGACAATTCCAGGCATCATCAGCGGAATTACTATGGTATTTGTCCCTGCCCTTACTACATTCGTCATTTCCGATTTACTTGGCGGCGGCAAAATTCTGCTTATCGGAAACGTCATTGAACAGGCATTCAAGCAGAGCAGCAGCTGGAACGTAGGCAGCGGGCTTTCTCTGGTACTGATGATTTTCATCATCGCAAGTATGGCAATCGTTGCCAAATACGATAAAGATGGGGAGGGAACAGCATTTTGATTAAAAAAACAGCCGAAAAATTTTATCTTGCCCTGATTTTTATTCTCCTGTATGCGCCAATCCTCACCTTGATTGTGCTCTCTTTCAACGCTTCCCGAACTCGGGCAAAATGGGGAGGCGCCACCCTGCACTGGTACCAGGAGCTATTTAAAAATGAAGCTATTATGAGCGCCTTGTATTCTACGCTGCTAATCGCCTTGCTCTCCGCACTGATTGCTACTTTAATCGGCACCGCGGCGGCTATCGGCATTCAGGGCATGAAACGGAAGTTCCGCACATTTTATATGGGACTTACGAATATTCCTATGATGAATGCGGAAATCGTCATGGGAATTTCCCTAATGCTTCTTTTTATTGCCTTTCGGATAAACCTGGGGTTTTCTACTATTTTGATTGCGCACATCACCTTCAATATACCCTATGTGATACTGAGCGTGATGCCCCGGCTCAAGCAGACAAACAGACATACTTACGAAGCCGCATTAGATCTGGGCGCATCGCCTCTCTACGCCTTTTTCAAGGTGATTTTTCCGGATATTCTCCCAGGCGTACTCTCCGGCTTCATGCTTGCTTTTACCATGTCGCTAGACGATTTTGTAATTACCCATTTTACAAAGGGACCAGGCATTGACACCCTATCCACAAAGATTTACTCCGAAGTGCGCAAAGGCATCAAGCCCGAAATGTATGCCCTTTCCACCCTGCTCTTTGTCTCCGTACTGCTTCTGCTCCTGCTAATTAATTTTTCACCAAAAGACTCCTCTAAGAAAGCCAGGAAGCAGACAATCACACGCAGGTCAAGGGCTCTTGCCTTTACTTTCAAAAGGGTAATACCCGCACTTCTCTTACTGACTGTTACGACTGGAGGAATTTACTACTCTTTTCAGGGACAAAAACGAAGCAAACAAAAAGTCGTCGTATACAATTGGGGGGAATATTTGGACCCGGAAGTCATTACAATATTTGAAGAGGAAACCGGCATAGATGTCATTTATGAGGAATTCGAAACAAATGAGATCATGTATCCAAAAGTGCAGTCCGGCGCTATCGCCTACGACGTTGTATGCCCTTCTGATTATATGATTCAGAAAATGCTGGATAACAACCTGTTGGCCGAAATTGATTTTGACAACATCCCAAACCTCAAAAATATCGGCCAGACATACATGGATAAATCCCGGGAATTTGACCCTGAGAACAAATACTCCGTTCCCTACTGCTGGGGTACGGTAGGTATCCTCTACAATAAAACGATGGTGGATGAGCCGATTGACAGCTGGAGCGTGCTGTGGGATGATAAATACCGTGACAATATTCTGATGCAGGACAGCGTGCGGGATGCATTCGGCGTTACCCTAAAATACCTGGGATACTCCCTAAATTCCACAGATTTGGATGAACTGACCGAAACAATGAATCTTCTGATTGACCAGAAACCTCTCGTCCAGGCATATGTTATCGACCAGGTCAGAGATAAAATGATTGGCAACGAGGCGGCAATCGGTGTCATTTACTCCGGCGAAGCGATTTACACGCAAAAGGAAAACCCGGATTTGGAATATGTGATTCCAAAAGAAGGATCCAATATCTGGATTGATTCCTGGGTAATCCCGAAAAATGCGGAGCATAAAGAAAATGCAGAAGCATTCATCAACTTCCTTTGCCGTCCAGACATTGCGCTGATGAATTTCGATTACATTACCTACTCCACCCCGAATACAGCAGCACGGGAACTGATTGAAGATGAAGACATCCGAAACAGCAAGATTGCATTCCCTGATGATTCCGAGCTGGAACACTGCGAAACCTACCACTATCTCGGAGATGAAGCAGATGCCGTCTACATGGAACTGTGGAACAAAGTAAAATCAAAATAACAGGAGGAACATATATGAGCTTTAAAGAAATCAAACCAGAAGAATTGCAGAAAAACCCTTTCACCATGATTGGAAAGGAATGGCTTTTAGTAACTGCCGAAAAAGACGGCAAAGCCAATACCATGACCGCCTCCTGGGGCGGCATGGGCGTAATGTGGGGAAAAAATACTGCCTTCATCGTCCTTCGCCCACAGCGTTACACAAAAGAATTCGTAGACAGCACGGAAACCTTTTCGTTGTCCGTACTGGACGAATCCTTCCGAAAGACCTATGGCTACCTCGGTTCTGTTTCCGGAAGATCGGAAGATAAAATTGCAAAATCTGGCCTGACAATCACACATGAAGGCACCACGCCCTATTTCAAAGAAGCAGATACTGTGCTTATATGCCGGAAACTCTACGCTCAGGAATATCAGCCTGAATGCTTTCTGGATACAGATACAGAAAAGAAATGGTATCCTGACAAAGATTACCATACGATGTATATCGCTGAAATCAAAAAAGTATTGATAAAAGAATAATGATAAAACACGCGCCCTGCCACTTTCTCATATGCGGCAGGGCGCGTTTCTGATGTCTCAAATAGAAATATCCTTTAAGCTGTAAGACCTTTAATTCCCAGCTTCTCCTTCAGCATCTTCACATCCCCCTCAAGGACATTGATGCGCAGTGCAATCATTTCCCTCTCTGCATCCAGCCTCAATGCCTCATCAAGTTTCCTGTTTAAATCAAGATGCCCTTCTGCCACACGCTGGATATTTTTATTCGTCACATTTTCTACCATCATCTCAAGAATAGTCATACGCTGATCCAGCTTTTGTACGTTCTCTTTAAGATTATGTACATCCTCTTTAACTTCCTTCAATTCACCCTTGAAATTTTGTAACTCTGTTTTGAAACTTTGCAGTTCTGCTTTGAAACTCTGCAGATCCGTCTTGAAATTCTGCACTTCTGCCTTGATGCTCTGCAGATCCGTCTTGAAATTCTGCACTTCTGTCTTGATGCTCTGCAGATCCGTCCTGAAATTCTGCACTTCTGCCTTGAAGCCCTGCAAATCTGTCTTGAAATTCTGCACTTCTGCCTTAAAGTTCTGCTGTTCCGTCTTGAAGCCCTTCACTTCTTCTTTAATCTTATGCATATCTGCACGGGAACTCTGTACATCTGCATGAACTTCCTCTACATCACTCTTTAATGGCTGAACCTGGGTCTGAATAATGTCAGATATGGCTTTTAACAATTCATTGTCTGTCAAAAAATCACTCTCCTTTCTGTTATGGATATAGCCTACCATAAACAGTTAAGTGTGTCAATAAATACTTTGAGATTTTATATTTATATTATGTGATTTTATTATATTGCATCTTATCCAATGAACTTCGTATAATATCCCATGATAAAGATTCCCATTACGATAAGAGGCAGGATATACTTCACATATCCCCGAATCCATCCCGGAAATTTCATACCTTTTCCCGCATTCGCTTCTTCCAGGAACTTATCGTATCCCCATCCATACCGGCTGGTGCAAAACAGCAGATAAATCAAGCTTCCAATCGGCAGCAGATTGTTGCTCACAATAAAATCTTCCAAATCCAGCACATTACTTCCCTCGCCAAAAGGCATAAAGCCGCTCAACAGATTAAAGCCGAGCACACACGGCATCGAGAGAACAACAATCGCCACAAGATTCCAGAGCACTGCTTTTTTTCTGGAACAGCCGGTCAAGTCCATCGCAAAGGATATAATATTTTCAAACACGGCAATAATCGTAGAAAGCGCTGCAAAGGACATAAACAGGAAAAACAGCGTTCCCCAAACCCTGCCGCCCGGCATAGCGTTAAATACATTGGGCAGCGTAATGAAAATCAAGCTAGGCCCGCTGTCCGGCTGCACTCCATAAGCAAAGCATGCCGGAAAAATAATAAGCCCTGCCATCAAAGCAACCAGCGTATCCAGCACAGTCACACTGACAGCTTCCCCTGTAAGAGAGCGTTCTTTCCCTATGTAGCTTCCAAAAATTGCCAGCGCCCCAATGCCCAGGCTTAATGTAAAAAATGCCTGTCCCATCGCCGCATAAACCACTTCACCTGTCCCCGATTCAAACAGTTTTCCAAAGTCTGGAAACAGATAAAAGCTAAGTCCCTCTTCTCCTCCTGGGAGCACCACGGAACGTACTGCCAGCACTACCATCAAAACCAGCAGGCACAGCATCATAACTTTCGTTATCTTCTCCACGCCGTTTTTCAGTCCCTTCGCACAGATCCCAAAGGCAATTGCCACTACCAGAATCATGAAAAAGGTCATAGTTCCAGGTTGTCCGGTCAATTCTGCAAAAGCATTTCCTACCTGTGCAGTGTCCATCCCTTCAAACTTCCCTGCTCCCATTTTGAGGAAGTACAGAAGCATCCAGCCGCCTATTGTCGTATAGAACATCATCAACAGATAGTTTCCCGCCATAGCTCCCCATTTATACAGATGCCACTTCGTCCCCTTCGGTTCCAGCACATCAAAAGACAGCGCCGCACTCTTCTGGCTGCCCCTCCCGACAGCAAATTCCATTACCATAATAGGGAGCCCCAGAATCAGCAAAAAAAACAGATATAGCAGCACAAACGCCGCCCCGCCGTACTTTCCCGTAATATAGGGGAATCTCCACACATTTCCCAGTCCGATTGCACATCCCGCCGAAATCAGGATAAATCCCAGGCGGGAGCCAAACTTTTCTCTTTCCATAGCTTCTTCTCCTATTTTTCTTTAATAAACGATTCACAGCCCTCTCAGAAATATCTTGCATTTCCTTCAATATCGGCTTTTGAACGTTATCTATTATTCTACATTATTTTTCCCGGTAAAGGAAGAGGAATTTAAAAGTTCTTTCATTATTTTTCTGCGCGTGCTATAATTGAGCCAGCAAACACAAAAAGAAATACTTGTAGAAACCTAACAAAACAGAATACCGTATAGAACAATATTTAGGAAAAGGAAAGGTAACTATTCAGCTGCTAATTCCGATTTGCTAAGCTCCCTACAATCATATCATGCATTTAGAAGCTGAATAGTTACAATGAGATTATATGGAACGGATTTTTAAGTATACGATTTCGCTGGAAGATTCCGGCTCTACCATAGCAAAATATCTAAGGAAGCTGGGGTATTCCAGGCATATCCTAACTCACTTGAAGCATACGGAAGATGGTATTCTCCAAAATGGCCGCCCGGCGTACACAAACCATTGTCTCGCTGTCGGAGATACCCTGACTATTGCACTTTTAGAAACGGAATCTTCTGAAAATATCATCCCTGTCCCTATGAGCCTGTCCATCATATACGAAGATAAAGATATTCTGGTAGTAGACAAGCCTGCGAACACTCCCATCCACCCCTCTATGGACAACTATGAAAACACGCTGGCAAACGGCATTGCCTGGTACTTTCAGAAGCAGGGAATCCCTTTCGTATACCGCTGCATCAACCGTCTCGACCGTGATACTACCGGACTTCTGATTATTGCTAAGCATATGTACAGCGCCTCGCTTCTCTCACAGATGTCTGCACGCAGGGAAATCCATCGGGAATATCTGGCTATCGCCGCCGGCCTTGTACCGGACTTTGGCATCATAAATGCTCCCATTGCACGCCGTGAGGCTTCTGCTATTGAACGGTGCGTGGACTTTGAGCGGGGCGAGCGCGCCATTACCCATTTCTGGCGTGAAGCCGTCCATGACGGCTGCTCCCTTGTTCGCTTAAAGCTGGAAACCGGGCGTACCCATCAAATACGCGTCCACATGCAGTACCTGGGACATCCTTTAATTGGTGATTTTCTGTATTGCTCAGGTTTCCCCGCTTATCAGAAAAGAATGCAGCGCCAAGCGCTGCATTCCCATCATCTGCAATTCCAACATCCCATCACCGGAAAACAGATGAGCTTTACTTCTCCTCTCCCACCGGATATGGTATGGATGTTTTAATTATCTTTATCCCGTCTTTTCTTGGAGTATACCACTCCGCCAATGCACAGCAGGCACACTAGGCATACAATTACTAACGGAACAATCGGTGAATCGTCGCCTGTTTTCGCAGCGGCCTTGCCTGTATTCACAGTACTTGTATAATTCGTCGATGTGCTGCCTGTTCCCGACCGGACAGTTCCCGGCGTAACAGTGCTGGAAGCAAGTTTAAAAGATACGGATTTCGTATCTACCGTGCCGTCATCTACCCATTTATCCCCATCATATTTCTGACGGTTATAAGTCACCTTTAAGGTATAATCCCCGGCATTGGAGAACTTAAACGTCCCTTTGAACTCATCCGTGGTAAAACTATTTACCGTACTGACTGCCCAGCTTACCGGACGGTATCTCACATCTCCTTCCTTCGGTTCCTTATTGTCCATACCGCCGCCAACTGCCTGGAACACAATATCCGTGTTTGTACGGTAAGTCTTTCCTGCTTCCAAATTCAGTATTTTATTGGAAGAGCTGTCCGCTACTTTTGGTACATACGCTTTCACCGTTACACTGATGGAAGTATTCAGGCTAATCTTATCTGGGTTGTATACTCCATCAGGCAGCTTAACCTTTCCGGTCACTTTAAATTTCTGGGTCTTTACCTTATATTTGCTGTAGTTCGCATCTTTTACATTCCAGGTTACATTCGCTTTTTTTGTCCCGTCCGAAGTTTTAATCTTCACTTTTTCCGGAAGCCCCAAAGCGCTTGCTTTCTTATCCTGACCGTTTTTCTTTGTCACTGCAGACGGGTTCACGATACTCAAAATCTTGCTTCCCGTTACTTTAAATACCGCTTTTACTGCCGCACCGCTTCCCTGTTCTGTTTTAACAGTGATTGTCTCCTCATAGGTGCCAGAATCCAAACCTGCTTTCGGACGCACCGTAAAGCTTGCTTTCGCACCTACTGCCAATTCTGTTGTAGAGAGAGCACCTATATCAAAAGCTGCGGCTGATGGCTGAACTAATTTCACTGCACCTGTTCCAGTGTTTGTAATTTCTACTGTCTGTGCATCCGGTGCTTTATAGCCCAGAGCCTGGGATGTAAAATTCAGCTCTGCCGTATTCGCCTTAATCATATACACTGGCGCAGGTTTTGGTGCACTTACCTGGAATTTTGCCTTAATCTCCAGCTTCTCCCCGTTGTCACCTGCAATCTCTAGCGTCTCCTCATAAGCCTTCTGTTTCAGCCCCGTCTTTGGCTGAATCGTAAACGCCGCTGTTCCCCCAGCTTCCAAATCTGTTTTCGACAAACTCCCAACCACAAAATCATTCGCCTGAGGCTGTGTCAATTTGATTGCCGCTGCCCCGCCATTTGTAATCGTTATCGTCTGAGCTCCCGGTGCCGCTATATATCCTTCTTCCGCGGAACCAAAGTCTACGGCAGCCTTATCTATGCTCAGCGCCGGTGCTGGTGCTTCCGATTCCGTCTCCCCTTCCCGCGGAATATTATTCTCTGTGTTCTTCGGAAGCGCTTCTGCCTTTGTATCCTTTGTTTCAGGAGCTTTGACAGCTTCCACATCCTTCATTTCAGGACTCTTTACCTCTGTTCCTTTTGTTTCAGGCTCCTTGGCAGACTCTGCATCCTTCGTTTCAGGAGCCTTAATAACCTCTGTTCCTTTTGTCTCCGGTGCTTTTTCCTTTTCTGTCTCTTTCGCCTCCGGCGTTTTTACAGCCTCCGTTCCGTCTTTTTTCTCCGTTTGCTTTTCTTCCAGCCCGGACGCCTCTATTTTGGAATCTTTCGTTTCTTTTGTCTCAGTTTTTTCTGTCTCACTCTCCGCTTCCTTTCGGACTTCTTTTGTCCATTTGGAAGTATACGATGTTTTCGAATCTTTGTCCTCTTTTACTATAATGCGGAATACCTTTCCCGCATCTTTCGCTTTCAAAGTCAGAGATTTTTCTCCGTCTCCCGTATCAATAGCCTTAGAATCTTCTTCCCCGCTTCCTTTCTTCTGCCACTGAATTACTGCTTCCGACACATCCTTCAGTTCCGAAAGATTTGCTTTCAATTTCTCACCGACTACCGTTTCACCTGTAACAGTGACTTTTACTTCCTCTTTCTCCGTTTCCGCAAATACCTGTACTGGAAGAATTCCCAACACCAAGCACACTGCCATCAAAACTGCATAAACTTTTCTCTTCATAAAAACACCTTCTCTCCATTCATTAACATCTTAGCCCTCTGTGTCTCTTGTTATGCTCATTATACTATAAAATACAAAAAAACCACAAGACACTATACGCAAACTTAAGATTTCTTAAGAATTTTCAGCAGCAGAACAGGAAAATTCTCAAACTACATGTGCAAATCTTAATATTTTCAAAAAATAAAGAGGAAACACAGTTTCCTATGCTTCCCCTGTTCTATATCCTACGCTCATTCCAACTCTGCCAATAGCTGCTTTACCGAAATCCCCCTACCGGATTCTGTCTGGAAAACCAACTTTTCTCTGTACTTTCCTCAGAGTCTTCATTGCATAATAATTTGCTTTCTCTGCATTGTTCTTAATCACGGAATCAATATATGCCTTATCCTTTTCCAGCTCTGCTATCCGCTCCTGGATGGGCTTTAGTACAGATACAACTGCCTCTCCTACTGCAAGTTTCAGTTCTCCATATCCCCTGCCGTCAAACTCATGCACGGCTTCATCCGGCGTTTTTCCAGTGCAGGCACAGTAAATATTCAGCAGGTTCTTTACTCCCGGCTGTTCATCACGGTACAAAATCTGCGCTTCCGAATCTGTTACTGCACGCTTACATTTCCTCATAATCGTATCTGCATCATCTGTCAGATAAATGCTGGCATTTGGATTTTCATCCGACTTCGACATCTTCTTAGACGGCTCCTGCAGGCTCATGATTTTCGCCCCTGTCTTTCCAATATAGGCTTCAGGAACCGTAAACACATCTCCGTAAATATTATTAAACCTCTGCGCAATATCCCGGGTGAGCTCCAGATGCTGCATCTGGTCAATTCCCACAGGAACCACATCGGCCTGATAAAGCAGAATATCTGCCGCCATCAAAACGGGATATGTAAATAGCCCTGCATTGATATTGTCTGCATGTTTTGCCGCCTTATCCTTAAACTGCGTCATGCGGTTCAATTCCCCCATGTAAGTAAAACAGTTCAAAATCCAGGAAAGCTCCGCATGGCCCGACACATGGGACTGATAATAAATACAGTTTTTCTCCGGGTCAAGCCCTGCCGCTATATACAGCGTCAAAAGCGCACGCGCACGTTTTCTGAGCACCGCCGCATCCTGGCGCACAGTAATAGAATGTAAATCCACCACACTGTAAAAACACTCATACTCATCACTTAAAGATACCCAGTTTTTCAATGCTCCCAGATAATTCCCCAGCGTCAGATTCCCTGTCGCCTGCATTCCACTGAACAATACCTTTTTATCATTAATCATCTCTGTTCCTTCCTCCATACTTTTCCTGAAAATAGCGCAGCTGTTCCGTTCCTTCACAGTTACATGCCAGAGGCATACGCCAAATTATCCTTATTCTATCATCTGACCTGCGGAAAGTCAATTCAGCCATCATCCCACAGATAACGATTTAGCAGGCGGCGTCTATGTACCTTATAGTACGCCAGCCCGGTTACATCCGCCAGAACCCAGCCGATAGGGACAGACCACCAGATACCTGCCGCTCCCAGCGCAGGCAGCGCGGAAAGGATATACGCCAGCGCCACCCGTGTCCCCAGTGAAACTACCGTCAATACCACGGACATCCCCGGGCGTTCCACTGCCCGGTAGAAACCATAAAGCAGAAAAAGACATCCAATGCCCCAGTAAAATGCTCCCTCTATATGCAGATATTGTACTCCGATTTCAAGAATCTGAGTTTCTTCCGGTTTTACAAAAAGAAGCATCAGAGGTTCGGCAAACACCCATACGATCAAGCTGACAGCCAGACAGAACAATACGGAACATATCACCGCGCTCTTTATTCCCGCCCGGATACGCTCCATTTTTTTTGCCCCAAAATTCTGTGCTGCAAAGGTTGAAAATGCATTTCCAAAATCTTGTACTGGCATATAAGCGAAGGAGTCAATCTTCACAGCCGCGGCAAATGCCGCCATCACCACGGTTCCAAAACTGTTTACCAACCCCTGAACCATCAGAATTCCCAGATTCATCACTGACTGCTGCAGGCAGGTCAAAAAGGAAAATCTGGCAATCTCGCAGAATGTGCGGCGCTTCAGCCGCATTTTTCCCGGAAGGATACGATACTTTGGGTGCCGCATCCAAGTATAACACAAAAGTCCTGCACCCGACACAAGCTGGGCTGTCACCGTTGCTGCCGCCGCCCCTCCAACGCCCCAATGAAATTTTATCACAAACAAAAGATCCAAAATAATATTCAGCACCGCGCACACGCCCAGAAAAAGCAGCGGCGTTAGAGAATCTCCCACCGCCCGCAGAAGAGATGCAAAAAAATTATAGAGGAACGTGGCAAAAATCCCCAAAAAGATAATCCACAGGTACTCCCTCATCATCCCATAAATATCACCCGGAACCCTCAAAAAATAAAGAATCGGGTCTATCAGAAGGAACACCGCTGCATTCAGCACCAAAGCCAGCGCCCCAATCATCAGGAATGAGTGGAGGATTCCCGCCTGAAGCCCCTCTTCATCTTTCTCCCCGCACCGAATAGAAAATACTGCTCCGCTTCCCATACACAGCCCCAAAAGTATGGATGTCAAAAACGTCATAAGCGTATATGAGGAGCCGACCGCCGCCAGCGCATCCGCTCCCAAAAACTGCCCTACAATCAAGGTGTCTGCAATATTATAAAGCTGCTGCAGAAGATTCCCTAAAATCATAGGAAATGCAAAGCCCAGCATCGTTCTTGTAATTGGCCCGGTAGTCAAATCCTTTTGTAATTTTACTGCGCCCATAAATTCTCTCCGCTATCTGTCTCACTTTTCTTTCAGGTACTTCGTCCTTACAAACCGATAAAGCGCAGCTTCCCCTTTCTGATCTAAAATCCGCAGCAGCCCTTCCAGTTCCTTTGCTGTATCCGGGTGCATTAGGTAATGATTTTTTCCTTTCAGATAATATGCCAGAGGAAAGCTGTCCGTATATGCCGCCCCATTATATACCTTTGAGGCAGCTATCCTATCCATCAGCATCTCGGCTACGTATTTTCTTGGCATCTTCACCCCTGCCATCGGCACTGCATTCTGTTCCAGAGTGTAATCTGTCCAGTATTCAAAATGGTGTTTATTCCTCCCCTTATGGTGCAGCCATGCCTGGGAATAGCCATAAGCTTCCCTCTCCGCATTATTGGGGCTGCGGCTGCCCTGGTAATAACGGCAGCCCACCAGGAACTCTGTAGGGGAATACTTTGATAAATCATGAAGAAGCCCCTGACGGTAAAGCCCTATGTGAAAGCACCCCTTCATCACCAGCATTTTGTGTTTTGTTATCGTTGCAAAATGTCCGATTATCCCTCTTAACATCTTTCTGCCCTCTTCCAATCAAAACTTTCACGGTTCTCGCTGGAACCGCTAATATCCTGTCACCTGCATATATCGGCTCTTCCCCTTCCGGATATACGCCGCATGCACTGTCAATCGCCACATACCACCCCATGCCGTCTGGCAGGTTCGGAAGCGCAAAGTCATTTTCTTTCCAGTGCAGGTTGTAAGCCACATAGATAAACTCTTCCTCACCTGCATATTCCCCGCAGTACAAAATACCAATCTCCCTGTTATAACTCTCAAACTCCACATACCATGCACGGCTGCTGTGATAAGAAATCTCTGGATATCCACAGAATAGAGTATCTATGAGCTTTAATTCCCGGGGCATATGCAAAATTCTATGGCGTTTCCGAAACGCAATCACATCCCGCACAAAGTCTGTCAAAGCTTCATTTTTCTTCGCCGCCCGCCAGTCTGTCCAGGAAATCTCATTATCCAGGCAGTAAGGATTATTGTTTCCTTTCTGGGAATTCCCGAACTCATCCCCCGCTTGAATCAGCGGCGTGCCTCCGGCAAGAAGAAGCATCAGAAAAGCATTCCTTATCTGCCGGTTCCTGAGTTCCAGAATCTTTTTCTTCCGTGTAGGTCCTTCCTCCCCGCAGTTCCAGCTGATATTCCTGTCCGGGCCGTCATGATTCTGCTCTCCATTCTCTTCATTATGTTTCTCACTATAGGAAACCAGATCCATCATAGTAAACCCGTCATGCCCTGCGATATAATTAATTACTCCAAAAGCTTCCGGGTTCCGCCGGAGCCTGTATGTAAATGCCTCCAACTGCCCTTCGTCACCTTTCAGAAGCCCCCGCATATCCTCCATAAACCCTGCGTTATATTCTCCTAGATTCCTGATAAAAGGCGCCTTTTTGTTCTGGCGGGTTTCCTCCTGCGGAAAATACTCGCCCAAAAGCTTTATTCCGGCAAGCAGTGGATCCTTCGCAAGCATCTTCGCAAGCCCGTCATTCCCCACAATATGGAAGCCATCGATATGATATTCCTCTGCCCAGTAAATCAGGCAGTCTGCCGCCGTCCGGAAATCTATATCCTGGGTAAAATAGAAATCCATTAGCACCTCTATCCCCTGCCGATGCAGCCCATATACCATATCCTTCATTTCATCAACCGGACTGCGCCCAGCCGCATAGGAAGCTTTCGGTGCAAAATAGCTGCCTTTCACATAGCCCCAAAAATTCAGCTTTTCCGGATGGCACTCCATAATCTCACTAAATTCATAAGCCGGCATCAGCAGCACCTGATTAATCCCCAGCTCTTTCAAATATCCTGCTTTCTCCACAACGCCGCAAAATGTCCCTCTGTGGCGCACCCTGGAACTAGACTGCATTGTAAAGCCCCGGACATGCAGACAGTACATTACAGCATCCTCGTACGGTATCCCCAGAGGCGCGTCATCCTTCCAGTCATATGCATGAAAAGCAAATCCGCACCGTATCTGATGTCCATCCTCATTTAAAACAGCTTTCCCGAACTTATCCCTTCCCCTCACGATTCTGGCATAAGGATCCTGTACAATCTTCGTCCCAATCCGGTAATTATATTCGTGCCTGCGCACATCCAGGTTGCGGAGCCTTATACCATAAAGCTTTCCCATTATCCGCTTATCCTTCAACGGAAACTCATAGGCAATCTCATCCGTCCCTTTTTTATAAAGTACGAGGTATGCATCCTCTGCCTCATCCAATGTGACACGAAAAACAATACTTCCCTGTTCTTTCACAGCTCCCAATCTACCTATTGTCCCACAACTCTCTTCTATTATCTCTCTTTTCATAGCCATCCCCGTCCTTTCCCCATTATTTCTCTAACAACAGCTCTACCGGGCAATGGTCGGAACCAAGTACCTCCGTATGGATTTTCGCATCTGTCAGCCTGTCTTTCAGTATTTCTGAAACGCAGAAATAGTCAATACGCCATCCTGCATTCTTTTCCCTGGCCCGGAAACGGTAGGACCACCACGAATAAATCCCTTCCAGGTCAGGATAGAAATAGCGGAACGTATCTACAAACCCCGCCTGTAAAAGCTCCGTAAATTTCTGCCGCTCCTCATCGGTAAAGCCCGCATTCTTCCGGTTTGTTTTAGGATTTTTCAAATCAATCTCCTGATGGGCTACATTCAAATCACCGCAGAACACAACCGGTTTTTTCTGCTCAAGCCCTTTTAAATAAGACAGGAAATCCGTTTCCCACTGCATTCTGTAATCCAGACGTGCCAGCTCATTCTGAGAATTCGGCGTATAAACTGTGACTAAATAAAATCCGGGGTATTCCAGAGTGATTACACGCCCTTCCTGGTCATGCTCTTCTATCCCCATGCCATATGCCACATGCAGCGGTTCTCTTTTTGTAAACACCGCTGTTCCCGAATACCCTTTCTTCACTGCATAATTCCAATACTGATAATATCCCTCCAACTCCAGGGAAATCTGCCCTTCCTGAAGCTTTGTTTCCTGAATGCAGAAAATATCTGCATCCGCCTCCCTGAAAAAATCTAAAAACCCCTTTTGTACACAGGCGCGCAGCCCATTCACATTCCAGGATATAAGCTTCATTATTCTGCCCTCCATGTCTGCCTTGTTCGTTCATTTACTGCCTATATCAAAAGTATAACACAATCCCGCGCTTATTGGTAGAACTATTCTTATAAATAGCTTGCAATCTTATCTTCTATCTGATACATTAGTATAGAACTACTAACAAAAATTTATACGAGGTATGAAAGATGAGCGAATTTGAAAACAGCTGCAGCGGCGATTGTGGATGCTGTGGAAGCGACTGCGGCTCCGTAGAAGGCGGTGCCAGCGTAACTTTGACACTGGATGACGGTTCTTCTCTGGAATGTGCGGTTCTTACTATTTTCCCGGCTGGGGACAAAGAGTACATCGCGCTCCTCCCTCTGAATGAGAATGGCCAGAATGAGGACGGTGAAGTATTCCTTTACCGTTTCAGTGAAGTGGACGGTGAGCCACAGCTCGACAACATCGAAGATGATGAAGAATACGATATTGTTGCCGACGCCTTTGACGAACTGCTGGACAGCCAGGAATTTGACGAGATTGTGGGCGAGGACGAACTTGACTAAACGTTCTGTATTTTCACCACTATGGACTGTGGCAGAGAAAGGATTCTCCGCCACAGTTTTTTCATATTTCGGTACACAATACTATTTTCAATGATATTTACCTCCGGAGGCATGGTACAGGATACGGTCTGTCCGTTTTCTGCTTCCCTCTGCCATTCTTAAGTTCTTCCACGAACCGGGACGGATGCAGGGCTTTTCCGTATTTCTCTTTCGCATAATAAATATGCAGATGTTCCTTCGCACGGGTCATCCCCACATAAAACATCCTCCTTTCCTCCTGCATATCTACATCCAGGACAGCTTTCCGATGAGGCATATTCCCTTCATTGACGTCTGCCAGAAACACAACCGGAAATTCAAGCCCTTTAGCGCTGTGAAGCGTAGTGAAAATGACCGCATGGCTCTCTTTCTGTTCCTCCCTGGCCTGACGTTTCAATGTCTCGGCGTACTCTTCCATGTGGCAGAACCACTCCTCAAACGTCTGAAAATTTTTCGCCGACTCCTGAAGTTCATTCAGCACATCATAAAGCTCCTCTGGCTTCATCCTGCGGTAACGTGCATATTCCTCCAGATATTCCTCATACCCCACGCCATGGCGAATAAAATTTATCGCTGCAAACGGAGTCATCCCTGACAGCAGGCGCAAATCATATTCCAGCTTATCAATGCGCTCCTCCATCCATTCCTTGTCCTTATAATATGCTCTCAAATTCTCAAAAGAAATCTCCATGCTGTCCAGGCATTCCCGGCTTACATAACGTTTCGGACGGTTAATAATCCGCAGAAACTCCTTCCTTTCCCTGCTTCCCGCCGCCATCTTTATATAGGAAATCAAATCCCTTGCAATCCAGTGCTCGTAGATATTAGGCAGGATATCCCGCATCCGAAAAGGAATATTATATTCCATGAATTTTCCCACCATCAGCCTCGCTCCGGTATTTGTACGGAACAGCACCGCAATATCCTCCGGACGGTAGCCGCCATCCAGATATTCTTTCACCTTATTTACCAGATATGTATTTTCCTGCGCCTGATTCACAAATCCATGAACCTCAATGCGTTCTCCCGTCCCTTTGACGCCGTGAATCTGCTTGGGATAACGCATCGTGTTGTTTTCAATCACCCGCCCCGCGCCTTTGATAATATTCTCTGTGGAACGGTAATTCGCCTCCAGCTTCACCAGTTTTGCCTCTGGGTAATCCTTCCCGAAATTCAGCATGATTTCCGGCCTGGCTCCCCGGAAACGATAGATAGACTGGTCATCATCACCCACGATAAACAAATTGTTTTTTGGCTCTGCCAGCAGACGGATAACGTCATATTGAATCTGGTTAATGTCCTGAAACTCGTCAATTAAGATATACGGGAAACGCTGCTGCCAGCCTTTCCGTATATCCTCCCGCTCCTGCAGAAGTTCATAGGTATAAACCAGCATATCATCAAAATCCAGTAGCCGTGACTCCATCAGCTTCCGCTGATATTTTTCAAAAATCTCCCGAAAAATCTCTTCGGAACAGTTCGCAGAATAATAGTGTTCCAACGGCACCCTGTCATTTTTCACCGTACTGATTTCCGCTGTAATCCCAGACAGGAATTCCGACTCGTCCTCTATTTCCAGCTCCATCCGTCCGATGATTTCCTTCAGAAACTGGTATCTCTGCTCTTCCCGCAGAATATTTGCTCCTGTGTAATGATATGCATTCTTCAAAATATTAAAAAAAACAGCATGAAAAGTCCCAAAAATGACAGGCAGGTGTTTCCCGCCCATCAGCCTCCCAAAACGCTCCTTCATCTCAATGGCGGCAGCTTTCGTAAAGGTAATCACTAAAATCCCAGAAGGCTGCACACCTCCCTGCTCTATCAGATATTTTATTC
Organism: Lachnospiraceae bacterium 46-15; assembly: GCA_041223665.1. Taxonomy (GTDB): domain Bacteria; phylum Bacillota; class Clostridia; order Lachnospirales; family Lachnospiraceae; genus Hominisplanchenecus_A. Next base: position 22,114 of record JBCLQO010000005.1, read on the forward strand.
TCTGTGTAATAACGGTGGTTTTGCCGGAGCCGGGCCCTGCAAGACAAATGCAGGGTCCTTCGGCATGGGCGACTGCCCGTGATTGTGCTTCGCTCAGACTCATATTACTCTTTTGCACCCTCCAGCTTTTCTATGGCTCTGCGGATTCTGTGGATGGATTCTTCCTTCCCTATAATCTCTAGAATCTCTGTAGCTCCTGCTGGAGTCGTCTGCTTGCCGGATGCCGCAGTACGGATAGGCCACATGACATATCCCGTCTTATACCCCTTATCCTTGGCATAAGCAGACAACATCTCAAACAATGCGTCATTCCCAAAATCTTCCTGCGCCTCCAGCAGAGGAAGCACATCTTTCAGTACCCCAAGAGATGTCTCTGCATTTGTTTTCATCTTCTTATGTGTATACATCGAAAGTTCATACTCCGGCACTTCCTCAAAGAAATCAACCATCCCTGGGATATCCTGGAATACCTCAATACGGGTCTTTACCATCTGTGCAATTTTTTTATCATCCAATTGCCTGTGAATCGTCTCCTTGATAAATGGAAGCGCCCTTTCATAAAACTTATCGAAATCCATCGCTTTGATATATTCGCCATTCATCCATCTCAGCTTCACCATATCAAAAACTGCCGGGGATTTGCTCATATTCCGGTACTCAAACGCCTCCGCCAACTCCTTTAAGGTGAAAATCTCCCGGTTGTCCTGAGGGCACCATCCCAGAAGCGCCACATAGTTTACCACCGCCTCCGTCACAAAGCCCTGCTCAATCAAATCTTCATAAGAAGAATGACCGCTTCGCTTACTCAGCTTCTGATGTTCTTCATTCGTAATCAGCGGACAGTGTACATAAACAGGAACCTCCCAGCCGAACGCTTCATATAAACGGTTATATTTCGGTGCGGAAGACAAATATTCATTTCCTCTCACCACATGGGTAATCCCCATCAGATGGTCGTCCACTACATTTGCGAAATTATAAGTAGGGAAACCGTCGGATTTTATCAAAATCATATCATCCAACTCTGCATTTGGCACTTCTATCACGCCGTAAATCTCATCTTCGAACTTTGTCGTTCCCTCCTGCGGGATATTCTGGCGGATGACATAAGGCTTTCCTGCCGCCAGATTCGCCTCAATTTCCTCCTTCGACAGATGCAGGCAGTGCTTATCGTACATCACGATTTCCTTTCCTGCCACATCCTGCTTCAGAGATTCCAGTCTTTCCTTATCACAAAAACAGTAATATGCCTCGCCCTTCTCAATCAGCTGCTTTGCATATTCCAGATAAATTCCTTTCTCCTGGCGCTCGCTCTGGACATAAGGGCCTGCGCCTCCGTCCTTGTCCGGTCCCTCATCGTGATTCAGTCCCGTCTCCTGCAGCGTATGATAAATAATCTCCACCGCACCCTCTACATAACGCTCCTGATCGGTATCCTCAATACGCAGGATAAAATCTCCGTCCTCGTGCTTTGCAATCAGATACGCATACAATGCTGTCCTCAAATTTCCTACATGCATCCGCCCGGTAGGACTGGGTGCAAAACGTGTTCTCACCTTGCTCATTTTCCATTCTCCTCAGCTATTAATATAAAATCCACACATCGGTAAATTTCTCTCTGGAAATTATATACTGAAAGATGAGTTTTGTCTAGCGTCTGGTTGAGGCATTCGCAGTCAAATTGCGGTTTGCCGGGGAGTCTGTCTCTTACCCCGGATAGTTATGGAACCGACAACTCTATGCTTACGCCGGACGCCGGAGCACCTGCCATATATCCCACACGGACGGGGACAACGCGCCGGCGAGCTAACGATTAACTATAACTAATGCGCTCAGGAGAGCCTTCGCGCATAAGTTTCCGTAAATCGTGGATCTCACCTCTGCTAAGGGCGTCCCCTGAGTGTCCGCTTAGGGATATATGGCAGGTGCCCCGGCTGTGTGGCGGCTGGCGCTACGTGTGTGTGGCTGCGTGGACTTCCCTGATACATGCCGCGGATGGAACCGCCTATGTGATTAATTATGATAATCCGCCGGATATACGGCGAGACATGGCTTTGCACGAATGGCTTCATGAGCTGACGGCTCTGCGCACCATAAACGCCATTATATGCAGATGCCGCCGCACCGGACGGTTTGAGCAAGCCACTTATTCCTATACGTACAGCCAAACAGTGTAACCATGCTTTGCAGCACTTTACTGCACACAAGAGTGTTCGTTCCCTACACCAAAAGTCATCAGCGGCTTCGTCATAGCTGGAATAGTCCATGAAGCCGTACAGCCCCGTAACGCCAGCCGTCATTTCGCCATAGCCGGAACAGTTCACGCAGCCGCACAGTTCTCATAACGCCACCCACCGTCCAGCCGGGAAGCCTGCCGCATATCCCTAAGCGGACACTCAGGAGACGCTTTTAGCGGAGGCGAAATCCGACGCTTACGGAAACTTAATGCGCGAAGGCTCTCCTGAGCGTATTTAGTTGTAGTTAGCGGCTAGCTTGCCGCAGCGTTGTCTCCGTCCGTGTGGGATATGCGGCAGGCTTCCCGGCGTCCGGCGTAAACATGGAGACTATCGGTTCCATAACTGTCCGGGGTAAGCGATGAACTCTCCGACAAACCACAATATGTACTATATTATGCGAAAGCAAGAAGAATTTTCTTGAATGAAAGCATGATTCCAAAAATGACATTTCAGACTTCTGAAATATGTTGACAATATAATATTTGTACACTATAAATAAAATAGTTATTATAAATTGAGCGGAGGCAATTTCATGAAAGTGAAAACACAAAATCTCTGGTTTGTTTTCCTGACATGCCTGCTATGTATCTTCTTTTCGATGCCTGCCACGGCAAAAGGAAAACCACAGCCAAAGAACATCGTACTAAACCGCAGGGAGATTCTGCTGTACGTGGGAGAGACAAAAAAGCTAAGTGTGGAAAAGGTAATCCCCAGCAAAGCTTCGGCAAAAGTAGTATGGAAGTCTAAAAAGAAATCCATTGCATCTGTCTCACCAAAAGGATTGGTAACTGCAAAAAAAGCAGGAACAACACGCATCACTGCAAGCTCCAGGAAGAATCCAAAAGTCAATGCTTTTATAAAGGTAATTGTAAAAAAGCGCCCCAAAAAAGTGGAAAAGGAATGTACCGTTACAGGAAAAACCTATCTCAATTCCCCTTACATAAAAGAGAACCATCTTGTTATCAGAAGCCGGGAAGATATCGATGAACTTTTGAAAAAGATGGTGAAAGATGGATTCTACAAAAAAAGTTACCGCGAGGCTCTAAAATCTTCTCCCCTGGCGGCATACCGAAATATGAATTTTGAGAAAGAAACCCTTATTCTTCTGGAAACTTACCGCGAAGAGAAAGAACTTATTACATCATGCAAAACAAAATTAGATGCAAACGGAAAGCTCCAGGCTGTTGTTACTTTTCCTTATAAAATGCGAGATCCCGACTTACCGCCCCTGCCCCCTACACTGTCCATTTATACTCTGGCTCTAAGGCTGGATAAAAAAGATGCCGCCATGATTGATTATTATACGCTTGATTACCAAGAAATACCTTAGGTGAAATAAACAGCAGCTCAGATTTTCGGCTGAGCTGCTGTTTATTTGATTTCATGTCCGTCTATTGCTGATAACTGCCCTATTTGAATCTTGAAGCTTTATATCCCGGAACTGCCGCTTTCCAACTGGAAGCTCCTACGGTTTTCAGATATTTCTTTGCGTACACAGAGGCTTTCTTAGAGTCCATATACTTATAAACTTTGTATGCTGCCCGCCGTTTTCCGTCCAGTCCGGTTAGTCCCATAGCATATCCCTGTGTCACTTCCCATGCATCATCATGCTCACAGCGCATGATATACGCGTCCACCATGGAATTAAACTCTGCAATATAGTAAGAGTAAAGAATGGAAGCTGCCTGTGCCCTTTCACCCATGGAAGCCATATACCCCTGCTCTGACAGGATAATCCTGGTGGATGAGCCGTATTTCCTCTTAATATAATCTGTTAAATATTTGAGATTCTGAGGCGTAATGTACGGTGAGTCCGCGCTTTTTGTCACATACTGGTTCTTTTTGTACGGTGCGGATGGCAACGGAAACGAATAAGAGTGATAGGCCAGGTTCCATTTCGTCCTGGAATCTTCTGTTTTCAATACCCTGGCAAATTCTGTCAGAAAAGTCTTGCCGTTCCATCCTACCTCGGATATCGGAATATTCCACGCATTATCCAGAGGCACGAACACTCTGGCATTTGACCATCCTGCATGGACAGCATCACTGAGCATCTTAAATGCCTGCACATAAGCTTCCACGTATTTTTTGAAAGAAAGGTTTCCTGCATGATTCCATTGTTTCTGAGAATTCACCTCATTTCCCAATACCCAGTTGGAAACCAGGCAGTCTGACTGGCTGAACACCTCACCCAGATAGCAGAACGCCGCCTCCAGGGTCTCTCTTGATTTATTATGTAAAGTATTCAGCATATACCAGTAATTATCTCGCGGCTGCCTTGCCGTAGGATAAATCAAATATTGATTCTCACTGTTCCAGGGCATATACACTACCAAGGTCACACAGACTCCCCGTTTTACAAACATCCTAACTTCCCTCTGCATGGTCTTGTTAAAATAATAGGTCTTACCATTATAAACGTAGGGTGTACCTTTGCCCTCTTCTGCTATCAAATCATTCAGGTTCACATTTACCAGAGTATGTTTGGAGTCCAGATTCGTATCTGCTGCAAAGTGAATACCCTTCTTTGTGGATGGAAGCTTATATTTCTGAGTATTCTCCGCCGCAGCCTGGGGATTGCTAACATACTTCGTATTGCTGATAAGCTTTAGTGACTTCCCTTTCTTTACCGCAATTCCAAATTTAGAAATCACATTCACTTTATCCTGCATATCCAGCTTGAAGGTAAGCTTTGATTTCTTCGAAGATTCTGCCAGTACACAGACAGGTTTCCCGGTAAGGCCATTGATCTTCACCAGATAGTAGTTCCCATCGCTGCCCGATACTTTGCTTTTTATTTTCGCACGGACTACCGTGCTGCCAGACACAATCTTCGCAGACGTAATTTTTGCCGGTTTTGATGCCGCTTCTGCCTGTTTTCCAGACAGACAGAAGAACACTATAAAAAGGATTATTAAAACTAGTCGAATCTTTCTGTACCTCATCTTATCCTCTTCTTTCCTTTGGACTATTTTTTAATCTTTACACCTTTTCCCTGGCCTTTCTTTTTCAAGAGCTTTGTATATGCCTTATATTTCTTTTTCGGAACCTTAATGACTGCTTTCTTGTAAATACCTTTAAATGCATTCTTCCCTGCTTTTTTCAGTCTTGCGCTTTTAATCACGATACTCTTCAGTTTCTTACAGTTATAGAATGCCTTTCCTCCCAACTGCTTTAATGCCGTGCTATTCAAGACAGCTTTTCTCAGCTTCTTACAGCCTGCAAAAGCATTGCTTCCAATTTTCACCACATTTTTACCTACCGTGATACTGACCGCTTTTTTATTATTCTTAAATGCCAATGCACCGATTCCTGTTACTTTATATGTTCCGCTCTCAAATGCCACCGTGTCAGGAACCACAATCTTTGTGAAACTTCCCTTCATTCCTACTGCCGCCACCGTGCGTTTCGAGAGGCTTGTAACCTTATAGAGATAGCCTTTACTTTCATAAATATTTCCCTCTCTAATGTCATTATGCCCAGGGGTTGGCTCAGGTACCGGACCTGGATTTGGTTTCGGTCCAGGATTCGGATTGTCTGGGTTTGGGTTATCTGGATTTGGACCGGGATCTGGTTCTCTCAGCACAAGTCCTTGCTCCGCTTCCAGAAATACCTTTCTATATTCCTTTAGAAGCTCTGTATCTTTCTCATCCTCTTCCACTGCCCGTTTCATAACATTATACGCCTGGACGAATTTACTCCAAGACTCTTCTGTATATTTTTCGCTGTCCTTCTGTATTTTATCCGCATACTGGCTCACATACCCAGACAGCTCATCCTGCAGTTCCTTTGCTTCCTGGCTCACTTTTTTCGTAAGCTTGATTACCACTTTTCCTTCGATAAACTCAATGACTGTCGCCTTCTCGTCAAAGCCCAGCTTCGCGGCATTTACAACCGAAATATCTATCGCTTCTGCATCAATCACTGCATTTCCATTTGGTGTAAGGATAATCTCTGCTGTTTCTCCTTTTTCATCCCATTTCATTTCTGCATTCATGCAGGCATCTGAAGGCAATGAAACTTTTCCGTCATCCTGAATCGTTATCGGCTGTTTTCCCGAAATAGACATATCTCCCGGCATGGTATTCTCTGTCCTGTCGCCGGACAATGCCATCAATTCTTCCTCTGTACACACGTCATCTGTTATCGTGATAAAAGAAACCTGACCGTTAAAAGCATTTGTCATTCCATAGGCGAACCCAGTATATTTCCCGCCGCCAACCACAAAACTTGTAATATCAGAATCCGTCTTATTGAACCAGCTCTGCCAGCCATCTCTCCACCATTCTGGCATCATAATATCGCTGCCTCCGTCTATACTGACGCGAATCTGCCCCTGATAATCCTCACGCGTAGTATCAAAACTCATGGCAACTGTATGCCACGCACCATCGTTAACCGCCGAACCTAATTCTCCTCTCAACCCACTTGTCTCCGTCCGGAAAGACGCACGGAATTTACCGTTTGCCGCCAGCCCATAAACCATATCAGACGACTGCGCCGCAGTATTATTTCCGCCTGCCCCCCAAATCGTTGTCCCTACTGTCTGGGTAGTTTTAAAACGATAGATGATTGTACCGCCTGTGGTATGCTCCCTCAGATTCTGCATTACACGGATATATGCGCCTCCCATATAGCGGGAATCATTTGCATCTCCTAAATCTACAACATTCGTACCGTCAAAAATTACATCTGAAAGATCCAGATCTAATGCCATTTTGTCAGTCTCAAAAGAATTTTTTGCCGCCATGCGTACCGATTTCAGCGTAGGCATTGTCTGAATCACGAATACTCCCTCCGCTGCATGTTCGCCATTTTGTCCCCGGACGCGGATACTATAGGCTCTGTTTGCATTCAGGGCTTTTTTTACTTTCAGGGTTGTATCTGCAATTTCAAAATAGTTATTATCCTCCGCACCATTTCCATCAACAAACATATACGTGCAAGTCCCCTCCGGAACTTTTCCCTTAATTTCAAAATTACCTACCTCTGTCCCGGCTGCCGTCTCCCTGAGCTTTCGGTTGCTCAGCGTCACCACAAAGTTCTGCACCTGGCCTTTTTTCAATTCCACGTCCTGCGTTGCAAAATTCACTCTTTTTGCTGTATTTCCTTTCACCAGTGCGCTAACTTCCACATGATACATCCGATCTGTCGGAAGCCCGTCAAGCTTAATTTCCTCCCCTTTTCCCTCTATGGAATAAGTCTTTCCGGAAATCTTTTCCGCAGCCGTAAGCCGCACATCGCCAAGTGTCCCTTCGCCGTATAATTTCTGCAACTCCTCTTTGTCCAGCATGATAGAATTTTCTCCAAGCATATATATCGGCGCCGCATCCTTTGCTACATCCTCATAAGCAAACTGATACTCCAAATTTGCGATCCTGGTGTTCGTATCCAGTCCGCACTCACGAATGAACTGCCTGGTCATCCGCGCGTGGCCTGCCGCCCCCGGATGAACCGTTCCATCCCCAAAATAGTGCGCTCTGTTCATCAGATAGGGATACACATCAATTTCTTCCTGCCATCCGGTCCACTGGTCAATAAACAATATATTCCCATCTTCCTCTGCCACAGCTCTCATACGCGCCACGGAACCAGTCTCTCCCGGAAGCTTTGTCCCCCAGTTCCCTGTTCCCGGCGTCGGGCTTCTGAAAATAATCAATGCCGCCGGATTCACTTCTCTGATTTTCGCTACTATCTGCTTAAGCTGTGCCTGGTAAGTATCATTAATCGCATCATTCGTTCCCAGCATAATAGATACAATATCCGGGCAGTACTTTGTCATACGCTGCTCAATATGCTCCAGTGTCCTTGCTGCAGTTGCACCAGACACCGCCGTGTTTACTACAATGTCGTCCACCCTTCCCAAATCTTCTTTTACATATTTTTCAAAAAGCTGGGCAATACCGTCATGCCCGCCTGTATGCTGTGCGGCATGGGTAATAGAGTCCCCCATAAAGAGCCATGTCAACGGAGTTGTTTTATCATCTGCTTTCGCCCGGATTGCCGCCTGCAGCCCCGTACGTTCCGTTTCTGCTGCTGCCGCCTGATTCCCTTCCACAATCCTTCCTGCCACCGGAGCAAGCTGAGCAGTTCCGTCCTGTGTCCTGACTGTCAGCGTATATTCCTTTTCTCTGGGAAGTTCACGGATAGTAAATGGATTTCCTGAAGCTAATCCGCTAATCTCCATCCCGTCTATCTCCAGGATATATTTCCACTCTGTCCCGGCTATCCCCTGGGGAATTGTCACTTCCAGGCTGTCAGCCGAAGCAGCCACTCCCGGCATCTGTGACAGCCAGGTATCCGGCGCCTCTGTCTGACTCCAGTCCTGCAGCGTGGGAAAACCTGCCGTCTGTCCATATACATCTGCCGAAAACTGCTTTGCAATCTCATAATGTCCGGCAGCATTCAGCAGCCCATCCTCTGTCAGCATTGTATTTTTAAAATCATCTGTATTTGTCCGGCTCAGATGATCCACCATGATAATCCTCCGCCTGTTTTCCGGGCTGGCTGTCTGCACAGCTTCTCTTGCCGCTGCTGCATAAAGGGAAACATTTGCCGCTGCTTCTGCGTCCTTTACCGCATGTGGAAGCTGAATGACTGCAAACCCCTCATTATGTTTCAAAGCAAGAGCCTTTGTAATTATCTGAGTTAAAGCGCTCTTAAAAGCCTCTATGCCTTCCGCCCCTTTACAGTAATCTTCCGGTCCGACCAAATAGGATACTGCCATCGGATCCAGCTTCGAAATATGGCTGTCCAGCTTCGCCGCAAACGCTGCGGCATCCTGACCTGTCTTTCCGGCGTTAATTGTATACCGCTGCATTCCAAGCACAACACCGTCCACACGCTTTACCCAGCGCACATATTCTTCAAACTGTCCGATAAAGTTCCTGACACCGCCGACTTCTTCGAACCTTCCCTGCGTCTCGACGCCGCCGCCGAACAGCCAGGTATTGTCATATTTATCCGCCGCAAACATCCCGGTAGCATCCCCCCGTTCCGACACCCCCGAGACAGTCACTGCGGTAACTTCTCCATTCAGATTCCCAAAATTAGTATGTTTGTGATAACTGTCTGCGCTCAGTCCGCCAATAGCCACCGCATCTATTTCCGTACGCCAATCTGTATAGTTCGCTGATGTTCCGCCAAAAAACGCCCCAAAGAAATCCTTTGTGCCTTTGGTAGTACCCGACGGTGCTGACCACTCATTTCCACTGCCCCATGAGCATCGCGCGCCCGTCCCGGAAATTGACAAATTCAATGTGTAGGACGTATTCACTGAAAGATTCTGTCCTGTCGCTATAGCCCAGTCTGTACTTCCCTGCATACTCCCTGACATCACATATACCGTACCGCTTTTACTTACAATCACAGCAATCGACGAATTTTTGCCGCTTTCAGAACTCGAATTATTATCCTTGTCATAAATCTCCAACAAATTAATAAAATTTTTCGGAAGGCTTGTCGGCTTAAAGGTAATCGAAATATCCACGCCTATGGCGCTCCTCAGATTTTCCTTGAGCAGATTCGCGTCGCTTTCCGATACTGAAAACACATTCGTCCCATTAAAAGACGTCCCGCTGAAATCAGACGCACCATAGGAAAGTCCCTCTTCCATGGACGCGCCCCTTGATACACGTTCCGCCGCCTGTACTCTTCCTCCGCTTATGCCTGCCCCGGTAACAGCCAAAACCCCCGCCAGTACAAGCGAAAGTATCCGTTTACATTTTTTTCCTTTCATATTTCTCCCTCCTGCGTTTTTTTAATAGAGTCCCTTGGGCAATTCCTATATTTTTCAAAGCTTATTCGTCCCTGTTTTGTGAAAAATCACATTTTTTTCATTATATTCCCTGGAAGTAGATTTGTCAAACCATTTCCCAGCCCCCAAAAACGACTACTTGCCTTTCAAACTGTCGCACTGTAACGCAACAAAGTGTTGACATTGGAATTTCTGCATAGTAGAATGACAATAATTGCGCGTCTAAGAGCGCAGCAGAGAAAGGACTTTTTTCATGAACGATTTTAAGGTTGGCTTTATCGGCCTGGGACTGATAGGAGGTTCCATCGCCAAAGCATTGAAATATTTTTATCCGGACGTGCACATTACTGCCCATACACGGAGCCGGGCAACCGCCCAATACGCGCTTGCCGAAGGAATTATCGATGAGGCATGTACAGAAATTACCGATGCTTACAGAGAATGCGACTACATTTTCCTGTGCGCGCCTGTGGAAGCGAATGCCTCCTACCTCCAGATTCTAAAACCGCTTCTAAAAGAGGATTGTATCCTGACAGATGCCGGAAGCACCAAAACAGATATCCATGAGCATATCAATGCCCTGGGGATGCAGAAAAATTTCATCGGAGGACATCCGATGGCAGGTTCTGAAAAGACAGGAATCGCCAATTCCAAGCGCCATCTTCTGGAAAATGCTTATTATGTACTGACTCCCACGGAAGAAGTCTCGCCTGACAAGGTAATGCGCTATGAGAAGCTGGTGCAGACGATCAAGGCGCTCCCCATGATTCTGGATTACCGGGAACATGATTATGTGACGGCCGCCATCAGCCATCTCCCCCATCTTATCGCTTCTTCACTGGTAAATCTGGTGAAAGACTCTGACAATGACAGGGAAACGATGAAAACTGTGGCCGCGGGCGGTTTTAAAGATATCACACGGATTGCTTCCTCCTCCCCTGAGATGTGGGAGCAAATCTGTTCCACTAACCGGGAAAATATCATTACGGTGCTGGACAACTATATTAACAGCCTGATATCTGTCAAAATCGCGCTGGCAGAGCACGACAGCCATAAGATTTACGAACTTTTTGACACTTCAAGAGATTACCGAAATTCCATATCAGATGTTTCGCGGGGACCTCTCAAAAAGATTTACTCCATCTACTGCGATATGGTGGACGAAGCCGGAGGTATTGCCGCCCTGGCTACTATCCTGGCTACCAACGGCATCAGCATCAAAAATATCGGCATTGTTCACAACCGTGAGTTTGAGGAAGCCGTGCTCCAGGTAGAATTTTATGAAGAGGCTGCGCGTAAGAAAGCAGTCGGACTGCTTAGAAAATACCGTTACACCATTTACGAACGCTGACATAACCAGCATTTAGAAAGGAAACTACAGATATTATGAACTATAGCAAAGCAAAAAAACTCCGCGGGGAACTGACGGTTCCCGGTGACAAATCCATCTCCCACCGTGCAGTCATGCTGGGAGCGCTGGCGGAAGGCACTACAGAAGTTACAAACTTTTTGCTGGGCGCCGACTGTCTTTCCACCATCGAATGTTTCCGAAAGCTTGGTATTTCCGTGGAAATCCAGGAAAGTACTGTCCGGATTCATGGAAAAGGGCTGCACGGCCTCTCAAAACCCGCATCGGAACTGGATACCGGGAACAGCGGAACTACTACCCGGCTGATTTCCGGCATCCTTGCCGGACAGGAATTCGAAACTTTCTTAAATGGAGACGCTTCTATCCAAACCCGCCCCATGAAACGAATTATGGAGCCGCTCACACAGATGGGAGCACAGATTACCAGCGTTCGCGGTAACGGCTGCGCACCGCTGCATATTATAGGAAAGCCTCTCCATGGCATTCATTATCTATCTCCCGTGGCATCTGCACAGGTAAAATCTTCTATTTTACTTGCAGGGCTTTATGCGGACAGCCCTACCAGCGTGACAGAGCCTTATCTCTCGCGAAACCACTCAGAAATCATGCTGCGTTATTTTGGCGCAGACGTCCGCTCTGAGGACACTACTGCATCGGTCAGCCCGAACCCACGGCTGACCGGACAGCACGTCCATGTACCAGGAGATATTTCTTCTGCCGCATATTTCCTCGCTGCCGGGCTTATGGTGCCGGACTCTGAAATATTGATAAAAAATGTAGGCATCAATCCCACCCGTGACGGCATCCTGCAGGTATTCCGAGCGATGGGAGGCCGCATTACCCTCCTGAACGAAAAACAAAGCAGCGGAGAACCCACTGCCGACCTGCTGGTAAAAACAAGCCGTCTCCACGGCGTTACCGTAGGCGGCAGCATTATCCCAACGCTCATTGACGAAATCCCTATCCTTGCTGTCCTGGCATGTTTTGCAGAAGGCACCACCATCATCAAAGACGCGCAGGAACTGAAAGTAAAGGAATCCAACCGCATCGACGTCATGGTAAAGAATCTTTCTGCTATGGGCGCGCATATCCATGCCACAGAGGACGGCATGGTAATTGAAGGCGGCCATGCGCTCCACGGCGCTCAGATTGACAGTTGCCTGGATCACCGCATCGCCATGTCCTTCACCGTCGCTGCCCTGGCTTCCGATGGAGAGACTGAAATCCTGGGAGCCGACTGTGTAAAAATCAGCTACCCAGGATTCTATACAGATTTAAGACAACTCATCTGTCAATAGTATGCTTTGGATTCCCGAATTATTTTCTTACGGTCTGCACGGTAGACGTGCAGACCTGTTTTGAAAGTACCTCATAAATCTCCCAATGGCTTCTTTTCAGAGACATAGGACGTCCCGCTTTATCCAGGAAACAGTGCCTGCTTTCCCCGGTACACCGGACTTCCCCTGTTTCTTTATCCTCTATCTGGTAAGCCAGCCGCAGAGTAATCCCGTTAAAGTCCACCACGTCCACACGGATAACCACCACATCCTCAAAACGTGTCATCGCCCGGTATTTTACCGACATTTCCAGCACCGGGCTGGCAATACCCCTGCGCTCCATTTCTCCATACCCAATTCCCATCTGGCGGAGCATATCTGTCCTAGCCTCTTCAAACCAGCGGATATAATTAGAGTGATGGACAATGCCCATCTGATCCGTTTCATAATACTGTACCCTATGTTCGTATGGCTGCACTCCTATCATCTCCTTAACTGTTCCGCCATCCATCTTTCAAAATCTTCTGTAATGCGCTTATTCTCTGCCGCTCCAGCAATATGTACAAAGCTTGCACGGTGAAATCCCGATAGACGCTTCCATATCATCCAGCCTGTGGAACCGAAGGCTGGTAAAATTCAGCTGCTTCCGTATCTCGTCCACCATCTCTTTATAATTCTGGCTGTCAGGGTCTGCGTAGTCCTGCAGCACTTCCGCCTCCTTATCTCCTTCACGCTCCCGGATAATCCTTCTGGTAATTAGATCCAGCTCGGATTTCGACCTGGAGAAATTCAGGTATTTGCACCCGAAAAGCAGCGGCGGACACGCCGGGCGGATATGTACTTCCTTCGCGCCGCTCTGGTACAGAAACTCCGTCGTTTCTCTCAGCTGCGTGCCGCGCACGATGGAATCATCAATCAGCAGCATCTTTTTTCCATGAATCAAAGCATCTACCGGAATCAGCTTCATCCGGGCAATCAGATTCCTCTGGCTCTGTTTTGCGGGCATAAAAGAACGGGGCCAGGTCGGCGTATATTTAATAAATGGACGCGCAAACGGTATCCCGGACTCATTGGCATAGCCAATGGCGTGGGCAATTCCCGAATCCGGTACACCCGCCACATAGTCCACATCCACATCATCGCGTTTCGCCAGCATTTTCCCGCAGTGATAGCGCATCTCTTCCACATTCACACCTTCATAGGACGAGGTAGGATATCCATAATACACCCAGAGGAAAGAACATATCTTCATCTCCTTTCCGGCAGGGCTTACTGTCTCCACGCTCTCAGGCGTCATATACACGATTTCCCCTGGTCCTAATTCCTTATAATCTACATAACCCAGGTTAATATACGCAAAACTTTCAAAAGAGGCACAGAACGCATCTTTTTTCTTCCCGATAACCAGCGGCGTCCTGCCCATCCTGTCCCTGGCGGCATATATCCCCTCTTTTGTCATAATCAGAAGCGTCAGGGAGCCTTTCACGATTTCCTGCACAAACCGGATACCTTCTACAAGACTGTCTTTCTGGTTAATCAGGGAAGCTACCAGCTCCGTAGCATTGATTCTGCCTCCGCTCATCTCCAAAAACTGGGTCGGACCTGTCTGGTACGCTAATTTAATCAGTTCCTGCTCATTATCCAGCCTTCCCACCGTCGTAATCGCAAAACTGCCCAAATGCGACTGGATAACCAGCGGCTGCGGCTCGCTGTCCGAAATGCAGCCAATTCCCAGATTGCCCTCCATCTCTTCTACGTCACGCTCGAACTTTGTCCGGAATGGTGAGTTTTCTATATTGTGGATTGCCTTATTGAATCCAGCCCCTCCGTATACCGTCATTCCCCCCCTCCGTGTTCCGAGATGGGAATGGTAATCCACTCCAAAAAATAAATCCATCACACAATTCTGTTTCGATGCAACACCGAATATTCCACCCATAACTTATACTCCTTTCAAAATTGAGCCTTCTGTACTTCCTTACCAGTATACCCTCTTGCGTATCCGAACTCAACCCTATTCGACATTTTTTTACACACGGGTCTTTGTTCCCTTTGTATCACGCTTGCCAATCCGCAGGCGTTTCAGGCAGACTTCCTTTTCTTTATACACCGCCGTTCCTTCGCAGGAAGCGTCCAGATAATGAACGGCTTCCAGCGCATCTTCCTCTCCTAACCGAATTCCCCGCACTCCCACGGCTCCCTTTTTCTTGTAGGGAACCTCTTCTGCCTGGAATCTCAGGAAAAATCCCTGGCGTGTCTGAAGCACCAGCTGCTCGATACCTTTCATATCTGCAATCGAAACCACCTCGTCGCCCTCTTGCAGCTTCGTCGCCGCTATGGTACGTTTCGCCACATCAAATTCGCTGCCCTCTACCTGTTTCAGCATTCCCTGGGCAGTCGCAAACAGGAGAACCGCTCCCTTCACTTTCTGCAGACACTCCACAGATACGATTTTCTCCTGAGTGCTGTCATAATTGCACAGATTGTCAATAGGCGTCCCCTTGTCCCGAAACTTGCCATAGGGCACATCCGGCACTTTCATCGTATGCTGCTTTCCGGTATCCGTAAAAATACAGATTTTATCTGTGTTCATACAAGTCAGCACATATTTATTTTCAGAATCTGCCGCTTCCCGGTTCCTCTCATACACAGAAACATCCACGGTCTTGGCATACCCAAACCTGTCCATCAGAAATACTACTTCTGTCTCGACAGGCTTTTTCTCCTCGTAAACAGCTTCTGCGGCATTTTCTATCGCGGTTCTTCTCGGTGTCCCGTACTCCTTTTTTACTGCCTCCAGCTCTTTGATAATCACTTTTGCCATAGAGCGGTAATTATTCAGGATATCTTCATAGCGGGCAATATTTTTCAGGGTCGCCTCATGCTCCTTCATCAGCGCCTCAATCTCCAGTCCAATCAGCTTGTACAGACGCATTTCCAGAATCGCTGTAGCCTGTGCCTCCGTAAACTGCAAGGCGGCTGCCATCTTTTCCGACTCCTTTGACTTGAACTTGATTCCTTCCGTTTGCCCGTGAATCAGGCACGCCTTTACCTGCTTCTGGCTCTTGCTTCCCCGCAGGATTTCAATAATCAAATCAATCACGTCACAGGCTTTGATAAGCCCTTCCTGGATTTCTTTCTTTGACAGCTCCTTATTCAAAAGCGTGCGGTATTTCCGTGTCGCCAGCTCAAACTGGAAATCAATATGATGCTCCAGCACGCTTCTGAGGCTCATCGTCTCAGGTCTTCCGTCACATACTGCCAGCATATTCACGCTGAATGTGTCTTCCAGCCGGGTTTTCTTATACAGCAGGTTAATTAGGTTCTGTGCATCTGCATTTTTTTTCAGTTCCAGCACGATACGGATTCCCTCTTTAGAGGACTGGTTCGAAATATCTACGATATCCGAAGCCTTTTTCGTCTCCACCAGGGACGCCACATCGTTCAGGAACTTCCCGATGTTCGCCCCCAGCATCGTATAGGGAATTTCCGTAATCACGATACGTTCCTTGCCGCCCTTTAACTGCTCCACTTCCACCTTGCCCCGGATTTTGATTTTCCCTGTCCCGGTCTTATAAATCTGCGGCAAATCATCCTTGTTCACCACGATTCCCCCTGTCGGGAAATCCGGTCCCTGGATGTACTGCATCAGCTCTTCATCCGTAATTTTGCTGTTTTTAATCATGGCCTGCACTGCATCCACCACTTCTCCCAGATTATGCGGCGGCGCGCTGGTCACCATGCCCACGGCGATTCCTTCAGAGCCGTTCACCAGAAAATTGGGAATCCGCACCGGAAGTACCTCCGGCTCCTTTTCTGTCTCATCGAAGTTCGGCAGGAAATCCACCACATTTTTATCCAAATCTCCTAAAAATGTCTCCTGGGTAATCTTCTGCAGGCGCGCTTCCGTATACCTCATAGCTGCTGCCCCGTCTCCTTCTATGGAGCCAAAATTTCCATGGCCGTCCACCAGCGGAAGCCCTTTCTTAAACTCCTGCGCCATCACTACCAGCGCTTCATAAATAGAACTGTCGCCGTGAGGATGATATTTACCCATCGTATCGCCCACGATGCGGGCACACTTTCTATACGGCCTGTCATAGCGGATGCCCAGCTCATACATATCATAAAGTGTACGGCGCTGCACCGGCTTCAGTCCGTCCCGGATATCCGGAAGCGCACGGGAAATGATAACGCTCATGGCATAATCAATATAAGACTTCTGCATTACGTCTGAATATTCCGTGCGTATAATATTCTGCTCTAAACTTTCCATCTCTGTACCTTACCTCCCACTGCTATACATCAAGCTCTGCATCCTGGGCATGTTCATAGATAAATGCTTTCCGTGGCGGAACCTCTGTCCCCATCAGCATCTCTGTCACATCAGAAGCCATCCTGGCGTCCTCAATTTCCACCCGCTTCATCATCCTGGTCTCAGGGTTCAGCGTCGTCTCCCAGAGCTGTTCGGCGTCCATCTCCCCCAGACCTTTGTACCGCTGCAGGGTAAACGCCCCCTTGTGCGTCTTACGGTAACGCTCCAGGGCTTTGTCATCGTAAAGGTACTCTTCCTCCCCTTTAGACGGCATCGCCTTGTACAGAGGCGGCATCGCAATATATACATGTCCTTCATAAATCAAATCCGGCATAAAACGGTAAAACAGCGTCAGCAGCAGCGTGCTGATATGGGCGCCGTCCACATCAGCATCCGCCATAATGATAATCTTATCATAACGCAGCTTTGTAATGTCGAAATCATTTCCATACCCTTCAGAAAATCCACAGCCGAACGCATTTATCATTGTTTTAATCTCCGCATTCGCCAGCACTTTGTCAATACTCGCTTTTTCCACGTTCAGAATTTTCCCCCGGATAGGAAGTATCGCCTGGAAATTCCGGTTTCTGGCTGTCTTTGCAGAACCGCCCGCAGAATCTCCCTCCACGATAAAAATCTCGCACTGAGAGGCATCCCGGCTCTCACAGTTTGCTAGCTTTCCGTTCGAATCAAAAGAATACTTCTGCTTTGTCAGCATGTTCGTCTTAGCTTTCTCTTCCGACCGTCTGATTTTGGCCGCTTTCTCCGCACAGGAAAGCACACTTTTGAGCGTCTCCAGATTCCTGTCAAAATACAGGACAACCTCTTCTCCCGTCACCTTTCCGGCCGCCTTCGATGCATCCTGATTGTCCAGTTTTGTCTTTGTCTGCCCTTCAAACCGGGGCGCAGGATGTTTGATAGAAATTACAGCCGTTAAACCGTTCCTTATATCCGCCCCGGTGAAATTCGCGTCTTTCTCTTTCAGTATGCCAAGCTCCCTGGCATACGTATTCATCACCGTAGTAAATACCGTTTTAAATCCCGTTAAATGCGTACCGCCCTCCGCGTTGTAAATATTATTGCAAAAGCCCAGCACGTTCTCATGGAACTCGTTCACATACTGGAACGCGCACTCCACAGTAATTCCCTCAGACTCTCCTTTAAAATACACCGGCTCATGAATAGCCTCTTTCTTCTTATTCAAATCCTTGACATATCCAATAATGCCATCCGGTTCATGAAACTCAATATGTTCTGTCTCCCCGTCCCGCTTATCCTCAAAAATAATTATCAGATTCGGGTTCAGGTAAGCAGTCTCATGCAGCCTGCTCTTCACCTCCGCCGCTGCAAACCTGGTCTTTTCAAAAATCTCCGGATCAGGCAGAAAGTTAATCCAGGTTCCGGTTTTTTTCGTCTTTCCAATTACCGGAAGCAGCCCATCCTCCAGCTCAACTGTAGGAACGCCCCTCTCATAACGGTCATAATGCACTGCACCTTCGCGGCTTACTTTGATTTCCAGATAAGTGGACAGCGCATTTACCACCGAAGAACCCACTCCGTGTAATCCCCCGCTGGTCTTATATACCGTATTATCAAACTTTCCTCCCGCATGGAGTGTGGTAAACACAAGCCGCTCTGCAGACATCCCTTTCTCATGCATCCCCACCGGAATTCCCCGTCCGTTGTCATTCACCGTAGCCGAACCGTCCTTCTCCAGCGTCACCTCTATCCTGTCGCAGTGTCCCGCCAGATGCTCGTCCACCGCATTATCCACAATCTCATAAATCAGATGGTTCAGTCCTTTCCGTGACACGCTTCCTATATACATGCCCGGCCGTTTCCTGACTGCTTCCAGCCCTTCCAATACCGAAATACTGCCAGCGTCATATGTGATACTTTTCGCCATTTTTTCATTCCTTTCTCTGCCGGAATCTGCCCGGCATACATTCCGGATTTCCGGAAAGATATCATTCCGCCCTATACACGAACTAATATTCTATTACCCAACGGCTATTATAACCATAAACCCAACAGAAATGCAAGAAAAAAAAGCACTATTCCTTTGATAATGCTTTTCTCAGCTTCTCTATAATCCTTCAAAAATTTCTCCCAGAGTCATTATTATATGCGGAAATCCTCTTAAACTTATCACTGTTTCCGCATTATAATTCCTTCTTTTAACAATGGAATAGTTTCACATCCTTTCCTGTGTCCGATTATAGCATAGACACAAACTGCCGAAAAGAAGTTTTCCTGCGGCATTTACCATATCAGCTATTTTCACAAAATAATAAAACGCTATAAACACTTATCTTCTGTGCTTTAGCGTTTTGCAATTTCCCTATAAAACAAATCAACAGTCCGTAGGGGAATCGAACCCCTGTTTCCGCCGTGAGAGGGCGGCGTCTTAACCGCTTGACCAACGGACCATGTCTCAACTGACTTCCCTATATTACTACATCTTCTGGCAAAATGCAAGCGCTTTTTTATTTTTCTCTTCCTTTTTCTTCTCCTTTTGGCTCCCGCACAGCTCCAGCCCGGCAAACATATGATAAAGTAAAAAGAAATCAGGAGTATCTAAGCCATGTATTTAGGCATTGGTATTTTTATCATAATATGTATCATCTTTTTCTATCTCCGTTTTTACCGGAAACCCTGCGCTATCCGAAAAGTATGCTGCCTGTGCATGAAGGAAAAATGCCAGATCCTTTCCGACCTTATTACCCCTCTTGGCTATGCATATGATGCGCAGCAGGATATATTTACCTCACGGATTGACGCATGGCAGCGCCATTATGGTTACTGCACACTCTTTGATGCCACCGCCCCCTTCTTCCAGATGGTTTTCGACTGCGAACCAGTCTATTTTAACTATCAAGGCTGCACCTGGATGATTGAGTTCTGGAAAGGACAGTACGGAATCAATACCGGATGCGAGGTAGGCGTCTATAAGGCCGATACACTTCTTCGGCCATCTGAGCGCAAACACACGCTTTTCTATGGAGTCAGCGGCTGTGAAATGCTTCCCCTGGAAGTCCGCCTGTGTAAAAACGGCTGTCCGCTCTTTACGCTGTCAAAATGCCACTGGTGGCTGACCGGCTTTTGCATGGGAATGTTCTCAAAACCACAGGAACTGCAGTTAACAGTCTCCATTACTTTCCCGAACTGTGGCATGATGCACGCTTTCACAGAGGCTTTACAGGAGAATGGCTATTGCCAAAACACTTTCTGTATAGAAGACCACACCGTTACACTCTTTTTCGATATCCCAAAATCACCGCAGCCCTGTCGCCATTTCAGGCTTCGCTGCGCTGTAGCACAGTGCATGAACCGTCTGTTCTGCTGTATTTACCGCCGGATTACCAGACCATTTTGCAAAAATATCGACCGCCTTCTGTATCTGTATTATTTCCTGCCTTTTGCTTTCAGGAAAATGATTACCATCCGAAAACCAAGAAGACGCAGGAGGGCTATGCGATGAATTATAACCACCGGCTCCAGAAAGCTTTTCTCCATGCTCCTGTCCTCCCCCTCTCTGAAGATTCAAAATACATTTTAATCAGTGACTGCCACCGGGGAAATGGGAGTTCCAGCGATAATTTTTTAAAAAACCAGCATCTGTATTTTGCGGCGCTGCAGCACTACTATGCCCAAGGCTTTACCTATATTGAACTCGGAGACGGCGACGAGCTTTGGGAAAACCGCTCCATGCAGCAGATTATAGATGTCCATAGCAACGTATTTTGGCTGCTCTCAAAATTTTACCAGAAAAAGCGGCTCTATCTGCTGTATGGAAACCATGATATCATAAAAAAATCCCCAAAAAAGGCGGAACAGTTTTTTAAATCTTATTCCTGCCCTTCCGAGCGTAAAGACCTACCGCTGTTCCCCGGAATCACCTTCCATTCCGGCCTGATTCTAAAAGATTCAGAACAGCAGAAAGACATTTATCTGACCCACGGCCATCAGACCGACTTTCTAAACAGCAACCTATGGCAGTTAAGCCGTTTCCTTGTGCGGTACGTATGGGGTCCCGCCGAGCGGCTGGGCTTTCGCGACCCTACCAGCGCCGCCAAGAATAATAAAAAGAAACGCCGGGCCGAAGAAAAACTCACAGACTGGGCACAAAGCAAAGGCCACATATTAATCACCGGGCATACACACCGTCCCATGATCGGAACATCCGACGCACCTTACTGCAACACGGGAAGCTGTGTCCATCCCCGCTGTATCACCTGCATTGAAATTGAACACCGCTGCATGACACTTGTGAAATGGACGATGAATACGCGGGCTGACCAAACTCTCTATGTTGCACGCGAGGTACTCGCAGAACCCATCTGTATCAGTGAATATACAAAAACCCCCTCGGCATCCTAGCCGGAGGGGGAGTCTTTATCCCTTCATTTCTTTATCTAATAAAAGACTTTTTTAATTAAACATTCATCTGAATATTACATAAAATATTCGCATTTTTCCAAATAAAACCTCTGCTCCTTTTCAAACAAGGCATTCAGCTTATTCAAAGATTTTTCTTCCCTATATTCTTTCAAAGCCTCCAGATACTCATTTCTATTCACATCTTCAATCACAACTGGAACAATTTCATTCTTTAAACACTCTCTAAAAAGAATCAATCTGCCTGTCCTGCCATTACCATCCTGGAATGGATGAATACTCTCATACCTTGCATGAAACTCAGCCAACACAGAAATATTTACTTTCTGATTGCCATACCAATCCATAAGTAAATACATTTCCTGTTCAACATTCTCAGGTCTTACAGTCTGATACATTCCAATCATATTGGGACGCTTTTTATAATCGCCAATGGCATATCCATTCGCACGATCCTCAAACACGCCAGATTTCAATTCGTAATGAAATTGCTTTATCAACTCCTGTGACAACAGCTCATCTAATGTATCCAGCATCTTGTTAAACATCAAGAAATGTCCATTCATTTCCTCAACATCTTTTGCCCTATAGTAATCATCGGATTTAGGAAGCATACCATTATCAAATAAAGAAGCCGTTTGCTCTTCAGTAAGCGTACTTCCCTCAATCTTATTTGAATTATAAGCAAGTAAACGCTGCGTATATGCATACACCCCAGATCTATCAAATTTTTCTCTTTCTATTTTGAATCTTTCTAGTAAAAAATCTAGAAACTCCTTATTTTTTATGTTATTCATGCTCCTGCCTCGCAATCATTGAAAGTATATAAAAAGCGCCGCAAACATAACATCGCCGCGCTTCTCATATATGGAGCTGAGGGGAATCGAACCCCTGTCCGAAAGCCCATCCATCAAGGCATCTCCCATCACAGTCATTATTTTGGCATTCCCTCCATCTGACGCCTAATGACAGGCTTCAGATTTCAGTAGCTTCATCAATTCTTCCGTACCCTCAAAGCTTTAGGAACGAAGTGCCTCACATCATTTGATGCCGATGGCTCAGGCTGTGAGTAACCTGAGGTCGACAGCAGCCCTTAGGCTGCGTACGCTAAATTTTCGTCTGCGTTTATATTTAGTTTCCGGTTTACTATGCGGTCCCGGCCCGCAGATGGCTTCCCTGACTTCAAAACCCCCGTCGAAACCAGTACAACCCCTTTATTGTGTACTGTCGGCAGACGTCCTGTTAACGCTGAAACCGTTCAGGTATCTTTCATCTAATCACATTTCGCTCTCTGTGTCAAGAGCAATTTCGCATTTCTTTTCAGTGTGAATGAATTAAAGATTTTTAACCTTAAATTCTTTCTCTGCCTCACGCCTCTGGTCACGCTTTGCAATATCCTGGCGTTTATCATGAAGTTTCTTTCCTTTTGCGATTCCGATTTCCACTTTTACAAGGCTCCCTTTAAAGTAAACTTTAAGAGGCACCAGCGTATACCCTTTTTCCGCCATCTTTCCGGTAATCTTATTGATTTCATACCGATGCATCAGAAGCTTTTTCACCCTGAGAGGGTCTTTGTTGAAAATATTTCCTTTTTCATAAGGGCTGATATGCATCCCATACACAAAGACTTCCCCATTTTCTATCCGGATAAAAGACTCCTTAATGCTGCATTTTCCCATGCGCAGAGACTTTACCTCTGTTCCATGGAGGGCAATCCCCGTCTCATAAGTTCCCTCTATGAAGTAATCATGATACGCCTTCTTATTATTCGCAATTAATTTTACTGACTGGCTTCCCACTTATTCCTCTCCTTCCTCCGCGATTTCAAAATCAACCGTCCCGGATTCCTTATCCGCACCCAGGACACGGATGTTCACTTTCTGTCCCAATTTATATACTTTTCCGGTGTCTGCGCCTATCATATCGTAGGTTTCTTCCCTGTAATAATAACGGTCATCATACAAATTTGTCACATGTACCATGCCCTCAATTGTATTCTGCAGCTCTACATAAAACCCCCAATTCGTAATGCTGCAAATCACGCCCTCGAACACTTTACCTGCAAACTGTTCCATATACTCTGCTTTTTTCATCTTCTCCACTTCGCGCTCTGCCTCATCCGCACGGCGCTCTGTCTGGCTGGAATGAACTGCCACCTCCGGCAGTATTTCGCTGTAATGGACTGCCCGTTTTTCATCCATACGCCCTCTCAGCGTATCTTTGATAATCCGATGAATCTGCAAATCCGGATATCTGCGGATGGGAGAAGTAAAGTGGCAGTAGTACTTCGCCGCCAGGCCGAAATGCCCTGTACATTCCACCGTATACTGCGCCCGCCGCATGGAACGCAGCGTCAGGCGGCTGATTAACGCCTCTTCGGGCGTATCCTCTATCCTCGCCAAAAGCTTCTGAAGCTCTTTCGGGTGAATTTCATCCCTTGTATTTTTGATGGCATATCCGAAATTGCTGATAAACATCGCAAGCTGCTGAATTTTCTCCGGATCGGGATTATCATGTGTCCGGTACACAAAGGGTATCTCCTGCCAGAAGAAATCCTGTGCCACCGTCTCATTTGCCAGCAACATAAAATCCTCAATAATTTTTGTCGCCGTATTCCTGTCATATGGCTTAATCTCTGTCGGGTGTCCCTGCTCATCCAGGATAATTTTCGACTCCGGAAAATCAAAATCAATGGAACCCCGCTTTTTCCTCTTTGCCCGCAGAAGCCCAGCCAGCTCTTCCATCATCTGGAACATAGGCACCAGCTCCCTGTACTCTTCCTGCTCTTTTGTATCTCCCTCCAGAATCTTTTTCACACTGGTATAGCTCATCCTGCGGTCTACACAGATAACCGTTTCTGCAATCCGATGTCCCACTACATTTCCCTGTCTGTCCACATCCATCAGGCAGCTAAGCGCCAGCCTGTCCTGTCCCTGGTTCAAGGAACAAATGCCGTTTGACAGCCTATGGGGAAGCATGGGAATCACACGGTCTACCAAATACACACTCGTTCCCCGTTTCTGTGCTTCCCTGTCAAGCGCGCTGTTCTCCTGCACATAATTTGAAACGTCCGCAATATGCACGCCCAGATGGTAGATATCACCTTCCATTGTAAGAGATACCGCGTCATCCAAATCTTTTGCATCCTCCCCGTCAATCGTTACCATCTGCCATTCCCTGATATCCAGCCTCCCGGCACGATCCGCTTCACTCACCTCACAGCCCACACGTTCTGCCTGGTTCAGCACCTTTTCCGGAAATTCCATCGGAAGTCCATGAGAATACACCACTGACAGGACATCCGTACCCGGATCATTCAGATGCCCGATAATCTCCCGTATCCTCCCCTCTGGCTTCCTGGATTCACTGCCGTAGTCTGTAATCTCTGCCACAACCTTATGCCCGTTTACCGCACCTTTGGAATGCTCCGCCGGAATAAAAATATCTTTCGTAAACTTTTTATTATCGGGAACAACAAAGCCAAAATTCCTGCTTTCCTGATAGGTTCCTACAACTTCTGTAACCTCATGGGACAATACTTTAACAATAACCCCTTCCCGGCGTTTCCCCGTCTTCTCCGTCAGCAGGGAAACCTGCACCGTATCGCCGTGAAGCGCGTTTCCCTGATTTGCTTCTGAAATAAAAATGTCTTCTTCAGAATCCTCTGTTTCTACAAACCCGAACCCTCTGGCATTCCCCACAAATTTTCCTGTCAGGACATGCTCTTCTGCTATTCTGTATTTGCCGCGTTTGCTCTGTTCTATTTTTCCGTCTTTTATCAATTCATCCAGAACTTCCAAAAGATCACCACGGTTCTCCCTGGGAATCTGAAGGATAATCGCCAGCTCCTTAATTTTCATCGGCACATACTGCTTATCCTTCATCAGATTTTCCAAAACCTGTTTCCGTTTCTCCAATAAATTTTTCTCCATCTATTTTCTCACTTTCATATCTGTCTTATAAGGTAAAAAACACTCTTGCAGTATCTACAAGAGTGTCTTAGTATTCCTAGAAATTCAGATTTAATACAATCGATAAAACAATAAATCCAACTGCTAAAAACTTCGTAGCTTTCACAAGAGCTCCCTCCATGGAACGTCCCTTGTTCTTTCCCCAGTAAGTATCGGAAATACCCGATATGCTGCCAAGTCCTGCGGATTTACCCTCCTGCATCAGCACAATTACCGTCAGTCCAATGCTGATGAGTATAAAAACAATCTGAAGTACCAGTCTTAAAGTCTCCACTTCCTACACCTCCTATGTTAAACAAAATAAGTCTACCATAGAAGCCGCAGCTTGTCAAATAGTTTCCGCCATAAAAGCCTATCTTTTCCAAATACCGAAAAGCATATCTTAAAAGAAAAAGGACACACTATCCCAAAAAGGAGGTGTGTCTTTTTATGCATCAATATGTATCAATTGCAGATGTTTATGCACGGGAAATCCTGGATTCCAGAGGAAACCCTACCGTAGAAGTAGAAGTCATGACCGACAGCGGCATTGTCGGCAGGGCAGCCGTACCGTCAGGAGCTTCTACCGGGCAGTTTGAGGCAGTCGAACTCCGGGATGGCGGAAAACGCTATGGCGGATTGGGCGTCGAAACGGCCGTCCATCATGTGAACTCTGTCCTGGCAGATGCCATCATCGGAGAAAATGCCCTGGAACAGAAGAAAATTGACAATTGCCTGATTCGCGCCGACGGTACGAAAAACAAATCTGCCCTTGGCGCAAATGCTATTCTCGGCGTGTCCATGGCTGTGGCAGATGCCGCCGCTAAATCCCTGGAAATCCCACTGTTCCGCTACCTGGGCGGTATGCACGCGCATCTGCTCCCTGTCCCCATGATGAATATTTTAAATGGCGGATGCCATGCAGATAATACCGTAGACTTACAGGAATTTATGATTATGCCTGTGGGCGCAAAAGATTTCCGCGGCCGGCTGCAGATGTGTGCAGAAATTTACCACACGCTAAAGCATCTGCTGAAAGAGCGGGGATTATCCACCGGGGTAGGCGACGAAGGCGGATTCGCGCCGAATCTCCCGAACTCTGCTGCCGTCCTGGAATTAATCTGCGAAGCAGTAGAACGCAGCGGCTACCGTATGAAGGATGACATTGTCATTGCCCTGGATGCAGCCGCCAGCGAACTGTATGAAGAAGAAAACGGACAATATTACTTCCCCGGCGAAGGCGTCCGCAGAAGCTCGGATGAAATGGTAAGCTATTATGAAGACCTGGTAAACAAATTTCCGATTGTTTCCATCGAGGACGGCCTGTTTGAAGATGACTGGGCCGGCTGGCAGCGTCTGACTGATGTACTGGGCGACCGTATCCAGCTTGTAGGGGATGATTTGTTTGTTACAAATACTGAACGCCTGAAACGCGGAATTGAGCTTGGTGCCGCCAATGCCATCTTGGTAAAAGTAAACCAAATCGGCACCCTGACAGAAGCCTTTGACGCAATTGAGATGGCACAGCGGGCCGGATACCGGACAATCATTTCTCACCGCTCCGGCGAAACAGAGGATACCATGATTTCTGATATTGCGGTAGCAGTCGGCGCCGGGCAGATTAAAACAGGAGCTCCCTGCCGCGGAGAGCGTACCGCGAAATACAACCAGCTTTTAAGAATCGAAGAACAGATTCAATAAAAAAGCGGACTGTCTCAAATACATTTTGAAACAGTCCGTTTTCCTTTTTTCCAAGCCGTCACATAAGCTTTCTTACTTCATCTGTAATCGCGCCTTCTACCCGGCAGTGCACCAAAAGCGTCAAAAGCCTGTCCATCGGAGGATTTTCCGCATATTCTCCACGCTTTTCCTGAAAGTAAGGCGTCAGCTTCTCCCTCACCTGCTCTACCTTCGATGCCCCCCGGAACTCCTGCCAGATACTGTCCGGAGCGCCAATCTCCTTTAACGCCCTCGCACATGCATAACAGTACTCCGCCTCTGAAATCAACGGACATTCAGATTTACAGCTCATCTTAATCTGAACCGCCTGCTTTACAATCTCCAGTACCATAATTACTTTTTCAGGAGAAGGGATTTTCCTGTCATCTCTTTTGGCTGCTCCATGCCCATCATCTCGATCAGGGTCGGTGCGATGTCTGCCAGACACCCGCCCTCACGCAGCGTATATGCGCTGTCATAATTTACCAGAATAAACGGCACTGGGTTTGTGGTGTGTGCAGTAAACGGCGCGCCTGTGCCATAATCTACAAGCTGCTCTGCATTTCCATGATCCGCACAGATGAACATCTGGCCATCCACGGATTTTAACGCCTCTACTGCTTTTCCTACGCACTCATCAACAGCTTCTACTGCCTTAATAGCAGCATTTTCGATTCCGGTATGGCCTACCATATCCGGGTTTGCAAAATTAATGATAATCATATCATACTTGCAGGATTTAATCGCTTCTACTAATTTACCGCATACCTCATAGGCGCTCATCTCCGGTTTCAAATCATAGGTAGCTACCTTGGGGGATTTCACAAGAATCCTGTCCTCCCCTTCATTCGGCTCTTCAATACCGCCGTTAAAGAAGAACGTTACATGTGCATATTTCTCGGTCTCTGCGATTCTTGCCTGCGTCTTTTTATTCGCTGCCAAAAACTCGCCAAAGGTGTTCGTGATAGATACCTTATGGAATGCCACTTCTTTGTTCGGGATTGTCTCATCATACTCAGTAAAGCATACATAGGTCAAATCCAGTTTCTTATCTCTTGCAAATCCGTCAAACTCGTCACAGCAGAATGCACGGCTGATTTCCCTTGCACGGTCCGGACGGAAATTAAAGAAAATAATGGAATCTTTATCTTTAATCGCAGCCACCGGAGCGCCGTCTTTCTGTACAACCGTCGGAAGCACAAACTCGTCATTCGTTCCTTCTTTATAAGACTGCTCCACTGCACACACGCCGCACGCCGCAGTCTGTCCGATACCCTTTACCATAGCATTGTATGCCAGTTCAACTCTGTCCCATCTATTGTCACGGTCCATCGCATAGTAACGTCCCATAACCGTAGCGATTTCACCCACGCCGATTTTCTTCATCTCATCACTTAACTGCTGTACAAAATCCTTGCCGGATGTAGGAGGTGTATCACGTCCGTCCAGGAAACAATGCACATAGACCTTCTCCAGCCCTTCCCGTTTAGCCAGCTCCAGCAAGCCATAGAGATGTGTATTATGGCTGTGTACGCCGCCGTCAGACAAAAGTCCAAACATATGGAGTGCAGAACCGTTCTCTTTCGCGTTTCTTACCGCATGAAGAAGCGCTTCATTTTTAAAGAAATCCCCATCCTGAATCTCTTTCGTAATTCTGGTAAGCTCCTGGTATACGATGCGCCCAGCGCCCATATTCAAATGCCCTACCTCCGAATTTCCCATCTGTCCATCCGGAAGTCCTACTGCCATCCCGCTGGCATTTCCCTTTACAAAGGGGCACTCAGCCATCAGCTTGTCCATCACCGGAGTTTTGGCCTCAGCCACTGCATTTCCCTCTGTCTTTTCATTCAGACCATATCCATCCAGAATCATTAAAACCGTAGGTTTTTTACTCATGTCTCTTCTCCTTTATTTAAAATAGAATCTATAGTTCTCTTCTAATGCTTTATTGTACATGATTTCTCCAGTTTCGTCAATTTGCAATCTGGTTATTCCTGCCATTCCAATCAAAGCCCTCGCGGCAAACTGGTGCACATCCATCTAAGGACTCTGAAACTCTTTATATACATAGCCTGAAATCTCTGCAATCCGCTTCCTGGCTTCTTCATTCCGTCCTTCCAAATCATTCGACAGCACGCACAGAATATAATCCCTGCGCTCTCCATAGACAATGGCGATGTCATTTTCGATACAGCCAAGGCCATATCCCTGGGGCATTTCTCCTGTCTTGTTTGCGCACACGGTTCCCTCCGGAAGACCGGAAGGGATTTTCTCTGTCAGCGTCTGGTTTTTCAGCATCTCCAGCATTTTCTCCGATGCCTCGGCACACACGCAGCTGCCATTGTACAAGTCCCGAAGAAGCTTCATACAGTCGCCCGACGTAGTATAATTATCATCCGCAGGGTTCTCTGCCAGAAAACGCCGCCCAAGGAACGTGCCCCCGAATCCATTCTCCTGGCAAAATGCATTTACAACTTCCTGTCCCTCCTGAAAGCTTCCATACCCCAGCAGTTCCACCAGACGGTTTGCCGCATCATTATCGCTGACGGTTATCATACTCGTCAACAGTGTTTTCAATTCTCCTTCATATTCCTCCTGCACATAAATTGCAGACTCCGTGTTCTCCGGATAACACACTCTGTCATAAACTGCCGCCATAATAAACACTTTAATGACACTGGCTGACTGCATCTGTATATCCTCGTGATGCCCGTAAACCGCTCCATCCGACAGATTCACCGCGCTGACAGCCCATTTCTCTCCCAAAGCCTCAGCTTCTCCAAGAAAACTTTCCAGCTCCAGTAAGGATTTTGTTTCCGGCTCTTGCAGCGGCGGCAGTTCTTCGGTTTCTGTTACCTCTGTCTCTTCCGCCAAGCTCTCTCTTTCTTCTGTCTCTTCCCTCTGGACAGCTTTGACTGTCTCCTTCTGTACTTTCTCTCTGACTGCTTCTTTTACCGCCCCTGCCCGCTGTGCCAGTGTTTCTGCCCGCTTTAACATCTGCCTGCAGGATAGTGCATTTTTCACGAGCAGCACATTGAAAACCAGACTTGCGCAGGTACATAGAAGTATTACTGCAATCAGGATATTTTCATGCTTTTTACTATTTCCATTCACTCTGTCTATCTCCCAAAATATTGGTCAATGCCGTTTGCGATACCCAGCACCATTTTCTGCCTCATCGCTTCATCGGCCATTGCCGTGTCATCGTACTCATTTGTCATAAAGCCCATTTCCAGAATCGTGACTGGTATCTGGCTCCAGTTAATCCCTGTCATGTCATCATGATACTGGATGCCCAAATCTCCGAACCCTGTTTCCTGGCAGTACGCACTGAGAATGCAGTCTGTCAGGCGGTAGCTCTCTTCTGCCAGATGCCCCACATATGCGTTATCATACGAAGGCGTCATGCCAAGCGCACCGCTCACACTTGAATCTTCGCTTCCGTTGGCATGGATGCGCACATAGATGTCGCCCCCCTCTTCGTATGCTTTCACTGCACGTTCTGCATTGCTGATTGCCGTATCGTTATCTGTCCGGGTCATTACCACCCGATACCCCCTGTTCTCCAGTTCCGTCTGCAGCGCCAGTGAAATATCCAGGTTCAGCTCATATTCCGGAATCTGCGTAAAGGAACCTACAGTACCTGTCGTTGCCTTTGCTTTCATCACCGTTGACCCTGGCGCACTTGGTTCCTGCGCACTCATATCCACCCACGATCCCTGATGTCCCGGATCAATCGCCACGGTAAAACCACTCTCCTGCTTTTGTTCTGTCTCTGTCTCGGTTTCAGTCTGCTGCTCTGTCTCTGTCTGGACACGCTCTGTCTCCGTTTGAGTTTCAGTCTCGGTTTCAGTTTCAGTCTCGGTTTCAATTTTAGTCTCGGTTTCCATCGGCTGCTTTACAGTTTCCGTCTCTGTCTGCCCTGCCGTTTCCTGGACCTTCTCTATTTTCTGGATTTCAGATTCCAGGGCTGCGATTTTTTGATTCGTCTCTCCTATCTGCATAAAACTTACAGCACATGCACCTCCGGTCACACACACACATAAAATACTAAGAACCAGTGCCAGAATTTCAATCTTATTTTTCATACCGTTTCCTTCCTGCTGTTTCTATTTGTACCTGCCTTTTTACACATTCCTATTGATCTAGTTTATATCCCCCTTTTTGTATCGCTTCTTCCTTCTGCGACAAAAATTTAGCATTTTTCTTTTCATACTTATTAAATACTTTATCCGAAAAATTTTCAGGTTCAATTTTTCCTTTGTACCAATCTTTACTGTTAAAATAATCTCTTAGCTCCTTCGAGTCAAATTTCCTTCCATGACGGGCATAAATCTCATTTTTCGCATAATTAATCTCTTTTAGGCTCAATCCTGCCACATCCGCATCTGTTAAAAACCTGGCGTTACTTTCCGGCAAAATATAGTCATCATTTTCTGGCTTTTCCTCCGTTTCGATTTCCGCCTTCCTTGGCTCTCCGTAAATTTTCTTCACATCAATAAACACCTTGCTATCGTCTATCCGGATGGCTCCTGAGATATCCACCTCTACATTGTCGTATAGCAGCAGTTCATCACTGGTAATGATCCGGTGCTCGCCGAGATAAATATCCGAAACCGCCTCCATAAATATCCGTTCCCCAGAAGTACTGTCTGCATACACGGAAAGCGGCTCATTTAAAATAACAAGAGGTGTATCCATATTTTCTGTATAATAAAGTTTCCCTGAAATAATACTGGTCTTATTGCGGACTGCATCAATATCAGCCTCTATCTCCTCACTGTCACTCTCTTCCGGCGTCTCAGACTCTTCGCTCTCCGCGATGCTTTCACTCTCTAGCTCTGCTGTCTGGGTCACAGGCTGTTCCATATCCTCCCCATTTCCAAACAAACTATCCCTAAAAAGAAAAAGAATCACTGCCGCTATCATAATGACTGCCGCACATCCGACAATTAAAGCCACAACTTTCGTATTTTCCCCTTTGTTCTGATAAAGAGGCTGCTGCCAGGAATTCTGGCTATTCCCCTGCCACTGATTTCCTGGCTGTCCGGCATTTCCACCGGAAAATACTGGTTCTCCGCACGAGCCGCAAAACTTTTCTTCCCCGTCCAGAGGTTTCCCGCATCTCCTACATACATTTCCCCTAAAGGAATCACGCTGGCAGACAGCTCCACAATTTCCGCAGAACACTGCATCATCCGGCAGCGAGGCACCACACTTACTGCATATCTGTCCCATTTTCTCCTCCTTTAAACACAGCGGGAGGCGCTTCTTTTCCACTCCGAAAGCGCCTCCTCCCATTCTTTCCCTGACTATAGTATCTTTGTGATGATATCACCAAACATAAAACCAAAAATAAGGCATAAAACAGCTAAACATATTTTCTCTACAATAAATGCATACAGTTTCCTATCCTCACTGCACTCCACAGCAGAGACATATAAATGATGCTCTACATAATTAGACATCAGCATGAAAACCAGAAAAACCACCAATGCCACCTTCGCGCTGATTAATGCAAACAGCCCCGCAGCCGCTATGCCAATGGAATGATACAGCGCTCTCACGCCAATCAGGGACAGCATCATCCTGATATTCGAAGCTCCCCCAAAAGCTACCGTAATTCCATGCATAAGAACTGACTCCAGGAAATCCACTCCGACAGTAAGAATAATTACCATAAAAATCATCTTGAAATATGGAATTTCAATATAAGCGCCCCATGCACCCATGCCGTTTTTTATCTTTATCACCGCCAAAAACATAATAAGAACCATAAGCACACATTTAGCTATGATAAACTCTGTCCCAACCGTACTGCTGCCGCTGTGCATAAGCTCCCGCCCATGCGTAATCGGCGCCTTAAGTGTCGGAAGTATCTCAGAGAACATGTTCTTTGTTCCTGAGACAAACTTCTGTGTCTTATTATTTATCCATTCCATTTCCGGACTGCGTCCCTGCTGGTAATAACCATTCCCTCCCGGCTGGCCCTGCTGGTAGTAACCGTTCCCTCCCGGCTGGCCCTGCTGGTAGTAACCGTTTCCTCCCGGCTGACCCTGCTGGTAATAACCGTTCCCTCCCGGCTGGTTCTGCTGGTAATAACCGTTTCCTCCCGGCTGGCTTTGCTGGCAGCAGCCATTTCCTCCTGGCTGGCCTTGCTGATACCCACTGTTCGTGCTTTGCCGCGGCTGGCTTTGCTGACTGCCACTGTTTACATCCTGCTGATGGCTGCTATCCCCGCTCTGCTGCGGCTTCTGCAGCTGCACTCCCTTGGCTTCTCCCGCATTTGCCTGGCAGGAACACATCTCACCTTCTTCCAGTGCTTTCCCACAATATATGCAAAATTTCGCCATAACCTCTCTCCTTTCATCCCTCTGCGACAATTTATTTTATAAATATATAAATAATACTAAAATAAAACAAAGGCTTTGTCAACAAAATCCCCGCCCTATCGTATTATTCAAACAACTGCTTAGCCCTCAAATCTCCTTCACAGAACAGCTTTCAAACCGCGGTTTGTCGGGGAGTTTGTCTCTTACTCCGGATAGCCGCTTACTCAATATAGCTGTCTATCAGCAGCTTCACCAAATCTTTGCATTTCACACACTGCACGCCTACATGCAGCTTTTCCTGAACCTCTTCAAAGGTTCTTGCGCCCTCTCTCACTGCTTTTTCTATCTGTGCCGCTGTCGTGCCATTGCAGGCGCAGACGATATGGTTACCGTTCACTTTCCGGCTCCCTCCTTTCTCCTCCGTCCAGCTCAAACCAAAATTCTACGCCATTGTCATAATTCATAACGCCGCATTCCTGATTCATAGAATCCATCACTGCTTTTACGATGGATAGCCCTATGCCGCTGCCGCCGTATTCCCTGGTTCTCGCTTTGTCTACTTTATAGAACTTAATCCAAATCTTATCTAAATCTTCTTCCGGTATAGGTTTTCCTGTGTTAAAGACAGACACACGGACTTTTCCATTCTCTTTCCGGACTTTAACATCAATTACCTTGTCAAAATCTACATGGTTAACCGCATTGCTGATATAGTTTGTTATCACTTCTTCTATCTTAAACTCATCTGCCCACACATAAACCGTCCCCGGCTCATCAAAGATGATCGTTGCTCCCTTCTGCTGCGCCAGAATCTTTGCCGACTGGATAACGCCCCGTATCAGGGATGTAAGCTCAAAACGCTCCATCACCACCGTGTCATTCCCGAATTCCAGCTGGTTCAGGGTCAGAAGCTTTTTGACCATCGTATTCATTTTCTTTGATTCATCCATAATGACGTCACAGTAAAATTCCCTGCTCTCATCGTCATCATTAATGCACTCTTTCAACCCCTCTGCATAGCCCTGGATTAAGGCAATCGGCGTTTTCAGTTCATGCGACACATTGGAAAGGAACTCTTTCCTCATCTCATCAATCTGTGTTTTCTGCTCAATATCCCGCTGCAGCTCATTATTTGCCGTTTTTAATTCTGATATCGTACGCTCCAACGTTTCCGACATCTGGTTAAAGTGCTCCCCAAGCTGCCCGATTTCATTTTTCCCACCGCTGGTATATTTCGCATCAAACTCAAGATTTGCCATCCGTTTTGAAAGGTCTGCCAGTTCCAAGATAGGGTCTGTAATCTTTTTAGAAATCCACCAAATCAAAAGAACGCTGAGCGTTAGCGCTGCCAGGCTGAAATATCCCAGGAATTCATTCGATATCTTGGCATTTTCACGGATACTCTCAATTGGGATTGCCATAGCAAAATAGCACCCTGTATTCAGCGTACCCCATATTTCCAAACTATCTGTATTGCTGACCACATCTTTTGTCCGCTGCAATACATATGCATCTTTTTTCTGGAGTACTTTAATCTGCAGCTCCTCCATTCCGAAGAAATCGCCCCCCTGTATATACACCCAAAGCCTTGCCGCATATCTCTCGACTTTCCGCGTCCCGTCGTGCAGCCCTATGATTTCGTCAAAATTCTCATCCAGGACAACAAAGTTCACAATATTGTTCGCTTCCCGTATTTCATTCAGTTTCGCCAGCAGCGTGTCGCTTTCATATTCCGACGCATCTTCTACCTGATTGATAATGCAGTACGCATCTACCAGGGTATTTTTTTTCTTCATCATATAATAGCTTTCCAGAAAAATGTTGTTGACCGCCCAGTTTCCAATCAACGTCAGCAGCATAATCCCTATAAAAAGCAGTGCCATTTCTTTCTTTATCGAATGCTTCATCCTCTATCACCCCGGTGTGTTTTGGCTTTCCACTTCAAATTTATAACCCATTCCCCAAATCGTGCGGATATAATTTCCTTTTTCACCAAGCTTGCTCCTCAGCTTCTTCACGTGAGTATCAATCGTCCGGGCGTCACCGAAATAGTCATAATTCCACACACTGTTCAAAATCTTTTCCCTGGACAGCGCCAGCCCTTGATTCTCCACAAAATACGTCAGCAGCTCAAACTCTTTAAAGCTCAGCTCTACATACTTGCCATCCACAGTTACCTGATGCGCCGCTTTGTCAATCTCGATGCCTCCGGCTCTCAAGGTGTCATCTGCAGAAATCGCGTTTGTCCTGCGCAGGATAGCTTCTACCCTCGCTACCAAAATCTTCGGGCTGAAAGGCTTTGAGATATATTCATCCACCCCCAGCTCAAAACCCAGCAGTTCATCCTGTTCATCCGCGCGCGCCGTCAGCATAATAATCGGTACTTTGGAGTAAGAACGGATTTCCCTGCACACTTCCCAGCCATCCATCTTAGGCATCATCACATCCAGGATAACTAAATCAATATTTTTATGTTCAAAAAATAAATCGATGGCTTCTACACCATTTTCCGCTTCCAGCACTTCAAAATTCTTCTTTACCAGGAAGTCTTTTACCAGCTTCCTCATCCTGCTCTCATCATCTACAACCATTACCTTCAGCCGCTGTTCCATAAATACACCTCACCTATAATTATTTGTCCAGTCTGCAGTTTGGGCCGTATGCCGGCGCCGCAGCTTTAAACGCTAATATATTTTTCGACAGTATAACAAACAATTATGTTAGTTCTGTGAATACGCCTATTTTTTCACGGATACTCTGCATCTGTTCATCTGTCTGTGCAATCGTCTCCGCGCACCGTTTCAGCTCCACGCCAATCTCCTCTGCATTTTCAAGTCCTTCCAAATCCTTCTTGTAGCGAAGCTGATGCTCCAGGCTCGCCCAGAAGTCCATCGCTACCGTACGTATCTGGACTTCCACGCGCATCATCCGTTTCTCCTCCAGAAAGAATACCGGGATTTCTATTATCATATGCAGGCTCCGGTATCCATTCGGTTTCGGATTGCGGATATAATCCTTCACTTTAAGCAGCCTGATATCATCCTGCTTTGCCAGCCAGCGGGCAATATCATAAATATCATCTATGAAATAGCACACCACGCGGATGCCCGCCACATCATTCAAATGCTCTGTCATAGATTCTATAGAGATTTCATAACCTTTGCTCTTCATTTTTTTCAAAATGCTGATGGGTCTTTTCAGCCTCGTCTTAATAAATTTAATTGGATTCCTGTTATATCGGACAGAAAGCTCCTCATTCAAAACTTCCAGCTTTGTCTGGACTTCCCGAATTGCACAGTCATACATCATCATCTCTTCTTCAAAGTGCTTTGCACTGCCAAACAGAGCCTCTGCCTTTTCCGGCAAAACCCTATCGTTAATAAAATTCCTTACCCGTTCCATCGTATCCTCCATGTTCTCTTCTGTACCGAAAAGAGAGCGGGCTTCTTCCGGCCCGCTCCCCCGCTATTCTGTTTCACTTGCCTACGTCCGGACATTTAGTATGGATGAAAATTCCCATCCGAATCAGTCACGCCTTTGTCACCAAACACATACGTTTTCCCATCATCACCAACCCAGTTTCCGTTTCCATCGTTCCTTGCCTTGATATAATTCCCATCTTTATCATAAAAATCATAATAATCTGCTTCCCCGTCTGTACTGGAAGAACTATCCGAACCTGACGCGCTTCCGGCTCCCCCTGTGCGGAACTCTGGCGGATCGTAATAATATTGATTCCCTTCATAATCCTCTACACCATTTTCATAAAACATATATGCCCTGCCGTTTTTGTCTACCCACACGCCGTCTGCATTCTGTGTCACATAAATGGTATTTCCAGGCTCATCAAAGAAATATCTTTCTTCGTCAGAAGCGCTGCTGCTCCCATCAGAACCGCCCTCTGGTGCGGAACTTTCCTCTGGTGTACTGCCGCTTTCCGCCGTATCCGGATCAGCCGTCAGGGGATTTTTCAGTACCAGAAAACTCTTTACGGATTCCTGCACAGATGCCAGCAGATCCGTATCTTCTTTCTTTACGCTTCCTGATACCTGGTATCCTCTTTCACTCACTGCCGATACTGTCGTCACGGTGTGGAAATTCCCATCTGTCGGCTCCTTATATCTTAGTGAATACGAGCATACTTTAATCCCTGTCGATTTATCAAAGCTATAATTACTGATTTCCAGATTATCCGTATTCATCCCCAGCTTTTTCAGCCTGCCTGTAAGCTTCTTCTCCGTAGAAGCAAAGGCCAATTTCCCGACCTCTTTCTTGCTGTCCGCATAATCTATCGTAATCTCACCTTCACCTTCCGAGACAAATGAGAGCTTTCCTTCGCTGTCCAGCGTATTCTGCCATTTCGAATCCGGCAAAATGATAGATACGCTTCCGTCTGATGAAGTATATGTCACTTTTTCTAAAATATCCTGCGTCTCTGATGATGTCTGCGGCACATTTTCCGTCGCGCCGTCCGTGTTCTTTTCCTGACTGTCGCATCCCATGACTGCAAGCATTACAACTCCCGCAAGAACTAATGGCTTTACATATTTTTTCCTACCCTGCATACAATCCCCTTTCTCTATGAATTCACACTTCGTTTTTATTATTGTATAACGATAGCGTAATTATTTCAACTTCTATTTGTGAAATATTTCTGAAAAAACTCCGGATTCTTTCACTTCCAGATAAAAAGCCGACAAGAAAACACCTTTTTTCTATTCGTTTTTCTGCTTGCACTTTTCAAAAAGTAGTGATACAATATGCCCAAAATTCGAGGAGGATAGATTATGAACATTAAATTGATGAATATTAAAAATGTAGAAAAACTGTTTGAAACTGTAAATAAATGCAATGGAAAGGTTGAACTGGTCGGTGATGACATCCAGTTAAACCTGAAATCCAAGCTTTCACAGTATTTTTCACTGGCAAAACTGTTTTCCGATGGTGAGATTCCCGAACTGGAAATCGTAACGACTGACCCGGACGATAATGCCCTGCTTATGAGGTTCATGATGGACAACAATCCAGAAGTGTAAATACTGTATATTAAAAGATTCAAAAAGAGCCAGACGCTCCGTGCGGCGTTTGGCTCTTTTTCCCAAAGGAAGGAATATCTATGAAAAAAGACGGCTACTACTCCTCCGGTGAATTTGCTCGGATGGCTCATGTCACCCTGCGTACCATCCGGTACTATGATAAACACGACATCTTAAAGCCTTCCCTTGTCACAAAAGCCGGGGCGCGCTTTTATACGGATGAAGATTTTGCCAGGCTGCAGCAGATTCTCTTGCTCAAATTCCTGGGATTCTCACTGGACGATATTCGGGAAATGACCATTGGTGACACCGATTACCATTTTATGCTGAATGCCCTGAACGTTCAGTTAAAACTGGTGCAGGACCGCATCGAACAAATGCAGCTTGTTGAAAAAGCGATTCAGGACACCTCGGCAGCCATCCGCTCTGAGCACTCCATTGACTGGAGCCAAATGCTGAATCTGATTCATCTGACCGGAATGGAAAAGAGCCTGAAAAACCAGTATCAGAACGCCTCCAACATCTCTTCCCGCATCAATCTGCACAAACGCTACTCCACGAACCCACGCGGCTGGTTTCCCTGGATTTATGAACAATGTCAAATCCACTCTGGAATGCGGATTCTGGAAATCGGCTGCGGGGATGGAACGCTCTGGAAAAGCAGCCTGTCTAAAATACCTGTGGATGCAGACATCACGCTGTCTGATATTTCCGACGGAATGCTCCGGGATGCCAGACGTACCCTCGGCGCTGAGGATTCTCTTTTTTCCTTTGACTCCTTTGACTGCCACCATATCCCATATCCTGCAGACAGTTTTGATCTGGTAATCGCCAATCATCTGCTGTTCTACTGTGAAGACATTCCCCAGGTGTGCCGCGAAGTGAGGCGTGTCCTGAAGCCTGGCGGGACATTTCTATGCAGCACCTACGGAAAATCTCATATGCAGGAGGTAAACCGTCTAGTGCAGGACTTTGACGAACGAATCGTTCTCTCCGCTGATAAGCTCTATGAACGATTCGGCAGAGAAAACGGGCAGAATATCCTGAAGCCTTATTTCTCTAAAGTCTCCTGGCAATCCTATGAAGATTCCCTATTTGTTTCTGAACCGGAACCGCTGATTTCCTATATCCTCTCCTGCCACGGCAACCAGAACCATTATATCTTAGACCGCTATACGGAATTCCGCGGCTTTGTAAAAAAGAAAACTGCCAGAGGATTTCATATTTCTAAAGATGCAGGGGTGTTTCTAGCTGAAAACGCCATCTCTACTTAAGCAAAAGTTACCTGTCTCCATTTCCAGCCAGGGGTGCAAATTGCGGTTTGTCGGGGAGGTTGTCGCTTACTCTGGACAGAAACTATCGGTTCCGTAACTGTATGGGGTAAGCGATGAACTCCGACAAACCGCAATTTAGAGTCTGAACCGCCTCCTATTTCACCATGTTCAAAAAGTATTGATGTACTCTAACATCTTTCGTCAGCTCTGGGTGAAAAGCACATACGAGCTGTCTCTCCTGTCTGGCGGCCACAATTTTCCCATCTGCTTCTGCCAGGACTTCTGCAGAACCTGAGACCTCTGTGATATAAGGCGCCCGGATGAAAGTCATGGGAATTTCACCTATCCCTTTAAATGTCTGTTCTGTGGAAAAGCTGCCCAGCTGCCGCCCATATGCGTTCCGCTTTACACGGATGTCCATAGTACCCATACATGGAATGCCGCCTTCCACTTCTTTCGCCAGGAGGATTAAACCGGCGCATGTACCAAACACGGGCAGTCCGTCTGCGATTTTCCTGCGAAGCGGTTCGCAAAGTTCCATATCCCGGAGAAGCCTGCCCATAACCGTACTCTCCCCTCCTGGGAGAATCAACCCGTCAAACGCGCTCTCTAAATCCTTTTTCTGACGGATTTCAAAATGTTCTGCGCCAAGTACATCCAGCATTTGTCCATGCTCTGCAAACGCACCCTGCAGCGCCAGGATTGCTATCTTCATCTTACTGCCCCCGCTCTTCCATAATCAGCTTGATTTCCTGTTCATTAATTCCCACCATCGCCTCACCCAAATCTGCCGACAGTTCCGCAATCAGTTTTGCATCTGTATAGTTTGTCACTGCTTTTACAATCGCTGCCGCGCGTTTTTTGGGGTTTCCTGATTTGAAAATGCCCGAACCTACAAACACCCCCTCTGCGCCGAGCTGCATCATAAGCGCCGCATCCGCGGGAGTCGCCACGCCGCCTGCTGCAAAATTTACCACCGGAAGCTTCCCATTTTCATGCACATACTCCAGTAAGTCCATAGGCACCTGAAGCTGCTTTGCCGCCTCAAACAACTCATCCTCCCGAAGATTCTGCACTCTGCGGATTTCCGCGTTCATGCTCCGCATATGGCGCACCGCCTGCACCACATCCCCAGTTCCCGGCTCTCCTTTTGTCCGAATCATGGAGGCCCCTTCTGCAATACGGCGGAGCGCCTCTCCTAAATCCCGTGCGCCGCACACAAACGGCACTTTAAAATCCGACTTCCTGATATGATATTTATCATCGGCCGGAGACAGCACCTCACTCTCATCAATATAGTCTATCTCTATCGCCTCCAAAATCTGTGCCTCTACAAAATGCCCAATCCGGCATTTTGCCATAACCGGAATGGAAACCGCCTCCTGGATACCCCGAATCATTTTCGGGTCACTCATCCTGGAAACTCCGCCAGCCGCGCGGATATCTGCCGGAATCCGTTCCAGCGCCATGACTGCGCACGCTCCTGCTTCCTCTGCAATTTCCGCCTGTTCAGGGGTAGTCACATCCATAATGACACCGCCCTTTAACATCTGTGCCAGCTGTTTGTTTAATTCATATCTGTTCTCTTCCATAATATCCTGCCTTTCCTGCGTTTTTCTGCGTTTTCCTCCCGCCGTAACTCCAGTATACGCAGAATTGGCTTTTTGAAAATAGCCAGTTTTCAAATTACTAACCAGTCCAGTTTTTCTTTATTTCATGATAAAGCGGAAAACTGTATCCCTCCGAAATACTGTATTATACTCTGCAAAAGGGAGCTCCGGGCTCTTTCGCCCGAAACTCCCTTTGCTATCTTTATTTCTTAATTTTTACAGTTTTGCTCTGTCCTTTCTTCGCCAGAAGCTTTTTGTACGCTTTCAGCTTAGCTGACGGAACTTTAATTACTGCCTTTTTATAGATGCCTTTGAAAGCATTCTTACCTACTTTCTTCAACTTCTTACTCTTAATTGTAATACTCTTCAGCTTCTTGCATCCTGCAAACGCCTTACTTCCAATCTGTGTAAGCTTCTTGCCCTTTATTGTGACTTTTTTCAGCTTCACGCATCCCTCAAAAGCACTGTTTCCAATCTTCTCCACATTCGTGCCAATCGTTGCGCTTGTCGCTTTCTTATTGTTCTTAAATGCCGATGCTGCAACAGATGTGACCTTATATCTCTGCTTGTCAAACGTTACATTATTATAAACGGTAATCTTTGTAATCTTCGGATCTTTGATTCCGGTTACTTCTACTGTCTTTTTCGCAACGCTTGTTACTCTATACCAATACTTACCGCTGCTGTAAACCTTTCCGTCCTCAACCGGCTCCTGCCCTGTCGGAACTGCAGGTTTCAATGCTGAAATTGCTGTTTTCAAGGTATCCCTTGCTTTCTCAATTTCTGCTTTTGTGCTTGCCGCGTTATTTGCCACGCTCTGTGCATCTTTCAGCGCTTTCTGGAATGCCGCCCAGCTCTCTGGCGTATACTTAGAAGCATCTTTATAAGCTGCTGCCTGACCAAGAACACTGCCAAGCTCCTTCTTTACTGTTTCCGTCCCGTCTGGGTTCTCAGGATTTGGGTTCTCAGGATTTGGTTTATCCGGACCGCTTGCCGTCAAATTATCTATTGCTGTTCTGAGGTCGTCTCTTGCTTTTTCAAGCTCTGCTTTCGTACTTTCAGGATTATCCAATGCCTCCTGCGCATCCGTTTTAGCTTTTTGGAATGCATCCCAGCTTTCCTGCGTGTACGCGGAAGCATCTGTATACTCTCCGGCTTCACTAAGAATATCGGCAATTTCTCCTCTTAACACTTTAATTTCATCCGGCACTTTCGCTACCAGCTTGTTCTTAGCTTCTTTTATCTTTGCAAGCGCATCTGTATAATCCTGCTCTGTAGACGCACTATTTTGCAGCACTTCTTCTGCTTCGTCAAGAATACTCTCATATTCTGCAACGCTTTCCTCTGTGTAGCCATCCAGGTTCTTTTCCCTTGCACTCGTCAATGCACTATCTAGCTTCTTAGCAGGTACCTCTTCGAGTGCGGATATTGCTTTATAAATAGCGGCAGCCATAGCATTTACTGCCACCTGTTCCGTGGCATCCTTTTCACGTTCCACTGCGGCAATGGCTGCATCAACTGCTGAAAAGTTTTTATAATCTGACTTAGTCATAGCTCCAGCCATAGAAACAGCCTCATCTACCATTGTATAATCCGCAGGACCGACAGTCTGTGTTCCAATCACCTCAAGCTCTACTACATGATTTGTCTTCCCAGTGCCGTCAGCTTTTCCATGCATATATACGCGCACATATCTTGCATCTACCGGTTCGGAAAGAACAATGCTTTTTCCGCTTGATGACTCTGCATAAGTCTCATCCGTACCTGCGCCCAGTTGATGGAAATTCTCCGCATCCGAGTTATAAACAATCGTCTTATCTGCAAAATCAGCAGTCTTGGACAGCATAATTACCGTTCCGCCATAAACCCTGCTGTCCTGCCAATAACGATACAGGTTAATCTTAGATACACTCTTTACTTCTTCTAAGTCCACTTCCATATAAGCAGAGTCTGCTTTGTTATCAGAGCCAAATTCACCATAATTGTTCGTGTTTTTCGTTCCGTCTACCGCCATGCTCATTGGTCTGCTTGATGAATTGTTTTCAGCATTGCTTCCATCTGCTGTCCATTTTGCTGTAACAGTTTTTCCGGCAGCCCAGTTCTGCTCATCGGAAGGCGTTATTACTTCAACCACAGACTCTTCCTCTATTACATCATAGCCATTTGCAATGTCTGCAACCCTTGCATTCACGACTCCGGTAAAGTCGTCATTTCCAACAACGACATCGGCAGCTTTTACCTCATAATACCTGTTTCCTTCTTTGTAGCCGGCGCCTTCCAGCTGTCCGTCAACGTAAATCTTCAACATGCCATTGTTTTCTTTTACCGCAGTAATCTTATGGCCTTCGCCATCGTTTACAATTGCCTTTGAAACAGCTGTAGCACCATTAAACGTAAAGTAAGCTGTCCCATCTTCATTGATGCCGATTTCATATTCCGTACCCTGTGAAAGAACTGCTCCGGTAGATTCGGTATAAATCTCTGCCGTTACTGTGAAACCATTATTTCCCTTCAGGGAATCCTGTGCCATTTTTATTCTTTTTGAAACAGTAACCATACCTGCGTTCTTCACTACCGTATTATTCTGATGGTATGTGAAAGATATGCTGTTCTTCTGCATTGCATTTCCCGCCAAGTCATGCAGCCCTTCTGCCGTAACCGTTACCGTACTGTTGTCCGTCAGCGCGCCGTCTCTCGCCGTTAACCGGAACGTACGCGAGTCTGCACTTGCCTCTACACCAGCCACACTACTTCCGTTTACCTTGAAAGTGCCTGCATTTACTTTTTCATTAAACTTTACAGTAATCTCATTTGCACCGTCACTGTATGCTCTCACAAACTCCGGCGCCGTAGTGTCTCCCTCTTTGGAAACACGCAGAATGCGCACTTCATCCGGCTTCAGAGTCATGGTATATTCCTGGCCATAAACCAGTTCGCCCGTAGTTGGCGTACCCTCGGTAAGATTATGGGAATGCTCCATGTGATATTTCAGAGTACCTGCATTCTCCGGAACCCCTAATGTCTCGTCAAAAGTAATCGTTACGCTCTTGTTTGTAAGCGCTGAGTTACGGAAAGAAATGATTCCATCTGTTCCGTCAAAGCAAGAATATCCATACGCATTCTGTACTCCGTTTGAAGACCCTCCCAGAACAGTTCCTGTATTTGGCGATGCGCCAAACATCTTGGAGTTCTTAAGCATGTGGTAATTTTCCTCCGCCCACTCAAGAAACTCACCCGTAACCTCATACTTCCCGTCTGTCATAATGCTGTCAGAGAAATAGAGTTCCCAGAAAGCAGTACCGCGTGTTGCCAGCATATACAGATAATTCTTAAACTGTTCATCCGTCGCACTGGTCTTAACCATACCGGTTCCTTCTTTTCCATACACCGGATCATGGTTATAAATATTAGAAAGCGGGAACTGGAACTGATGATTTTTCAGGAAATCATAGTAAACCGCGTCACGGTACGTCATCTGTTTGTCCATCTTACTGTTGCTTCCCCCGGCATCAGCCTGATCTGCTGTACACTGAATCCATACGGAGTTTGCCCACTGCAGATACCACGGACTTGGGTTCACATAGCATGTCAGGGAAATCCAAAGATTTTTGATATTATTCTCCTTCTCACAGCGGCGCACAGCCTCCATCAAATCA
Source organism: Lachnospiraceae bacterium 46-15 (assembly GCA_041223665.1). GTDB lineage: Bacteria > Bacillota > Clostridia > Lachnospirales > Lachnospiraceae > Hominisplanchenecus_A. The sequence continues at coordinate 67,043 of JBCLQO010000005.1, forward strand.
ATCCATGCCTCCCAAAGATCCGTCACGTGATACATATGCTCGTAGCCGCCTGTCATATGGCGGTTCGCATATCCCGGAACGCCATCTGCTGCGGCAAATGCGCCATACTGCCCGCCATCTGCAAAGCCGTCCCATTTCCAGTAATTGACTCCATACTCTTTCATCCAGTCCGTTGCCATCTTCGTGAAATTCTCTACATAAACACGATCCGCAACATCAATGGAACCTCCTGCTTTGCTTCCCTTTCCTGACTTCACTAAAATGTCCGCCAAGGAACCATAGAAATTATAGCCTCCCCTCGGTCCTACCCAGACGCCGAAGTTGCTGCCAAACTTATGAACCAGCTCGCTGGATGGAGTCAGCCCCTCAGGAAACTTACTATTAAACTCCCAGAATCCGCTTTGGTTTAAGGTAGTCCCCGCACGCGCTGCATCCACCACGCTTGTGTTATTGTAATTTACCCAGCCGTCATCCACAACATAAGAATCCAGCGGCCGAACCTCCGCCTGGTTCAGTTCACGGTCTATCTCAATAAAAGAATCCAGAATATTCTCATCATTGATAAGCATCATGTTATCAAACCATGAATTGTACTGAATACGGAACTCGGACGGCGTGGCAATAGATTTGATATATTCAAAGAAATCCGCCTGGATTACCGCATTATCGGTACTTCTTGCGGCGCCGGCTACCGTCTGCCAGGTCACATACTTCCCATCCTGCGTCAGCTGGCTGTCCTTTTCCATGCGGTCAAAAGATTTCCCTGTGTAATACCGCATATATCCGGTTCTGTCCACAATCTCATTATCTGCCGCCGGGAATTCACATCCAAAGAACATTCCCTGAATATAAATCGGCTGTCCAAGGTTCGCTTTAAAACGATTCATCTGAACAATACCGCCTGCATTGGTCGGAATCGTCCAGGTAGCGTCTGAACTGTTTGTCTTCAATGATTCCAAATCAATATAGTCGATTACCGCATTCTTTTTCTTATCCTCCGGAACACTGATTTCCATATATTTGCGCATGAAGTGATCACCATTGTACATAACGATTACTTCACTGATTGTATACTCTACATCTTTAAAAGTATACGGTTCAAAGTTAAATGTTATTTTCTGTCCGGTCTTATCCACACCATTAATCGTAGCCTGGGTTTCCTCTACAACCGGTTCGCCGCTCAGTGTCAGGGCGCTTGAAGCAAATTCCCTCACGCCATTTGACATCTCTTCCGCGTTTACCGGTTTCTCATGCAAGTTAAATTCTGCCCCGCCGGCAAAGTTCGCGCCATTATTTGAAGAAGTAGCTTTCAGCTTCAGCTGCGTCGCCGTACAGGGATTATCCAGGTTCACATAAATGGTATTCTTTTCATTATAAGTAAAATTCCCCTGTGCCAGCAGATTCCATCCTGCATCATCAACTCCCAATGTTTCTGTGCTGGTAGAATAATACAGCTCATATCCCTTTATGTTTCCATTTGTTGCATTGTCCTGTCTCGGTGTATATGAAAAACACTGGAACGTTGTAGATTTTCCTAAGGTGAAAATTACATTATATGGAAAACTCGTCCTTCCCTCTCCACCATCATTATCATTATACTTGGTATGCCAGATAGAAGCCAGATTTCCATCAATCAAGTTCGGCGCATTTCCGTCTGTGTCACCTGTTGGTTTCTGGTAACTATCTGCCGTCGCAGTCCATCCTTCCCTGTCAATCCCAGAAACGACTTTGGCTATACGAATTTTAAATTCCTCACTGCCGTCCGCCGGTGTAAAGACCGTATCCGAATCCCCAGTCCTCTTATTTGTGATTTTTGTAGTCTTCAATTTGCTGTTCTCTGTCGAGAACTCCCTGCTGATATATCCGTTGCCGATGGTAATCTTACTACCGTCTTTTTCAACAGATACCTGCGACTGGTCTGCCGCCTGCCCCTTTACCGGAACCGAAAGGGAGCTTATTGGCAAGCACACTGCTGCAAGAAAACCCGCAAGAAACTTTTTCCATGCCTTTCTTTTCATTCTTCTTTCTCCTTTTTTTGTTGATTTTGTCTCACATGGCGCTTCCATTATATTGCTTCATTATAGAATGCGCCAGCATGTATAGCGCAATTATACCATATGTGGATGAGTTTGGGTACATCTTTTGTTCATTTTTTCTATATCTTCCATATAATTTTCAGCATATCTTCCATATAATATAGATGGCAAAATGACGTCCATCTAAAAACAGGAAAAATCACGTCCATCCCATCAAAAAGAATTGCAGATTCCCTTGAACTGTAGTATTATTTTGATGAATTTATGAAATTTTACATTTTAACCAAAGACTGAGAGGAACAAGACATGAAAACATCCGATTTTTATTTTGATTTGCCCCAGGAATTAATTGCACAGGATCCTCTGGAGGACCGTTCGTCCTCCCGTCTCCTCGTTATGAATAAAGAAAACGGCGCTATCGAGCACCATATTTTCAGGGAAATCATCAACTATTTAAATCCAGGAGACTGTCTGGTGATTAACGATACCAAAGTCATCCCCGCCAGGCTCTACGGGAGCAAGGTCGGCACCGATGCGAAGATTGAAATCCTGCTTTTAAAAAGAAAGGAAAACGACATCTGGGAAACTCTGGTAAAACCCGGCAAAAAAGCGAAACCCGGAACCAGAATTTCTTTCGGGGACGGTCTGCTGATGGGTGAAGTTCTTGATGTGGTGGAGGAAGGAAACCGCCTGATTCAGTTTTCCTATGAGGGCATCTTTGAAGAAATCCTGGATAAGCTTGGACAGATGCCGCTCCCGCCCTACATCACCCATCAATTAAAGGATAAAAACCGTTATCAGACCGTCTATGCCAAACACGACGGTTCTGCCGCCGCCCCTACTGCCGGGCTGCATTTCACGCCGGAACTGCTTGCCATGCTGAAGGAAAAAGGCGTAAAAATCGCCCATGTCACCCTCCATGTGGGGCTTGGTACCTTCCGTCCGGTCAAGGTGGAGGACGTGACAGAGCATCATATGCACTCAGAATTCTATGTAGTGGAGGAATCCCAGGCAAAGCTGATCAATGATACAAAAGCCGCCGGAGGACGCATTATCTCCGTCGGGACTACAAGCTGCCGCACTCTGGAATCGGCCGCTTATGAAAACGGCATTGTCAAGGCCGGAAGCGGCTGGACGCACATCTTCATTTATCCCGGCTACCGCTTTAAAGTCCTTGACTGCCTGATTACCAATTTCCATCTTCCGGAATCCACTCTGCTGATGCTGGTTTCCGCCCTCGCCGGAAAAGAACACATCCTGAACGCCTATGAGACGGCGGTACGGGAACGGTATCGTTTCTTTTCCTTCGGGGATGCAATGCTCATCCAGTGACATGTTTCCTTTCCCAGCCTCTTTAAACAGAAAAAGCTCCACCAGTTATCACGCTGAACCGGTGGAACTTTTTTATGTTCTATTTTCTGATTTTCACTGCTTTTGACACTTTCGGTGCACTGTATCCTTTCTTTGTTTTCACAACAATTCGATAATAATATGATTTGCCTTTTTTCACTCGTTTATCAAGGAAAGCCTTTTTCTTTGCACCTTTCATCGTCTTGATTCTTACAAATCCATCATTTTTCTTTGTTGAACGGTAGACCACATAGCCTTTCGCCCCTTTTACCTTTTTCCAGGAGACTCTGACCTGTGCTTTTTTGCCTATCTGCTTTACGGTAACTTTTTTAACCGCTGCCTGTAGACGAATGCTTTTTGGAGTTCCATTACCGCTCTTCGTATACTTTGCATTAGAGGACTCTGCAACAGCGTAATAAGACGCTATTTTCTTATTCACAGGGTTGGTATCATAAATCACGCCTTTTGCATCCGTTCTGCCGATTAATACCGTCTTTCCCCCGCATACACGGTATACTGTATAAGAATCAGCATTCGCAACCTTTGATACTGCGATTTTAATGCCCGCTTTTTTCTTTTCTGCAACCGCTTTTAAAGAAGCAATCGTCGGCGCCATAAGTTTTTGGGTCTGTTCCTCTGGCTTTGGATCATCTGGCTTTGGCTCGTCCTCTCCTCCGGAAATTGGCGTTTTCTTCGTCAATGTCACCAGAATTTCCTTGTCCGTCTGCCATAGTACCTCGGCGCTGTATCCGAATTCTTCTGTTAGTGCGACAACAATTTCTTCGTCAAAAACATACCCTTCCTTTGCACTCATCTGAACGACTGCACTGCCTCCGTCCTTGTTCCAGGAAAACTCTGCAACCTGATAAGCCGCCTCATCCGGAACAGAAATCTCATCGCCGTTAAGAACCATTCCTTCTATCTTTGTAATGCCTTCCGGCTCCGTTTTCTTCAACAGCTCCCCGGAAAGAGTGCGAAGTTCTTCTTCTGAATATACATCATCTGTGATGGTTATAAATTCTATCTTTCCTCTGAACGCATTAAAATTTCCAGACGCATATTCACCGCCTCCAATAGAAAATTTCACAATATCCGAACTATTTACGCTGAACCATGTCTTAAAAGCATTTGTCCACCAGGAAGAAGGATAAATGTTCGCCTGTCCATCCACACACACCAATACCTGATTCTGGTTATCTGCCTTTTCCGTATCAAACCCTATAGCAATCGTATGCCACTCTCCATCATCCAGGCCGGTTCCCATAGAGCCTTTCAGTCCATTTCCTGACGCAGTACGGAAATACCCTCGGAATTTTCCTGTATTGTCCGTGCCAAAAATCATGTTTTTACCGTCATCCGCTGCAGTGCTTCCCGCACCAAACAGGAGGCCGCCTGCCTGTGACGTCTTAAACCGCATAAGAATGGTACCTCCGGCACTATTTGTCCTCAGATTATTCAACACGGTAAGATATTCCCCGTTCTCATAATAACTGCTGCCGGGGTCTGCCAGATTCACATAGTTCGTCCCGTCAAAATCAACTGTGCTCAAATCAATGTCCAGAGCCATTTTGTCCGATGCAAAAGAATCCCTCGCCTGGGTGCGCATCCCGGAAACCGTATAACATGTACGAATTACAAGCGCTGTCTCATACTGGAAAGAGTCTCCCTCCGCTCTTACACGGATATGGTATTCACGGTTCGCTTCAAGTTCCTCATTTATTTTCAACGTTCTGCCTTTGATTTGGAAAAGCGCATTGTCACTGCTTCCCTCCCCTTCACATAACGCATACGTATAGAAAACATCCGGCGCCATCTCATCCATGCGCAACACACCCGCCTTCTGCCCTTTCGATAAATCTGCTGACATCTGGCTGTCCAGTAAAACATCAAATTCCCCTGTCTGCGATTCTCTAAGTGTCACCGTCTGCTCTGCAAACGTAACATGCGCCGCAGTATCTGTCCGTGTGCCTACAACCTGAACGCTATATGTACCGTAAGGTATGCTCTTCATGACAAAATCCTCTCCGTCTGTCCCGGTACTCTGGGTGTACGTCCTTCCGTCCGCCCTGGTCAGGGTAATCTCCAGCGCACCGATGTTCCCGGTTCCGCCAGCCTGCGCATAAGCGCTTTGCAGGGCATTTCTGTCCACCTTCACCTTTTTGTTCCCTTTTATGACCGTCGGTGTCACATCGCTTGTCTCTTCCACATAATCGAATTTGTATGACAGACTTGTTAGATTTGTGTCCACGTCCAAACCGCATTCCTCGGTAAATTTCTGCATCATCCACAGCTGCCCTGCGGCTCCCGGATGAAGATTCCCGTCCCCATAATAATAGTTAGCCCCCCAGAGATAGCGGAACGCACGCAGCTCTTTGTCCCACTCCCGGTACTGGTCTATATAAAGGATATTTCCATCTTTCTTCGCAACATCCTCCAATACCTGAAGGTAGCCGCCCCCCTCAAGGTAGGTGTCACGGGAACCTTGTGTCGTAGGCGTGGGCGAGCGGAAAATAATACATGCCTCCGGATTACTCTCCCGAATTTTCTCCACCATATTTTCCAGATTTTCACGGTACAGCTCCTTCGTAATCAGAATGGCCTGCCCATCAACTCCTGTATGGTATCCACGGACATTTGTATACACATCGTTTGTACCCAGCATCACCGAAACAATGTCCGGCTTGTACTTTGTCACACGCTGCTCGATATTTTCCAGCGCCCAAACCGTGTCTGTGGAGGAAACTCCCGTATTAATCACGACGTCCTCCGTTCTCCCCAAATCCTCTTTCAGATACTTTTCAAAAATCTGCGCTACCGCATCATATCCTTTCGTATGCACAAGTCCGTGGGTAATAGAATCCCCCGTAAACACCCATGTCAACGGTCTGCCGCTTTCTACCTTGTCCACAATTTTCTGCTGCAAGGCATCCAGCTTTCTTTTTCCCCCGGCCTTTCCTTCTGCCGTCTTTCCGTATACAGAAGCAAGCTGCCTGCTGCCATCCTTTGACCGCACCGTCAGCTTATACGTCTTATTCTGCGGAAGCCCTGTGATTTCAAAGGAATCCTCCGCCTCCTCGCCAGTAATCGTCAGACCGTTGATTTCCATCTTCCAGATGCAGCCTCCCTTGATGCCCGTCTCTTCGGGAATATGCACCATCAGTCCGTCCGCCGTCCCCTCTGTCTCCGGCCTGGATGCCAGATAAGTGTGCGGCCTTTCCTCTTCCTCCCAGACCTTCCCAATCGTCATGGAACCATTCACACTTCCAAAAGTCCCCCGGCAGAGCTGTCTGGCAATCTCCAGATGTCCATTTCCGTTAAGCCTTCCCTCTTCCGTAAGATAATTGCCGTTTTTGAAAGAATCGGTGTTCGTCTGCTCATAATGGTCTATACAGACGATACGGCTTCGTTCCGCCTCGGTAAAACCATTGATTGTTTCCTTTGCGGCATTCGCATAAGCTGCGGCCTTCTCATTCTCCGCTGCGGCTTTCACGGCATGGGGAAGCTGGATAACTGCAAACCCACCGTTATTCTTCATGGCAAGCGCCTTCTGTATGACAGCCGTCAGGGAGACTTTGAAATCTTCCACGCCCTCCCTGCCTTTTCCGTAATCCTCCTCGCCAATCAGATAGGAAACTGCCTTTGGCTGCAACCTTTCAATATAGCCGTCCAGCTTCTCCGCAAACGCAGCGATATCCTGCCCTGCCTGTCCCACATTTATCGTGTACCTCTGGTGCTCCGGCGCACCGCCGCTGTCTCCCCGCCGCACGGTCTCCTCAAAGTGCCCCGCAAAATTTCGGTTTCCCTTAATTTCCGCATATCTTCCCTGTACCTCCACACCTCCTGCAAAAAGCCAGGTGTTGTCATCGCTCCTGTCAAACATTGCTGAAATACTTGACGTCTCTGCCTGCGCCGAAAATGTATGGCCCCAAAAACCCCCTACCGCCAACAGACATGACATCACGACAGCCACTATCCTTTTTCCGCTTGTAATCCTCATATCCTTCTCCCTTCTTTCATGAAAGTTCTTCAAAATTTTCTATAGTGCTTTTATGATAACACTAATAAGCAGACGATTCAAAACAAATTTATCGCTACTTTGGACAGCGCTCTTTTTCATAATTTCCGCACTTCCTCCATATACTGTTTCTGGAGGTAAAAAAAATGATGAAATATTTTCAGAAACAGTTTTCCTACGCCCAGGTTGCTTTCGCTATCCTTTCTTTGATTACCGGGGTATTGATGCATTTTCTCTATGAATGGACAGGATACAATTATCTTGCAGGGCTCATCTCCCCGGTCAACGAATCCACCTGGGAGCATTTAAAGCTGCTGTTTTTCCCTGTACTAATTTTCACTATCTTTGAATATTTCTATATAGGCAGGCTCTTTCCCGCCTTTATTACCGCGCGCACCATCGGATGTACTGCAGGACTGCTTTTCATCGTCACATTTTATTATACGTACACCGGAATTATTGGAGAGCACTATCTCTGGATGGACATTCTCACATTTTTTCTTGGGGTAATCCTGTGTTACAGCCTGACCTGGTATCTGACTCTAAAGAAAAAAGCAGGAAATCTCTGCACAAATATTTTCTGCATCTTTTTCCTGCTCTTTCTTACCGGGATATTTTTCTATTTCACATACAATCCGCCAATGCTTCCTCTGTTTGAAGCTTTCTTGCTTTTCTTTTAACCGCCCGCTACTGCTCGCGGGAATAAAAAATTTTATTTTCTTCTATCAGGCACACTTTCCCCTGTCTGCTCTCCAAAATGGAAACGCTGCAGTTCGGTGATACGCCTCCGTTCCAAAAATCCTTCTGCTCAAAAATCCGCAGGGCATTCAAAAGCGCCCTGCCCGCCGCGCCGTGGGTCGATACCAGCACAGTTTTATCCTCCAGCTCCGGACGCGTCGTTATATCCCTCAGAAAATCCTCCGTGCGTCTGTGAAGCTCCTCAAAACTCTCTCCGCCTTCCGGCACCCGGTATTTATCCGGCGCCGTAAAGAAATAGGAAAACTCCCTGTCCGGTATCTCGTAATGATCCTTTGCGCTGCAAAGCCCTTCATAAACCCCAAAGCTGATTTCCATCAGCCGTTCATCCTCAAAAACCGGAATCTCTCTGCCTCCAAGCGCCAGCGCTGCTGTTTCCTTCGCCCTTTTTAACGGGCTTGAAAAAGCAGCGGCAAAGGGAACCGCCAAAAGCGCTTCCCCCGTTTTCCTCGCCAGTTCTCTTCCGTTTTCATTTAAAACCGTATCCGAGCGTCCCTGGAGCCGCTTTGCCACGTTCCAGTCCGTCTGCCCGTGCCGCATTACATAAATAACCATTACTGCCTCAACTCGATTCCCATAGATTCCAGGCCGTTATATACTTTCTTCATGGCAGAAGTAATCTCCTCTTCCGTCATCGTCTTATCTTTCGCCCGGAATACCAGAGAGTACGCCATAGATTTGTACCCCTTCTTCACCTGCTCACCCTCATAAATATCAAACAGATTCAGACTTTCCAGATGCTTTCCACCCCTCTGGCGAATCATAGCTTCAATCTGTCCTGCCAGGATCTCCTTCGACACCATCATGCTGATATCCCTTGTCACTGCCGGGAATTTTGCAATTCCTTCAAATTTGCGGTCGAAAGAAGCATGTTCCACCACTTTCGGAATATCCAAAACTGCCACATACGCTTTCTCGCCGATACCATATTTGTCTGCTACGACAGGATGGATTTCACCCAGATAGCCCAGCGCTTCCCCGTCATAGATGATGTTTGCCTGACGCCCCGGATGCAGGAACGGCTTGCCTGCCTGCGGGTCGTAGGACGCCGCCTTATGAAGCCCTGCTTTCTCAAAGAACTCCTCCACAACACCTTTCATCACGAAGAAATCGCCTTCGCCATACATTCCAAGAGTAAACTGCATCCGCTCCTCAGGAAGCTCCGTCAGCGGGAGCTGCTTCGGCAAATATACGTTCCCCAGCTCATACAAACGTACATTTTTGTTCCTGTGGTTATAATTAAATGCCAGAGAAGTCAGCATTCCGTTTAGCGGAACAGTACGCATGATACTGAAATCCTCTCCCAGCGGATTGGAAATCTTAACCGCATTCCGATACGGGGAATCCTCCGCCAACAGCAGCTTGTCAAATACTTTCGGGCTCTCAAAAGAATAAGTCATACCCTGTGAAAAGCCGCAGTACTCTGCAATGTCCCTTGCCACTTCCTCAATGCGCAGTTTGAACGGAAGCTTTCCTGTCGTCGCTTCTCCTCTCGGAAGAGTGGTCGGAATATTGTCATATCCATAGAAGCGCGCCACTTCCTCTGCCAAATCCGCCGTGCGGAAAATATCATGGCGGAACGTCGGAGCCACAATCTCATTTGTTCCTGCATCATACGCCAGCTCTACAGCCTCAAAGTATTTCAGCATCTGCTCTTTCGAAAGCTCTGTTCCCAGCAGCGCATTGATTTTCTCTGGCTCAAACGGTACACGCACCGGCTCTTTTTTTGTAGTATATACATCCACCATGCCGCCGACTACCTCTCCGGCGCCCAGCTCTTCAATCAATTGGCAGGCTCTGTTAATAGCCGCCTCCGCATTGTTCGGGTCCAGCCCTTTCTCAAACTTTCCGGAAGCGTCCGTGCGCAGCCCTACCTTCTTGCTCGAAAGGCGGATATTCGTCCCGTCAAAACATGCAGCCTCAAACATCATCGTCTTTACATCGTCCGTAATCATAGAATTTTCTCCTCCCATGATTCCGGCGATTCCCACTGCCTTCTCCCCGTCGCAAATCATCAGGACAGAGTCATCCATTGTCCGCTCCTGGCCGTCCAGCGTAACAAATTTCTCTCCTTTTTCCGCACGGCGCACCACGATTTCATGACCTGCGAGCGTATCATAGTCATAGGCATGCATCGGCTGTCCATACTCTTCCATCACGTAGTTTGTGATATCTACGATATTATTAATCGGACGGATGCCATTGGAAGCCAGCCTCCTCTGCATCCACTTCGGAGACGGGGCGATTTTTATATTCTTTACCACCCTGGCAGTGTAGCGTGGGCAAAGGTCTGTATCCTTCACCGTAACCTTTACATAATCATGGGCATCCTCGTTATTCCCCGTCACCTGAACGACTGGCGGAACAAATTTCTTCCCGAATGTAGCGGCTGCCTCCCTGGCAATTCCCAGCACACTATAGCAGTCTACACGGTTCGAAGTCACCTCATACTCAAAAATCACATCATCCAGTCCCAGCGCTTTTATAGCACTCTCGCCTACCACAGCATCTTCCGGAAAAATATAAATTCCATACTCCGGCGCTTCCGGGTACATCTCACGGGTAGAGCCAAGTTCCTCAATAGAGCACATCATGCCGCAGGACTCGATGCCTCTGAGCTTTCCCTGTTTAATCCGAATACCTCCAGGCGTCATCTTTCCGTCGTGGCCGCCAGCCACACGCCCGCCGTCCAGTACCACCGGAACCTTATTCCCTTCCTTCACATTCGGGGCTCCTGTCACGATCTGTACCGTCTCCGTTCCCACATTTACCTGGCAGATAATCAGCTTATCCGCGTCAGGATGCCGCTCAATCGAAAGAATCTGTCCAATCACGATTTTTTCCAAATCCGCATCCATCTTCTCATAGCCTTCTACCTTCGTGCCTGACAGCGTCATAGCGTCTGTATATTCCTGTGCGGTCACGTCCAATTCCGGTACGTAAGCCTTAATCCAAGATAATGATGTATTCATAACGATTTAAATCTCCTTTATTTATTTTTCTATTCATATGCCACCGTGCACGCTCTACTCCGCT
>JBCLQO010000005.1:78335-154289 GCA_041223665.1 Lachnospiraceae bacterium 46-15
CTGCTCCGTTTCGCTCGGGCTGATCGCCCTATATTCGAATCTTCATGCAGCCCTTAGCAAGTAAACTTGCACGGTCTCTCTTCCCTCTGCTTCGCCGTGCACGCTCTACTCCGCTCTGCTCCGTTTCGCTCGGGCTGATCGCCCTATATTCGAATCTTCATGCAGCCCTTAGCAAGTAAACTTGCACGGTCTGCATGAAGATTCGAATGCACGGCTAGACAGTATCAAAATTGTTTCAGGAATCTGATATCATTTTCATATAAGAGCCGCATATCGTCGATTTCATATTTCAGAAGTGCAATACGCTCCAGTCCGACGCCGAATGCGAAGCCTGTGTATTCTTCCGGGTCAATGCCGCACATCTCTAATACATGGGGATGTACCATGCCGCAGCCAAGAATCTCTATCCAGCCGGAACCTTTACAGAAACGGCATCCGCTCCCACCGCATTTAAAGCAGGTCACGTCTACCTCTGCGCTCGGCTCTGTGAACGGGAAATGATGGGGACGGAATTTTGTCTTGGTTTCCGGTCCGAACAGCTCTTTCGCAAACTCTTCCAACGTTCCTTTCAAATCTGCAAATGTGATATTTTTATCAATAACAAGTCCTTCTATCTGATGGAAAGATGGGGAATGTGTCGCATCCACCTCGTCGGAACGGAACACTCTTCCCGGTGCAATCATACGGATTGGCAGCTTGCCCTGCTCCATGACCCTTGCCTGAACCGGTGATGTCTGGGTACGCAGCACGATATCTTTATTAATATAAAAAGTATCCTGCTCATCTTTTGCCGGATGGTTTGCCGGAATATTTAACTTTTCAAAGTTGTAAAGGTCGTATTCTACTTCCGGTCCTTCCACTACTTCATAGCCCATGCCGATGAAAATACGCTCTACCTCTTCCAGCGCAATCGTGTTTGGATGGCGGTGTCCCAGATTATTTTTCTTTGCCGGAAGCGTGACATCAATCACTTCCCTCTTTAACTGCTCTTCCCTGGCTTTCGCCTCCAGTCTCTGCTTCGTCTCCTCTAGAATCCCTTCAATCGCCGCCCTCGTTTCATTTACCATCTGTCCTACCATCGGACGCTCTTCCGCAGCCACATCCTTCATTCCTTTCAGGACAGCGGTCAGCTTTCCCTTCTTTCCAAGGAATGCGACACGGACATCGTTTAATTTGTCCAGCGCGTCGGAATTCTGAATCTGTTTTACTGCTTCTTCTCTGATTTCCTGCAACCTCTGTTTCATTATCGATTCTCCTTCTATCTTCTATTGTTACTGTTCACTCCGTTCACAGCAACCTGCAAAAAAATAAGAACCGGCATCCTTCATCCCCATAGGGACGAAATCTGACAGTTCCGCGGTACCACCCTGTTTCCTGTACGTGACAGGCTCTCTCTATGCTTAACGCGCACGACACGTCACTTCCTACTCCGCTTTCAGAAATGCGGCTCCGATGGGAAATTCGGAATATCATCTGAACTTAAAGAAGCTTCCAGCCGATGGCTTCCTCTCTCTGTAAGAAAATGATATCCTACTTGCATCTTCTTTGCCTTTGAAATTCATTCTAGCATCTTTCACTATTTTAACATCTTGACTATTGTCTCAATGTTTATACTCGTCAAACGCACACTTGTGCAAGCACGGTATGCGCTTTCCTCGTTATTTTAACATATTTCAGCTTCCTGTCAAGCGGAAACTTTCAGGGCTATTCAAATATTCATTAATCTCCGCCCCTAAAAACAACAGCCACATACAGAAATACAGCCACAGCATAATCATGACTGCTGTAGTAAGGCTGCCATAAACTGCCGACATCCCATGGGCATAGTTCAGATACACGGAAAACCCATAAGAAAACAATGACCAGGACACTGCCGCCGCCACTGCCCCCGGTATCTGGCCGGAAAACTGCTGCCGCGTATTCGGCAGCATTGTATACATTGCCGCAAAAAGCAGCGTCAGCAGTATCAAAGTAATGACAGTGCGCACACTGATAATAAATCCTGACACATCCCTGAAAATCGGAAAATGCTCCACGATCACGGCATGAATCTGGTTTCCAAACACCAGCAGCGCCAGCGTAAGGATAAGAGAAACCAGCATTACCAAGATATAAAAGGAGGAACGTATGCGCATCACCACATAATTCCTGGTTTCTTCAATATCATACACTGAATTCAGGCCGTTCGTGATGGCCAGCACAGCTTTTCCCGACGCCCACACTGCCGCAATCGCCGTTCCTGACAGCAGTGCCGTGGAAGATGTGAACAGAGAATTTACCACATCGGCCACCATCTCTTTCAGGCTATCCGGCAATGCATTCATCAGCATCCCCATCATGTCATCCGGGGTAAGAGGCGTATACTGCAGAAGCGTAAGCAGCAGCATAACGAACGGGATAAATCCCATGATAATATAGAAAGCAGACTGTGCAGAATATGCATCCACACGATCCCTTTTCATTTTCCTCATAAACATCTGCACCAAACTAATCGTTTTCATTATGCCCTGCATAACTCCTTTTCGCTTTCTAAGTCCCTTTGCTGGTATTCCAAGCCGCCTTCTGGCGGCGCCGCACTAGTGTCCATAATAGTATCTCAGGATATCCATACAGCTTCGTCCTGCCTCTGCCATATGCTTTGCTCCGTTCTGGCTCATGCCTTTCCCATGGCCATATCCACCGCCTGTCAGTGTATAGCCTTTCAAGACACCACCCTCTTTCTCCTCTGTCAGATAAAAAAATGCACTGGGCAGCATTCCGAGGTTTGGCGCTGTACTGCCATCCTGCAGCATTACCGGAGCATTCTGTGTCTGGAGCAGCTTTCGGATATTGTACTCTCCTTCTATCTCGACGCTTCCGCCAGAACCTGTAATCTCTAAAATCTTTATCACGCCGCTGTCCTCTCTTGCAGAAACCCGCATTCCGCTCACTTCCCCGACCTCCTGCCCATCGGCTAGCCTGGTCAGCTCCTCCAGTGAAAAATACGTACTCCACCGATACCACGGCTCATCCTTTTCATATGCTTCATCGTTTCCCGACATAAACGCACAGAACACCGCTTCCTCAGACATGTTCTGCGACAAATCTATACCGCAAGAGGTTGAATAATAGAGCGCATCCACCAGTTCCCCATCCCGCGTCAAGACTCTACCCTTCGTTTCTTTCACAGCAGAATCTGTCCGCTCATCCCTCTTAAAATTATTATAGACCTGATAAGATACGCTGTCGTCCAAATCCGCGCCGCCTTCTGTGCCCCGCCCTGCCTGAAGCTGTTTCAGCGCATAAGTCCTGGCACAGACAGCCTGCGCCTTTAACGCCTCCATTGGATAACCAGAAGGCATCTCACTCGGAACCACAGAGCAAAGATAAGTTTCCAGGGGAAGCTCATTCATTACCAAAAGCCCTTCCTCTTTTTTCTCCACAAGAATCTTCCCTGTGTAAGAAGGCGCGCCTTGTGCCCGCTTCAAATCAGAAAATGTAAACACACCCTTTTTCTTTTTGGGAACCAGCGTCACTGTCCCATGTTCAAGCCAGGGGTCGTCCAGGGTAAACCACACCGGCTCCGATGCCTTATGCTCTTCCGTCACGTCTCCATAGTTTACCGTATAAGCTGTGCTGCATACCAGCGTCAGTTTTTCATGGTATTTCCCCGCATAATCATCTGTACAGATCTGCACCCGGATATCCGGATTTTCCTCATATGCAGTCACCTGAACCCCAGCCGTCTGTCTCTCTTCAGCCTGTCCCACCGCATCCGCGGTTTCTGTCTCTGTTTCCGCATCCGAACTGATATCTGTTATAAGCTGTCCGGTTCCATATACCCTCTGCATCACTGACCACCCATTTTCCACTCCCCTGCGGTAAATAGAAAACATCACAAAACACAGTGCGCATGTCCCAATAATCATAAGCTGCCTATGCGTATTCTGACTCACTTGACTTCTCCTATCACGAAATATCCTATTGGAAGTATATCGCAAAACTGGGAAATCATGCACTTATTTTTATAATTCACGTCTACTTCACACTAAATTTATACACGGTCGTCGTATCGTACAACTCGCCCGCCTTCAAAATAGACGACGGGAAATTTTCATGATGGTTCGCGTCGGGATAATACTGCGTCTCCAGGCAGAATCCGTGACGCGGCTGATAAACTGCCCCGCCTTTCCCAATGCTGTCCTTATCAATAAAGTTTCCTGTATAAAACTGCACGCCTACGCTGTCTGTAAATACTTCCATCACCCGGCCGCTCTTCTCGTCTGCCGCCTCTGCGATTTTCCTCAAACCGCAGCCCTGGCTTTTCAGCACATAATTATGGTCATATCCCGCTCCCTGTATCAATTGGTCATAATCTGCGCCGATATCTTTTCCAATTTTTTTCGGAGTGTTAAAGTCCATCGGGGTTCCTTTGATGTCCCTCATTTCTCCTGTCGGAATGCTTCTCGCGTCAGTCACCGTAATAGCGTCTGAATCAATCCACATAACATGTTCCAGAATATCCCCGCTTCCATGTCCTCCTAAATTAAAATAGCTATGGTTTGTCAGATTGGCAATTGTATCCTTGTCCGACGTTCCGCAGTAATGAATCTTTACTTCATTTTCTTCCGTCAGCGTATATGTCACTGCGATGTCAAAGTTTCCCGGAAAGCCCTGCTCACCGTCCGCACTATGATAAGTGAATTTTACTGCCAGTTCCTCTTCCATCACCTCAAAATTCCACAGAAAAGAATTATATCCATGAAATCCACTATGCAGGTTATTTCCATTTTCATTGTCATCCAGTATGTACTCTTTTCCATCAATCGTCACTTTTGCCCCATAAATCCGGTTACAGTTACGTCCAACCGTTGCTCCCAAATATCCCCCGTGCATCGTATAATCCGTCACATCATCATATCCCAGAACTACATCATCAATTCTGCCATCCCTGTCTGCCACAGTCACCGCCACCAGCGTTGCGCCATAGTTTGTTACTTCAATTCCCATTCCATTTTTATTTACCAGCGTCACCAGGGATACGTCCTTCCCATCTGCTGTCTTTCCAAAACTGCTGATTTTACTTCCCATATCAAACACCTTCCTTATACAGTAAAAGAGTATCCGCACGGAATACTCTCTTTTATTAAAATTCCCAAAATGCCGTTTCCTGTATTTTGACTCCTAGCAAAGCTAGGTGGGTATCCGCAGCCATATGTTCTGACTTCCGCTGCAAACGGCGGCCTGCCATCGCATATAGCGATATAAGAATCCCATAAAAGTAAATGTAGGTTCAAAATAACAGGATTGTCGAACATTCCAGGAATCTTGATTTATAAATGATTATACCCTAGTATCCGCATTTTGACAACATATAATCCTGAAAATTATTTCCATTTGCAACCATTCAGCCGCTGATTATGGTTTGCCGGGGAGTTCCATTTAACCTTAAAACACCGGGTGCAGTAGGAACTGCTCCCGGTGCTGTAATAAATATTTATCTTAGAGCTGAGGGCCTGCAGAAACCAGTGCTTTTCCAGCTTCATTCCCCTCGTATTTTGCAAAGTTCTTTGTGAAACGCTCAGCCAGATCCTTAGCTTTTGCTTCCCACTCAGAAGCATCTGCATAGGTATCTCGCGGATCCAGGATACCGGAATCTACACCCGGAAGCTCTGTCGGAACCTCAAAGTTGAAGAACGGAATCTTCTTTGTCGGTGCATTCAGGATATCACCGTTAAGGATGGCATCAATGATACCACGGGTATCACGGATGGAGATACGCTTTCCTGTGCCGTTCCAGCCAGTATTTACCAGGTATGCCTTTGCGCCGCTCTTTTCCATTCTCTTAACAAGCTCCTCTGCATACTTTGTAGGATGCAGCTCCAGGAATGCCTGTCCGAAGCAAGCGGAGAAGGTCGGTGTCGGCTCTGTGATTCCACGCTCTGTACCAGCAAGCTTTGCTGTAAAGCCTGACAGGAAATAGTACTGTGTCTGCTCCGGTGTCAGAACAGATACTGGAGGAAGTACGCCAAATGCATCTGCTGACAGGAAGATTACATTCTTCGCTGCCGGTGCAGCAGATACCGGACGAACAATTTTTTCAATATGGTCAATCGGATAAGATACACGTGTATTCTCTGTTACACTCTTATCGTTAAAGTCAATCTTTCCTTCTGCATCCAGTGTTACGTTCTCAAGAAGAGCGTTGCGCTTGATTGCATTGTAGATATCCGGCTCAGACTCTTTGTCCAGGTTAATAACCTTTGCATAGCAGCCGCCCTCAAAGTTGAACACGCCGTTGTCATCCCAGCCGTGCTCATCATCACCGATCAGGAGACGCTTCGGGTCTGTAGAAAGGGTTGTCTTACCTGTTCCTGAAAGTCCGAAGAAGATTGCCGTGTTCTCACCGTTCATATCTGTGTTTGCAGAGCAGTGCATGGAAGCGATGCCCTTCAGCGGCAGATAGTAGTTCATCATGGAGAACATACCTTTCTTCATCTCTCCGCCGTACCATGTATTTACGATAACCTGCTCGCGGCTTGTGATGTTGAACATTGCAGCTGTTTCTGAATTCAGCCCCAGCTCTTTGTAGTTCTCTACTTTTGCCTTGGAAGCGTTGTAAACAACGAAATCCGGCTCAAAATTCTCAAGCTCTTCAGCAGTTGGCTTAATAAACATATTTGTTACAAAATGAGCCTGCCATGCTACCTCAACAATAAAACGGATTGCCATACGTGTATCTGCATTTGTACCGCAGAAAGCATCTACTACGAAAAGTCTCTTATTAGAAAGCTCTTCCAGTGCGATTTTCTTTACTGCATCCCATGCTTCCTGGCTTGCCGGATGATTGTCATTCTTGTACTCGTCAGATGTCCACCATACGGTATCTTTTGAATTCTCATCCATAACGATGAATTTGTCTTTCGGAGAACGTCCGGTATAGATACCAGTCATTACATTGACTGCACCAAGCTCACTTACCTGTCCTTTTTCAAAGCCTTCCAGATCCGTCCTTGTCTCCTCTTCAAACAGCATCTCGTAAGAAGGATTGTACACGATTTCTGTAGTTCCGGTGATACCATACTTACTTAAATTGATTTCTGCCATTTTGCCTTTTACCTCTTTTCTTCAATAGTTGCCTGCATTTACAGGGCTTTTGATATCTTTTGATGGACATAGGTCTGTCCAACTTCCAGATTATATTATACATAATAACCGAATAAAATCAATAAAAATCCTCTAAAATTTTTCCAAATCCTCGCAGAACGTGAAAACTCTGCTTAAATCCCCAAAAATTTCTTTACCACGTTTTTCATATCCTCCACTTCTACAACCGTATCGTGAAGCACAGGAGCCGTGCGGATTTCCTCAATTGCCCGGGGCACTGCCACGCCTGAAATGCGGTTCAGCTCATCTACCAGCTCAAAATCTGACATTCTGTCATATTTTCCGTCAATGGCGTTCATAACACTCCGTGTAAATTTGTACGGACTCGCTGTGGAGGCGATCATTGTCTTTGCCTCATCTCCTGTCTCAGCGGCATATTTCCTGCGCACCTTAGACGCCACCGCCGTATGGGTATCCAGCACATATCCCGTTTTATCATACACTTCCTTAATCTCTGCCGCTGTCTCAGCTTCCGAAGCATAATTCCCATAAAAATCTGCAAGCTGTGCTTTCATCTCGCCCGTAACTTCATATTTTCCCGATACACTCAGGTTCTCCATCAGCTCCCTGTCCACTGCATCGTCAGCCCCGGCAATCCTGTAAATCAGACGTTCCAGATTACTGGAAATCAGAATATCCATGGAAGGCGATGTAGTAAGGATAAATTCACGGTTCCTGTCATATGTCCCGGTGGCAAAAAAGTCGTACAATACCTTATTGTCATTCGACGCACAAATCAGCTTTCCAATCGGCACACCCATATTTTTTGCATAATATGCCGCCAGAATATTCCCGAAATTCCCTGTAGGCACTACCACATTCAATCTTTCATCCTTTGCCAGCTTTCCCGCCGCGTACAGCTTTGCATATGCATATACATAGTAAACAACCTGCGGAACCAGACGTCCAATATTGATAGAGTTTGCCGACGAAAAACGGAAACCTGCCTCTGCCAGCTCCGCCTCTAGCTCTTTATCTCCGAAAATCTTCTTAACGCCTGTCTGCGCATCGTCAAAATTTCCCTTGATTCCTACTACAAAGGTATTATCCCCCTTCTGTGTCACCATCTGCTTCTCCTGGATAGGGCTGACGCCGTTCTTCGGATAAAATACCACGATTCTTGTCCCCGGCACATCGGCAAAACCTGCCAGAGCCGCTTTTCCCGTATCCCCGGAAGTTGCCGTCAGGATAACAATCTCATCCTTCACCTGATTTTTCTTTGCAGAAGTAATCAACAGATGAGGCAGAATAGAAAGCGCCATATCTTTAAACGCAATCGTCGCGCCGTGGAACAGCTCAAGGTAGTATGCGCCGTCCGCTTCTTTTATCGGTGCAATTTCCTCTGTATCAAATTTCCCGTCATATGCCTTTGCAATACAGCCCTTCAGCTCATCCTCTGTAAAATCTGTGAGGAACAGCTTCATTACCTCATAAGCTGTCTCCTGGTAACTCATCCCAGCCAGCTCGTCCATGCTCTTATCCAGCGCCGGAACCGTTTCCGGCACAAACAGGCCGCCATCCTCCGCCAATCCCTTTAGGATTGCCTGGGAAGCGGTGACGGATACTTTGTTATCTCTCGTACTTCTATATATGAAATCCATATGCTCCATCCCTTTCTATCGCATTGCTGTTGTTCTTATTTTCATTCTGAGATTATAGCATAACTTTTTCTGCTGTACAATCTTTTTCCGTATGAATTCCTCTGTCTCCAGCCCTGCGGCCTTTTAAATTTCAAATCGCGGTTTGTCGGGGAGATTACTGAACTCACTCCAGCGCATCGCCCCGCTCGTCCACTAGACGGTAACCTACGGATGCCACCCGGCGCGCCAGGCATGTCCTGCATTCTGCCGCTTCGTCCCCTGTACAGATTTTATTATCGTACAAATCATACTGCTTCCGATTCCTGAGCGGAGACAGATTGGGCATCACCACATTTGCCCCTGCCTCTAACCCTTTTTCACGCCCCCGGTTATCTGCTGTTCCCAGCGCCGTTGTAGCGGGAAGAAGCACTTTGGGAAGCATAATCCGGATAATCGAAAGCAGAAACAGTGTCAGGCTGACGCTTCCTGCTTTCTCATCGGCAAACTTTGTCTCATGATGAGGGATGAAAGGACCGATTCCTACCATTTGAGGCTTTAATTCCTGCAGGAATTCCAAATCCGCGGCGAGCGTTTCTAATGTCTGCCCCGGAGAGCCTACCATAAATCCCGCTCCTGTCTGATAACCCAAAGCTTTCAGATTATACAGGCACTGCTTTCTCTCCGACAGCTGCATATTCTCCGGATGCAGTATCCGGTAATGCTTCTCGTCCGCCGTCTCATGGCGCAGCAGGTAACGGTCAGCTCCCGCTGCGCGGAATCTCCGGTAGCTTTCATAAGATTTCTCGCCTATGGATAACGTAACGGCGCAAGTGGGAAATTCCCGCTTTATTCTACGGATGATATTTTCTATCCGTTCATCCGTAAACCATGCGTCTTCTCCCCCCTGGAGCACAAAGGTACGGAATCCCAGCTTGTATCCTTCCCTACAGCATTCCAGAATCTCTTCTTCCGTGAGACGATATCGTTCTGCTTTCTGGTTCCCACATCTGATTCCGCAATAATAGCAGTTATTTTTACAGTAATTCGTGAATTCAATTAACCCCCGCGTAAACACTTTATCCCCATAATATTTCCGCCTCAGACGCACTGCCTCTGTCTTCAGCAATTCCCCTGTATCTTTGTCCTCCGCCTTCTCCAAAAGTGCCCTGCATTCTTCCCTGGAAAGCCTGTGGTTGTTTATCAATGTTTCCGCTGGCGTCATTTTTCCTCCTTCACCCAGAAAAGGACGCGCCCGAAAGCACGTCCTTCCATCATAATCCAATTTCTATTTGTAGTTTACAATTTTCCCAAAATCTGGTTTCAAAGCTGCGCCGCCTACCAGACCGCCATCGATATCGTCCTGAACAAATAATTCCGGAGCCGTAGCTGCATTTACAGAGCCGCCATACTGGATACGGATAGCTGCTGCTGTCGCATCATCATAAATCTCAGCGATGCACTCGCGGATGCCTTTACATACTTCCTGCGCCTGCTCTGTCGTAGCCGTCTTTCCTGTTCCGATAGCCCAGATTGGCTCATAAGCGATAACGGCTGTCTTTGCCTGATCTGCACTTACTCCAAGGAAACCAACTTTCACCTGCTGACGGATGAAATCCATGGTCACGCCCTGCTCTCTCTGCTCCAGAGTCTCGCCGCAGCACATGATTGGTGTGATTCCATGCTCGAATGCCTTCAGCATTTTTTTATTTACCGTCTCATTTGTTTCTGCGAAGTACTCTCTTCTCTCAGAGTGTCCGAGAACTACATATTTAACGCCTGCATCTGTAAGCATAGCCGGAGAAATCTCGCCTGTGTATGCACCCTTCTCCTCAAAATACATATTCTCTGCGCCTACCTGGATGTTGGAGCCTTTTACAGCCTCTACAACCGGGATAATATCGATTGCTGGAACACAGAATACTACGTCCACTTCATCGTTTGCCACCAATGGTTTTAACTCGTTTACTAAAGCAACTGCCTCGCTTGGAGTCATATTCATTTTCCAGTTGCCTGCAATAATTTTCTTTCTTGACATTTTCATTTTCTCCTTAAACTATAGGTTATTCGCACTAAGCTCTGTCTTCGCCTCCGGCTCGCCAATCGCTAAGCGGTTTGTTCCCCTTACTAACCTCATGCTTCGCTCTGCTCGCATTCGCTAAGTGCTTATTTATCGTTTGCTGCTGCTACGCCTGGGAGCTCTTTGCCTTCGAGGAATTCGAGGGAAGCGCCGCCGCCTGTAGAAATGTGGCTCATCTTATCACCGAATCCGAGCTGGTTTACGGCTGCTGCGGAGTCACCACCGCCGATGATTGTGGTAGCGTCTGTCTCTGCCAGCGCTTTTGCCACTGCGATTGTTCCTTTTGCCAGGATTGGGTTCTCAAATACGCCCATCGGTCCGTTCCATACAACAGTCTTTGCTGTCTTGGCAGCGTCTGCGTACAGCTCTGCGGTTGCAGGTCCGATATCCAGAGCCTCTTTATCAGCCGGGATTGCATCTACAGATACAACAGATACTTCGATTTCCGCATCAATCGGGCTTGGGAACCCGTCAGCTACGACTGCATCAACCGGAAGAAGCAGCTTCTTGCCCATCTTCTCAGCTTTCTCCATCATCTCTTTGCAGTAATCAAGTTTGGACTCATCCAGAAGAGAGTTTCCCACTTCCTTCCCCTGAGCTTTTAAGAAGGTATAAGCCATACCTCCGCCGATAATCAGGGTGTCGCATTTCTCAAGCAGATTGTTGATAACGTTCAGCTTGTCTGCAACCTTGGCTCCGCCCAGAATTGCTACAAATGGTCTTTCCGGGCTGTTTACTGCATTGCCCAGGAAGTCGATTTCTTTCTGCATCAGGTAACCTACTGCTGCAGTATCCACATACTCTGTTACACCAACATTAGAACAGTGCGCCCTGTGAGCCGTACCGAACGCATCATTTACAAATACTTCACACAGAGAAGCCAGTTCTTTGCTGAATGCTTCGCCGTTTTTCGTTTCTTCCACACGGTAACGTGTATTCTCTAATAATACAACTTCTCCGTCCTGCATAGCCTCTACAGCTGCCTTTGCATTTGGCCCTACTACCTCAGCATCTGCCGCAAATTTCACTTCCTGGCCAAGCAGTTCCGAAAGACGTGCTGCAACCGGCGCCAGGGAAAGTTCCGGCTTCGGCTCTCCCTTGGGTTTCCCCAGATGGGAGCAGAGAATCACCTTTCCGCCGTCAGCGATTAATTTTTTAATTGTCGGAAGAGCTGCTACCAGACGGTTCTCGTCTGTGATTTTCCCTTCTTTTAAAGGAACATTAAAATCACATCTTACCAGAACTTTTTTGCCTTTTACGTTGATATCATCAACTGATTTCTTATTAAGCATTTCTTTGCCTCCTGAATAATGATAATGATAAAGGGTCCGGTCCAAGCAGACCGGACCCTTTTTGGATCTTCTTAAAGATATTTAAACTTATGCTAACTCTGAGAAGTATTTGATTGTACGAACCATCTGGCTTACGTAGGAGTTCTCATTGTCGTACCAGGAAACTACCTGTACCTGAGATGTTCCGTCTTCCAGATTTACTACCATTGTCTGAGTAGCATCAAACAGAGAACCAAATCTCATACCAACGATGTCGCTGGATACGATTTCGTCTGTGTTGTAACCGAAGGACTCTGTAGCTGCTGCTTTCATAGCTGCGTTGATTCCATCAACAGTAGCCTGTCCCTTAACAACTGCGTTCAGGATTGTAGTAGAACCTGTCGGGGTCGGTACACGCTGAGCAGCGCCGATCAGCTTGCCGTTCAGTTCCGGAATAACCAGACCGATAGCTTTTGCTGCACCTGTGCTGTTTGGAACGATATTTACAGCGCCTGCACGAGATCTTCTCAGATCGCCTTTTCTCTGCGGTCCGTCAAGGATCATCTGATCGCCTGTGTAAGCGTGGATGGTGCACATGATACCAGACTGGATCGGCATATAGTCGTTCAGAGCTTTTGCCATCGGAGCCAGGCAGTTTGTTGTACAGGAAGCTGCGGAAATAACAGTATCCTCTGCTGTCAGTGTCTCATGGTTTACATTGTAAACGATGGTAGGCAGGTCGTTTCCAGCCGGAGCGGAAATAACAACTTTGCGGGCACCTGCTTTGATGTGTGCTTCTGCTTTTGCCTTAGATGTGTAGAATCCTGTACACTCTAATACAACGTCTACTCCGATTTCTCCCCAAGGAAGCTGGGAAGCGTCAGCCATAGCGTAGATCTTGATTTCTTTTCCATCAACAGTGATAGAATCCTCACCAGCCTCTACCTTGTCAGCCAGCTCATATTTACCCTGAGATGAATCATATTTTAATAAGTGTGCCAACATTTTCGGAGATGTTAAGTCGTTGATTGCAACTACTTCATATCCCTCTGCGCCAAACATCTGTCTGAATGCAAGACGGCCGATACGGCCAAAACCATTGATTGCTACTTTTACTGCCATGATTTAATTCCTCCTAAGAATGAAATTTTGCAACCGGCTGATATATGCCGGTTCATGATGTGTTCCTAATAGTTTGTTAAAGAAACATCAACCTATTCATTATTTTACCTAATTTGTCCAGAAAATTCAAGAGCAAATTGCAAAATCCTTCAATCCGCTATTTACGCAAAAAAGGAACTCAAACCCGAGCCCCTTTTAAATAAAGTGTTTCTATATTTCGGCAGCCATCCGCAAGCACACAGCATTCTTTATGTAGCCTTCCCGCTATCTGCACCCCTGCGCCCGCGCCGCCTGGCATCCCATGTCCAGACTGACTGCCAGTGCCCTGTCTACTCTACACAGTATTTCCGCATCCAGATGGCACACTCTGTCTTTCAGCCGTTTCTTGTCAATCGTCCGCAGCTGTTCCAGCAAAATAACAGAATCTTTGATAATATCATACCTTCCTGCGTCTATCTCCACATGGGTAGGAAGCTTCGCCTTATTCATCTTTGATGTAATCGCCGCACAGATAACTGTCGGGCTGTGCCTGTTCCCGATATCATTCTGGATAATCAGCACCGGGCGCACCCCGCCCTGTTCTGAGCCGACCACCGGACGTAAGTCCGCATAAAAAATATCCCCTCGCTTAATAATCACAAAATTCACACTCCGATTCCTGGTTTTCCTTTCCGGTATCTACAGTATTCCCCTGTTTTTTATCGTTATTCATTTTCGGCGGTAAATTTGCATAGGCATAGGACATGCATCTCAAATGCCGCTTCCCATGTGCATTTTATCAAGCTGAGGCTATCATTTCACCTGCGCTGTTTTCACGGATGTTCCCATAACTTTCCGTTCCGGATATAAACCCTCGGAACGCGCTTTCCGATGTCACATACGAACTCATAGGGGAACCGCCCTGACAGCTTCCCAAGAGCATCTACATCTAAAACACTTCCTTCTGATTCTCCCATCAGCACTGCTTCGTCCAGTTCCTTCGCTTCCGGGATTCCGGTTACGTCTACCATAAATTGATCCATGCATACCCTGCCAAGAATCGGCGCTTTTTTTCCATGGATTAACACCCAGCCTTTATTGGAAAGGCTTCGCGGATACCCGTCCCCATATCCCACAGGTATGGTGGCAATCCGCATCTTATTTTCTGTGACATAAGTTCCGCCATAGCTGACAGGCGTTCCTTCTTCCACATCTTTTATGTACACAATATGGCTTTTCAGGGACATTGCCGGACGCAGCGCAAGACTTTCACGTCTCACTTCTTCCGACGGATAAATCCCGTAGCCTGTGATTCCCGGCCTTACCAAATCTGCCGCAAGCCCCGGCATCTCCAGGATAGCCGCACTGTTTGAACAATGCCGCAGGGGAATTTCCACCCCTTTCTCTTTCAGCAGTTCCAAAAAACGTATGTATCTCAAAAACTGAGTTTCCGCGTGGGACTTATCTGTTTCGTCAGCCCTGGCAAAATGTGTAAACAGCCCCTCGATCTCAATCCCTGGAAGCGCGGCAATACGAACCGCCTCTCCTGCGCCTTCTTCTGTATCTGCAAGCCCAATCCTCGTCATTCCTGTATCTACAGCCATATGTACAAAAAATTTCTTTCCTTCTGCCAATGCCGCCTCCGACATCTGCACTGCCATATCATACTTGAAAACTGCCGGGCGTATCTCTTCTCTTGCCATCCACCGGTAATCCTCCCGAAACGTATACCCTAATATCAGGATAGGCTTCGTGATTCCATGCATCCTCAGTTCCTGCGCTTCCTCCACAGTTGCCACCGCGAAGCCCCAGATGTAATTCCGCAGCTCCAGAAGCCTTGCTATCGGCACGGCGCCGTGTCCATAGCCGTCGGTCTTTATCACGGCAATCATTCCCCGTCCATCGCCGAGCTTCTCATGCATTGCCTGATAGTTGGCTCCTATTGCATCCAAGTCTATTTCCGCCCATACTCTGCCATGCTTCTTCATGCGTTCTCTCCCTCCAACAATACTGTCGGTATCTCCTGCAAAATATCTCCTGCCAGCATCCCGCGCTTTCCCAGCCGTTCTGCCGCCAGCTCCCCGGCGGCGCCGTGAATCCACACTGCCAGCTTTGCCGCTGCAAAAGTCTCCATCCCCTGTGCAAGCAGCCCAGTCAGAATTCCTGTAAGTACATCCCCGGAACCGCCTGTGGCCATTCCGTCTGTCCCTGTGAGATTTACGCAGATTTCCCTCCCATCAGAAATCACGGTTCTGGTATCTTTCAGTACGCAAACCACCCCGTACTCCTCTGCAAACTGCCGGCATGTTCCCGGCAAATCTTCCTGAATCGTTTTTTTCGGAATCCCCGTCAGCCGTTCCATCTCTCCGATATGGGGCGTGACCACAACAGATGACCGGCACTCCCTTAACTTCTCTGTCCGGCCGGAAAGCAGATTCAGCGCATCTGCATCCAGTACCAGCGGACAGATACATTTTTCCAGAAACAGGCATAGGATTTCCCACTTTCCCGTACCTGTTCCAAACCCTGGACCGATTCCTGCCGCCGTGGGCCACTGGAAGATGCTTTCTTCTTCCAAAACATCTTGTGGCTCATAAGCAGACAGCAGCGCTTCCGGAAGCCTTGCCTGCACAATCACCCGGTTGCACTCTTCTGTAAAGATTTTCACCAGCCCTGTTCCCATACGGTACGCGGCCTCCCCTGCCAGACATGCCGCACCGCACATATTTTTCTGTCCCGCGGCAAGCAGGGCTTTTCCGTAAGTGCCTTTATTCGAATACCTCATCCTCTGCGGCAGACGGCACATATCCTCCCGTTCGAGATAATATGCACAGGGAAACTCCCCACGGAAGCTCTTCTCCGTGATTCCTATGTCCCATACAGCGGTTTCTCCACAGTATGCAGCTCCAGGGTAAAGCACCTGTCCAAGCTTCGCAAACCCGAAAGTCACGGTTCTGTCTGCGCATACGGCTGTCCCCATCACTCTGCCGCTGTCCGCAGAAATGCCTGAAGGAATATCTACCGCCGCCACCTTTCCCGGCGCCTGGTTTATCTGTTCAATCAGCGCCTGATACCGTCCTTCGATTTTCCTGGAAAGCCCCACCCCAAAGATGGCATCTACTATACAAGTATATTCATGAATGTCTATATTGCTGACAAAATTCATACCATAATTTTCGCAGATTTTCTTCTGAATCCGCGCTGCTTCGCTCATGGACTCCTCTTTTCCTGCAAACAGGACAGCAATCTCCACATTTCTCTCCATCAAAATCCGGGCGACGGCAAATCCGTCACCCCCGTTATTGCCCGAACCGCACACTACCAGCACCTTATCCATACAAAAGGTGCCGTCCATCAGTGAATCTGCCACCGCCAAAGCCGCCCGTTCCATAAGCACAAGGCCGGGAATCCCATATTCTTCTATCGTAATCCTGTCGCATCTCTGCATCTCCCGGGCATTTACCAGGTATTTCATTTCCTTGTCTCCTGTCTGCGGCTGATATTGTAGGAAAGCTGCATCAGGCTTTCTGACAAATGTACGTTTTCCACAATCACATCCTCCGGCAGCCTGAGATCCAAGTGCGCAAAATTCCAGATCGCCTTCACGCCATTCTCGACCAGCAGCGCCGCCATCTCCTCCGCCTGGCTTTTCGGCAGCGTCAGCGCGGCAATCTGAATATCATTTTCCCGCAAAAAGCGTGGAATCTCATCTGCCACACGTATCTCTATCCCCCTGATATTTTTCCCCACAAGCTCCGGATTCACATCAAAAATCCCTATAATTTTAAATCCCCTCTTTTCAAACTTCACATAATTTGTGAGCGCCTGCCCCAGATTTCCCCCTCCCACAATAATCATATGGTAGGTTTTATCCAGTCCGAGGATTTTCCCTATCTCATTATAAAGAAACTCCACATTGTAGCCATAGCCCTGCTGCCCGAAACCGCCGAAATTATTCAAATCCTGCCGAATCTGCGATGCAGTCACCCGCATCTTTTCACTCAAATCATTTGAAGAAATCCTCTCTACGCCTCTCTCAAGCAAATCTCCTAAATAGCGGTAATAGCGCGGCAGCCGTTTCACTACTGCCCTTGATATTTCCTTCTCCTCCATCAGAATCATCCTTCCCGACTATAGTTTACCCCATCCCGTCAGCGGTCGCCCCTGTCGGAATGGGGTATGCTTCTTTATCCAGTATACCTAAATGTTAAATTTCTGTCAATTCTTATAGCTGGGTTGTCACAAAAATATCATAAATCGCTTTAATTGCCGCCTCAAAATCATCATTTCTCACGCCGATGATAATATTCAGCTCACTGGAACCCTGGTCAATCATCTTGACATTGATATTCGCATGTGCCAGCGCGGAGAAAATACGCCCAGCCGTTCCTCTGGTCGCCCGCATGCCGCGCCCTACCACTGCAATCAGAGCCAGGTTCGCTTCCAAATCTACAGAATCCGGGTTCACTGCGCGGTGGATTCCTGCCAGTACCTTCTGCTCCTTTTCCTCAAATTCCGACTGATGGACAAAAATTGTCATCGTGTCGATACCGGACGGCATATGCTCAAAAGAAATCCCATTTTCTTCAAACACCTGGAGCACCTTTCTGCCAAATCCAACCTCCGCATTCATCATGTCCTTTTCAATATTCAAGGCAGCAAAACCTTTCTTCCCGGCAATTCCGGTGATTGTGTATTTCGGTCTCCTGCATGTACTCTCCACAATCAGGGTTCCTTTATCCTGCGGAGCATTCGTATTCCTGATGTTAATCGGAATTCCCGCCTTGCGCACCGGGAAAATCGCATCTTCATGAAGCACAGTCGCGCCCATATAGGAAAGCTCCCGAAGCTCCCGGTAAGTAATTGTCTCAATCACCTTCGGATTTTCAATGATTCGTGGGTCTGTTACCAAAAATCCAGAAACATCCGTCCAGTTTTCATAGATATCCGCGCTGATAGCTTTTGCCACGATGGAACCGGTCACATCGGAACCGCCTCTTGAAAACGTCTTTACCTTTCCGTCCGGCATAGCGCCGTAAAAGCCCGGAACCACAGCATTTTCCACCTCTGCCAGTCTTGCGGAAAGCTTTGCATTTGTCACATCCGCTGCAAAATTTCCCTCCTCATCAAAACAGATCACCTCTGCCGCATCCACAAACTCATATCCCAGATACGCAGCCATCACAATGCCGTTCAGATACTCGCCTCTGGAAGCCGCATAATCCGTGCCTGCTTTCCCGGCAAAAGACTCGCTGATAACCTGAAATTCTTCTTCAAGGGAAAGTGAAAGCTCCAGTCCATGGATAATTTCATAATAGCGTGCCTTGATATCCTCCAGCAGTTTCGCAAACTTTTCGCCTGCCTCAGCCGCCGCATAACATTTGTACAGCATATCTGTTACCTTCGTATCCCCGTCAAACCGTTTTCCCGGTGCAGACGGAACCACGAACCGCCTCGCTTCATCGCTGCGGATAATATCTCCCACCTTACGAAACTGCTCTGCGCTGGCAAGAGAACTGCCTCCAAATTTCACTACTTTTTTCATATCTTGTCTCCTCCTGACGTAACAACTCAACACTTCTCTTATCTTAGTATAAAAATCGCCGTTCGTCCAGTATTTTAGAAAGATATTCATCCAGCCTAATCTTCTGTAAGCTTAAAACGTGCTCCGTCATACACTGGAATTCCCATCCTCTCATTTGTTAGGACAACCGGCGAAGAGCCGCCCTGAATAAATTCCAGTGTATTATCATCTATCCTCTTAAACCGAAAATGCCCAGTTCCTTCATAGTCTGTTAAAGTCAATATCTGTCCCTCCACTTCATACGTCCCGACATGAAGATATGAGGACAGCAGGTCATAACCAAAACTGCCTTCTTTTGTTGTTTCATTCAAGCTCAGACCCGGAGTCCAAAGATCTTTCATTTCCTCCTCCACATCGAAATCTCCCTCCATTTTATATGTTTTTACCGAGGCCGATGCTTCTAGGATTCCGGCTGAAAACCCATACCCCTGATTGTAAACGCTGCCGGCAGATTCCTCCAGACTTTCCGGGACTGTATCCGATACCCTTCCGTTTGTACCGAGCAGGCAGAAAGCCGCGATACACACCATGCCCAGGCCGGCTGCCATCCAGCGCCCTGTATGTCTGAAATTTAGGATATTCTGTATCCGTCCTTTGATTCCGTTTTCTCCAAAACCCAGGATTCCTGCACGGAATCCCTCACTTTCCTTCTCCGCAAAAGCAAGCAGGAGATGGCTGTACTCCGCTTTTCTTTTTACTCCTATCCATTCCAGCACCTGCTCGTCGCAGCTCATCTCCATGTCTTTCTGCATCGCAAAATACGCTGCCCACACAAGAGGATGAAACCAGTAAACCGCCAGCAGCAGGCATGCAAAAATTTTCACCAAATAATCCTTCCTCTGGATATGATACTGCTCATGCCTTAGGATAACCGTGTACTCCGCTTCTCTCAAATGGAACGGAATATAAATTCTCGGACGGAAAATTCCCATAACAAACGGCGATGGAAGGTTCTCACACTCCCAGACATTTTCCTGCTTCCAGACTGCTTTTTCCACTCTTTTCCTCATCCGTATCCAGGATAGCAGAAAATACACTAGGATTGCCACGGCGCCTGCCGCCCACAGAAGCGTAAGCGCCTGCCACAGTCCGCTTGGGATATTTCCGCCGCCCTGCAGCATGGGCGCTGTCTGCCCGCTGCCCGCATCCGCCAGTCCCTGGTTAAGTCCTGCCGTATGCGTTCCAAAATCCTCGCCCATCTCTGGCTGTACAATATTCCTTCCCAGACCTGTCCCCCTGAAAACTTCAAGATTAAATATGCTAAGCGCCGACGAAATAGAAAACGGAACTGCCAGACGAAATCCTACGATTCCCCAAAGCAGATACGAATAACGTTTTGGAGCACGCCAAAGGCACATCCGTATGACAAACACCGCAAGAATCACAGGAACCGCCGTAGTCCCCAGTTCCACAATAACCCGAAACAGATTCCCCATAGAATCCCTCCTCTCTTATGCTTCATGTTCTTCTATCATTTTCCTAATCTCATCCGCTTCCTTTTTTGACAGCTTTTTCCCGCCCAAGAATGCAGCCAGAAACTGGGGCAGTGAGCCGCTAAATGTACGTTCCACAAAATAATCGCTCTCCTGAGACTGTACCTTTTCTCTCGGAATCTTTACAGACACCACAGCATTTTCATTTTTAATATACCCCTTTTCACACAGCTTCTTTATCGTCGTATAGGTCGTAGACTTTTTCCAGCCCAGCTCTTTCAGGCAAAGCGCCGCAAGCTCACCAGAATTCACCGGGGCGTAGTCCCACACTACCATCATAAAGCGGTAATCGCTGTCACATAATTTCAAATATTCCACAGGAAAATCTCCTCTCTTTCTAAAATGCGCATCAGGTCTATAGTTATAGACTTCCCTTTATTCTATAACTATAGACCTGGCTTGTCAACGATAAATTGCATTTCTTTTTATTTTATTGTATAATTGAGCGAGTGACTTTATAAATCCCACCTCATTTTTGAATGGAGACGCAGCATGATTAGAAAATTACAGGAACCAGATATTAACCAAGTCGCGGATATTTGGCTGGACACCAATCTAAAAGCCCACGATTTCATTCCTGCACAATACTGGAAAGACAATTTTGAATCCGTAAAAAAAATGCTTTTGCAAGCGGAAGTCTATATCTATGAAGATGAAACCAGCCACACGATAGACGGCTTTCTTGGGCTTAGCGCTGACTATATCGCAGGGATTTTTGTTCGCAGCGGTGCACAGTCCAAAGGTATCGGAAAGCTGCTGCTAGACTTTGCCAAAGCTGCGAAAGGACAGCTAACACTAAACGTATATCAGAAAAATGTAAGAGCCGTTAAATTTTATCAGAGAGAATCCTTTCAGATTCAGCATAAAAATATAGACGAAAATACTGGTGAAAAAGAATATACTATGACATGGAAGCAATAATGGCACCCTGCAGAGTGCCATTATTTACGCCAGTATCCTTTTCACATCCTAAATTTTGATTTTATCAAGCCTTGCTTCAGGTATTTCTCAACGCCTCCCTCTCTTTTTCCAGCTCTTTTACAAGCTCATAAGGCGTCCACAGCAGATTGTACGGCGTCGTAACTGCTTTTAAGCTCACCGAGGGAATACCCGTTTCCCGGTAACGTTTCAGGAACACATCTACTTCTTCCTCCGGCACCCCACAGAAAACCAGCAGCTCCGGCATGTTGTAAAAGGCAGGCGCGGCTGTTTTTCCCCGCATCTCTTCTGGCAGCCTGGAGAATCCCGCCAGCTCCACAAGCGCCGTATTAATCTGCGCGTAAGAAATTTCATCCAGTCCCAGCTTCAGTTCTCTGCACAGTGACAGAATTCTTTGCTTTTTTTCACCGTCCGTCATATAGACGAGAATTTTCTTATATGATTTCATACTGCATCCACTCATATTTCAATCTGCTGCCTTCCATGATTTCTGCCGGAAGCAATGCCCGTGCGACCAGCTTTAACTCATCCGAATCCGTATCTGTTCTTTTTAAATTTGCATAGTCTCCATCAATGCTGATAACTTCGTAGTACCAGGTTTCCACTCTGTTTCCTCCTTCTTCCGGCTATTTGCCCGGCGTTTTCTATATTTCAACTGATACCCGAATCTTACCATAAAAGCAGTTCCATGGCAAGCTATGCTCTTTCCACCCGGTACTTCCCATTTACTACCACAGGCAGCCATCCATTCTTTACTTCAATCCATATATCGCCATTCCAGGAAATCTCCAGCCCCTTAATTTTCACCACATTCCCCTTTTTCAATTTTGCTTTATCACCTGACAGCCGTTTGCATTTTTTCTGCACAGACTTGGGAAGCTCTGTATATTTCACATACCCCGCTTGCTCAGACTCTGTAGAAACGCCCTTTCGGAACGTAATTCCCTGAGTAAGACGCACCTTCATCCCTATCGTCATCTCCCCGTCATTCCCCATAGCAAAAGCTACATCTGCCCGAAACCTATCCATAGTAAGACCAAATCTGTCCCATACATGCGTTGGGTCTACATGCCCCGAGGACAGCCCCGCCCTGCGCCCTTCGTCATGAGATGAAATCAGATAAAGTCCCGACGGGAGCTTCGCCTGCGGATTCCAGCCATGCTCCTTGCAGATTTGAGCGCACAGCTCTACGGTTGTCCAGTACCCCCTCAGAATATCCTCCTTAAACTTGGTAAAATCCGTCACATCATACAAAGCCCCGTTTGTATAAACAATGGCGTCCGACTCACAGATTTCTATTGTAATTAAATTGTTATTTCCGTAGCCGGCATCCGCCCAGCTCCGGTAACTCTCCGGCAGGAACTGCAGCACCAGTCCCGGAACCGCCGCGTCCACACAATAATGAACACAGGTATCCACGCTGCTCTGATTCCAATACTCTGCGATTGCCTCCGCATTGTCCTGCCCTGTCCCGATTGTGTGTATCTGAATCCCTATCTTCTGAGAAGTTACACCGCTCTGATAGCAGCGGTTCTTTGTAAGATAACGCTTTACAATATTCAAAGCCATTTGGCGTCCCTCCTATATATTTACTGTGAAAGCCTTGACTTCCGCCAATGCTTCCATAGTACTATATACACTCCGCCAAACTGCCCTGTGCCTGTCTCTTTTCTCATTTTTATTCCCGTGAGCATTTGGCGAATGCCACGAGGGTCAAATACCCCGCAGCTTGCTGCGCTGCAAGTTTGATGCCATAAAATTCTATAAAAGCAGAGGGCTGCAAAAACCCTCTGCCGTCTTTTAAATATTTTAGCCTTTTGTAACAGTAAGCGGCCATGACATACTTCTTTTCGCCCATTTACTGTATACAATTTTTCCGTTTACTCTTCGGTAAGCCCTTATGTTAAATGTACTCTTTGTGTTTATGATATTTCCCGAATACCGGGTGATATTGCCCCCTCTAATCGTTTTAAACAGCTTCTGCTTTTTACCTCCAGGTTTTATTTCATAAATTTGGTATCCTTCCGCGCCCGGCACTTTATGCCATGTAAAAGTCCCATCCGGCGAACGAAACATTGATTTTGACCTGCGCCTGGAAAATGCTTTTTTCAAAACAGTGACTTTACAGCATACCTTTCTGCCTCCCACTCTCGCATACACCTTTGCTTTCCCTGGCTTCAAAGCAGTTACTGCTGCTTTCTTTCCCTCTTCATTCAGAGCAAGGATATCCGATGTACTGCTCCACGAAACCTTCTTTGACGTAGAAGCTTTCAGCATATAGGTTTCATTTACTTCTAAGACAATCTCCTGTTCGTTCAACATAGAAGACGCTGCTTGTACATTCCATCCGCAAAATACCACACACAATGCCAGTACGGAAAAGATTATTTTTGAAATTCTCTCTTTCATGCATTTATCTCCCCTCTTTAACTATATTTCTTTACCAGCTGCAAAACAGCATTTGTTAAACGCCTTCCATAATTTTGTGTAGGCGTATCTGATGTAATAATTCCCATCACGTAATATTTTCCGCTTTCTTTATAATATAATGGTCCTCCACTTTGCCCGCTCTCTATATCCATCGTATAATCCAGCAAATATCCATCACCCATGAAATTAACCGTTCCTGCCTGACGATACAATTTATTACGCTCACTTACCGCACCCGGATATCCAGCCACAATAACTTTCAATGAAGAACCTACATTTTCTCCCGTCCCAACCATATAGTTTGCGTCCGTTCTAAAATATCCTGTAGTATTCCCAACCGCCGTAGCTAATTCCATAACTGCATAATCGTATTTCTCATCATAGTTCTTTTCATATTCTAAAGCATTTTGTTTATATTTTGTAGGTACATGCAGAACCGTTCCCTGAATTCCTCCATATGGAAGATTATTACCATTTCTCCCTGGATAGAACATTACCTTTGTAATATTACATATCTCTCCTTTCCATACTGGATATAAACAATGCGCTGCAGTCATCACCAATTTAGGTCCTACTAAAAATGCACTTCCTGAATCCATCATAGCTGCACCCGTAGAAGGTACTGTATAATATGTAACCAAACGTCCCACGTAACGATATGGAGCGACTGTAGTATCAGAAACAATGGTACGGTTATCACTCCCTATTATAGCATATGTAGATATTGACTCATCGAATGCAGTTATTGTATCTAATGCAAAATCACTTACATAACTCGTTTCTTCTGTCTGCGTCTGCAGATTATAATCTGAAATCTCTACAAGTTCCTGTTCATTTGGGATAATATTATTTACCGTTGGCGCTGCATATAATATCTGCGTATACATGTTGAAAAACGTCACCGCGCCCATCACCACAATAATAGCTTTCTTTAACCATTTCTTTCTCATGTAGTATACCCCCCTTTGTTGTAAATGAGCCGAGTATAAATTCAGACTTTATATCCCTACATCTGTTAAGTTATATTATATATATTATATTTTTATATGTCAATTGCAATTAACTAAAATAACATTAATATTTTAAAACTAAATATTCTAAATGCGTAAAAAACATGCTGCTTATCACGAAGAAGCAGCATGTTCTCGTTTTTTCTTATATCCGTTTCCCCTTCTGAACCGCCAAGCTCCCAATCCATCCTGACGCGATGCCTAGCAACGCTCCCACGAGCACATCCGACGGGAAATGCACATACAGATAAAGCCTTGAAAAAGCAATCAGCACCGCCAATATGCCTCCTGGAATCCATAGACGATTCTTACTAAAAAACAATGCTGACACCACTGCAAAGGCCGCTGATGTATGTCCCGACGGAAAAGAAAAGTCCAGCGGGCGCTGAATCAAGAGCTGTATTGCTGTATTGACGTCATACGGGCGTGTGCGCGCCACCAGCGGTTTTAAAAGCAAATTGCAGCAAACCACTTCCAGCAGAAGGCTGACTGCGGCAGCAATTCCCACCTTCCGCGTTTTCGGAACCGCCAGCAGTACTAACGTAGCAATAATCCAGATAATCCCGGCATCTCCCAGCTTTGTAATAAGCGGCATGAATGCATCAAAGAAATCACTCCGCATATTCGCTTGAATAAAATCCAAAATTCCAAAATCAAAGTTCATGTTGTATATCCTCCCTAATGGCTATCATATTACACAACATATCATAAGCAGGAAATTTATTCAAGCATACCATAGTCCCCGTTGAAACCCTCTTCCCTGCATGTTAGAATAAAACCACCGCAGCACGAAACGGAAATTTTTCAATTAAGGAGAAAAAGATTTTGAAAAAAATTCTTATTGTAGAGGACGACACCAACATCAACAACCTGCTAAAAGAAGCCTTAACGAAAGAAAGCTATTTCTGCGACCAGGCTTTCTCTGGAACAGAAGCACGGATGCTGCTTCAAATGAAACCCTATACGCTCGTCCTTCTGGATTTGATGCTTCCCGGCATTCCCGGCGAAAAAGTTCTGGAAGAAATCAGAAGAATCGGAAATCTTCCGGTTATCGTATTAACAGCAAAGAATGAACTGGATGAAAAAATAAACCTGCTTACCGGAGGAGCAGACGATTACATCACAAAGCCTTTTGAAATCAAAGAGGTCATCGCCCGCATACAAGTGCAGATCCGCCGTCTGTCCCAGGCTTCGGAGCAGATGGTTCTTTCCCACAAAGCGCTCACCCTTGACAGAAACACGTTCCAGGCCAGCATCGCCGGAACAGAACTGCCCCATATTACCAAGCAGGAATTTGCGATTCTGGAACTGCTTCTTAAGCACCCAAAACAGGTATTCAGCAAAGAGGACATTTTTGAATATGCCTGGGAAGAACCCTATATGGGTGAAACAAAGACGCTAGACGTCCACATCAGCAATATCCGCAAAAAAATCAAAACACTCACCACAGAAGATTACATAGAAACTGTATGGGGTATCGGCTACCGTTTAAAGCCCTGATTCTTTACTCTTTTTTTACTGTTTTTTTGCTTTTCTTTTGGATTGTTCCGATAAGATAAGAACAGTTAAGAAAAGGAGATGAAAACATTGAGCGAATTTTTACTAAGCACGTCAAACCTCACCAAACAATTCGGGCATCACAGAGCTGTGGACGGGGTGGACATCCATATTAAAAAAGGTGCGATTTACGGTTTTATAGGCAGAAATGGCGCCGGAAAAACCACCTGCCTGCGGATGATCAGCGGCCTCGCAAGCCCGACGGATGGCGAAATCGAAATGTTCGGCTATACAGGAAAGGATTTAAAAAATATCCGCTCCAGAGTCGGATGCCTGATTGAAGCCCCTGGCCTGTATGAGAACATGACTGCATACGAAAACCTGAAGATAAAGTGCAAGCTGTTCGGCATCAAAAAGCCGGACTACATCGATGAAATCCTGCATACTGTCGGTCTGGCAGACACAGGCAAGAAAAAAACAAAGCATTTTTCTCTTGGGATGAAACAGCGGCTGGGAATCGGGCTTGCCCTGATAGGCGAACCCGACCTGCTGGTGCTGGATGAGCCGATTAACGGCCTGGACCCTCAGGGAATCGCCGAAATCCGTGATACGATTCACCGTCTGAGGGATGAACGGAATATGACCATCATGATATCCAGCCATATCCTGGAAGAGCTGTCTAAGATTGCTACCAATTACGGCATCATTCATAACGGCTGTCTGATCCAGGAGCTGACACGGGAAGAACTGATGAAACGGTGCAGCGAACGAATCGAGCTGACACTCTCCTGTCCGGAACAGGCAGTCCCCATCTTAGACAGGATGGGATTTATAAATTACCAGATTGTAGATAAAGAGCATATCCATGTATTTGAACGGCTGAACGAAAGCGCCGCCCTGAACACAGAACTCGTAAAATCAGGAATCCCTGTAAGGGAGATTTCCTTAACAAACAAAGAGCTGGAAACTTATTTCCTGAATCTGACGGGAGGTGCCAAACATGTTTAATATGGTTCGAATGGATTTATACCGGATGTTCCGGACAAAAAGCCTGTATGTCATCTGGATTGTCATGGCGGCGACTATGCTGCTCACCACCTCTTTAAGCCTTATTGTACAAGAGATGCCAGAACTCCAGGAATACACCCACCAAGAGACAACAGAAAATGTAAACCTTGGCATGAGCGTGAGTCTTCCCACCCTCCCAGGAGAACAGATTACTGTGCTGGATGAAGTTTACGCAAATACCACCGCAAAATTCACTGCCCTGTTCTTTGTCATCTTCGCAGTTATCTTTGCTACTGCTGACATAAACAGCGGATATATCAAAAACATCGGCGGACAGGTGCGAAACCGTGGAGCTTTGTTTTTATCAAAGGCCGTCGCAATGCTTGTATTTACTGCACTAACCATGCTCGGATACGTACTGCTTCAGGCGCTCTTCTGCCGGATATGCTTCGGATACCTCGTCTGGGGAAACATCTGCGCACTGCTATGGTATCTGGGCATACAAATTCTGCTCCACTACGCACTTACACTAATCTGTATGGCAATCGCCGTGCTGCTGAGGAACAATGTTTTAAGCATGATTCTCGTTATCTGCATGTGTGGCGGAGTCTCAGCACTCCTCTATGGCCTGATTGATAACCTGATTCACAAACTGGGATTTTCGGATTTCCAGCTTATGAAATACACGGTGACCGGGCAAATCGCCCTGGTGCCTATAGAGCCTTCCTCCGATGATGTTCTGATGCCTGCTGTTATCTCCGTGGCGTTCCTTCTGGCTATGTCATTTATCGGAAATACTGTTTTTGCAAAAAAGGACTGTTAACCCATGTATATCATGATCGGAATTTTACTTATTATCATTTTCATACAGGCATTCCTTCTATGGAAATACCAGCGGCAGGTGAAAGACATCTGCCGCCAGCTTGCGTTTCTGCTGAAACATGACAGCAATATGCTCATAACCCGTGACATAGATTTCGGAAATATCGGAAAACTGGCTGATATTCTGAATGAATACCTGACTTTGAAACACCGGGAACACGCACAATATCGAAAAAAAGAGAAAATCATTTCCGATACTTATGCGAATCTTTCCCATGATATCCGCACCCCGCTTACTTCCCTAGACGGATATTTCCAGCTGTTGGAGGATTGCAGCAGCGCAGATGACAGGCAGAGATATCTGGCAGTCATCCGGAAGCGTATCGAAAGCCTAAAAGAAATGCTGGAGGAATTATTCACTTTCACGAAGCTGAAAAATGAAACCTCCCCACTGGAACTGACCCACTGCTGCGTAACCCAGATTTTAAAGGAAACCGTATTTTCTTACTATGAGGACTGGACAAAGCTTGGGATAGAGCCGGAAATCCTGATCCCAAAACAACGCGTGTATATGCCTGGAAATCCCCCCGCACTCCGCCGCATCATCCAGAACGTGCTGAAAAATGCCGTGGAACACGGCGAGAAAAAAATCAAAATTACCCTGCATACAGAGGGAGAGCAAATCCTTCTGGCTGTCAGCAACAAAGTACCGCATCCAGAGCAGATTGACGTGGCGATGATTTTCGAGCGTTTCTACAAGGCTGATGAAGCACGCAGCAAGACTTCCACCGGGCTTGGGCTCGCCATTGCAAAAGAACTGGTGCTGCGGATGGCAGGAGAAATTGAGGCAGCCATTACAGAAGATATCTTTTGTATCACAATCCGCTTTCCGCTCACTTTACCCAATGACTAATATTTTTTTATTGAAACTGTCCCTTTGTTTGGGTATACTAAAAGAAAATATCCAGAAAGAAGAGGCAAAAATGAACGTTATTGATTTACACGTACACTCCAACTGCTCTGACGGTACTCTAAGCCCCGCCGAGCTGGTTCACTATGCATTAAAAAAGAAACTGGCGGCAATCGCCCTGACAGACCATGATACCATTGACGGGCTTGCAGAATTATTCTCCGCTGCCGATGGGACATGCCTTGAGGTCATCTCCGGAATTGAGTTTTCTACGGAGTTCCACGGAAAGGATGTCCATATCGTCGGTCTGGACTTTGATTACAAACTGCCGGAATTCTGCAAGCAGCTCACGCGCTTCCAGAATTCCCGGGACATCCGCAATGAGAAAATGATACAGCGGCTGCGCGAAGAAGGCATTGATATTACCTGGGAAGCTATGGAAACGGAATATCCGGACGCCGTCTGGACACGGGCGCATTTCGGGAAGTTTCTGCTGGAGCACGGCTATGTGAAAGAGATTTCAGAAGCCTTTTCCCGTTACCTGGGAGATGATGCCTGCTGCTTCATCCCCCGTGAAAAGGTAACTCCCGCCCAGGCCGTCCGCTTAATCCGGCTCGCCGGAGGAATCCCTATCCTGGCACATCCTATGCTGTACCATATAGACGAACCCTCTATGGACGAACTGATTGCCGGCCTGAAAAAAGAAGGACTTATTGGTATCGAAGCACTCTACTCCACCTACTCATCAGAAGATGAAGCACATGTGCGTATGCTGGCGCAAAAACACAGTCTTTTCCTTTCGGGCGGCTCTGATTTCCACGGCAGCACGAAGCCAAGCATTGATCTTGGCATTGGAAAAGGAAATTTAAAAGTACCTTATGCGTTCCTGGAAGAGCTCCGTGCGGCACGGACGCTTTGAAAAAGTACTGTAAAAATTCATATAACATGGAGGAACCTATGACATTCAGAGAACAATATATGAAAGGCGAGCTGCCCTTTGACGCTATTTTTGATTACACAGACGAATGGAATTACGGAGGTGCAGACTGCACTCTCCGCGAATATCTGGGACTG
The DNA here is from genome assembly GCA_041223665.1 of Lachnospiraceae bacterium 46-15. GTDB lineage: Bacteria > Bacillota > Clostridia > Lachnospirales > Lachnospiraceae > Hominisplanchenecus_A. The sequence continues at coordinate 108,278 of JBCLQO010000005.1, forward strand.
ACTCCCGAAGAAGAAGATACCTGGATTTCCGAGAGTGATGAAGCGCTGGAAGAACTGCTGGAAAAAGAAAAGAACCGAAAAATCATTTTCCTGGATTTGGACGGCACGCTTCTCAACGACGAAAAGCAATTCACTGCCGGAAACCGAAAAGCTATCAAGCAGGCTTTACGCGCGGGGCATCAGATTGTTATCACCACCGGACGCCCCCTTTTCAGCGCTCTGGCACAGGCAGAAGATTTAGGGCTGGTCGGCGACGGCTGCTATATTATTGCCTACAATGGCGGGGAAATCTACGATACCTCCCAAAAAAAGAGCCTTTACAAAAAGACCCTTCCCCTGCCTTACATCCGGCATATCTTCGATGCCGCCAAGGAAATGGGGCTGCACTGCCAGACCTACAGCGACACAGAAATTCTCACTGAGGCTGATACCGACGCACTCCAGTTCTACATGGAAACTACACGAACCCACAGCCGCATCGTTCCTGATGTTATCGCAGAACTCGAAAAAGAACCTGTAAAAATGATTGTCATAGACATTCATGACCACGAAAAGCTGGTGCGTTTCCGTACTGCCACAGAAGACTGGTGCCGCGGAAAAATGGATCGGGTATTCTCAAGCCCCGCCTACCTGGAACACATTGCCCCTGGTATTTCTAAAGGAAACGCCGTCCGCATCCTGTGTGAGCACCTGGATATCCCGATGGCAAATACGATTGCCGCCGGGGATGCCGAAAACGATATTTCCATGATTCAGGCTGCTGCCATAGGCGCGGCAATGGCAAATGCCGAACCCGCCGTTAAAGAAGCCGCAGACTACATAACGAAACGCAGCAACAACGAAGATGGGGTTTCTGAGATTATCGGAAAATTTATGCTCGGCAATTAAATATGGCAAAAGCCCTGCAGCTTGCTCTGCGGGGCTTTTTACTTTATCAAAAACAGCACACGGCCTGCTTTTTTCCATCTGCGGGCAAAAGGCAGTAAGAACAGCACACTGATTCCTAAGCCCGACGCCAGCAGCACAAAGATTTCGGCAGGCTCTCCCCAGCCTTCCATGGGAAGATATTTCACCGCCAGGACAAGTATCGACTTATGCAGCAGATAGATTCCAAAGCTGCACCTGGCCGTGTCCTCTATCAGCCGTACAGCCCGTCTGCCGGGCGCATCAGCCATACGGCGTATCCCTTCAAACAACGCCAGCCCCATAACAAAAATACACACGCTGCTGTACCACAGCAAACGGTTAGACTTATAAAATTCATTCGCATACAGGTAATACTGTGCCGCCGTATTCAGCAGGAAGCAGGCTCCTCCGGCCAGCAGCAGGTATCTCCCTTTTATCTTTTCCAATATTCCCTGGGCAATAAAGTATCCGCCGAGCAGATACAGCACATAAACGCCTCCCAGCAAATCCAAATCCAGCTTCAGTTTCAGCGGCGTTCCGCCGGGAACCGCTTCCGCCAGAAATACATTCACGGTAGGAATTACCAGAAACGCCGCCATCCCTGCCAGATAAGGCAGCCGGAAAGCTTTTGCCTCCCTCGCCCCCCGGACTGTCATAGACAGGAAAGGCAGCGCCAGGTATACCCCGATAATCATCGGCATATACCACATATGAGACAGCTCCAGAGTGCGCAGAAACAGCATTTCACACGCCAAGTCTGCCAGCTTAAACTCCGCATCCTGAAACACACACACAAATACATAATTCAACACAATCCAGATTTCCGTAGTACCCACCAGCGGAAGCAGAGACTTCCTGTAGAACTTCCCCGGCTCCAATTCCCTGCCAAGCAAGAGCGCTCCAGTAATCGCCAGAAACAGCGGAACCCCCAGTCTTCCGACCGTAAATAATGTATTTTCCAATATCCAGAGTCCTGTGCCGATTCTGCTTTCCCCGCGGACAACCGCACCATAAAAGCTCTCTGTGGCATGGCAGAGCACGACACAGAAAACCGCGCACACCCGCGCATAGTCAATCCAGCCTTTTCTCTCCATCTGTACACCTTTCTGCTGCAATCCGCCTGGAAATCAAATACCTCGGCCTCCCCTTGACCTCCTCGTAAATCTTCGATATGTAATAGCCGATAATCCCCAGGCTAATCATTATCACGCTTCCGATTATCAAAATCAGCAGGATAACCGTGGTAAATCCCTCTACCGCATGTCCCATAAAGAACTTCGCCAGCGTCTGGATTCCCATAATCATCGCAAAAATAAATACGAGAACCCCGGCCACCGTCACAAGCTGCATGGGAACAGAAGAAAACGCCACGATATTCGTAACCGCATATTTTACCAGAGACCAGGTAGACCACTTGGACTCCCCCGCCTCCCGCTCCTGGACATCAAACTCCACAGACGCCGTCTTATAGCCAATCCAGGAGGACAGCGCCCGGAAAAACGCATTCTTTTCCGGCAGAGCCAGCAGCGCGTCCACCGCTTTCCTGTCCATCAGCTTGAAATCCGAGGCACGGGACATATCAATCCCCACCGCCTTGGAAATCATTCGGTAAAACAGCCCTGCACTGGCCCGGTGCATAACACTCTCCCGTCCTCTGCTCCGCTTCACGCCCTCTATCACTTCATAGCCCTGCTCCCACAGCCTGTACATATCCACCAAAGCTTCCGGCGGATGCTGCAGATCGCAGTCCATCACAGCACAGCAGTCCCCGGACGCGTTTGCCAGCCCCGCAAAGATTGCCGCTTCCTTTCCAAAATTTCTCGAAAAATGAATGCCCGCAATCCGAGGATTTTCTGCTGCCGCCTTCTCAATTTCCTGCCAAGTACTATCCCTGGAACCGTCATTCACAAATACCAGTTCATAGGGAATCGCGGCCTCCCCCAGAACAGCGCTGATGGTTCCTGCTGCCTTAGCAAGCATTTTTTCCTCATTGTAAGCGGGTAAAATCACTGATAACATGCCCAAAACACATCCCCTCTCAAGTACAGCACACGCACGCTTCAAACTATTTTCTGTGTATAAGCACCTAGTATAAATATTTCCCGGCAAGCTCTCTGAGTCTTTCCGGATAAGCAGAAAACCACTCGTCGAAAGTCATGCCTTCTGCCTCCACTGCCTTTCCCAGCTCTACGAAAAATGCCGGCATATCCTTCTGCAGCATTATGCCCCACTCCTCGCCAAATCTCTCCTCTCCCTCCAGATCAGAGCCATTCACATGGAAGGTGAATGCCGGTTCTGCCACACCGTCCACCCGCTTTACGCCGCCGTGAAATCCCAGCGTCCCAATCTGATGCGTCCCACAGGAAGAAGAACAGCCGGAAATATGGATGCGGGGCAGCACGCCATCCGCAAAACCATGCTTTCTCACTTCCTCTGTCACTGCCGCCAGCGCTCCCTGGGAATCCCTCAGCCCAATCTGGCAGATACTGCTCCCAATACAGGATACAGAAGTCTCAAACAGGTTCTGCGCGCCGTCCTCTGTAGCCGCCTCCACCTTCACTGCCTCACTGCCGTTCAGATTTACAGCATAAACCGTCTCATCCGGCCCAATGCGCAGCTCCGCACTCTCCATATCCTTCAACAATCCATACAGTTCCCTAAACTTCGTAACAGCCGGGACTCCGCCCAGCGGATGCCATGCCACCGCATACAATCCCGCCTGTTTCTGTGGAATCACTCGCTTTCCAGACGCTTCCGTACCGTCCCCCATCTTTTCCAAAGTTCCAGGTTCGACACTGATTTTTAACTTCTCTTCCGCTTTCACCTGCGCCAACTTTTCCAGGAACGCTGCCCGGTAACCTTCCGCCCCCAGCTTGTCCTGCATATAGCGTGTCCTGGCTCTGCCCCGGTTCTCATAATCCCCATATGCCACAAACGTGTCAATCATTGCTTTTACATAATATAATACATCCGACGGTGCCACATGCTCCGCTATCTTCACACCCATGCGGGGATTTTTCCCCAGCCCTCCGGCACTGTACACAGTAAAAGTTCCGTCTGCCTGTGCCGCAAAACCCAGATCGCGGAATGTGGCATGTGTTTCATTTGCAGGCGAATTAGAAAAGCATACTTTCAGCTTCCTAGGCATCTTCACTGCTTTTATCATGCCCAAGAGGTAATCCGACACAGCTTCCGCCATCGGCAGCACATCAAAATACTCGCCCTGCTCTGCCCCGGAAAGCGGGGATGCCATCACATTCCGCGGAAAATCTCCGCCGCCCCCTCTGGTGACAATGCCTGCATCCAATGCCTTTTCCATAAGTTCACATGCCGCTTTTGCAGACAGATTGTGGAACTGCACCGTCTGACAGGTGGTAAAATGTACTTTGTCAATCCCGTATTCCTCTATGGCATCTGCAATAAATTTCAGTTTCTCTTTTGTCACACGTCCGCCCGGCAGACGCAGACGGAGCATACTCGCCTTACCGCCTTTCTGCGCATAGCTTCCAAATCCTCCGGAAAACCCTTTGTATTCTTTCGTGCTCACTTCCCCTGTATAAAACTTATCCGTCATCTCCCGAAATCCGGCAAGATCCTCCCGAAATTCCTGCAATAGCTTTTCCATCCGCTTTTCCTCCACTTTCTATGATAAATTCCATAACAGCCTTCCCTTGCTCAAGCCGTTACAAACTCCTCATTACATTTTGCTGCATCCTTCCCGGAACTATACATCAAAGCTTCTTCCCCAAAGCCTTTTTCCGAAAAATATTCCAAAACAGAACCCAGCTGCTGGGAAACCCATTTATCCCTATGATACAATAGCTGCTTCCAAACTTCAACCTCAAATCCAGGAACATCCAGATATACCAGCTTTCCTTCCGCAGCTTTGGGGGCTGTCACATAATCGGGAAGAAAGGAAATCCCCTCCCCCGTCTCCACAAGCCTGCTAATTAAATCTGCACTCCCTGTCTCTAAAATCGGCTGTATTTCCAGGGACATTCCTGCAAGCTTCTCATCCATCAGGCGGCGGTAGCTCATATTTTTTTCTGTCAGTAGAAACGGCTCCTGTACAAGCTCCTGAATAGGCAGTCTCTTCTTCTGGCTGATGGGCGTTCCCGCTTTGGCCGTAAAATGCGTACATACCTTTTCTTCCTTCACAATCACATATTCTGCATCGTAAATATGGCTGTCCAGAGTCAGAATCGCATCCACTTCATTATGGTTAAGCAGGCGGAACATCTCTTCTGTCTCTGCCGTAATGATTTTCAGGGAAATCCCAGGATACTGTTCCCTAAAATCCCGAAAACCGGAAGATACCATAGATGTACACAAAGAATCCGCCATAGCCAGACGCACATGCCCGCGAACGTCCTTTTCCTCCCTCATATTATCTTTCAACTCCTGCGTCAGCCGGGTAATCTGATGGGCATACCCCAACAGCTCATGTCCCTTCTCCGTCAGCGCCACCGTATGGCTGATACGCTCAAATAGCCGCACATTCAGCTCTTCCTCCAGCTGTTTAATCTGAAAAGAAACGGTAGACTGGGAATAGCCCAGTTTCTGCGCCGCCTTTGTAAAACTGTTCAGTTCCGCCGCCTGTATAAAAGTAGCCAGGTTTTTAATATCCACGCTTCCGCCTCCATGTATCGAAAGTTATTGTACACTCCACGTACCGCCACTATCGAAATATTTAATCCTAAATATCAATTTCATCAACTAGACAGATTTTGCTATTCATTATATACTGAATAGTAGAAAAATACAACAAAAGAAGTGAACTTCCAAATGTACGAACATGCATTCAAAAGAGGAGCGTTTGAAAGTAAACTTCCAAATCACCAAAATGACGCAGAACGTGCGTCAGAAAGAGGAAAAAATGATAGTAGATTTTATTCAGGCAGTCTATCAGCTGCTGTGGGGCGATTTGATAACGATTCCCCTTCCCGGCGGAAGCTCTGTAGGGCTTTCCTTATTGATTCTTATTCTCGTGCCTTCGGGCATCTATTTTACCATCAAGACCCGGCTCCTTCCTATTCGGATGTTCCCGGAAATGCTTCGGCTGGTAACCGAGAAGAAAACTTCTTCAAAAAAAGGCGCGCTGTCCGGCCTGCAGTCCCTGATTGTATCCACTGCCACACGGGTGGGCATGGGAAATCTAGTAGGCGTAGTAGCCGCCATCTCAGCCGGAGGCGCCGGGGCAGTCTTCTGGATGTGGGTACTGGCGCTGCTCGGTTCCTCTACAGCTTTTATAGAGGCAACCCTGGCACAGCTCCATAAAGAACCAGATCCTCTCTACGGAGGCTACCGGGGCGGCCCCGCATATTACATCCATCATTTGTTTGTAAAAAAAGATGGCAGGCGCCGCCGTTCTGTGATTGCCATACTATTCGCTATATCAGGGCTTATCTGCTGGTGCGGCATCAGCCAGGTTATCGGCAATTCCGTTTCCTCCGCCTTCGACCATGCTTTCCATATCCCTCCTATTTGGACCACAGCAATCCTGGTTCTGGTAGCGGCGGTAGTTGTACTGCGGAAAAATGCCACTGTAAAAGTCCTTGATATCGTCGTTCCGGTTATGGCCGGCGCATATTTCCTGCTTACTTTATTTATCATTATAAAGAACATACATCTTCTGCCGGATGTATTCGGCAGAATTTTTTCCGAAGCATTTGGGCTGCGCCAGGTTGTTGCGGGAGGTTTCGGCGCGGTGCTTATGAACGGTGCGAAGAGAGGACTGTTTTCCAATGAAGCCGGCTCCGGCTCCGCTCCCTGCGCGGCAGCCGCCGCAGAGATGAACCATCCGGTAAAGGTGGGGCTTTTGCAGGCTCTGGGCGTATTTATTGATACCATTGTCATCTGCAGCTGTACCGCCATGCTGATGCTCCTTGCCCCGGCAGAGTCTATCCAAGGACTGGAGGGCATGGATTTACTGCAGACGGCCATGCGGCATCACATGGGGGATTTCGGTGTGATTTTCACAGCCATCGTACTATGGCTGTTCAGTTTCTCCACCTTCCTGGGCATCCTGTTTTATGCCCGCTCCAATGTCGCCTACCTGTTCGGAGATAACTGGACATCCCAAACCCTTTATAAAGTCCTGGCTCTGGTGATGCTCTTTATCGGAGGGCTGGCTGCTTATACCTTCGTGTGGGATTTGGGCGATATTGGAATTGGACTTATGACAATCTTTAACATGATTGCACTATTCCCTTTATCAAAAGAAGCATTACGCCTGCTCCGTGAATACCAGGCCGGGCGTAAAAAATTGTAATTCACGTCAAATCACGATTCATTTATGCGCAATATGTGGTTTTAAAGGAGGGATTTTTTGAATACTGATTTTCATATCCATTCATCTTTTTCTTCGGATTCAGAGGCTTCTATGGAATCCATGGTAGAGGCGGGTATCCGCCTGGGGCTTACAACGATGTGTTTTACAGAACATTTAGACTATGACTATATACCCGGTGAACCGGATTTTATGGTAGACACGCCCGCTTATCTTGACTGCCTGCGCCGCTGCCGTGAGCTGTATGGCGCCCAGATAGAACTTCTCTTTGGTATCGAGCTTGGGCTGCAGCCTCATCTCACCCGGCGTCTGGGCGATTATATCCGCCAGTGGGATTTTGATTTTATCATCGGCTCTTCCCATCTGGTGCATGGCGCTGACCCTTACTATCCTGCTTTCTACGAAGGGCGTAAGGAAGAGGACTGCTACCTGGAATACTTTGAGACTATTATTGAAAACCTGAATGCATTCTCTGATATTGATGTCTACGGACACATTGATTATGTGGTGCGTTACGGTCCTAACAAAAATCGTTTCTATTCCTATGAAAAATACAGCGAAATTCTGGACGAAGTCTTGAAAAGCATCATCGCACACGGCGTCGGACTGGAACTAAACACAGCAGGCTACAAATACGGACTGGGCGCGCCAAATCCCCACCCGGATGTGCTGCGGCGTTACCGGGAATTAGGCGGAGAAATTATCACTGTAGGCAGCGACGGCCATTCCCCGGAGCATCTCGCTTATGATTTTGGCAAAGTAAAAGAACTCCTGCTGGACTGCGGATTCCGCTATTACACTGTTTTCCGCAAACGCCAGCCGGAATTCTTAAAGCTGTGACTCCTTATCTTCTTAATCAAATTGAGACTTCATGCTTGTTTCTATAAAAACGGGCAAAACGAATCCCCACAGTTGTCTGTGGGGATTCGCCTGTTTCTCCTTATTTCACTTTTGTTTTCTTTCCTGCACCCGCTTTTTTCAAACTCTTGAGCAGACGTGCTTTCTGTTTCTTGCTCATCTTCTTTGCGCTTACTACCAGCTTTGCTGAAGTCTTCTTAAATGCACCGCTCTTGATTGTCTTTAAGGCTTTGCCCTTTAACTGAACACTCTTCAGGTTCTTGCAGTTCATGAACGCCTGCTTTCCAATTGTGATGACATTCTTTCCAAGAACCACTTTTTTCAGTTTTGAGTTACCCTTCATTACTTTGTCGCCTACCTGTACAACCGTGTGCTTATAACCATTCAGCATAACAGTTGCCGGAACACTCATCGTTGCTTTCTTATTATTCTTTACAGCTATAAGGATTGCCGTCTTATTCTTCGGATCAAGCACTTTATAGCGCGAACCATCTGGAGCCTCTACTACATCATCCTTCTTCGGTTCTGGTTTCACTCCCGGATCTGGTATAGGATTTGGTCCTGGATTTGGTCCTGGATTCGGTGTAGGATTAGGGTCTGGATTCGTTCCTGTCTGTCCTTTCTCTACTGTTACCGTAATGGATGCCTTCTTATTATCCGGATTCAGGATATTCTTAGAAAGCTTGATATCTCCATACAGTGTATATGTTCCTGCCGCCGTTCCGTTATAATTACCCTTCTGCCACGTTACTTCCAGCTCCTGGGTCTGCCCTGAACTCAGGGTAACCTGTACGCTCTTCGGCAATGTAAGCTGCTCGAACGTTGTGCCGTTCTTTACAGTGATGGCAGAAAGCGCTGCTACACTGCTAATATCCAAGGACTCTTCTGGAAGTTCTGTCGTCTTGAAACTAACAGTCGCTCTGTCGGATTTCCTGTTTTTCGCACTCACCGCAAATACCATTGCTTTGTAGGTTCTGGAAGCATCCAGCCCGCTGAGGGCATATGCCGTATCAACAGTCTCTCCTGCATACTCTCCGTCAATGTAAACCATATACTTTTCTGCATCTTTTGACGCTTTCCAAATCAATTTTGCTTTTGCTTCACTGTCACCTTTCACTGCTGTCAGCCCTGTTACTTTGTCTGGTGCAGCTCCCAGGTCATTATCAACTTTTTCTGTGGTCGATGCCTGCACTTCTGTTGCACTTGATAATTCTGAGCCATTCACTACAGCCTTTACAGTAAATGTGTAATCTTTTTCCGGTTCCAGATTTTCAATCCATGCATACGGTTCTGTCGATGTCGCTACTTCCTCGCCATCCACATAAACCTTATAAGACTCTGCATTTTGTACCTCATCCCACTGTATCATAACACGATTGCTCTCAGATGCCAGAACCTGGCTCTCCTTGCCTGCCGGGAGCTCTGGTACTTCTGCCTCCGGTGCATAGATCTTGAATGCATCAATTTCTACTTTTGTCCCGCTGCTTGCGGAATCTTTCTCATTCGGTACAGTTATCAGAATCGTATGAGAACCATCCGCAAGACCTTCCTTGGAAAATATTGTGGACTGCCTATTTACTCCTGGAGCATAACAATTTACTCTTTCGGCAGGCTGACCGTCAATCGAAATATCCAGGTAACCTCTATCACGATTCGTTGGAGCTATTACTTCAATCTTCGTCCCGCAAAACTCAAGGTACACAGTTTCACCGCCTTGTGGACTATTTAGATGTTTCGTTGTATAATGATAATTTGCTTCATCCTCACTATACCATGAACCCCAGTTGCCTGTGTACTGAATCCTGGCGTCTCTATCGTCCAATACTTTATCCCCAAATCTTTGCGTTATCTGAGCCGGCTGTGATTCCGTTCCACTACCTAACACCGCAACAACTTGATAAACGATTTCTCCCATGATTCCATATGCCTGATTATCCACATACTGTGCTTCTGAAAGTCCTGACGCTGCTTCTGCCAATTCTCCATCGCCAACTTTTCGATAAACCGTATATGTTACATCTGCATCTACCGGATTCCATGACAACGTTACCTGGTTCCCGTTACGTACAGTATGCAGACCTGTCGGTGCATCCACCTGTTCTGCTTCCGGAATATTGGAAATCGTATAGCTCATACCTTCTACTGTATCAAATGCTATGCGGTTATCTGCCAGATTCGTCACAGCTACTTCGTTTCCGTCTGCATCTACTACTTCTGCAAGGAAAATATTGTCGTACTGAACAACTGCTTCACCGCCCTTATTCGAGGTAATGACAGCTTCGTCCAGATGCCCTTCTGACCAATCCAAATCAATTTCAAAATTTCCTCTTGCCACCATTCCTTTTACCTGGCCTTCCGTCCAAACATTCGGAAGCGCAGGAAGCAGATTCATGTAACCTACATTACTCTGAAGCAGCATCTCTGCGACACCGGAAGTATAGCCAAAGTTTCCGTCAATCTGGAACGGTGAATGGGTATCCCACATATTCGGATAAATACCGCCGTCAAAAAGGTCTGTAATCAGTTTGTACGCATGTTCCCCGTCTCCCAGCCTTGCCCAGACATTGATGCGGTGTCCCATCCCCCAGCCGGTGGTACGATCTACTCTGTTCGTCATGGATACTTTTGCAGCTTCCAGCCATTCCGGAGTTTCCGGTGAAACCAAATCACCCGGGAAAACCCCCATCATATGTGAGAGATGCCTGTGACCGGCTCCTTCAGGATTCTGTCCGCCACTGTCAGGAGGCGTAGAGTTTACTGTCGTCTCTTCGTACCATTCTTTTATCTGCCCGCTATCACCAATCTCAATCGGTCCCTTCAAATCTTCCTGATTTTTTCTCCACTGTGCCGCTTTATCTTCATCCTTCCCTAAAACTTCAGCCGCCTCAATGGTGTCCTCATAGAGCTGCCATATCAGGGAATGCTCATACGTATTTCCCATGGTAACCGGGCCATGTTCCGGTGAATATGCCGGCGAAGATACCAGCTTCCCATTACTATCCCGTGTTAAAAGCTGATCATATAAAACTGCCTCTTCCTTCATCATAGGATAAATATTCTTTTCCAGATAATCCGTATCACGGGTAAAATCATAGTATTCCCAGCAGTTCTGCAAAATCCATGGCACTGCCGCCGGAGACCAGCCCCAGGTAAAGAATGCCCATCCCGGACAAGTCCATCCAAAAGGCGTACACTGTACATGCGCCATAAAGCCATTTTCCGGATTCTCTTCTGTACTCTCGATTCCTGCATAAATCTTCGCTGTGATACGTCCAGGTTCCCTTAAAGATTCCACATATCTGATAAGCGGGTCTGCACATTCCGCCAGGTTCGTAACGTAAGTCGGCCAATAATTCATCTGCAGGTTAACATTCATATGATAATCCGAATGCCAAGGCGGATCATTTTTACAATTCCATACACCTTGCAGGTTGGCGGGCAGCTGTGAGTTTTCCCTGGAGGAGCCTAATGTCAGGAATCTTCCGTACTGGAACAGAATAATCTCCAGCTGGCGTCTCTCCGCTTCACTCGCCGTTCCAGCTTTATATGCAGCAAGCAGCTCGTCCGTAGGTTTCTCAGAAACTGTTTCATTCATATGGAGTTCCATCCTTGAGAACAGCTCCCCATAATCCTCAAGATGCGCTGCCTTAACCGCATCATATCCCTTTCCGGCTGCCGCTGTCACAACGCCTGCTACCCTGTTATGAAGCTCTTCCGATGTCTCGCCTGTGCGGTAAGTATTAAAGACATTTTTGTAATCTGTAGCTGCCGACAGATATACTGTCACAGATTCTGCATCGCGAACCTCAAGCTTGCTTCCATTTGCAGTCACGCTTCCTGCACTGCCGTCTTTTACTACTTTTAAAACAGAATCATATTTCATCTGGTTGTCCGATACCTGCCCCGCTACTACGAGACTGTCGCCAGAAGCTACTGCAGTCGCTCCCTGTTTTGAAGTAAAACGCACATCCAGATTCAGTTTCCCGCCATTTTCCGCCGCTAATTTTGCTACAAGCACATTATCCGGATTGCTGATAAAAAATTCTCTTGTATACTTAACATCACCCGCTTTAAAGCTTACTGTAGAGATTCCTGTCGTCAAGTCAAGATCTCTGGCATATTCTTTAGCGCTGGCTGCTGAAATTCCCTGATAATCAAAATAAATATCACCCCATGCCTGATAGCTTCCATACTCACGGGTATTTGCACCCACCAGCTGGCTGGCTGCATTGTTTGCTTGCCTAGCCAAATTCGCCCGCTCAGTCGCATCTGTAATGCTGCCATCCGCTAACTGAGCCAGAAAATTATGGACTGTTTTCAGCTGCTCGCCATTGTTGCCCTTGTTTTCCAGGTTGCCGCCCGTATAAGGTTTGCCATCCGCAGGACCGCCTGACCATAAAGTTTTTTCATTGAATGTCAGATGCTCACTTTCAATCTCACCATAAATATTTGCCCCCATGTCTCCATTTCCAATGGGAAGCGTAAGCTGCTGCCACACATTTTCCGTTGCTGAAATACCAGAACCTGCGCTTAATATAGTGGTTCCGCCGCTGGTCGGCTTATCATACCATATCCGCAGCGGATTCCCTTCCACCGCTGTTTCCTCTCTTGCAGATGTTCCTGTTGTCGCCGCCAATGCAGACACACCTCCCATGGTCATCAGCATAGAAACTGACAATAGTACTGATAAAAATTTCTTTTTCAATTTCTTTCCTCCTGTTTCTTCATCAATAGCTGTCTGTAACTGCCTGCCGCCTCAAGGCCTTCTCCTTTCCTCCGTTTATGCAATATTACTTATATTAAACCATATATGGGGTTGTTTTTCAACAAAAAGTTAAAAAGAAAAACCTCAAAAAAATATCCTGCCGCCATCTGACACAAATTTGCCGGACAACGGACAGGATAATCGCTTAATTTCCACATTCTATACTAATTTCATTAAACAGCCCCAGCACCTCATCTACATGCAGAGACTCTTTTTCTTTTCCTTTCTTATCCAGTATGATTTTTCCCTGGTGCATCATAATGATACGGTTTCCATATTCCAGCGCATAGCGGAGATTGTGCGTCACCATAATAGACGTCAGATTTTTCTGTCTGACGATCTGTTCCGTAAGCTGCATATTGATTTCTGCAGTTTTGGGGTCCAGTGCTGCCGTATGCTCATCCAGAATCAGAAACTCTATCGGCGTCATGGTGGACATCAGAAGCGCCATCGCCTGGCGCTGTCCGCCGGAGAGCGCCCCGACTTTCACATCCAGCTTATCCTCCAGTCCCAGGTTCAGGGGACGGAGCATATCTTGGTACGTTTCTCTCCGCTTTTTGTTCACGCACCGCCCCAGATTGTAGGGCTTCCCTTTGTTCTCTGCCAGCGACAGGTTTTCCATAATCGTCATGGACGGGCACGTTCCCATGGACGGATTCTGGAACACGCGCCCGATTTTTGAAAGCCTCCGGTACTCTCCCAGGTTTGTGATATCCCTGTCATTCATCAAAATCTGCCCGGAATCTGCCGCTATACTGCCGCAGATGATATTCAGCATAGAGGTTTTCCCAGAACCATTGCTTCCTACCACGGATACAAACTCCCCGTCCTCCACCCGGAAATTAAAGTCACGGAACAGGCACATCTCATTCACGGTTCCTGGGTTATAGTATTTATGGATATGTTTCAGCTCAAGCATCGACTTTCACCCTCCTTTTCCGCTCCATTCCAAGCACCAGGATAGCCAGGAACAGCACAGCCGTAATCATCTTCAAATCTGTGGACTCGAACCCCATGCTGATAGCAAGCGCTACGCATCCTTTGTAGAGAACCGAACCGATAACTACGCTGGAAGTTACCCTCAGTACTGTAATTTTCTTAAACAGGCTGGTGCCGATGATAACGCTTGCCAGCCCGATAACTACAGTCCCTGTTCCCATCGAAACATCAAAGTACCTCTGCTGCTGCGCAAAGATACACCCGCTGAGCGTTACCAGCCCATTCGCAATCGCCAGCCCTACGATCTTCACCAGCCCTTTGTCAACGCTCAGGGAAGTGATAATCCTGTCATTATCTCCTACCGCCCGCAGCAGCATTCCTGATTTCGTGCCCAGATACCAGTCCAGCAGGTACTTACTGATTAGGGTAATGGCAAAAATAATCAGGAGCGTCCTGTAATCTGCAACGCCGCCCGGCATCCCATTCACAAAATCATTATCAAATATTGTCGTCTTATTATAAATCGGCAGATTCGCCCGCCCTGCAATACGCAGATTCACCGTGTAAAGAGCAGTCATCATGATAATCCCGGACAGCAAATCCCGCACCTTCAGCTTCACATGAATCAGCCCTGTCAGCATTCCCACGGCCGCCCCTGCCAGGAAGCACACAGGCAGTGTCAACAGCGGATTTATATCCCGGCTAATCATGACTGCCGTGATAGCAGCCCCCATTGGGAAGCTGCCGTCCACTGTCAAATCCGGGAAATCCAATATCTTATAAGTAATATATACGCCAAGCGCCATGATGGCATAAATCATACCCTGTTCCAGTACACTTATGAATAAAACCATGGTTCCCTCCAACTCGCCGCTGCGCGGCCTTTATTTGTAACAGTTCAGGCAAGCTGACCTGCTGCCTTTATTCTACAACAATTTCTTCAAACGTCTCTGCAGCTCCTGAAAGATACTCCTCATCCAATGCAAAATTCAGATTCTTGGCCACTGCGGTATTCACATAAAGGTTCGCCCCCTCACAGGTTTCAACCTGTAAATCCGCTGCCGCTGCCTCTCCTTTCAGCACTTTCGCAGCCATCGCCCCCGTCTGTTTCCCCAGCGCGATGTAATCAATTCCCATAGAAGCCAGGCATCCGTTCTTCACCTGCTCAATTTCCGAACCAAACACCGGAATCCCCTGGGCATTCGCTACTGCCAGAACTGTCTGGAGCGCGGACACTACCGTATTATCTGTCAGATTTGTAATACAATCCACCTTCGTGACCATATCCTTTGCCGCCATTTCCACATCCGCAATGGTATTGATTCCCGTATCTACGATTTCAAATCCAAAATCCCCTGCTAATATCTTATAGGTCTCAATCGTGCTGATAGAGTTCGCCTCGCTGGTAGTATACAGGATACCTATCTTCTTCGCCTCCGGCATCATTGTCCGAATCATCTCCAGCTGTTCTTTTACCGGAAGGGAGTCTGCCGTTCCTGTGATATTTCCCACGCTTTTACCGTCCTCCCCGGCCAGCCCTGCACTTACAGGGTCAGAAACTGCCGTATAAATCACCGGAATTTCCGTATCCAGGCAGCTATTGTATGCACTCATGGCGCTGGGTGTAGCAATCGCACAAATCATATCCACTTTTTTCGATACAAAGCTGTCAGAAATCGTTGCTGCCGTTCCCGTATCCGCCTGCGCATTTTCAAAAACCACCGTCAAGTTTTCTCCCTCTTTAATTCCGGCCTCCGCCAGCCCCTGCAAAAACCCCTCTCTGCAGTTGTCCAGGGAACCGTGCTCTGCAAACTGCGAAATGCCAATGGTATACGCATCCCCTGACGCCGTATCTGTCCCTGCCGTCTCTGTGCTGCTTCCTGTTTCTGCCGGCTTGCTGCCGCAGCCTGCCAGAAATGCTGCTGTCATCGTTGCTGCCAATACTGCTGCCAATACTTTTTTCTTCATAATCAAATCCTCCTAGACTCTTTCTCAGCTCCCCACTTTTTCGGATGCTGCGTAAAAATTAAATAAGCCGTCTCAAGCATCTTTGCTTGAGACGGCTATGACTACACATTTCCGCGGTACCACTCAATTTGACGTAACGTCCACTCTGCACGTACTAGCATACGCTCCTGATTGATAACGGGTTCGGTTCCCGACAGCGCCTACTCTCTTCAGATTTCAGGCCGCCCTCGAAAGTCCATTCAGCAAACCGCTCTGTACTGCCTCCCACCAACGGCAGCTCTCTGTGACTTCGCTTCCTGCTTACTACTCTTTCTCATCGGTTTCACATGTTGGTAATTAGTCTAACCCTTTTTCCGGGAATTGTCAATACCTTATTTCGTAACAGTTCAGCCAAGCTGACCTGTTACATGCAAAAATTCATTGGAAATCGCTTCGCGATGCAATTTTTGCACTCCTGAATCACGTTCTTACGGTCTTTGCAGCAAGCGCAAAGACTTGCCTGAAAATTACCTTATTTCACATCTTTTATGCTAAAGCTGATTCTGCCCATCTTGTCTTTGCCAAGGCACACAACCTTTACCATATCTCCCAGAGTCAGTTCATCCTCTACACGGTTAATCCTCTGCTTGGAAATCTTGGAGATATGCACCATGCCTTCCTTACCTGGTGCGAACTCCAGGAATGCCCCAAACTCTTTGATGCTCACTACCTTGCCTACAAATATCTGTCCTGCCTCGAAATCTGTAGTGATAATGCGTATCAGTTCTACGGCTTTATCCATAGCTGCCTGCTCGGTTCCGCAGATAGACACAGCTCCATCGTCGGTAATATCAATCTTCACCCCAGTCTGCTCGATGATAGCATTGATTGTCTTTCCTCTCTGTCCTACCACGTCGCCAATCTTCTGCGGGTCAATCTGGATCTGGATAATCTTCGGCGCATACGGGCCTACTTCCGCTCTTGGGCTGGCAATCGCCGCTTCCATTACTCCATGGAGAATAAAGGTACGCGCTTCTTTCGTCCGGGCAATCGCTTCCTCAATAATCGCCCTAGTCAGGCCATGAATCTTAATGTCCATCTGGATAGCCGTGATGCCATTGTCCGTGCCTGCTACCTTAAAGTCCATATCTCCGAAGAAGTCCTCCAGCCCCTGGATATCTGTGAGCACAAGATAGTCATCATCCGTTTCCCCGGTCACCAGACCGCAGGAAATCCCGGCTACCGGACGCTTAATCGGCACACCGGCTGCCATCAGCGACATCGTAGACGCACAGACACTGGCCTGCGAAGTAGAACCGTTAGACTCAAAAGTCTCAGATACCGTACGGATAGCATATGGGAACTCCTCTTCGCCAGGAAGCACCGGAAGCAGCGCCCTCTCTGCCAGCGCGCCATGTCCGATTTCACGCCGTCCCGGTCCTCTGGAGGGTCTTGTCTCACCTACAGAATAGCTTGGGAAATTGTAATGGTGCATATACCGCTTGCTGGTTTCTGCCTCATCCAGTCCGTCCAGCCTCTGCGCTTCGGAAAGCGGCGCTAATGTAGTAATCGTACAAATCTGTGTCTGTCCACGGGTGAACATTGCCGAACCATGTACTCTCGGAATCAAATCCACCTCTGCTGCCAGCGGACGGATCTGCGTAATCTCACGGCCGTCAGGACGCTTATGGTCTTTCAAAATCATCTTACGGACTGTCTTTTTCTGGTACTGGTATACCGCCTCACCTAAGAAAGACAGCCATTCTTCTTTTTCTGCAAATGCCTCTTCCAGCTTGTCCGTGATGGCGCGGATATTTTCTTCCCTCGTCTGCTTATCATCCGTAAACACTGCTTTTTCCATCTCTTCCGCGGGCACAATCTCCCTGATAGCCTCAAAAAGCTCCTCGGGTACTGCAAAACTGGTGTAGCTGTGCTTTTCTTTTCCGCATTCAGCTACGATAGTATCAATAAATTTGATAATGTCCTGGTTTATCGCATGGGCGGCAAAAATCGCATCAATCATCTTCGCTTCAGGAACCTCGTTTGCTCCCGCCTCAATCATGATGACCTTATCCCTAGTGGATGCCACGGTAAGGTGCAGGTCTGAAACCTCTTTCTGCGCTGCCGTCGGATTAAACACAAATTCTCCGTCCACCATACCCACCTGTGTCGTTGCGCACGGACCGTCAAACGGAATATCGGAAATCGTCGCCGCAATCGCAGAACCCAGCATCGCCGTCAGTTCTGGACTGCAGTCCTGGTCAACGGACAGCACCAGGTTTTCCAGCGTAACGTCATTTCTATAATCTTTAGGAAAGAGAGGACGCATGGGACGGTCAATCACGCGGCAGGTCAGCACGGCATTTTCCGACGCCTTTCCCTCACGCTTATTAAATCCTCCCGGAATCTTTCCTACTGAGTACAGCCTTTCATTGTACTCCACGCTCAGCGGGAAGAAATCAATCCCTTCCCTCGGCTTTTCGGAAGCCGTCGCCGTAGACAGCACTGTGGTATCTCCATAATGCATCAGTACCGCACCGTTTGCCTGTTTTGCCACCCTATCTACATCTACAGTCAGGGTTCTCCCGGCAAGTTCCATCGAAAAACTTTTGTACATAGTATTCTCCTTCTACTTGGATGCCTGTACAGCAAAACGGGACGGAATTTCTCCCGTCCCCTCACTGTCCAGATTATTTTCTGATTCCTAATTTTGCAATTAAAGCACGGTAACCTTCCAGATCAGTTTTCTTCAGATATGCCAGAAGTCCGCGTCTCTGACCTACCATCTTCAAAAGACCTCTTCTTGAATGATGATCTTTCTGATGTACCTTTAAATGCTCTGTAAGCTCCTGAATCCTTGCTGTCAAAATAGCAATCTGAACCTCCGGTGAGCCTGTATCGCCCGGTGTTCTTCCATACTCTTCAATGATTGCTGTTTTCTTTTCCTTTGAAATCATGATAATTCCTCCTGCTTTTTCTAAACGCCTGGTATTAAGAACTGGTCGGAGTGTCCATAGCTCTGAATACCGGCTGATTTTCATACTTGCTTAGTCTAACACAAGAAGCTGTTTCCGTCAACAGCGAATTTCATAACACCGACGGATTGCCCGCTCCATCACAGCAGCCGCATGGCAGTCAGCAAAAACAAAAATCCACCCGCCACACAAACACTCATTCCTAAATAATACAGCCCTTGTGAAAAAATGTTTATCTGCCTCTTTTCCCGCAGCCGGAACCGCTCCGGCTTCTCTATATCATACTGAATCTCTACTGTCTGGTTCAGAGAAAACGGACAGGGATTCCCGCCTCTCTCATAACGCTTCTTATACAGCCTGCCGTCTGCATAATATGCAAAAACCGCATAATAGTAATCATGGATTCCCTTTGCCCTCCCTATTTTATCCGGCGTATCCGCCTCAATTCCTACAACAGTGGCGGTGGCTTTTCCGCTGTAGCTCTGCACACGGTCCGCATAAGAGCGCCCTATAAGTGATATAGCTACCGCGATTCCCCCCGCACTTATCAGCACAATGCTCAATGTCCAAAAAAAACTATTCACCAAAATACTCCTTCCCGCAGGAAATATCAGCGTCCATCTGCCTGTGCAGCTCCTCCGTGCTGCCAAACGACTTCTCCGGACGCAGGAATTTTAAAAACTGTACCTCGATATGTTCTCCGAGCAGCTCCCGTCCAAAACCGAACAGATACGTTTCTACACCTCTGAACTGCCTGCCTTCCTCAATACCGCTGCCAATGTTTGTAATCCCCGGAACCTCTTCCTTTCCGATAACCGTCCGGGTGAGATAAACCCCGTTCGGCGGAAGCAGTTTCCTGGTGGTAGCACACAGATTTACCGTAGGAAGCCCATGTACACGGCTTCCTCCCCATCTGTGAAGCACCTCTCCCGACACAAAAAAAGTATAACCCAGCAGCGCATTGACTGTCTCCACATGTCCGGCCGCCAGTTCTTCCCTTATATAAGTACTGCTAATATCCCGTTTCTGATACTGTTCTTTCTGTACTATTTCCAAAACAAACCCGTACTTCTTCTGCAATTCACGCAGCAGGCTGCTGTCACCCCTGCGCTGGCAGCCAAACCGGAAGTCTGTTCCCACAGCCAGATACTTTGCATGAAGCCTGTGTATCAAAATCTTTTCCACAAAGGCTTCCGGTTCCATCTGGCTGATTTCCGGCACCAGCGGACAGTCCAGAAGATAATCCACTCCCAGCTTTTCTGCCATGGATTTCCGCTCCTCATCTGTCAAAAGCTGCCCTTTTTCCATGCGATTCAGGGTAAACACCACACTTTTGCATCCCCTGTCTTCAAACCCGCGAATCCGGCTGACCAGCTTCTGATGTCCCCGGTGAAGGCCGTCAAACTTTCCCAGCGTGACCGCCGTATCCTCTTCCACATAGAAGCCTCCCGGTCCCTGCATGTATTCCATAGATTCCTCCTGCCGCTTCCGGTATACGGATAGCCCCGGCATCTAAAACATTTTCATCGGCCGGAAACGGTTTTCTTTTTTTAAGTATTCATAAACCGCCTGAAAATTCCCGTCTGCGCTGTACATCCTCACCGGCCCGTTCTGACCTGGAACTCCTTGTTTCCCTACCTGCCTGCCGTACAGTTCGTTGCCGTTGTCAAGCAGTTTCTGGTATTCCCGCTTTACGGTAACTGCCGGATACATAGGAAACAGGCTGTCAACCGCCGCCACATGTTCCTGAAGCTGTCCCAAATCATGCAGCACCTCAATCTCATCCAGACGCAGGCTTTCCTCAACCTGAAACATTCCCACCTGTGTGCGCAGAAGCTGTTCCATACAGCCGCCGCAGCCTAGTTTCTGCCCAATGTCATGGCACAGTGTCCTGATATATGTCCCCTTAGAACAGTTTATCGTCATGGAAACCCTGGGAAGGACGATTTCATGAATCTTAATTTCATGAACCTGTACATTCCTCGCCTTCCGTTCTACCGTCTTTCCTTCTCTGGCCAGCTCATACAGCTTTTTTCCGTTAACTTTCAAGGCAGAGTACATAGGCGGAACCTGCGCATACTCTCCCTTAAAGGACTGAATCGCCTCATATACTTCTTTAATAGACGCTGTGACCTCCCCGGTATCCAGGACTTCTCCCGATACATCCTGGGTATCCGTAACCTGTCCCAAAAGCAGAATGGCCTGATAAGTCTTATCCCAGTCCGCGAGAAGCTCACACACTTTTGTGGCTTTTCCCAGGCACACCGGAAGCACGCCTTCTGCATCAGGGTCCAACGTACCCGTATGTCCGATTCTCTTCTGCCCCAGGATTCCCCGCAGCCTCGCAACCACATCATGCGAAGTATATCCTTTCTCTTTATATACGTTAATAATTCCGTGAATCACCGCTGTTTTCTCCCTTATGCGTCAAGCTGCCTTTCTATATGCAGCGTCAGGTTGTTTATGACATCATGGAAAGAGCCCTGCATCGTGCAGCCTGCCGCACGGACATGGCCGCCGCCGCCAAAATAGGAGGCTACCGCGCTCACATCCACAATTTCATTTGACCGCATGCTCACTTTATACTCCTGAGTATTGGATTCATACAGGAATATCGCTACTTCCACACCCTCTGTATTCTTCATCTGGCTCACGATTCCTTCCAGATCCATAGGAGATGCGCCATAAAAATCCATATCCTTCTTCCGCAAGCCGCTGATAATACACCGTTTATCCAGAATAAGAATACTCTCCAACAGAGCCCGCGCCAAAATCTGGTTCTGCACATACGTTTTCTGGTAAAAGGTCTTCTCCACCAGCTTTGAACTGTCAATCCCTTTCGCCATCAGTTCCCCTGCTGCCCGCATGGTTTCGGGTGATGCACAGGAATACCTGAACACCCCTGTGTCGTGGGCAATCCCCATATAGAGCGCCTCTGCCGCTGCTTTCGTGATTTTCTGCGGCTCCAGCAGCCCATATACCAGCTCTGATGTGGAACTGGCCTCCGGCACAATCATATTCACATCTGCATATCCCCGGTTGCTGATATGGTGGTCGATACATACGCTCCGCTTTGCCGTCTTTAAATATTTTGCGGCACCGCCCAGACGCTGTACATCCCCCGCATCCAGACAGAACAGCACATCATACGCCCTATCCTCCCCGCAGGAATGGCGCACGCTGTCTGTTCCTTCAATTATCCGGAAGCTCTCTGGAAACTCTTCCAGATAAACATCCAGTACTTCCACATTCGGAAAGTTTTCCTTTATGTAAAGGTACAGCCCCATACAGGAGCCGACACAGTCACCGTCCGGCCGGATATGGCCGGCGATGGCCGCGCTTTTGACGTCTTTTAGTTCCGATGCTAAATTAATCATTTCCATCATCCTCACTCAAACTGCCTGTCACATCATCAATCAATTTCGACATATTTACTCCGTATTCAATCGATTGATCCAGCACAAAACGGATTTCCGGCGTATTGCGCAGATTAACCGTCCGCGCCAGCTCACGGCGGATATAGCCCACCGCGCTCTTTAGTCCTGCCAGCGTATCCTGCTGTGCCTGCTCATCCCCCAGCACGCTGATATACGCTTTGCAGCTTTTCAGATCCGGCGCCACTTCTACGGCTACCACACTTGTCATGGGAGCGATGCGCGGATCTTTGATTTCCCGGCTGATGATGCGGCTCAGCTCGCGCTGCACCTCACCATTGACACGGGTATTTTTTATACTGTTTTTCCTCATTTATATAAACCTGCTTTCTATCTTGGAACCTCAACCATGATGTATGCTTCCACCTGGTCCAGTTCCTTCAGATCACTAAATTTCTCAAATACAAGGCCGCATTCATACCCCGACCTTACTTCTTTCACATCATCCTTAAACCGTTTCAGGGATGCAAGGCTACCCTCATAAATCTGCTTTCCTTCCCGGCTGATGCGCACGGAGCATCCTCTCTGGAATACGCCGTCCAGTACATACGAACCTGCAATCATTCCCACGCCTGAAGATTTAAATAGCTGACGAACTTCTGCATGGCCAATCACCTTCTCTTCAAATACCGGATCCAGCATACCTTTCATTGCACGCTCCACATCTGCTATGGCGTCGTAGATGACACGGTAGAGGCGCACATCCACACCTTCACGCTCTGCCGTAGCTTTTGCCGTGGCGTCCGGGCGCACATTAAACCCAATAATGATTGCGTTGGATGCGCTTGCCAGGCTCACATCAGACTCATTGATGGCGCCTACGCCGCCATGGATAATCTTAACTACAACTTCTTCATTGGACAGCTTCAGAAGGCTCTGTTTTACTGCCTCTACGGAACCCTGTACGTCTGCTTTCACGATAAGTCCCAGCTCTTTTAAGCTTCCTTCTTTAATCTGATTGAAAATATCGTTCAACGACAGAGATTTCGACTTCGTTTCTTCCAAAAGCTTCTCCCTGCCCTGGCTGATGAAGGTCTCTGCAAAGCTCCTTGCTTCTTTCTCGTTCGGCATCGCCACAAAGATTTCCCCTGCGTTTGGAACATCCGAAAGTCCCAGGATTTCCACCGGAGTCGAAGGCCCTGCCTCTTTTACTCTCCGTCCTTTATCGTCCATCATGGCGCGTACTTTGCCGTAGCAGGAACCTGCCGCTACCGGGTCACCGATGCGCAGCGTACCTTTCTGTACAAGAACGGTAGCAACCGGACCTTTTCCTTTATCCAGCTCTGCCTCGATGATAAGACCTCTTGCCGCCCGCTTCGGATTCGCTTTCAGCTCACTCACCTCTGCCGTCAAAAGAATCATCTCCAGAAGAGAGTCGATTCCCTCATGCGTATGCGCCGATACAGGCACGAAAATCGTACTTCCACCCCAATCTTCCGGAACAAGCTCATGCTCAGCCAGCTCCTGCTTTACCCTCTCAATATTCGCGCTTGGTTTATCAATTTTGTTAATCGCTACGATAATTTCCGTCCCTGCTGCCTTCGCATGGTTGATAGCCTCCACCGTCTGCGGCATCACACCGTCATCTGCCGCTACCACCAGGATTGCAATATCCGTGGCATTTGCCCCGCGCATACGCATGGCTGTAAATGCTTCGTGTCCCGGCGTATCCAGGAAGGTAATCTTCTGCCCGTTAACACTTACCACATAAGCTCCGATGTGCTGGGTGATGCCTCCGGCTTCCTTTGCAATTACATGCGTATCACGAATCGCGTCCAAAAGGGAAGTCTTACCATGGTCTACATGCCCCATAACACATACAACAGGCGGCCTGGAAACCATCTTTGCCTCGTCTTCCTCATCTTCCCGGAGAAGCTCTTCTATTACATCTACCTTTTCTTCCATTTCGGCAATGCAGTTATACTCCAGTGCAATTTCTTCGGCCTTATCATAATCAATTTCATGGTTTACTGTAACCATAATGCCTTCCAGAAACAGCTTTTTGATAATCGTAGATGCCGGGATTTTCATCTTCTCTGCCAGTTCCCCTATCGTTAGGCTCTCCGGCAGAATAATAGTCTTAATCTCATCAGCCTTTTTCTCCTGGGGCGCTGCCTTTACCGGCGGCTTGACATTATTCTTACCGTTCCGTCCGTTATTATTCCTCTGGTTCGGTCTATTTCCGCCCTGGGAACGGCCGCCTTTTTCAAAACGGTCAAATTTGTCCACACGCTCTTTCGCTTTGTCGTTTCTTGTCCTTGACTCCTTCGTCAGAGGCTTCATCTCAAGCGGCGCCTGCGTGCTTCCCTGAGAACGGCCACCCTGACCGCGGCCTCCCTGGGAACGGCTTCCCTGCGGCCTGTCGCTCTGGAAACGTCCTCCCTGTGACCTGTCGCCCTGCGGACGTCCTCCCTGCGGCCTGTCGCCCTGGAAACGTCCTCCCTGCGGCCTGTCACTCTGCGGACGTCCTCCCTGCGGCCTGTCACCCTGAGAACGCCCTCCCTGCGGCCTGTCGCCCTGGAAACGGCTTCCCTGCGGCCTATCGCCCTGGGAACGCCCTCCCTGCGGCCGTGCCTGTGGCCTGCTCTGGGATTCCTGGTTCCTTGTCCCCTGTCTATTCTGAGACTCCTGGGCTCTTGCTCCCTGCCTATTTTGAGACTCCTGGGTTCTTGCTCCCTGTCTATTTTGAGACTCCTGGGTTCTTGCCTCCTGTCTGCTCTGAGGCTCCGGGCTTCTCGCTCCCTGTCCTCCCTGTGATTCCTGAGATTTCGCTGCCTGCCTGCCCTGGGATTCCTGAAGCTTTGCTGCCGGTTTATTCTGGACTTCCTGTGCCTTTGCCGCCGGTTTACCCTGAGATTCCTGGGAATTCCCCTGCTTATTCTGAACTTCCTGAGAGGATGCCGTTAATCTGTTCTGAGATTCCTGCTGTCTTGCGCCCTGTACGTCTTTAATCGGCATTTTGGCGCCCAGTCCCTCCTGCGTTTTCACCGTTCTTGCCGCCTGGCCATCCTGGGGACGCGGCCCTCTGCCCTGGGGACGCTCTCCCTGCCTCGGTCTCTGTCCCGGTCTTCCAATTCCCGTCCTGCTGTTCTGTGGATGAAATACCTGGGTAATATTTTTCTTCTTAGGCGCTGATGCCGGTGCTTCCGGTTTCACAGCCTCCTCTTCTTTTTCTGCTTTTCCAAATTTCTTTTTTACCAATTCTATCTGCTCGTTTTCAATCGAACTCATATGGCTTTTTACCTCTATCCCTTTTTCTGCCAGGAAATTAAGGATATCTTTATTTTGCTTCCCTAACTCCTTAGCCAATTCATGAACTCTTATTTTCGACATACCGACTACCTCCGTTCTATTGTATCATCAAGCTGCTTTTTCAACGCGCTGCCAAACCCCTCATCTAACACGGCAAGTGACGCGCGAAACTCCTTGCCCATAGCGTTTCCAAGCTCCTCTTTCGTCCCGAATACATACAGCGGAACTTTGTAATACGTGCACATATTACGGAACTTTTTCTTTGTATTATCAGAAGCCTCCTCCGAAACGATTACAAGCCCCGCCTGCCCGGACTTCACAGCTTTTTCTGTAGAAAACTCGCCGCTCACAGTCCTGCCTGCTTTTGTAGCCAGCCCAACCAGAGATAAAACCTTATTTTGCCTCAATCGCATCAATCTCCTTTTTTAAACTTTCATAGACTTCCTGGGGAATACTCATTTTCAACGACCTCTCCAGGGCTTTGCTCTTCGCAGCTTTTTCAAAACATTCCCTGGAAAGACAAATGTATGCGCCTCTCCCGTTTTTCTTTCCTGTGGTATCCAAAACCACCTCTTCTTCTGTGGTTCTCAAGATACGCAGCATTTCTTTCTTACTTTTCATTTCCTGGCATCCGATGCACTTACGCATCGGAACTTTCCTTACCTGTCCCATGGCTCACCCCTAAAGCTGTTCTTTTCCAGTTTCCGTCCTGCTTAAACACACGAGGCCCGCTCTACGGCATATCTGCATCTGCTGCATATGCTTCTCCATAGCCCTCTTCCTCATATTCTGTCCCGTAATCTTCCGCATAGGAATCATCGTATCCGTCCTCGCCGTAATCATCTTCCATATAGAAATCGTCGAAATCACCGGACTCCCTCGCCTGCGTCTCACTCTTAATATCAATCTTAAATCCTGTCAGCCTTGCTGCCAGCCGCGCGTTCTGCCCCTCTTTTCCAATCGCAAGAGAAAGCTGGTAATCCGGCACCACTACTTTGGCCGTTTTTTCATCATCATCTGCTATAACCGAAATCACTTTGGCAGGGCTTAAAGCGTTCTCAATCAGAATGGCTGCATTCTCGCTCCAGTTCAGAATATCGATTTTCTCCCCCCGCAGTTCCTCTACAATCGCATTGACCCTTGCGCCGTTCATTCCCACGCAGGCGCCCACCGGATCCACATCCGGATTGTTCGACCATACTGCCATCTTCGTCCTGCTGCCGGCCTCGCGTGCAATGCACTTAATTTCCACTGTGCCGTCTTTTACTTCCGTTACCTCTGATTCAAAGAGACGCTTTACCAGTTCCGGATGTGTTCTGGAAACCAGAACCTTCGGTCCTTTTGATGTATCCTTTACCTCTACTACATACACCTTGATGCGCTCCGTAGGATGGAACACCTCGCCTTTCACCATTTCATTCTCATTCAGGACTGCATCCACTTTTCCCAGATTAATGCTCACATTTTTCCCGATATATCTCTGGACGATTCCAGTCACGATATCCTTTTCCTTGCTATAATACTGGTTGTACAGAATCTTACGCTCCTCCTCGCGGATTTTCTGGAGAATTACATTTTTGGCATTCTGGGTAGCGATACGCCCGAACTCTTTGGACTTAATCTCCACATTTACGATATCCCCGACTTCATACTTAGAATCCACCAGCTTTGCATTTGCAAGGCTGATTTCCATAATCGGGTCTTCCACCTGCTCCACAACTGTTTTCTCCGCATGAACATTGAATTCACAGCTGTTCGGGTCAATAAATACCTTTACATTATCTGCCTTTCCGAAATGATTCTTACATGCCTGAAGCAGAGACTGCTCAATTGCCTCTAAAAGAGTATCTTTGCTGATATTCTTTTCTTTTTCCAAAAGGGTCAACGCCTCCAACAACTCGTTATTCATGATTCTAATCTCCTCCTTACTATATTTTATCAAAAGTCAAATGCGAGCCTGACCAAAGCTACATTACTCCTGTCAAAAACCTGTTTTTCTCCATTTTCTACTTCCAGCGTAATGCTGTTCTTATCATAAGCATTCAAGATTCCCCGGAACTCTTTCTGTCTCTCAATGGCACGGTAAGTACGCAGCTCTACTTCCTGCCCCATGCTTCTCACGAAATCCTTCTCTTTTTTAAGCGGTCGTCCAAGCCCCGGGGAGCTTACCTCCAGAATATATGCTCCTTCTATAAAATCCTCTTCATCCAGCCTGTCGCTCAAGCTGCGGCTGATAACTTCACAGTCGTCCACGGTAATCCCTCCCGGCTTATCAATATAAGCCCTCAAGTACCAGTTACCGCCTTCTTTAACATATTCCACATCCACCAGCTCAAACCCTTTATCCGCCACAAACGGAGTAATGAGTTCCTCTGTTTTCTGCTCATAAACCTCTCTCTTCGACATCTTACCACCTCTCTATCCTCTGCGGCACGGAAAACCTGCCCGCTTTTCTGCTTTACAAAAATATGAGTGGACTCACGTCCACCCATACTCTAGTAACATATAACCATTGACTAGACTATAACACTTTCTTCCAGACAATGCAAGACATTTTTTTGTCGACATTTTTTTTGTGTGCTTCTTATATTTCAGCATTTTTTTCAGCTTTTCTTAATCGTGTTTTTATGTTATAATAAACGAAACATCGGTTAATTATCTCTGCTTGTCGATAAACCGAAAATTTTGTCATACTGTTTTGCTTTACATTTCTGTAACATCATTGTAATATGTTTGTACCATGCATAGAGGAGAAGGAAGAATGAACGAAAATACGATGCAGGAATTACTTACCGAAAACGCAAGATTGAAACAAGACAATGAAAAGCTTTGGAAAATCATCCACGTACAACAAGAAACAATCGACAAGTTGTGGGCAAGCTGCCATGTAGTTTCCAAGTAATGACTCATTTACCTTTATGTGACGCAAGCGGCTATCACTTACCGTACGTGAGCAGCACGACATTACCAAAGCACAGGGCGGCTAAAAAGACCGCCCATTTTTCCGTTTCCTGTATTTAATGAAAGAGACTTTCAGCCCTCCAGACCGAAAATCTCCTCTACCGCCCGTTCATACTCTGCCGCACTCTGGGCTTTCTTAATTTTTTTCCAGCATTTTTCCCCGTGTTCAAAGGAAAGGCTCAGGTAGCTCCAAAATTCTTTCATCTTAAACACCGTATTTTTATCTCCGGACATAATCTCCCGATACGTATGATAAATCTCATCATGAAATGCCCGCAGGGTTTCCTTGTCCGTCCTGCCGCCTTCTGCTTCCTGGACAAGCCCCGGATTTTTCAGGATTCCCCGGCCAATCATCACAGCAGGCACCTGGGGAAAATAGCCGTGAACCCTTTGAATATCCTCCACAGTACACAAATCACCATTATAGCACAGTAAATTCCTGCTCTTTTCATAGGCTATCCCAAATACTTTCATATCTGGGTGGTTTTTGTAAAAATCCTGGCGCACGCGGGGATGGATAATTAGTTCTGACAACGGATACCGATTGTAAATTTCCAATATTTCCCTAAATTCTTCCGGGTCCTGAATCCCAATTCGTGTTTTCACAGAAACCTTCATCTCCAGGCCGGAAAAGACTTCATCAAAAAAGCAATCTAATTTCTCCGTGTCTCTCAAAAAACCTGCCCCTCTCCCTTTTGAGACAACCGTCCCGGAAGGGCAGCCCAGATTCAGGTTTATTTCTTCATAGCCGTATCGTTTCAGCGCATTTGCCGTCCGCACGAAATCCTCTGCGTTGTTTGTAAGTATCTGGGGTACAAGATTCTGCCCGGTATTATGTTCGGGCAGAATCTCGTTTTTTTCCTTAAAGTTAAAATCTTTATGGGTATGCGGAACAAGAAACGGAGTAAAATATTTGTCCATAGGACGAAAATACTTATGATACGCCCTCCGGAATACCCAGGTAGTAATCCCCTCCATAGGAGCAAGATAATAGTGCATACTTAGAACCCCAGATCCTCAAGGATTTCCTTTGCTTTTGCCACGCAGTTCTCACATCCGTCCACCGACACGGTTTTGTCAGCCAGGTTCACCTCATAGGTAAGTTCTGCTTTGTCAAACGCCTTGCTGATTCTTTCCACGCACTTTTCGCAGTGCATATCCTCTACTTTTAATACTGTCATTTTCGCTTCCTCCTACATTAATTTTCTGATTGTTTCACACAGTTCATCGACTGCCGCCTCATTTCCTTCCTGGATATCCTTTACCACACAGCTATGGATATGATTGGAAAGGAGGACTTTATTAAATCCATTAAGTGCAGACCGGATGGCAGACACCTGGTTCAGAATATCCACGCAGTAACGCTCTTCCTCCACCATGCCTTTAATCCCCCGAATCTGTCCCTCAATGCGGTTTAACCGGTTCATCAAATCCTTATATTCCTTCGTTTCTCTGTGTTTGTGCTTTTCACAGCAATTTTCACCCATATGCCTTTCCTCCTGCGCCTTGTCTTTCTCTTCTATCATACACCAAATCCCCCTACAGCTTCAACCTTTTTAATCGAAGCGCATTGCTTACTACAAATACAGAGCTAAACGACATAGCAAGTCCGGCAAGCATCGGGTTTAACAGAGGGCCTCCAAAGGCGTAGAGCACGCCCGCCGCCACCGGGATGCCCAGGCTGTTGAAAATAAATGCCCAAAACAGATTTTCCTTGATGTTTCGAATCGTGCACTTGCTTAAACGGATGGCTTTATATACATCTTTCAAATCAGATTTCATTAGCACAATATCGCTGGACTCCATGGCAATATCGCTGCCGCTCCCGATTGCTGTCCCAATATCTGCCTGCGCCAGAGCCGGGGCGTCGTTGATGCCGTCTCCCACCATCATGACACGTCTGCCCTCTTTCTGAAGATTCTCCACCACTTCTGCCTTATCCCCCGGCAGCACTTCGGCAATCACTTCGTCCACATGTACTTGTTTTCCGATATACTCTGCTGTTCGCCTGTTGTCCCCAGTCAGCATATAAACCCGTACCCCCAGTTTCCGGATAGCGTCAACCGCCTCCGCACTGGTAGGCTTTACTGTATCCGCCACGCTGATGATTCCGAGAAGCCTTCCTTCTGCCGCCACAAACATAGGCGTCTGCCCTTTTTCGGCAATTTCATCCGCCGCCTGCCCCATGCTGCCGCAGGGGACTCCCAGCTCCTCCAGCATCCTGGCATTTCCGATATAGATTTCTTTCCCTTCCAGAACTGCCCGGATTCCTTTTCCCGTCAAGCTCTCAAACTGTTCCATTTCCTTTAATTCCAGACCTTCTTCCCGCGCTGCTTCCACAATTGCCGCCCCCAGCGGATGCTCCGACGGCACTTCACAGGAAGCAGCTAATGCCAGAAGCTCTCTCTCCTGCAGACTTTCTGTGACAATCTGGACAACCCGCGGCTTTCCCTCGGTAACTGTTCCTGTCTTATCCAAAACTACAGTATCTACCAGATGCGTCCCCTCCAGAGCCTCTCCGCTCTTAATCAGAATGCCGTTTCCTGCCCCCACACCCGTGCCTACCATAATAGCTGTCGGTGTTGCCAGCCCCAGCGCACAGGGACACGCAATGACGAGAACAGAAACAAATGCCCTGAGTACAAATGCCAGATCCTGCCCTGCCGCTGCCCAGACTGCCGCTGCCAGCAGTGCGATAACGATAACCACCGGTACGAAATATCCCGCCACTTGATCCGCCAGCTTTGAAATCGGGGCTTTCTTTCCCTGGGCGTCTTCCATCAGTTTAATGATTTTTGAAAGGGTCGTATCTGAACCAGTCCGGGTGACCTCTATCTGCATTGCTCCATTATAATTCATGCTTCCGCCGATGACTTCATCACCGATTTCCTTTTCCACCGGAATGCTCTCCCCGGTCAGCATAGACTCATCTACGCTGCTTCCGCCCTTTACCACGATACCGTCCAGGGGTATCCTCTTCCCAGGGCGTATCAGAAGGATATCTCCTTTCTTCACCTGCTCCGACCTTACTTCACGCTCCACGCCATTTTCCACCAGCACCGCCGTATCCGGCGCCAGCTCCATCAGTTTCTGAATGGCTTCGGAAGTCTTTCCTTTGCTGCGTGCTTCCATATATTTTCCAAGCATAACCAGCGTCACGACCACCGCCGCCGACTCATAATACAGGTTTTCCACATGCATATGGTCTGACGGAATCAAAAGCGTATTCACCAGACTGTAAAGAAATGCGCTTCCTGTCCCAATTGCCACCAGAGAATCCATATTCGGATGCCCTTTCAGGAGTGTCTTAAATCCTACAACATAAAACTTCCTTCCGCAGATAAGTACCAATACCGTCAGCACCAGCTGCGCCAGCGCGTAGTTCAGCGGCTTCGTATGCATCCCCAAAAACTCCGGAAGCGGAAGCTGAAACGGCAGCATATGTCCCATGGAAATATAGAGCAGCGGCACTGCAAAAACAATTGCCCATACCAGTCTCCGCTTCATGACATGAAGCGCCTCTTCCTTTTCCTCCTTCTGATCCGCCGCCTGCTCCTCTACAAAAGGCTCCGCCCCAAATCCGGCACGGTCCACCCTGTCTATGATAGCTTCCGGCGTGAGCTTCGCCTCATCATATTCTATCGTCATCTTATTCGTCGCCAGGTTCACTTCACTGGTAACGACCCCATCCATCTTCCGCGTCACACGCTCCACCGCGCTGCTGCAGGAAGCGCAGGTCATTCCTTTTATCAAATATACTTCCTTCTTCACAAAATCCCTCCTGTCCGATTTTCATATACCCATAGAGGGTATGTGTATATATTAAAATTAAAAGAAGGATTTGTCAAGAGAAAATTTTTACTGTGGGAACCTTAAACAAACCTGAGCCTCAAAAAGCCCCTGACATCTGCCAGGGGCTTTTTACAGCTCTTTCATCAATATCTACGGAAACTCTTTATTTTACCTTTGCTTTCTTACTGATTCCCGCCTTTTTCAGCTTTTTCAGAAGTTTGGCCTTCTGGCTTTTGTTCATCTTCTTTGCACTGACAATCATTTTCGCCGACGTCTTTTTAAACGCTCCTGTACGGATTGTCTTGAGTGCTTTTCCTTTCAATTGAACCATTTTAAGATTTTTACAGTTGAAAAATGCTTCTTTGCCGATTGTGATTACATTCTTGCCAAGAATAACTTTTTTCAGCTTTTTACCGTTTTTAAATACTTTGTCTCCAACCTGTACCACTTTGCAAGTGACACCATGAATCTTAACTTCTGCCGGAATGTTCATCTTTGCAGCATTCTTATTCACTACCGAGACTAACACCGCCGTTTTTCTTTTCGCATCAAGAATCTGATACCTCCCATTTCCTACCTTTTTTTCATCTCCCGCGGCAGGGGGCTTCTCATCATCCGGGTTTTTCTCTCCAGGATTATTTCCGTCTGAATTATTTGCGTCAGTTTTCTTTAAGACAAGTCTCTGTCTCTCTGATTTAAGCGCTGCTATCATGCTACGGATTTCATAATCCAGCGCATTTTCATCCTGCATCAGCTTTTCAGCA
Source organism: Lachnospiraceae bacterium 46-15 (assembly GCA_041223665.1). Lineage (GTDB taxonomy): Bacteria > Bacillota > Clostridia > Lachnospirales > Lachnospiraceae > Hominisplanchenecus_A. The sequence continues at coordinate 141,160 of JBCLQO010000005.1, forward strand.
TTCGCCAGCGCTGCAGCAAACGCCTGGGGATTCTCATATTTCGCTATATCAATCTGCTTATATTCCGCCAAAACCGCTCCCAGTTCTGTTTTATTTCCCAAGGTATATCCCGTATACTGAATCTTATCCAACAGCTCTGCCCAAGCCTGGTTAATCTCATTCTGATCTGCCTCAGCGTTTCGGAATACCTCACGCGCCTGCGAAAGAGCGTCCAGATATGGCGTACGTACTGCCGGTATCACATTCTGCACATCTAATTTTTCCGCATACGCTATTACCCGGTATAAATCCCTGACATCTTTCTGGCTGCTTTCCGTCTCCTGAGGAAGCTGCGCCTTGGCGCCTATCAGCTCCCTTTTTACTTCCCGGCGAAGACCGAGAAGTGCATTCCAAAGCTCTTCCTCCGCCTGGTTCAGCAGTTCCGGCTCAGCATTTCCCTCACTCAGAAGCTCTTCCAGCCTGGTTTTTGCCATTTCAAAAGCCTGCGCCCCCTCCGAGAAACCACTCACCGGGCACGCGGACGCAAAGTCTGACACGGTCCCGGCAAACTCACCGCTTCCGGCATGTTTTTTCGTATACGCCAAAAAGTCAATATCAATGACCGGAGCCTTACACACAATCCGTATCGTATGTTCACCGGCCGAAAGCCCCGTCTTTTCATAAAGCTTTTCACCAGTCACCGCCGCACCATTACAGGATACTTCCCTGTCCAGAGCCCCGTCAATATAAACCTGCGCGCTTCCGAAATTTGTATCTTTCTGCCCGTACCATGCAATGCTGTCCCCCTGGAATGTCAGAGATACCGACGCCGATACGGCTGTTGTATATTTGCAGCCTCCTCCAGAAAACGCATTATTCTGCTCTGCCGTCCAGCTTCCTTCATATACCAGCCTGGCATCCGACTCTTCTACCCGCGTCTCTTCTACCGTTACAGGCAGGGGATCCGGTTTGGAAATCTCTTCTGCTTTCAGCAGCAGGTAACTTGTAAAGTTTTTCGAAAATACTGCCTGTCCTCCCGGCACATTCGTAGCAACTACCTCATCATTTACATAGTCTACAATCCGGTACAGCTTATCAGGATTCAGCCCTCTCAATTCAATATCCGGATTCCCCTGCGGGCTGAACTTCGCACCATCCCTGTAAAATCCATAATACATCGCGCCGTCTTTCTCTACCACATAAGTTTCATATGGATCAAAACCGTAGCTGTACAAATCTCCGATAAACCGCCCCTTCTGAAGCTCCTCTCTCTGGGCTATCTTCAGCCACCGTTCATAGTCGGCCTGCTGGCTCCCCGTCATATTCCTTTTTTCAATCAAGACGGCGCCCGTCCCCACAGAAGAAGGATACCAGAGTTCATTATGGTCTGTAGTAACCGGGAAATAGTCTCCGCACAGCGCTTTATATGCTTTTACCCTTCTCCTAGTCTGGTCTACACTGGTAGGATCTGCCGTCGGTATCTGCGTCACATATGGCAGCGAATAGTAATCCTGTGGTGTTCCGCAGTTACATAGCAGATGGAATGCATTTTCATTGCACTCCTTCATCGCCTTGTAAACTTCGCGGTAGAAAACCGCCTGGTTCTCTGTAGACTCCTCCGGCCTGTCATGATGATGCTCAGAATTGTAGCATTTGGGAATACTCCACACATAATCGCTCTTTAATCCGTCAAATCCCCATTCATTCATAACCGTTTTCGCAAAATCCACCTGGCTCTGCACGGCGCCTTGTGACATTGGGCAGAGTGCATATCCCGTAGTTCCATTAAATCTATCCTGCGCCCCCGGCCCCGCCAGCTTTCCAAAAGAGCCATTCTCATTTTTCACAAAATATTCCGGATGTTCTTTATAAAGAAGACTGCCTTCCCTTCCGCCGTCACAGGGACGCCACCACAAAAGCGCCGTCATCCCTCTTTCATGTATGGCATCCGTAAGGCGCTTCATATCTGCGCTGCCATTAGGAAGCTTCTCCGCATTCAGTCCCCATTCTCCCGCATGGTTGTACCATCCGTCGTCCAGCGTCACCTGCTTAATGCCAATCTCCTGCAGCTCGTCCAGCTTTCCTAAAATCTTCTCAAGCGTCCAGTCAAATTCCCATCCCCAGCTTTCCCAGCGCAAATCATAGCTGCTCTCTGGGATTTCTTCAGGACTTAAAGTCTCAAACCCCAGCTGCCGCATTCCGTCTGCGTATCCCCGCAGCCCTAAATAGTAATCACCGCCATGTACGTGGACAAACCCCTGGCCTGCTTCAACCGTCTCCTGCGCTCCGACAGCCCGCGCAGGCCTGCGGATTCCCGCAGATACTGTACCGTCCCCCTCATATACAGGCGTCCACACCTCTCTCCTCGTCACGCTGGCATCCCCGACAGATATTCCACCGTTCTTTGAATAGATATCTGCCACAGGAATCCCGACAGAAGTGTAATCCTGCTTATTATCCCTGCGGAACGTCACACTATCCGAAAGGTCTATCTTCTGAAGTGTGTCATAGTAGCTTTGCGAGCCTTCACCGCCCCCATTATAGCTCCAGACCGTCTGCGCCGGATCCGCCAGGGAGAACTCACAGTCCACAAACTTTTGAACCGCTGCCTGCCCGTCTCCTGCACGGTAACTGGTCTTTACATACAGAAGCCCCGGCACCTCGTCCACAGATTCCAGTACACAGATACGTGTCAGCCCTGTACTCGGAGAATGGGACGTCACTGTCATCCTGCTTCCTTTCCCTGCCGTTCCGTTCACATTTTTTTCTACTGTACAGCTGAAATCCGTAAAGTCAGACAGCGGATTCCCATTGACCACCGGATAACTGACCCATGACGGTTCACTCATCTGAACCGCATTTCCGTCCTCCTGATACCGATACAGACTGACTTTCCCCGCATCCTCTTCGAACCTGACCTCTACGCCATTCCCCTCCAGTTTCTTCTCTTCTGCCGCTGACGCGCCAAATCCCATGCTCCCGATTAGCACGGCGGCTGACAAAGCCAGCGCTTTCCAATAGCTTTTCCGCATTTTCTTTCTCCTTTTTATGAATATGAACACTACCCGAAAATATTTCCCAGCCGCATATATTGATATGCAAATTGTAACATCACTTATAACAGAGTGTCAAGTTCATTGTACAATTTGCCGATTACATCTCTTTATCCGCTACTGTCCGTCAACCTCGGTTTGTATGCGGGTTCATCGCTTACCCCGGGCAGTTACGGAACCGATAGTCCCCATGTTTACGCTGGACGCCGGGAAGCCGCAATTTGTAAACCGAACAGTTACTCTTATTCTTCTAACTGCTTTTTCAGATACCTTCCTACTACATTCGCAAAATTCCCGATGTTCCGGATATAGGCGAAATCCTTCCCGAAAATCCTCCTCTCTGCCTGCAGATCCTGCTCTTCTCCCACAAACACGCCAAGCACCGCTGTTCCCTCGCTGCGCAGTTTGCGCACCTCGAAAGCCGTATCTTTCACGGCAAAATCCCCAAAGTACGGCTCCGGGTTCCTGCTGTTGGGACGGTTTACGATTATGTCATTTGGCCTGCCGTCACTGAGCACAATTAGTATCTTATGCTCCTCCGGACGCTCCGCCAGCCCCAGTGCCGCCGCGCGGATAGCCAGCCCGTCCCGGTTATTTGAGGAACCGTAAAATTCAAAAATCCGCTCATCTGCCTGCTCCCCCTCGTCATATTCCCGAAAACGGCGCATCACTGTATAATCCCAAAAGGTGCAGAACCCCATGACCCGGTGGGGAATCTGCACCCCGCTCAGCGCCCTGCTGATGATAAATGCCTGGAGCGCCACCTGGCTCTGCCGGGCTCTCTGGGAACCGCTGGCATCAATCAGCACATCCACCACAAAATCCGCGCTGTCCTGACGAAATTCCCGTTCAAACAGCTTTCGGTTATCCGTCCTTCCTATATTCCAAAGCCTGTTCGGAACAATTTTTCCATATTCCCCTAGGCTCACCTCGCGCTCGCTCCGCAGCAGAAGCGAGCGCTTCAGGGTATCCCTCAGAATATCAATGTTCCGCTTTGCCACCCGGTAGTTCTGCCGCCAGGTACGCAGATTGATTTCCTTTGTTTTCCGCGCATACTCCGACTGGGAATTCACTCGAACCATATTTGCCAAAATCCCATCCGTAAAATACAGGGTGCAGTCTCCGTGAAGCCCCTTGCAAACTTTATAATTCACCCGTTTCTGTTCCTGCCCGCTCAGATAAGAACGTCCGTAGTTCAGTTCGATATAGGAATACATCTTCTCTATTGCTTCTTCGTCGAGGAAAACGGCGCCGCCCTGCCCGCGCTGTTTCTCTTCCTTTTCTTCCTCTGAAAGTTTCGCCATGGAATCCGCCATTTGGTTCAGATAACGTTCGAGCTGATCCTCCCGCATCTCCTCATCCAAATAATCCTGCCAGTCAAAGGTCTTTAACTGCTCATTGGTCACAGCCATCACCGCTTCCAGATTTCCGTGTTTTTTCTCAAATCCTCTATCGATATGAGTATTGTAAAGCCTGTCCACCGTCCGAATCAGCTCCATCGTATCCGCCGCTCCCTCCAGCGACACAATGCCTTCCACCGTTTCCCGGACACGTTTTTCCGCCAGCCTGTTCCCTGTCACATACCCACGCAGAACCGCCAGCTTCACGCTTCCCATGAAAGAAGCCGCCATCTTCTCAAATTCCGTGTCCAAAATATCCTCAAACGCCCGCTTTCGGATATCCGGCACGCCGATACGCTCCTTTGCAATCCTCGGAAACACCGCACTGTCTACACAAAGCTGCCCAATCTGCACCAGCGACGTCTCCTCCGCCCCCAGATACACCTTTTTTGCCATATACAGCCCGAACAGGTTCTTGTCAAAATATTTGGAAAATGCCCCCTGTTTCACAGCATCATAGATGGAAATATATTTTGACTTAGAAAAGGAAGATACATCCAGCTCTGTATCCAGCTCATAATCTCCGCTCACTGTCCACATTAGATTCCGGATTCGGTTCTCCACTTCCATCTTGTAAAATTCATCCATATATATCCTCCCTTCCGGCAGCTATTTCACTCTGCATCCCGAATCCTCTGCCGCACGCCCCGTTCCGGCAGTATCAAAACACATCCTCTGCTGTCCAGGAAGCCGGAATCCTCGTCATAACGATATCTTCAATCATTTCACGTTCAAAAATATCAAAACATTTATTTGTGATTCCCATGGTAATGGCTTTCTGAGGACAGATTCCGCCTTTCATGACTTTTACCGCCGCCAGCAGCCCCCTTAAATCCATAGGCTTTGTAGAAATCTCACTATTCTGCGCCTTAAGCTGTAAATCCAGAAAAAGTCCTGAAAACTGCTTCAGCGCCCCCGTCTTTATCTCCGGAAAAGAAGTCTTTAAAATCCGCACCAAAAGCTCCTCTGTCAACGGCGGCATATTGATAACCAAAAACCTGGAAACCAGCGCCTCATTCAGCTCTTTCGTCCCTGCATAACCATAATTCATCGTCCCGATAAACCTCGCCGCCGGATGCAGCTCGATTTTATCATACCCTGGCACGTCAATCACTTTCCGATAGTCCAGTGTGGCATGGAGCACCGAAACCGCATCGTTTTTCGCCATGTTGATTTCATCCAGGATGCCAAAGCCGCCGTAAAACGCACACTGATACACCGGTCCCTTGCGGAGCTTTACTTCATTGTCCTGAAACGTGTCTGTCCCTATCAGCGCACTGCTGTCTGTATTCACATGAAAAGAAATATTATAGACAGGACGCCCGAACAGATACGCCAGATTTTCCGCCAAAATATTTTTTCCCGTAGCTTTAGAGCCGCTCAACAGGATATTTTCCCCCTGTAAAAGCCCCACAATCGCCATCTCCAGGATTTCTTTCCCGAAAAACGGCATTTCCGGCTTTGCCAGCCTGTTTTTTACCTTTTCCTGCACCGGATAGCTTTCCCTAAACCTCTGAATTTCCTGTATCAAGGAAGGGCTGATGCCCTGTTTCTCTAAAAGTTCCTGCCTGTAATCATTCATCATTTCCGATTCCTTTCTTCTCTCATGCATTCATTATAGCACGCATCCCACGCCAAAAATAGCCCAAACGCTTTAAAAGATTTTCAACGCAAACAAGACGCATACCTTTGAAAGATACACGTCCTGCCTGCTTCTTTATTTTTTACAATTTCTTTATTCTCTCAATAGCAGCCACCGTATTTTCATAACTGCCAAATGCCGTCAGCCGGAAATATCCTTCCCCGCTTGGTCCAAACCCTGACCCTGGCGTTCCCACTACATTCGCTTTCTCCAGCAGGTAATCAAAGAATTCCCAAGAAGTCAGCCTATCCGGTGTTTTCAGCCAGATATACGGCGCATTAACACCGCCGAATACATCATAGCCCGCAGCTTTCAAGCCCTTGTAAATTGTGGCTGCATTTTTCATATAATACGCCACCTGCTCTTTCAGCTGCGCCTTGCCTTCTTCTGAGTAAACTGCCTCCCCGGCTCTCTGGATAATATACGGCGCACCGTTATACTTTGTCCCGTGGCGTCTTGCCCACAGGGAATGCAGCATCACATCCCCGCATTTCAAATCCTTCGGGATTACTGTAAAGCCAAGACGTGTTCCTGTAAAACCAGCGTTCTTTGAAAAGCTGCGAAGCTCAATCGCACAGGTTCTGGCCCCTTCACACTCATAAATGGAATGAGGCACGTTTTCTTCCGTGATATATGCTTCATAGGCAGCGTCAAAAATAATAACTGCCCCTGCTCTATTTGCATAGTCCACCCATACCTGCAGCTGGTCTTTTGTGATGGTCGTTCCCGTAGGGTTGTTTGGGAAACATAGATAAATAATATCCGGTGTCTCCTTTGGCAGCTCCGGTACAAAATCATTTTCTGCCGTACACGGCATGTAAATCACATCGCTCCATGTTTCCGTCCCTGTATCATAAGTTCCTGTACGCCCCGCCATAACATTTGTGTCTACATAAACCGGATACACCGGATCGCACACCGCGATCTTATTATCCACACTGAAAATCTCCTGAATATTTCCCGAATCGCATTTTGCCCCGTCCGAAACAAAGATTTCATCAGCAGCAATATCGCATCCGCGTTCTGCATAATCATTTTTCGCAATTGCAGAGCGGAGAAACTCATATCCTAAATCCGGCGCGTAGCCGCGGAACGTCTCTGCACTGCCCATCTCGTCCACTGCACGGTGCAGGCTGTCGATAATCGCCGAAGCCAGCGGCTGCGTCACATCGCCAATGCCCAAACGAATAATTTCTTTGTCAGGATTTGCTTCTGAAAATGCCGCCACCTTTTTTGCAATATTCGAAAAAAGATAGCTTCCCGGCAATTTCAAATAATTTTCATTAATTTTAAACATCATTCTCCTCCTTTTGCTGCGCCTCTATATCTGAATTTCCCCGTCAAATACTACTGCCGCCGGACCTGTCATATACACAATATTTCCCTGCTCATCCCAGGAAATCTTCAAATCGCCGCCTAAAAGCTTAACGGTTACTTCCCCGCTTACATAGCCATTTAAAATCGAAGCTACCGCCACCGCACACGCTCCCGTCCCACAGGCCAGCGTTTCTCCAGAGCCACGCTCCCAGACCCGCATCTCCAGCGTACTTCCATCAATCACCCGTACAAACTCTGTATTGACTCTGTCAGGAAAACACGGGTGCATTTCAAACCTGGGGCCAATCTTTTCTATTTCCAGATTTTTTACATCATCCAGATAGACCACCGCATGGGGGTTTCCCATAGACACACAGGTCATCCGGTATTCCCTGCCATCTACCATAATCGGCGCATCCAGCGCCTTGTCTCCGTCTGCGAGAACCGGTATCTTAGGCGGGAACAATTCCGGCGCCCCCATATTGACCCTTACCTGAGATACTTTGCCCTCCTCCACAGTCAAATCCAGATATTTTACCCCGCTTTTTGTTTCTACCCGAATGCTCGTCTGCTCCGTCAGCCCATAATCATACACATACTTTCCCACACAGCGGATACCGTTTCCGCACATCGCCCCTTCTGAACCGTCCGCATTGTACATTTCCATGCGGAAATCAGCGTTTTTCGAAGGCTTTATCAAAATCAGGCCGTCCGAACCGATTCCGAAATGCCTGTCGCTGACTTTGACTGCCAGTTCCCCAGGATTCTCTACCTTTTCTTCAAAGCAATTCACATACACATAATCGTTTCCTATTCCCTGCATCTTTGTAAATTTCATCCTGCACTCCTCTTCTCTTTCTTATTATAAATCCCTGCATCTCAAACCTGCGGCTGCTTTTTATGTATAGCTGCCATGTATCAAAATTTCATAAGGCTGAACACCATCTGTGCCGTCTCTACCAGCGTATTCCCGCTGTCCATACTGCACTTCTGGATATAGCGGTGCGCTTCTTCTTCCGTCAAATGATTTCGTTCCATCAGCAGTTTCTTTGCCTTATCAATCATTTTCTTCTCCTCTTCACTCCTCCGCCTGGGCATTGCTTTCCGTTTCTTTCTCTGCCGCAAAATAGAACCGGACATCATTTCCAGCGTGTTCACCAAATCGTGGACTTTCAACGGAAGCTCCAGAGACACTATATCCTTGCTCCGGCACTCCTCCAGTATCCGCGGAGATGCCGCCAGCAGCATTTGTATATTCGCCGGAAGGCATTCATGAAGCTCCGAATACAGCATATCCTGAAACCGATATCCACAGAGAATGATTCCATCTGATAAATGCTCAGCAAACTGAAGCGCCTGAGCGCCGCTGCTGCACACCCCCGTCACCTCATAACCATGCCGCACCAGCAGATTCCTGATATTTTTCGCGTCCTCTAGCTTAGGGAAAACCACAATGATACTTATCAAGGAACCACCTCCCTGTTTTTATCTCCGAATGTCCACAGCTTCGGCAAAACTCCTGCCGCCCCTCCCATATCCGGACAATGCATTCCTGCTCCGCCCATTAGATTCTGTATAGATACTGCTCCAGCTCCCAGGCTGATACATGCCTGCTGTACTGCGCCCATTCTTCTTTCTTTGCGCGGATATAATGTCCACATAGGTGTTCTCCCAGAACATTTTTAACAAATTCATCTTTCTCCAATTCCTGAACCGCCTCCCAAAGACTGCTTGGCAGGGATTCAATTCCTGCCGTCTCCTTTTCCTCAGGAGTCATTTCAAAAATATTTTTGTCTACGCTTTCCGGCGGCATGATCTGGTTCCGGATGCCGTCAAGCCCCGCAGCCAGGCACACTGCCAGCACCAGATAAGGATTTGCGGACGGGTCCGGGCACCGCAGCTCCACACGGGCGGATTCCCCCTGCCTGGACGGAATACGGATAAGCGGGCTTCTGTTTGTAGCTGACCAGGCAATCGAAGCAGGAGCCTCGAAGCCCGGCACTAGCCGTTTATAAGAATTCACCAACGGATTGGTGATAGCTGCCATTCCTTTGATGTGCTTCATAAGTCCTCCGATAAAATAATACGCCTCTTTGCTTAGCCCCAGGCCGTCAGCTTTATCCGCAAAAATATTCCTGCCGTCTCTGGACAATGACATATTCGTATGCATGCCCGAACCATTCACCCCTTCTTTTGGCTTTGGCATAAAGCTGGCGTGAAGGCCGTGACGCTTTGCAATCGTCTTTACTGCCAGCTTGAAAGTCATGATATTGTCCGCAGCCACCAGCGCTTCATCATAACGGAAATCTATCTCATGCTGTGCCGGAGCCGCCTCATGGTAAGACGCCTCAATTTCGAAACCCATATCCTCCAGCGTCAGCACCATATCACGCCTGGCATTCTCCCCCAAATCCACCGGCCCCAAATCAAAATATCCCGCTTTTTCATGGGTGACGGTAGTCGGCTGTCCCGTATCATCCGTATGATAGAGGAAGAATTCACACTCAGGTCCCACATCAAACGTATAACCCATATCCTCCGCCTCTTTTACCACTTTTTTCAGGATATAGCGCGGGTCTCCCTCAAAAGGCTTTCCATCCGGCCGGAATACATCGCAAATCAGCCTGGCTACTTTCCCCTGCTGGGGACGCCATGGAAAAATGGCAAAGGTATCTAAATCCGGGTGCAGGTACATATCCGACTCTTCAATCCTTACAAACCCTTCAATCGAAGAGCCGTCAAACCTGCACTGGTTATCCAGCGCCTTAGCAAGCTGGCTGGAAGTAACCGCTACATTTTTAAGCGTACCGAACATGTCGGTGAACTGGAGACGGATAAACTCAACATCCTCTTCCTGTACCAATCGTAAAACATCCTGTTTGCTATACTTCATGATAAATCCCTCCTGTAAAAGTATCATTAAAAAGGCACCCTTAGTCAGCTCCTCCACGGCTGCGCCAAAACCATTCTTACATAGCTTCGGCTATCGCCTGCAGAAACAAACTAAGAGCGCCCTTGCTCAAATCTTGTTCATGTAAAATATATTTTTTAGCCCAGGAATGCTGCTCTTCTCACATATTTGAAACCTGATGACCAAGCCTCGCCTACGACAACCCCATTCTGGCTGGAAGAACAATGCACCACGATAAGGCTTCCGTCATCATTTCTTCCAATCACCATACCTACATGGTTCTGATCTCCCGCGGTAGGCGGAGCATAAAATACCAAGTCTCCCGGCTTTGCCTCACTGCTGTCTATCATTTCCGTGGCATTCCACTGCGTCGTGGTATGGTTTCCGATTCCTCCGTCTGTCCCGCCCAGGCCATTATAATACGCCCAGCACACAAAACCGCTGCAGTCCAGGCCATAGCCCCGGGTTGTTCCCGTAGACCTGCTTCCGCCCGCCGTAACCGTGGCATCATCGCCCCATCTGGGATCCCAGCCAATCGCATAGGACTTTCCGCCCCAGAAGTATCCTACTTTTCCCACCAGGCTGCACGCCGCTACAGCAATTGCCGCCCTTGCATCGGATACATCGCCGCTCACTTCGCTCCGTACGAACCCCTTTGCCGCCGTCGCAATCGTACACAGCTTCTTACACTCCTCATTTGTATATTTCGTAAGGACAGCTTTCTCCTCGTCGCCTAAATTCTTCAGCTCTGCATAATCATTCACATCCAGGGAACAGATTTCTGCTTCCAGATCTACTTCCTTAGACAGCTTCTTTGTAATAATCGAACCGCTGCGGACATTCATAAAGAAAAATATCTTTTCCAATTCCTCTTTTGCTCCGGCGTTCAGGACAACTTCCTGCTTTCCTGTCTGCTCACGCATCCGGAGAATATAGACTGACAGCACATCCTGCCAGTTCCCTGCCCGAAACTCTTCCGGCTTATCCAGCCACTGACAGAAATTCTCTTCAATCTCTTCCATTACCTCCGAAAAGCCTTCTTCAAAAGTAAGATGGTAAACTGTGGACAACTCCCCTAAATAAATCGCATTTCCCGCAATGACATTTGTGGTCAAATCTGCATTTGCATCTGAATGGTCTTCCGGCTCCTCCACATCTTCTGACGGATCAATGGTCTTGATTTCATTCTTTCTGTCTCTGTCCCGCTTCTCCCTGGCCTCATCCGATTCGTCCTCTGTCCCGGACTCTTTACCGCTGTCAGTTTCCGTTGACAGGGTTGTCCCCGGTTCTGTAACAGATGTTTCAGAATTGCTCTGTGCCTCTGTCTGCACCTGCTTCTGCGGTTCCGTCTGCAAACGTGTCTCCGATTCACTTGTGGATTCGGTATGCGGCTCCGTCAGTTCTTCGGTATCGCTTTCTGTCAAATGCTCCGTACCCGATTCTGAATTCACTTCCTGGGTTTTCTCCATGACACCCGCCCTTACCTCAGCCGCGAATGCCACCTGGGGTGATGCCATGGTCACGGCACCTGCCAGTACCAGACACCCCATCGTCTTCCTCAATCTCTTTAAATTCATATGTACTCCTTATTCATGTACGTCCTGAAAGCTAAGCTAATACAAACAAAACTTCTTTTCCATTATAGCATTTTTTTCTCAGAATGCAAGGGAATCATAAAAAATTCACACGGGCGTTTTCTTTGGTAACTTTTCACAAATTTCTTTTTTCTGGGAAATAATGCTTGAAGGTGACCTAAGGTCACCTTTTATACTATGTTTACAGAACCCGAAAACAGCCCATACTGTAACTATACAAGTTTACAGGCTCTTCGGAAAGGAGATTTTACGAATGAAAGGAATTATTTTAGCAGGAGGTTCCGGAACACGGCTTTATCCGCTTACTATGGTGACTTCCAAGCAGCTTCTGCCGATTTACGACAAGCCTATGATTTATTATCCCATGTCTGTGCTGATGAATGCGGGCATCCGGGATATCCTGATTATTTCCACCCCGCAGGATACTCCCCGTTTCCAGGAACTTCTGGGCGACGGCCATCCGTTCGGCGTGCATCTGTCCTATGCGGTACAGCCGAGCCCGGACGGTCTGGCACAAGCGTTCGTCATTGGCGCTGACTTCATTGGAGATGATACCGCAGCTATGATACTGGGCGACAATATTTTCGCCGGGCACGGGCTGACGAAACGTCTGAAAGCTGCCGTGGAAAATGCCGAATCCGGAAAGGGCGCTACCGTATTTGGTTACTATGTGGATGACCCGGAGCGTTTCGGAATTGTAGAATTTGACGCGGATGGAAAAGCGGTATCCATCGAGGAAAAACCGGAAAAGCCCAAGAGTAACTACTGCGTTACCGGCCTATATTTCTATGATAACCGAGTTGTGGAATATGCGAAGAACTTAAAGCCCAGCGCCAGGGGTGAACTGGAAATTACTGATTTGAACCGTATCTATCTGGAAAACGGAAGCCTGAATGTAGAGCTTTTAGGACAGGGCTTTACCTGGCTGGATACCGGAACCCACGAAAGCCTGGTGGATGCCACCAATTTTGTCAAGACCGTGGAAACACACCAACACCGCAAGATTGCCTGCCTAGAGGAAATTGCATATCTGAACGGCTGGATTACAAAGGAAGATGTATTAAAGGTGTACGAAGTACTGAAAAAGAACCAATACGGCCAATATTTGAAGGATGTCCTAGACGGAAAATACGTGGATATCCTGCGCTAATCAGAAAGACTAACTATTAAAAGTCAAGTCTAAAATGAAAAATTTTTGAATGAATTGCAGAAATGCACTTCAGGTATATTTGA
>JBCLQO010000006.1:0-130077 GCA_041223665.1 Lachnospiraceae bacterium 46-15
TCTGTTCTTTGAATTTCACTCTCCAGAACCTCGGAAACTTCTTTTCCTCAGTCATGGATGATTCCTCTCGGAATCTTGTCTTCATGAACTTTCAAGGTTGTTTCACTGTTCAATTATCAATGTCCTGTGCTTTAAGTCAGCTTTTAAATAATATCATAGTTCCCATTTCTTGTCAACTACTTTTTTATTTATTTTTTTGACTTAAACGGAGAAGGAGGGATTTGAACCCTCGCGCCGCTGTTAACGACCTACTCCCTTTCCAGGGGAGCCCCTTCGGCCAGCTTGGGTACTTCTCCATAGCTGCTCTGCTTTTCCAGAAGCAAATTAAATTGTATATCTAAACAGATATAACGGAGAGGGTGGGATTCGAACCCACGCGCCCTTGCGGACAAACGGTTTTCAAGACCGCCTCGTTATGACCACTTCGATACCTCTCCAATTGCAATCAGCAAAGAGAATATTACCATTGAGGCATGTTTTTGTCAATACCTTTTTTCAATTTTCTTGAAGAAAGTGTAACTATTGCTTTTTATAGGCGGACACAGTATAATTATACGCAACTATTGCATTATGCCCGCCGTCTTAAGCGGAACCGGCACGAAGGAGGCTTTATGAACAGATACCACATCGTTAAATTTTTCGCTTTCTTTTTCTTTTCTGTTCTTTTCCTGTCAGGCTGCAGAGATTCAGAACAGGTAAAGCTCGTAAAGTCTGAACTAAACCAGCTCCAAAAACTGGACGAGAACACTATCCGCACTTTTATTTCCTATGAAAATATTCTCGGTCCCGGAGCTTCTTCGAATATCAGCAGCGAGGTTGCCCAAACCGTACAGCTTTTTTTTCAGGATTTTGACTATCGCATTCTGTCTTCTAAAATCACAGAGGACACTGCCACGGTAACCGCAGAAATCCAGAATATCGACACAAAAAAACTTGCCAAAGACCTCTGTTTGGAGTTAATCGCCCGCAGCAGTTCTCCACACGCAGAGGATAACGCCATACTTTCCGGCAGTTCCTATTTTGCACTTCTACATGACTTCCTCTCCCAAAACCAGTACGAATCTGTAAAAACCGAAGTACATTTTCATCTGAAAAAGATAGACGGACAGTGGAGCATCCAAGGCAGCGAAGTACTAGAAGATGAGCTTTTAGGCGGCTTCATCTCCTGCCTGCACGACCCATACCTGGTGACACCAGAAGAAATTACTGCTAAGCTCTGCGGAATGCTGAAAGCACAGACACCTGAGGAATGGATTTCATATCTGGGAATCAAGGATATATTTTCCACCTACAGTACCCTTTCTGACAAAGTTGACCTAGCTCTTGCCTCCCAGATTTCAAAATGCTTTTCTTACAGCATTCAGGAAGTGACTGTAACAGGGAACAAAGCGAAAGCGCTGGCAGACATCACCAGTCTTGATATGGGCGGAGTTCTTGATGAATATCTTGAAAGGCTGCTGGACTACGCTTCCACCACAGAGGCCGTACGTGCTACCGACACAGAACTTGCCGACAAAACCGCGGCTCTGCTGGCCGAGTGCCTAAATACCAACCGTAAGACCTGCACAAAAACTGTAGAAATCAATTTCACAAACAACGGAACTACCTGGGAAATGCAGCTGAATGACAATTTCACGGACGCATTGCTGGGAGACATAAAAAAAGCGGCCGAAGCCTTCCAGTCAGCAGCGGCCTCCACCGAATCAAACACCCTGCAATAAACTGCAGAGTGTTTGACCCGCAGGAAATCAGCCGTTACACTCAAATCCCGCGAAAAAAGAAAGAAAATTCCATCAGTTTCTCCGCATCCAGAAGAAATTCCGGATGTGTCCTGGCCCCCCAGCTGTCATCGCCTCCGACTCCCATCTGGGCTTTTGCCACCCGTACTGTAGTATAGTGCACCGGGGGCAGTTCATATGCATGTCTTGCATTTTCCAGCTCATGCGGCGTATACGGCAGTGCGGAAAAGTTCAGTTCTTCTCCCCAAAACCTAAGCCCTCTCCCTTTATCATCTGTCACCTCTGCCCAGCGCACTCCCTGTTTATTCCCACACTCCTGGGGCACCAGATATTTTGCCAGATTATCCTTTACCTGATTTTTGTAAATGCCAAGTTTCGCTCCCTGCATGCGGTCGGCATATGTCTCCTGGGGGCCATATCCATACCATTTTACACTTTCATAATCTGCGCTTAACCGGAACATCATACCGAATTCCGGCATATCTCCCAGTTCCCTGACAGGTGTATAAGAAAGCTTTACCCGAACCGTCCCGTCGCCAAACACGCAGTAAACCACGAAACACTCTGCTTCTGGCACGACAGGCATCCCATACCGGAATGTCACAGTAACACTGTCCTCTGCCTCTTCCACCCAGGGCTCGCTTTCTGCAGGTGCCGCGAAGGGCTTGTGTGTCAGGTACATACTGGCAATCTTCCACTGGGCGTATCTCTGAGGCATCATGTTTCCTTTATCATTATCTGTAGGTGCCCTCCAGAAATTCGGCATCGGAATCGTTTCCAGCAGCTCTTTTCCCCCATAACGGTAGGACACCATTCCTCCGCTCAGGTTCGAAAACAGAACGCTAAAATGCTCTCCCTGCACTCCAGTATTCCATTTCCCATGAATCACACGGATTTTCCCGTCATAGGTTTCTTCTGTCCCTTTCACACGATAAATCATCTGTCCAAATGCTATCTCATGCCCTGCCTCCGCCCAACGCGTACTTTCTTTCAATGCAAAGGAAACTGTCACGGCATATTCTCCCGGCGCTGTCCTCCGCTTCACTGGCAGAGGATATGCCTTTTCCGCAAGAGGCGCCACATCTGTTTCCAGCACTCTTTTTTCTATCTGCTTCCCTTCCCGCTCTACAAGCACCATACAGCAGTATTCGGATGTACGGGTAAACAGATGTTTATTCCGTATGTGAACCATATCGCCTTCAAAGCGCACATCAATCCCCTGATAATTATATTTTACGGAAGGCATTTTGGGAGACTCTTCCCTCTCTCCTCCGTAAACAATACCATTCCCACTAAATGTATAGTCTGTGGGGCGCTCCCCAAAGTCCCCGCCATATGCCTGGAACACCTCTCCATAGCGGTTCTTTTTCTGAATCGACTGGTCGATATAATCCCAGATAAAACCGCCCTGGTAAGACATATCCGTATCGGCCAGTTCCGTGTATTTATTCATTGCCCCGCAGGAATTTCCCATGGCATGTGAATATTCACAGCTTATGAAAGGTTTGCTCCTGTCCTTAGCCAGAAATTCTTTAATCGCTTCCACCGAAGAATACATCTGGCTTTCCATATCGCTGGAACCTCGATATCTCCTATCAAAAAATATCCCCTCATAATGAACCAGGCGGGTGTCATCCAATCTGCGGAATTGTTCTGCCATATGCCAGATCACGCTTCCGCCGAAAGACTCATTTCCGCACGACCAAATCAGAATCGACGGGTGGTTTTTGTCTCTCTGATAACAGGAATTTGCCCTGTCCAGCATCATAGCTTCCCACTCTGCCCTATCTCCCGGCAGCACGTCTTCTATTCTTCCTTTGCCGCGTCCAATCGGCTCCCAGCTTCCGTGGGATTCCATATTATTTTCTGCTATCAGATAAAGGCCGTACACGTCACACAGCTCATAAAGCTCTGAACTGTTTGGATAATGGCAGGTACGTACCGCATTGATGTTATTCCGTTTCATGGTCAGGATATCCTGCAGAAGTTCTTCTTTCGAGACAACCCGCCCAGTCTTAGAGCTGAACTCATGGCGGTTCACCCCTTTAAATACAATCCTCTTTCCGTTCAGGCACATAATGCCGTCTTTGATTTCAAACTTTCGGAATCCCACCTTCTGGGAAATGCATTCTGTCAGATTTCCTTCCCCGTCCCACACCTCTATCTTCAATTCATACAGGTTCGGCTTCTCTGCACTCCACAGCCTGGGTGCAGACACCGGATAGCGGAATGCACTATGCTTCACCAGGTTTTCTGTCCGGGAAAATATCTCTCCCTCATCCCCTAAAAGCGTCAGCTTCACCAAAGCTTTTCCTGAAAGTACAGCCTCCATGCAGATTTCCAGCTCTGCATCATGATATGCCTCATCAAGCAATGTGCGGATGCGCATATCTGCTATATGTATTTGGGGTATTGCATACAGGTACACACTCCTGTGCAGCCCCGAAAACCGATAAAAATCTTGATCTTCACACCAGCTTGAGGACGTCCACTTAAATACCTGGACTGCCAGCTTATTCTCTCCTGCCTGTATGTAAGGAGTAATTTCAAAATCAGACGGCGTAAAACTGTCCTCGCTGTACCCCACAAATGAGCCGTTCATCCAGACAGCCAGCCCGCTCTCCGCTCCCTGGAAAGACAAATACAGCCGTTTCCCCTGCATGTGCTCCGGTATTGCAAAATACTTTACATAACTGGCTGTGGGATTGAACCTTCCCGGAATTTCCCCCGGCACAATCTCTTCCCTGCCATCCCAAGGATACTGCACATTGACATATTGGGGAATATCCCAGCCCTCCATCTGAATGCTTGCCGGAACGCGGATATCCTCCCATCCTCTGCAGTCATATTCCGGCCGTTCGAAGCCTGGGACTGTCTGTGCGTAGTTCCGTGCATATGCAAACTTCCATAAGCCGTCCAGAGAATATCGAAAACTGCTGTTTCCCTCCTCACATTCCTCCCACGCAGCATACACCGCATGGTCTGAATGCACCGGACACCTTCCATCTGCAAAATATTCTGGGTCTTTTACCTTTCCATAGTCAAACACCTTCACTTCTGTTTCCTCCTTTGCCGCTCACAGGGAGTCTTTTTTCATACACAATGTACTCCCTTCCTCTTCTGCCGTCAATCCAATTTTGCCCGCCCCGCAGGAATCCACTCCAGCATCCGGCATTCGGCATCAATTTTAGGTATCAGCCGGGAAGTCTGCACCACTTCCACCATGATATCAACCTGAAATTTATCCGCCCCTTTCCATTGCTCTGGTATATGTACGCATTCAAAAATCGGAACCTGCTGCCCGGCTGATACCGGATCCTTAAAATAGTAATATCCGTCCTGTGGATTATAATTCCATGAGGATATCTGTTCCAGATGTTCCAAAATCTCGCGCCCTTTCTTCTTTGAAAGCCCTCCTACCGAAACCTTCGCCCGGATATACGCCTGTTTTGAATCGTCTGCCATACACACCACCGGATTGCAACTGATGGTCTGCCCTGGCTTGGCATCCTCAATGACAAGCCGCCAGCCCTCTTCATGTTCCGCCCCTGCATCTCCTGCTTCCATAAGCATGGCCGATACATCTCCAACCGTCACTACCGACACTGGGGAGTTCCCCTGCACCCGCAAAAACAGCATACCGTCCACCCAAAATGCCGCCAAAATCATAAGCAGCCCTGCCATCCTGAAAAATTTCCGTTCCTTCATCTTAACCCCTCCGCATAAAACAATGCCGCTTTCTACGCCTTCATTTGAAACAGCATGTCCTTTCTGTAAACCAACAGCAGCAACAGCCTTACAGACTGTTGCTACTATTGTATGCGGTATAATCAGGGGATATTCGTTACAATTCCTTTACATTACTGTCCATCCCGTTCACAGTAACGTTACATCCTTTCTGGCGCGGAAAAGCCAAGGGTGTCGGTACAAAGCTCCAGCACATCTTTTGTCAATGCCAGAAGCTGAATCCAAGACGCCTTCTGCTCCTCATCTTCTTCAGAAAGAATTTTGGTTTCATGATAAAAATGGTTAAACTCATTGGCCAACTCATACATATACGCACAAATCTTATGGGGCGCAAGTTCATCAAACGCATTTTCCATAACACTGTTGAATCTCGACAGCACCAGCATCAGTGCCTTTTCACTGCTGCCGGACGGCTTTCCGATTCCATATGTCCCAAGGCAGCCGCCGCCCGCCTGGTACTTATTTAGTATTGATTTGATACGAACAATGGTATACAAAATATAAGGACCTGTATTTCCCTCAAAAGAAGTAAACCTCTCCACGTCAAACACATAATCCTTGGATGCCTGGTTTGACAAATCTCCGTATTTGATAGCCGCCAGCCCTACAATCTTCGCCGTCTCCCTGGCCTCTTTTGCATCAATTTCATGATTGTCCGTGATTTTTCTGAACATCTCTTCGTTGATATCCTGAATCAAGCTTTCCAGACGCATCACGCCGCCCTCACGAGTCTTAAAAGGCTTCCCGTCTTTTCCGTTCATCGTTCCAAAGCCCAAAAACTCCAGCTCCGTATTCTCCTCCACCAGCTTCGTCTTTCTCGCGCAGCGGAACACCTGTATAAAATGCATCTCCTGACGCTTATCTACCACATAGATCATCTTATCTGGGTGGTAGTTTTTCATGCGGTCAATAATCGTCGCCAGGTCTGTCGTTGTATACAGGGATGCGCCGTCCGATTTCAGTATCATGCAGGGCGGCACTTCTTTTGTATCACTCTCTTCTTTTACATCCACCACCCATGCACCGTCATCCAGACGGGAATAACCTGCATTCTTCATATATTCTGCCATTTCAGGAATGTATGGCTGGGCATCTGACTCTCCCTTCCATAAATCAAACGAAACATTCAGACGCTCGTAATTCTTTTTCAAATCTGTGACCGACACCTGCAGGATATGGCGCAAAACTGCCTGATAGCCTCTGTGCCCATGCTGCAGCAGATAGGTTGCCTGCATAGCTTCCTCTTTGTATGCCTCATCCTCTTTTGAGCGTGCGCTGGCCGTTGGGTAGATTTCCTCCAGTTCTCCGATGGTAAACGGCGGCTCTGCAGGGTACTCTCCCTGGTATGCCTCGTCAAAATATACCAGCTCCGGCTTGCGGGCTTTCAGCTCTGTAATAATCAGCCCCATCTGAAGCCCCCAGTCTCCTAGATGAACATCTCCCAAAACTTCATGCCCCATCAGGCGCCCCATGCGCTTAATGCTCTCGCCGATAATCGCCGAGCGCAGATGTCCGACATGCAGAGGTTTTGCCACATTGGGTCCGCCGTAATCTATCATAATCTTCCGGGGTTCTGTTGTTTTTTCAATGGAAAGATGTTCATCTTCCTGCATCTTCCGCAGATAATCCGCCAGAACCCCCGCCTCCAGTTTCAGATTGATAAAACCAGGATTTACTGCTGATATCTCCGAAAACACCCTGCTCTCTGCCAGTTTTTCCACGACATCATTTGCAATCATAATAGGGGCTTTCTTGTATGCTTTCGCAGCTGCCATCGCCCCATTGCACTGATATTCACACAAATCCGGGCGGTTTGACAGGGATACTTTTGCATAAGACGCATCATAGCCCGCCGCCGTAAAAGCTTGTACCATTTCCCCGGTGATAAAGTCCAGAATCTTCTTCATCTTGCTATCCTCTTTCTATTCCAAATCATTTTGTCATATTCCAGCCCTTATCATAGCAAGTATTTCCACGATTTTCAATGGTTACTTTTGAATTTCAATCCTGCTTCCGGCGCAGCTCTATCTGGTATGCCAGATATTCTCCCATCTCCACAGGCATAGGCACTCCCGCTTCCATCAACGCATCCCCGTAATAGCACTTTCCGGTAGCAATGTCTTCATAAAGCGCCGACGCTTCCAGCCCTTTGAGCTTCACGTAGCTTACTGTCATATTTCCATGGATTTCAAGCATCACTACGTTTACTAGGACACGTTCCCTGTCTTCTGAAACAAACATCCACGCCCCGTAAGCACCCTCAAAAGGATTCGACAGACGATAGTAATCCCCTCCCTGAATCAGTTCCGCATAATCCTTATACTGCCTGATTTGCTCCCTGACCTCCTTTTTCTCTGCTTCCGTCAATTTTTTCGGATCCAGCTCATATCCAAAGGTTCCTGCCATAGCCACTACGCCTCTGGTATGCAGGCTCGTGCTGCGCCCGGTCTGATGGTTCGGCACCGCCGACACATGGGAACCCACCGCAGAAATCGGATAAAAAAACGAAGTTCCGTACTGAATGCGTACTCTGTCGCACGCATCCGTATTATCGCTGCACCAAATCTGGGGCGTATAGTACATCATGCCTGCGTCAAACCGTCCGCCGCCGCCGCTGCAGCCTTCAATCAAAATGTGCGGATACCTCTGTATCAGTTTTTCCAGAAATTCATAAACTCCCAGCATGTAGTCGTAAGTAACTTTCCCCTGGCTGTTCATCATGGAATACACATCTACAATGCTCCGGTTCATGTCCCATTTGATATATTCCACATTTCCCTGATCCAGCACACTGCATATCTGGGCAAACACGGCCTCCCGTACTTCTCTCCTGGAAAAATCCAGCACTAGCTGGTTCCGGCAGCGGACAGGTTCCCTTCCCGGAATACGCAGCGCCCAGTCGGGATGCGCCCGGCAGAAATCACTGTCCTCCGACACCATCTCCGGCTCAATCCAAATGCCGAATTTCACGCCAAGGCTATTGATTTTCTCAATCATTTCCCCCAAGGTGCATCCCAGTTTCTTCTCGTTCACCGTCCAGTCTCCCAGGCCGCTGTTATCATCGTCCCGCTTCCCGAACCATCCGTCATCCAAAACCACCATATCAATCCCCAGCTCCGCAGCGCTCTCCGCCAGGGATAAAATCGTTTCCCCGGTAAAATCAAAGTAGGCAGCCTCCCAGCTGTTAATCAGCACGGGGCGCGGTTTGAGTCTGTATTCTCCCCGGCATATATGGTTCCGTATACAGCGGTGGTACTGCCTGGAAAGCCGGCCAAACCCTTCTCCCGAATAGCTTAAAATAGTCTCGGGCACAGTAAACGTCTCTCCCGGCTCCAAAGGATAGTGGAACAAATCACGCTGCAGCCCCATCAAAGCGCGGGTGTGCCCGAACTGATCCTTTTCTGCCTCACAAAGAAAATTCCCGCTGTACACAAAAGCCATGCCATAGCAGCCTCCCGCATCTTCCGTCGCATCCTTTTCTGCCAGGATAACCGCCGGATTGTACTGATGGCTGGACGTCCCCCGGCGGCTTCCGATAGAGCAGCTCCCATGCTTAATTTCTGTCCGCTGGAAGTTCCTCTCCATCGCATGACGGCCGTAAAAGCTAATGAAATCATAGTCTCCTGTCAGGAAATCCAGGCAGGCTGACGCTGCTTTTTCCAGCGTCACCCTTCCCTCGCTCCGATTCGTGATTTTCACGCTCCTGGTAATGATATCTTCCTCTGGCAAAACGCCGTAGAGAAGGCACACCTGGACGCCGGAGGCAGAATCCTCCAGAAGAATCTCCAGTGTTTCCGCCTCCTCTTCCGATGCAAATACTGCCGGAAGCCCCTCAAGCGCATATTTTCCTTTTCGGATTTCGTGGCTCACGCAGCGCAAATCACAACATTCAGAACCGTCTGGATTATGGAGTATCAGCGCACTGCTTCGGAAATCCCCCGTCCCCATCCCTGGGTACTCCTGGGGCAGCGCATCCAAAGAATACGTCCTGTCACGCCCCACAGCAGCCGGATTCCCTGAAAATCCTCTGTCATAGTAAGTCAGCAGATAGTCCATATTCCCAGATATTTTCCGGCCATAATATAAGTGCAGCAGAAATCCGAAATCATCCACTTTCATCTGGTATGTCGTATGCTTTGTATTTAGCGTAAATATGTGTTCTTTTTGCTGATAATGAATCGCCATAATCCTTCTTCCTTTTCCTCAAATTTCTTTTATTTCACCGCACCGTTCACAACACCGTTCAGAATCTGCTTCTGGCAAATCACATAGAAAATCAGAATCGGAATCAATGCCAGCAGATAGGATGCAAACGCTAGGTTGTAGTTCGTACCAAACTGTGACTGGAAGTTCAGCTGTGCCAGCGGCAGTGTATTCTGCTCAGAACCGGCCATAATAACCAGCGGAGTCATAACGTCATTCCATACCGACAACGCGGTAAGCACTGCTACCGTTGCATGCATAGGCTTCATGACCGGAAAAATGATTTTCCAGTATGTTTTCCAGGTAGAAGCGCCGTCCACTTTTGCGGCCTCTTCCAGCGCCACAGGGATATTCACCAAATACCCTGAATACAGCAGGACATTCATCGGCATATAGAATACCACATAAAGGAGGACAACGCCAACCCAATTTCCCAGTCCCATCTCTGCTGTCTGTTTTGCCAGCGGCATCATCAGAATTGCAAACGGAACAAACATACCGCTTACAATAAAAAGATACACAAAACTATAAAATCTGCTCTTCGCTTTATTTCTTCCCAACGCATACCCCATAAGGGAATGGAGGGCAATGGACAAAATCACAGTAATCGCTGTAATCAGCAGGCTGTTCGCCAGTGAATGCCAGAAATCTGTCACCTTCATAGCCTCCCGGAAATTCGAAAGGCTCCATGTTTTCGGCAGGGACAGGATTCCGCTGATGCTGTTCGTCATCTCAGACGGCTGCTTGAGCGCAATCACAATCGTCATATATAAGGGAAATACTATCGTAATCAGGCCAAGAATTAAGAAAATCATCACCGGCCAGTTTGTCTTTTTCTTTACTATCATAACTGCTCCTCCTTCCTGCTCGAAAACCTCATTTGGGCAACAGACACAAATACGATTACGATAAAGAACACCACTGCATTCGCACTCTGGAATCCAAACTGCCCGCCAGACATACCATTGTTATAAATCAGGTACGAAATGGACTCTGTACTCTGTGCAGGGCCGCCTTTGGTCAGAGCCATCACCTGGTCGAACACCATCAGGAAATTTTTCACACTAAGCACCATGTTAATAGAGAAAAACGGGATAATCAGCGGGAACGTCAGATGACGGAACCGCTTCCACCCAGTCGCCCCGTCCAAATCTCCGGCTTCATATACATCCTCGGGCACCGTCTGCAGACCTGAAATATAAATAATCGTGTTCATCGCAATCGCCTGCCATGCACATACGGCTACGATACCAAGCCATGCCGTACCCGGATTTGACAGGATACTCGTCTGGAGCGCTTCGACTCCAACAATCTTTCCCAGTGCAGGAATGATGTATGTAAACAGGTAATTGAAGATATATCCTACAACCAGCGCGCCTAAGATATTCGGCAGGAAGTATGCACCGCGGAAAAAGCTCTTTGCCCGGATTTTGCTGTTCAGTGCAAGGGCAAGCAGCAGGCTCAGCACATTTACTACAATTGTTGACACGATTGCCAGCTTAAAGGTAAACAGGTAGGATTTTCCCACACGTACATCGGTAAACAAATCCACATAATTCCGAAGCCCTACCCAGTCGTACTTTCCGAAGCCTTTAAAGTTTGTAAAGCTGTAGTAAACACCACGAATCAGAGGAATGGTATTGAAGCAAATAAACAATGCCAAAATCGGAATCGTGATTAGCAGAAATGTTCTTTTCCTCTCATTTTTCATAATACTTCTTCTCTCCTTCCCTACTCTGCATTTCCATGCTCTTCTTCATATTCCTTCACCATGCGGATAATATCACGGTTATACCTCTGCCAATCCGTGTCGAACTTCTCCAGGAACGCATCGGTGTCTTTTTCAAGGAGGAATGTCTGGAGCTGTGCGTCAACCGCCATCTCTGCAGGGTAATAATGATCCTGGAAATCCGTCATATTTCCTTCCTCAATGTAAGGCTTCATGCCGTCCAGCATAGGAACAATTTCAAAGTCCCCTTCCTTGCACGGAACCGCATTCTGTGCGTTAATATATTTCTGAAGGTTTTCATCGGCATAGAGGAAATCCAACACTTCATACGCCGCCTCTTTCTTCTCACATGCGGCGGTCACACAGAACTGAAGGTCAACTCCCGAGTTCAAGGTATTCCCTCCTGTCTCTTCACTTGCCGGTGTTACAAAGGAATCAATATTCAAGTCCGGATTTACTGAGAGAATCTGCGGAACCGCATAACTGCCGATTGGGTACATGGCGGACTCGCCTCTCGCAAATGCTGTACAGGCATCATTATAGTTATATGCAAATGGGTCTGACGGTCCGTACTGGAGCAGTGAGAGATATTTTTCCGCCGTCTCCCGGTACTCTTTCTCAAAGGTCGTCTCCCCCCGATTTACCTGCTTCGCTGTATCGGCAGGCGCCAAATCTACCGCTATGGAGTTCCATGGAGCCAGACATGTCCAGGTATCCTTAAAACCGAAATAAAAAGGCA
Source organism: Lachnospiraceae bacterium 46-15 (assembly GCA_041223665.1). Classification (GTDB taxonomy): domain Bacteria; phylum Bacillota; class Clostridia; order Lachnospirales; family Lachnospiraceae; genus Hominisplanchenecus_A. The sequence continues at coordinate 12,158 of JBCLQO010000006.1, forward strand.
GGATTCCCTCAGATTGGATTTTCTCACACAGCGTCATCAGTTCTCCCCAGTTCTCAGGAATTTCCCAGCCATGCTCTTTAAACATATCCCTATTATAAAGGATTCCAGCCGCATTTGCCGCATAAGGTACCGCGTATGTTCCTTCCACCGGAACCAATTCCAATGCCTCATCAATATCCAGATATGCTTGTTTGATATTTTTCAGCCCTGGATAGTCTGAAACATCAGCCAAAATCTCCGCATCTACAAAATAAGAATAGTTGATGTCGCCCCCGATTCCTATGATATCTGGATAATCCTCCCGGATGAATCTTGTTTTTAGGATTGTCATCGCATCATTGGGCGAACTGATTTTGAGATGGATATCATCATGTGAAGCATTAAATTCTTCTTCCAATGCCGCAAAATAATTAGCTGCTTCCGGCTTGTACTGGACAATTTCAATCTCTGTTTTCTGCCCGTCTGCCGAAGGCTGGCAGCCTTGCAGCATGGCAGATACCAGAATGCCGCCCAATGCCAATCCCATGCATTTGATTCTTTTTCCTTTCATCGTATTTCTCCTTTCCTATGTTTGATATCTATATTATATATACCTTTATGCCATCTATAAATAGCCTCATTTTGCCACTTTTATACCTTTATACTGTTTTTTTTATATTTATTTGCAATCACATCGCATTTTGGTATATAATGCTTGCCAGAAGCTTTTCTGAATCACCACTAAATCATTTTGAGGTGTCCTTATGAGCGAAGTTATCTTTTCCGTTTTTCCTAATGAGAATTTTGTTGACTTGGGGTTATACCAGTTTGGCTGGGAACAATGCGACCCTTCCCACTCTTTCGGCCCCGCTGCCAGAAATCACTATCTTTTTCATCTGTGCCTATCCGGTACCGGAACCCTGTATGCCCAGAATTCCAGTGGTGAATCCATCACTTACCAGATTAAAAGCGGCCAAGGCTTCATGCTTTTCCCCCATCAAATATGCACGTATATTGCTGACCAAGACATTCCCTGGGAATATGTGTGGCTGGAGTTTGACGGGCTGCGTGTAAAAGAAACCATCGACATGGCCGGACTGAGCCAAAACCAGCCGATATACAAAGCCCGCTACAAAGATATTGCCGAGACAATGAAAGAGGAAATGCTTTATATCGTAAATCATAAAGACGCATCTCCCTTCCATCTAATTGGACATTTATATCTGTTTATAGACTGTCTGGTCCGCTCCTCTACGTTCACCCATCCGGGCAAAGGCGGACGTCTGCGCGATTTTTATATTAAGGAAGCGTTCTCTTTTATTGAACAAAACTTCCAGAATCCTATTTCCGTGGAGGACATCGCGGCTTCCTGCGGTCTAAACCGCAGTTATTTCGGTAAAATTTTCCACGAACATGTGGGGAAATCCCCGCAGGAATTTTTAATCTCTTACCGCATGACAAAAGCCACTGAGCTTCTAAAGCTCACCAGCCTGTCTATCGCAGATATTGGAAATGCAGTCGGGTATCCAAACCAACTGCACTTTTCCCGCGCATTTAAAAATGTGTATGGAATCTCGCCAAGACAATGGCGGTATGAGCATAGCGGCGGAAATATGCTGTCATAATTCCGCCGTACAGATACAAGCTTTCAAATCTTAAAAGCGGGGGCATCTCTCTGCCCCCGCTGCATCTTTATCTTTCCTGCCTGTATTTATCCTACTGTGCTGCTTCTTCATAAGTATCCAAGTCAGCAGGAAGTTCTACTGTCACTTCCTGTCCTGGATTGTTGACGGTCATATCTGCATCAATAGACGCTTTGATCTCCTGGCCTTCCACGCTCATGTTCATATTCATTTTGACCTTCTGTGAAAGCATGTTGAAATCTTTGTCCACAGTCAAAGTACCGCTCATTTCATCCAAGCCTAAATCCATGCCTTCTGTCCCGCCTGTCACACCAGACATTGCGCTTCCCATAAGGGAATTTACAAAGTCTGCCATTTTATCAGCATCGGCTACATATGTGATGACATAGTTTCCGCCCTCTTCTTTCATTTCCAGAGACTTATAGATATCTGCCTGTATTTCCATCAAACCGTTGCTCGACTCAAGGGTTTTCTTCAACTCCTCCAGGTCCATCGCTGTCTTTGACTTCGTACCCATAGCATCTGTATAATAATATCCGTCAGTATAATAGGTCTTTGTGCTCATATCCTGACCCAGAAGACTCATCTTCATTTCCATGGCCATCTTCATATCGTCTGTATTGATTCCCGTCTCTTTGGCGCTTATATCTATGTCAAAGTCCATGGTCTGTCCGGCCACCTCCATATTCATGGCCATCTTCCCACTCATATCAACATCTGTCATAGCCTGCTGCTTTGCGCTTGCCTTTTCCAGAATTTCCTCTGCTGTTACTTTACTTCCACATGCCGTCAGGCAAATCATTGCTGCCACGAGCAGCATCGCTGTCAATATTCTCTTTTTCATGTCTTTTCCCTTTCTTCTACAAAATATCTTCTGATTCTCCAAGCTCTTCCTCCTGTGCCACAGCGATTTCATACTGCTGAAGGATAATCCCCTGGATCTTTTCCCTAGTGCCGGAGCTTATGGGATGTGCAATATCACGGTATTTGCCATCAGATGCCTTACGGCTCGGCATAGCGATAAACAAACCCTTCTCACCCTCGATGACTTTAATATCATGCACTACAAACTCATCATCAATCGTGATTGAAACTACTGCTTTCATTTTTCCTTCTTTTGCAACTTTGCGCACTCTCACATCCGTAATTTTCATACCCTGTGCCCCTTTCAACCTCTTGCCGGCTGTCCCTTCCCTGGCACAGCCATCATTTCCTCTATACCATTCTCCAAACCAGATTACAGTACATACCTCTCATTTTTCTCCAAGACAATTTTAATGCCGTCCTCCCCAACATAGTGGGAATTTGCCCGGATTGTGTCGCGGCTCTCAACAATACAATTCTCAATATACGTATTATCGCCAAGATGTACGTCATTCAAAATAATTGAATTCTTAATTACGCAGTTTTCACCCACAAAAACTGTCTTAAACAGTACAGAATTTTCCACGCGTCCATTGATAATGCATCCGCTGGAAACCAGACTGTTCTTTACCTCTGCACCCGGATTGTATTTTGCCGGAGGCAGATCGTCAACCTTAGAATATACATCCGGATGCTGACGGAAGAAATAATCCCGCACTTCCGGTTTCAGAAAGTCCATATTCGTCTGGTAATAGGACTCCACTGTGGCGATATTGCTCCAATAATCCTGAATCTTATATCCATAGATCCTTTTCAGATTCTTATAGCGGATTAAAATGTCCCTTACGAAATCATAACGCTCTTCCTGGGCGCAGCGCTCCACCAGCTCAATAAGCTGCCTTCTGCGGATTACATAAATACCGGTAGAAATCGTATTAGAGGTAGAAACCATCGGCTTCTCGTCAAATTCCTCAATCCGGCTGTCCTCGTTCATCTTCACAAGTCCAAAACGGGTCACGTCTTCTGTCGGAGGCATCTCTTTACATACAACAGTAATATCGGCCTTTTTCTGAATATGGTATTCCAGAACTTTATTGTAATCCAGCTTATACACACAGTCGCCGGACGCAATAATTACATACGGCTCATGGCACCTCTTCAGAAAATCCAAATTCTGATAAAGCGCGTCCGCCGTTCCCCTGTACCATGCGCTGTTGTCCGTAGTGATTGTCGGTGTGAACACAAACAGACCGCCCTGCTTCCTTCCGAAATTCCACCATTTTGAGGAATTTAAGTGCTCGTGTAAAGAACGGGAATTATACTGTGTCAGCACCGCCACCTTCTGGACAGATGCATTGCTCATGCTGCTGAGTGAAAAGTCGATGGCGCGGTAGCTGCCTCCAACCGGCATTGCCGAAATTGCGCGCTTATGTGAAAGTTCTTTCATGCGATGGCTGTTTCCACCGGCTAAAATTATTCCTACTGCTCTCATAGTACCTCACCTGCCTTATTTAATGTCTCGCCGCTTTCCAGGATACCGCCGGGATAATCTTCTGCCGTGGTCTTACCGGAAACCGCCGTATTCTTTCCAATCTTTACACCGTCAGGAATCACCGTATTCTCTCCGATAGTCACCAGTCCAAAGGAATATACATGCGGCTTCTCCTTGTTGGGCACATCCGCACCTACGCCGAGTACTACACCTTTTCCAATCTCCGTATTTTCCGCAATAATTGCCCGGTTCATGACTACGTTCTCGCCAATATGCACGCCGCGCATGATGATGGAATCACGCACTACTGCACCTTTCCCTACCGTAACACCGGCGCCGATTACAGAATTATGGACTTCACCATAAATCTCGCTTCCGTCCCCGATGATACATTTGTCAATAACCGCATCCTCTGCCACATACTGCGGAGGAATAATCTCATTGTTCGTATAGACTTTCCAGAACTCTTCATACAGGTTAAACTCCGGAATAATATCGATCAGCTCCATATTTGCTTCCCAGTAAGAGCCAAGGGTTCCCACATCCTTCCAGTAGCCATTATACTCGTAAGCTACCAGCTTTTCGCCCTTTTCATGGCAATATGGGATAATATGTTTACCAAAATCACAATTGCTCTGGTCTTTCAGGGTAACTAAAGCTTCTTTCAGAGCTTTCCATGAGAAAATATAGATTCCCATAGATGCCAAATTACTCTTCGGGTGCTCCGGCTTTTCCTGGAACTCCGTAATCCTGTTACTCTCGTCCGTCACCACGACGCCGAACCTGCTGGCCTCTTCCATCGGTACTGGCATAACTGCGATACTCACGTCCGCGTTATTCGCCTTATGGAACTCCAGCATCACTTCATACGCCATCTTATAAATATGGTCGCCTGAAAGAATCAAGACATATTCAGGATTGTAAAGCTCCATAAAATCCAGATTCTGGTAAATGGCGTTTGCCGTACCTGTGTACCAGTCGCTGTTCGAGCTTTTTTCATACGGAGGAAGAATCGAGACGCCCCCCACATTCTTGTCCAAATCCCACGGAATACCGATTCCAATATGTGTATTCAGTCTTAATGGCTGGTACTGGGTCAGGACACCTACAGTATCTACTCCTGAGTTTATACAGTTGCTCAGCGGAAAATCAATAATACGGTACTTGCCACCAAACGCTACCGCTGGTTTCGCCACCTTTGAAGTGAGAACCCCAAGTCGGCTGCCTTGTCCGCCTGCCAGCAGCATAGCAATCATTTCTTTCTTAATCACGCTATCACCTCTTGTTGTAATTTTTTATTAATCCACATTATACCACGTTTCTTTCCAGTTGTGAACATATTTTACAATTTTTTTCACCACGCTCATCCTGTTTTTATTATTTTTACCAAAATCAATCACACCACTTTCCCTCTTCATGCTTTCTTTTTGTATATTTTTTCTTTTTGCCGCTGTATCCCCGGTATATTATTGTGTATTTTCTCTATTTTTATTCTTTCCTCCATGCTTTTTGCCCAAGCAGGCACCTTCGCTATAGAAAGAACCGCTGCGGCTTATTCACAAATCTATGCCCTATCAGGCAAATTTATTAGTGGATATCCGCATGTGGATATTGTGGATACTGTGGATAACTTTGTGTATGACTTTTTTGTGCAACCCGCAGAATGCTTTGAAATACAAGAAAAAGCAGAAAAACCAAAAATTATGCCGAAAACTTATGTAAACAAAGATGTCCACAAAAAAATCCACATGCCCGCACATAAAAAATGTGCATAAACATGTGGATATTGTGGATAACTTATTTCATTATCTGATGCTGCCACCCCAGCAGATGTTCCCCTATCTTTACCACATCCCCGGCTCCCATAGTAATCACTACATCCCCGGCGCTGCAATGCTCCAACAGGTGGTTTTCAATGGCATCAAAAGATGTAAAATAACTGGCATTGCCGCCCCGTGCATTAATTTTTTTCATCAAGTCCTCTGAACTGACGCCCAGATTATCCGTCTCCCGTGCTGCATAGATATCTGCCAAAATCACCTCGTCCGTACCACAAAGCGCGTCGGCAAAGTCATCCATTAACGCTTTCGTACGCGTATAGGTATGGGGCTGGAATACACACCAGAGAGTTTTGTGCGGGCAGTTCTGCGCCGCCTCAAGAGTCGCGCGTATCTCTGTGGGATGATGGGCGTAATCGTCAATAACCGTAACGCCGCCGATTTCTCCCTTTTTCTCGAAACGTCTGTCCGTACCCGAAAAGCCCAGAAGCCCTCTCTGCATCGTTTCCACCGGAATGCCCAGCACATCCGCCAGCGCCGCTGCCGCCAGCGCATTGGAGATATTGTGTTTACCCGGGACTTTGAGACAAATACGCCCCAGAGATATTCCCTGTTTTACCAAATCAAACGAGCCGTGTCCCCATTCATCATAAAAAATATTTTCTGCCGCATATTCTCCATTTTCTCCATAAGTAACCACCCTGCACGGCAGTCCGTCTGTGATCTCATGAAGTTTTTCAATCTCACTGCTGATAATCAGTGTGCCATCTTCTGGGAGCCGCTGTGCAAACAGACGGAAGGAATTCCGAATATCCTCCAAATCTTTAAAAAAGTCCAGATGGTCTGCGTCAATATTTAAAATCAAGCTAATTCGGGGATAAAAGTGCAGAAAGCTGTTCGTGTACTCGCATGCCTCTGTTATAAATGTCTCATGCCCCCCCACACGGATATTACCATGGATAGCTTTCAGGATACCCCCCACAGAAATCGTAGGATCCATATCTGCCTCCAGAAGAATATGTGACGCCATAGATGTCACGGTAGTTTTCCCATGCGTGCCGGAAACGGCAATCGGCGTCCTGTAATTCCTCATGAGCTGCCCCAGCAGCTCGGCACGGCTCATCATGGGAATCCCCCTTGCCGCAGCTTCTGCATACTCGGGATTATCTGGATGGACAGCAGCCGTATAAACCACCAAATCTGTTCCGTCCTTAATATTCGATGCCCGCTGCCCGTAATATACAGCAGCCCCTTCCTTTTCCAGCCATACTGTCAGAGGAGACTCTTTCGCGTCAGAACCGGAAATACGAAACTGCTGCTTTAACAAGATGGACGCCAGCCCGCTCATACTGATCCCCCCAATCCCGATAAAATGGACGTGGATGGGCTTTGAAAAATCTATCTGATACATGTTGAACGCTCCTTTAAACAAAATTTCTTTCATTATATCACACCCCGCGCACATTTTCACACAAAATTTCACGGAAGTTGCCGTTCTCTTTTCCCCGAAGTTATGCTATACTCTTGTTACGGCTTATGACTGGCCGGATTTCCCGTTTGCGGACAGTCCGGCTCTTTGACAAAGAGAAAGAAACAGGTGGATATTTTGGGCAATATTTCTTTACATACACACATTGACTCCGGCATGACAAATGTGCCGAATGATTTCATAGACAGCTATCTCCCGCGGGCAAACGGGGAATACGTGAAGCTATACCTTTACCTGCTCCGAACCATATCCTTCGGAAAAGAAGTTTCCCTGGAGGCTGTCGCGGAGGATTTAGAGTATACAGAAAAGGATATCCGGCGGGCGCTTTCCTATTGGGAAAAGGAAGGTCTTCTGCATCTGGATTTCGATGCGGACGGTTCTCTAAGCGGAATCTGCTTCCATGGCTTTGAAAAAACGGCAGAGGCACCTGTGCATGCGGCAGAAGCCGCCGCCACACAGGAATCTCCGAAAAAGGCTGCGCTTTCTGCTGATAGGATTGCAGCCCTGTCTGCACAGAAAGATATTGAGGAGCTTTTATTTATTGCCGCCCAGTACATCGGCAAGCCTTTAAGCCCCTCGGAAATTTCAAATATCCTGTATTTCTATGATGAGCTGCATTTTTCCAAAGATTTAATCGAATACCTGATTGAATACTGTGTATCAAAAGGCAGCAAAAGCCGCCACTATATGGAAAAAGTGGCCTTTGAGTGGGCAAAAGAAGGCATCCATACGGTTCATGAAGCAAAGCAGAGCACGAATCTTTACAACAGGAATTATTACAAAATCCTCAATGCTTTCGGCATCAAAGGACGCGGCCCGGCAAAGCCTGAGACGGAATACATGGATTGCTGGCTGAATACTTACCATTTTACACTGGAGATTATTCTGGAGGCATGTGCGCGCACCATTGCCCAGACACAGCGGCCGAATTTCCAATACGCAGATAAAATCCTGTCGGAATGGCACAAGTCTAACGTCCATCACCTCTCCGATATTAAAGCTCTGGATGCCGCGCATCTGAAAAAGCAAAAAGCAGAGAAGCCCAAAACGGCGCCTACAAATAAATTTAACAATTTCCATCAGAGAGATTATGATTTTGAACAGCTCGAAAAGCAGCTGCTAAACACTTAAATCCAAAAAGGAGGTGCCGCCGTGGCATTAAAAAACACCCAGTACGACACAATTATGCGGGAATACCACCGCCGGCAGCTGGCAAACAAACGCCGGCAGGACGAGTGCACTGCCGAGGCTTATGCCGCCGTGCCGGAACTTTCTGAGATTGACGGCCTGATTGCCTCGCTTAGCGTAGAACACGCTAAAAAGCTGCTGAACGGAGATAACTTTGCGCTGGAGGATTTAAAGGAACAGATTGCCGCTCTGGGCGACAGGCGCAGGACGCTTCTAACCAGACACGGCTTTCCTGCCGACTACCTGGAAATGCACTATTCCTGCACGGACTGCCAGGATACCGGATTCCGTGGGACAGAGAAATGCCGCTGCTTCCGCCAGGCTGTCATTGACCTCCTCTATACCCAATCCAACATCCGAGAAATTCTTCTGGAAGAAAACTTTGAAAACTTTTCTTTCGACTATTATTCTGAAAAAATTATCAACCCGGCCACCGGGCTGTCGGCGCTTGCCACCATGCAGAAGCTTGTGGCAGAGTGCCATGAATTTATCCGCTGCTTCGATGAAGCGCCGGATAACTTTTTCCTTTACGGAGATACAGGCGTAGGAAAAACGTTCCTCACCCACTGCATCTCGAAAGAGCTGCTGGAAAGCGCCCACTCCGTCATCTATTTTTCGGCCTTTGAGCTGTTTGATTTATTTTCAAAAACCACGTTCGGAAGAGGTGATGATACTGCGGAGCTGCAGCAAATGCACGCTTACATTTTTGACTGCGACTTGCTGATTATCGACGATTTGGGCACGGAGCTTACTAACTCTTTCGTATCCTCACAGCTTTTCCTGTGCATTAATGAGCGCCTGATACGAAAGAAATCCACCATCATATCTACCAACATGCCCATAGATATTTTCCGTGACGCTTACTCAGAGAGAGTATTCTCCCGCATTTCCAGCAATTACCGGATGCGGAAACTGATTGGCGACGATATCCGCATTATGAAAAAACTGCGGCCGCAGGCTGAAACAAAACCTTGACCAAACAGAATCTTGTGGTAAACTATAAGGGTATTTTGAGGCGGCGTCCGCAGGAACCGGACCTGACGAGTTTTTATGAAATTATGGAGGATTATTATGAAAGTAACAGAAGAACGCATGCTAGAAACCATCCCAGTAGGGCCATTGGGAATCGTCCCTTTGGAGAGCTGCCGGGAACTTGGCGAAAAGGTAGATAAATACCTGGCAGCCTGGAGACGTGAGCGCGAAAATTCCCACAAAACTACCCTCGCTTTTGAACGGTATCAGAGAGATTCGTACATCTTAGACACTGCAGTGCCGCGTTTCGGCTCTGGAGAGGCAAAGGGCATTGTAAATGAATCCGTCCGGGGCGACGATGTTTTCATTTTAGTAGATGTATGCAATTACTCCATGACATATTCACTCTGCGGGCATGAGAACCATATGTCCCCAGACGACCATTTTCAGGATTTGAAACGTATCATTGCGGCGCTGGGCGGAAAAGCCAGAAGAATTTCCGTCATCATGCCATTTTTATATGAAAGCCGTCAGCACAAACGCACCGGACGAGAGTCCCTAGACTGTGCCCTGGCGCTGCAGGAGCTAGTACATATGGGTGTGGACAATATCATCACGTTTGACGCCCATGACCCGCGTGTACAGAACGCCATCCCGCTGAAAGGCTTTGATACCGTACAGCCTGTTTATCAGTTTATCAAAGGATTGTTCCGCGCTGTCCCGAATCTTCACATCGACAAAGATTCTACTATGATTATCAGCCCGGATGAGGGCGGTATGGGACGTGCCGTATACATGGCTAACGTGCTGGGCGTAGACATGGGCATGTTCTACAAGCGCCGTGACTATGCAACAATTATAAATGGGACAAACCCTATCGTTGCCCATGAATTCCTTGGCTCTGATGTAGAAGGCAAGGATGTGATTATCGTAGACGACATGATTTCCTCTGGAGGAAGTGTGTTGGAAGTAGCTTCCGAACTGAAAAAGCGCAAGGCTGGACGTATTTTTATGTGCGCAACCTTCGGTCTGTTCACCAACGGCATGGAGAAATTTGACAAAGCTTACGAGGAAGGGCTGCTGGATTACGTGCTGACCACGAACCTGATTTACCAGACGCCGGAGCTGCTCAAGAAGCCTTACTACATCAACTGCGATATGAGCAAATATCTGGCTTATATCATCGACACGCTGAACCACGATGCTTCCCTGAGCACTCTGCTCAATCCGCTGGATAGAATTCATAAATTCCTGGCTTCCCATAACAAGCCGCTCTAAAAACAAGAATCATTTAAGGGATTGCAGACGCAATCCCTTTTTCATATAGCTTTTATAAAATTTTCCGCAGCAATCCGAATTTCTCCTGACTGCCGCTATTTTTATCCTAACAGTCCGGTTACGATGAAACTGCTATTTTTAGACATTCGCCAGCGCCTGCTCCAAATCTGCGATGATATCCTGAACATTTTCGATTCCCACGGAGAAACGAATCATCCCTGGGGAAACCCCTGCCTCTGCCAGCTGCTGGTCGTTCATCTGCCTGTGCGTATGGCTCGCCGGGTGGAGCACACTGGTACGTGCATCCGCCACATGGGTAACAATCGCCGCCAATCTCAGGCTATCCATGAAACGCACGGCGCCGTCACGTCCGCCCGCCACCTCAAAGGAAATAACGCCGCAGGTTCCGTTCGGCATATATTTCTGCGCAAGCTCATGGTATTTATCCCCTGGAAGCCCTGCATAGCTTACCTGAGCCACCTTCTCATGCGCGCTCAAAAATTCTGCGACCTTCTGTGCATTATAGCAATGGCGCTCCACACGCAGCGGCAGTGTCTCCAGCCCCACGTTTAGCAGGAAACAGTTCTGTGGAGATGGAATAGAGCCCAAATCTCTCATCAACTGCACGGTTGCCTTCGTAATATAAGCTGCTTTCCCAAAACGCTCCGTATACACAACGCCATGATAAGATTCATCTGGCTGCGTCAAACCATGGTATTTGTCACCATACGCAGTCCAGTCAAAGTTTCCGCTGTCAACAATGGCTCCACCCACCTGCATCGCGTGGCCGTCCATATATTTCGTAGTGGAGTGCGTCACGATATCTGCCCCCCACTCAAAAGGACGGCAATTCACCGGAGTCGCAAAGGTATTGTCCACAATCAACGGCACTTGATGATCATGTGCCAGCTTTGCGAATTTCTCAATATCCAGAACCACAAGCGCCGGGTTTGCGATAGTTTCCGCAAAGACTGCTTTCGTATTTGGACGGAACGCTTTCGCAAGCTCCTCCGCCGGGGCGTCCACATCTACGAACGTGCAGTCAATCCCCAGCTTCTTCATAGTAACCCCAAAAAGATTAAACGTACCTCCATATATCGCCGAGCCGCAGACAATGTGGTCGCCTGCTTCACAGATATTAAACACAGCGTAGAAATTCGCTGCCTGCCCGGACGAGGTGAGCATAGCTGCCACACCACCCTCCAAATCCGCAATCTTTGCCGCCACTGCATCATTCGTAGGATTCTGGAGCCTGGTATAAAAATAGCCGTTCTCCTCCAAATCAAACAGCTTTCCCATCTCATCCGTAGTATCGTATTTGAACGTAGTACTCTGATAAATCGGAAGCACACGCGGCTCCCCTTTCTTCGGCTTCCAGCCGGATTGGATGCATTTTGTCTCGATTCTGTAATCGCTCATCGATTTTCTCCTCTCTTATTGTTTACCTTCTTCCGTATTGGCACACGATTCCACTGCTTTATGAAAAAAGAACCGTGCTGAAATAGCGTTCTCCCGTATCCGGCAGTATCGTAACTACTGTTTTTCCCGGCCCAAGCTTTTTCGCCAGCTTCAAAGCCGCCGCCACATTGGAACCGCTCGAAATCCCACAGAGCAGCCCCTCCTCTCTGGCAAGCCTTTTTGAAACCTCCAAGGCTTCTTCATCCGTTACCACGCAAATGTCCTCATAAATTCCCATGTTCAGGTTGTCTGGAATCAGTCCGTCCCCAATTCCCATCTGTAGATGCGTTCCAATACTTCCTCCCGAAAGAATCGCTGCATGTTCTGGCTCTACTGCCCAGATCGTGATATCTGGATACTGATTTTTCAGCACTTCCCCGATTCCTGACAGTGTACCTCCTGTTCCTACACCAGAACAAAAGCCGTGAACCGGACCTTCCACCTGCTCCAAAATCTCCACTGCTGTATGATACTTATGTACCAGCGGATTATTAGGATTCGAAAACTGCTGAGGTACAAAAACCCTGGAATCCTCTTTTTCCATGCGAAGCGCCGTTTCCAGACACTCATCAATACATTTCCCAATATCTCCGGCGTCATGAATCAATATCACTTCCGCCCCGTACTGCTGCACCAGCTTTCTGCGCTCCTCACTGACAGAATCCGGCATAATAATTCTGACTGTATAGCCTTTCACCGCCCCTACCAACGCGATTCCGATTCCCTGGTTACCGCTTGTTGGCTCTACAATGATGGAATCCTCTTTTAGCAGCCCTGCTTTCTCTGCCTCCCGGAGCATATTGTAGGCGGTTCTGGTTTTAATGGAACCGCCGATGTTCACTCCTTCATATTTTACCAAGATTTCTGCTGAATCCTGCTCTGTTATCTTATTTAACCGGATCATCGGCGTATGACCGATTGCCTCCAGTACATTATTATAAATCACTTTATTTATCCTCCAGTGCTGCTATTTGCTTTCTATTATAATACAAATTCCGGTAAAAACAAAGTAGTTTTGAGAACTTTGCGATAGAGTAAAGGAATTCCGGTATGCCTATTTGGGTCTGACGGGAAGTAACAGCCTTCTCAACAAACTGCACTTTGAAAATTTAGAGGATAGATAGATTGCTGCATAAAGCTGTATTACAGCTCCAGGGAATCCAGAAAAGCTTCGCATCCTTCTACAATATCATTGTAAGTAGCATCAAAATCCCCCGTATACCAAGGATCTGCAATATCTCTCGGACTGTCTGAGAAGTCCAGAAGACGGTAGATTTTTCCTTCTGAATCATCTCCCGCAATGCGGCGCATATTACGGATATTCCAGCTATCCATACCCAAAAGATAATCGTATTTTTCATAATCTGAGCGCCGCATCTGGACTGCACGATGATTGCCGCATGGAATACCCACCTCTTTCAGCTTCCTGCGGGTTCCATGATGCACACCGTTTCCAATTTCCTCTGTGCTGGTCGCTGCAGAGAAAATGGAAAACTGATTGGCAATCCCGCGCTTTTCTACCATATCTTTTAGAACATATTCTGCCATAGGGGAACGGCAAATGTTCCCCAGGCAGACGAAAAGTATTTTAATCATAATTTTATATCCCTTTATAAGTTAAAAAGTTTATACAACACTGTCAAACTCTTTTCCATAATAAAAAGAGCCTTAATATAACACACTTATTGTATCATATCAAGGCTACCTTTTACACCACTAAATTTCAGATAGAAAAAGCGTTACTGTGAGCAGTAATAAAAACCCATTCCGCATCAATTCCTTTGATTTCTTACCATTTCCTTTTTTATCCTACTTCAAGTCAGTCATAATCCCTTGGGCAAGCTTTTCTAATTCCTCCAGTTCTTCCTGCGTCATGGAAGCCCATTCCTCATCCGGAAAAGGATATCCTGCCGGCTTACAGATGCTCCATATAAAAGTCAACAACACCCCGATCAAAAATCCTATCTCAACAATGCTTCCGAAGGCTTCCTTCCATACACTGCTTCCAGGAAGATTTGAAGATACTATTGCTATCAGTACTGAAAATCCATATGCTGCACAGGAAAAACCGGCAAAAAAACGAGCTTTCATCTGGTTTGATTTGGTTTGGTTTGGTCTTTTATTATTCATACTTTCTTATTTTCTCATTTACTTCTTTCATTATAGGGTCTTAAACATAAATATCCATTTTTTACCTATTTATTATTTACACCTATTATATTTTTCTTTTTATTACATAATACCTCATAATATTTAAAAATCAATAGCAAAAATCGGATAAACAAATATAAATAAAAAATGGCAAAAGACTATTTTTCTTCTGCCACTTTTTACCATATTAACCTTTACCAAAATAAACTTTCTGCACTTTAAATATATGCATATACTTTTCAAAGGAAAACCTAATTCTTTTATTAATTGAAAAAGAGCCTTCCAATTTCTTGGAAAGCTCTTATATTCAATGAATTTTAATTACTCAATGATAGAAGCAACACGGCCTGAACCTACAGTTCTACCACCCTCACGGATAGCGAATGTAAGACCCTGCTCCATAGCGATAGGATGAATCAGTTCGATTGTCATCTCTACGTTATCGCCAGGCATGCACATTTCTGTACCAGCCGGAAGCTCGATAACACCTGTTACGTCAGTTGTTCTGAAGTAGAACTGCGGACGGTAGTTGTTGAAGAACGGTGTATGACGTCCACCCTCGTCCTTTGTCAGAACGTATACCTGAGCGGTAAATTTTGTATGGCATTTGATTGTGCCTGGTTTAACGAGAACCTGTCCTCTTTCGATTTCCTCTCTCTTAACACCACGAAGCAGCGCACCGATGTTATCACCAGCCTGACCTTCGTCAAGGAGTTTACGGAACATCTCGATACCAGTTACAGTTGTCTTCTTAACTTCTTCTTTGATACCAACGATTTCAACTTCTTCGTTTACATGCAGAACACCACGCTCTACCCTACCAGTTGCAACAGTACCACGGCCTGTGATAGTGAATACGTCCTCGACTGGCATCAGGAACGGCTGGTCTGTAGCACGCTTCGGATCCGGAATCCACTCGTCAACAGCAGCCATAAGCTCCATAACCTTGTCGCCCCACTCGCTGTTCGGATCTTCCAAAGCTTTCAGAGCAGAACCCTGGATAATCGGTGTGTCATCGCCTGGGAACTCATACTCGTTCAGCAGCTCACGGATTTCCATGTCTACCAGCTCAAGCAGCTCCTCGTCGTCTACCATATCACATTTGTTCATGAATACTACAATGTAAGGAACGCCTACCTGACGGGAAAGAAGGATGTGCTCTTTTGTCTGAGCCATAACACCGTCTGTAGCTGCAACTACAAGGATAGCGCCGTCCATCTGAGCAGCACCGGTAATCATGTTCTTAACGTAGTCAGCATGCCCTGGGCAGTCAACGTGTGCATAATGCCTGTTGTCTGTCTCATACTCAACGTGTGCAGTAGAGATTGTGATACCACGCTCTCTCTCTTCTGGAGCTTTATCGATATTCTCGAAGTCTGTAGCTGTGTTACCTTCTACTCTCTGAGAAAGCACTTTTGTGATAGCAGCTGTCAGAGTTGTTTTACCATGGTCAACGTGACCGATGGTACCAATATTACAATGTGGTTTCGTTCTTTCAAATTTAGCTTTAGCCATTTTGAATGTCCTCCTTGATAAATATACGCCTTTTCGGCTTTTTTGATTTCATTAAACTACATAGGCTATCTCTGATTATATTTCAAATCAGAGAGTTTTTCAAGCCTAATTTTCATAATAAATGCCATTTTTTAAGGCATCATCACCCTTTTTCTTATTTGGACTTTGCACTCAGGACTTTTTCCTGCACAGACTTCGGAACCGGCTCATATTTCTCAAAGAACATAGAATAGTTACCGCGTCCCTGTGTCTTGGAACGCAAGTCTGTGGAATATCCAAACATCTCAGCCAGCGGTACATAACCACGGACGATCTTTCCGCCGCCAATATCATCCATACCCTCAATACGTCCAC
This sequence comes from Lachnospiraceae bacterium 46-15, assembly GCA_041223665.1. Taxonomy (GTDB): domain Bacteria; phylum Bacillota; class Clostridia; order Lachnospirales; family Lachnospiraceae; genus Hominisplanchenecus_A. The sequence continues at coordinate 28,319 of JBCLQO010000006.1, forward strand.
GGCGTGAATTGATATCACCAATAACATCACCCATGTACTCTTCAGGCATAGTTACTTCTACTTTCATAATCGGCTCAAGCAGGATAGCATCGCCCTTCTTCATAGCATCTTTAAATGCCATAGAACCTGCGATATGGAATGCCATCTCACTGGAATCGACTTCATGGTACGAACCATCGTATACATTTGCATGTACACCCAGTACAGGGAACCCACCAAGGATACCTGCCTTTGCAGCCTCTTCAATACCTTCTCCAACTGCCGGGATGTACTCTTTCGGAATCGCACCTCCGACAACGGTAGACTCGAACTTGAAGGTTTCTTCGCCGTTCGGATCCATCGGTTTGAAAATAACTTTACAATGTCCGTACTGTCCACGTCCACCGGACTGTTTTGCATATTTGCTGTCCACTGTAACTTCTTTTGTAAAAGTTTCTTTGTAAGCAACCTGCGGTGCACCTACATTTGCCTCTACCTTAAACTCACGGAGCAGACGATCCACGATAATCTCCAGATGCAGCTCACCCATACCTGCGATGATGGTCTGCCCTGTCTCATGATCTGTATGCGCACGGAATGTCGGGTCTTCCTCTGCCAGTTTCGCAAGAGCTTCACCCATCTTGCCCTGTCCGGCTTTCGTCTTAGGCTCGATAGCCAGCTCGATAACCGGTTCTGGGAACTCCATAGACTCCAGGATTACCGGATGCTGCTCGTCACAGATGGTATCACCTGTAGATGTCAGCTTAAATCCAACTGCTGCCGCAATATCACCAGAATATACCTTATCCAGCTCTGCTCTCTTATTTGCATGCATCTGAAGAATACGTCCTACACGCTCCTTCTTTCCTTTTGTTGAATTCAGTACATAAGAACCTGAGTTCAGTGTTCCTGAATAAACGCGGAAAAATGCAAGCTTTCCAACGAACGGGTCAGCCATAATCTTAAATGCCAAAGCGGAAAACGGCTCTTCATCAGATGAATGCCTTACTGTCTCATTTCCGTCCAGGTCTGTTCCCTGGATAGCCGGTACGTCTGTCGGCGCCGGCATAAACTCAATAACCGCATCCAGAAGCTTCTGAACACCTTTGTTTCTGTAAGCAGTACCGCAGCATACAGGGACTGCCGCACACTCACAGGTGCCTTTCCTTAAAGCTGCCTTCAATGCGTCGACAGACGGCTCTTCCCCTTCCAGGTACTCCATCATCAGATCGTCGTCCAGTTCACAAATTTTCTCTACAAGCTCTGTATGATACAGTTCCGCATCGTCTGCCATATCTTCCGGAATATCTACGATAGAGATGTCCTCACCTTTATCATCGTTGTAGATATATGCCTTCATCTCAAACAAATCAATGATTCCTTTGAATTCGTCTTCTTTGCCGATTGGGAGCTGGATGCAGATTGCGTTTTTGCCCAATCTTGTCTTAATCTGCTCCACGGCACCATAAAAATCTGCACCCAGGATATCCATCTTATTGATGAATGCCATACGCGGTACATTATAAGTGTCAGCCTGACGCCATACATTCTCTGACTGAGGCTCAACGCCGCCCTTTGCACAGAACACGCCTACGGCGCCGTCAAGTACACGCAGGGAACGCTCAACCTCTACGGTAAAGTCAACATGTCCTGGTGTATCAATGATATTGATACGGTGCTCCAATGCGCCCGGCTTTGCCTTGCAGTTTTCCTGCAAAGTCCAGTGACAGGTCGTAGCGGCTGAAGTAATTGTAATACCTCTTTCCTGCTCCTGCTCCATCCAGTCCATGGTAGCAGTGCCTTCATGAGTATCACCGATTTTGTAGTTTACGCCAGTATAATAAAGGATACGCTCCGTCGTTGTGGTTTTACCCGCATCGATATGAGCCATGATACCAATATTCCTGGTTCTCTCTAATGGATATTCTCTTCCAGCCAAGGTCTTTTCCTCCTATAACATTAGAAGCGGTAATGCGCAAATGCCTTGTTCGCTTCTGCCATTTTATGCATATCTTCTTTCTTCTTCACAGATGCACCTGTATTGTTGGCTGCATCCATGATTTCATTTGCAAGCCTCTCCTGCATTGTTTTCTCGCCTCTCTTACGTGAAAACAATGTCAGCCAGCGAAGAGCCAGCGCCTGACGCCTGTCAGCCCTTACCTCGATGGGCACCTGGTAAGTCGCTCCACCGATACGTCTTGCTTTAACCTCAAGTACAGGCATGATATTATTCATCGCCTCTTCAAAAACTTCGATCGCCGGCTTACCGGATTTCTCTTCAACTCTGCTAAATGCTCCGTATACAATCTTCTGTGCAATACCCTTCTTACCATCTAACATGATGTTATTAATAAGCTTGGTAACCACTTTATTGTTGTACAACGGATCTGCTAAAACGTCTCTTTTCTGAGTATGTCCTTTACGTGGCACGGTACTTCCCTCCTTAACTATTGTTGCGGTCCTTCCGCATTGATTAAATCATCGGTACTCACAATGTGTCGTTCTACTTTGTGTGCATGCTGGGACTTCTATATTAACCTGCAACCACCTGGCGAATATATCATCCGGCACAACCATAGTTCTGTTAGTGATACGATTTTATAAAAATTTACTTCTTAGCGTCTTTTGGTCTCTTGGCGCCATACTTGGAACGTGCCTGCCTTCTCTTTGCAACGCCTGCCGTATCCAGAGTTCCACGGATGATGTGGTAACGGGTACCTGGTAAGTCTTTTACCCTTCCTCCACGGATCAGCACAACGCTATGCTCCTGAAGGTTATGTCCCTCACCCGGGATATAGCTTGTCACTTCGATTCCGTTGGAAAGACGGACTCTGGCAATCTTTCTAAGCGCGGAGTTAGGCTTCTTCGGTGTTGCAGTCTTTACTGCGGTACATACACCCCTCTTCTGTGGTGAGGATACATTCGTGCTTCTCTTCTGCAGGGAGTTAAATCCTTTTTGAAGCGCCGGTGCAGTAGATTTCTTTTCAGAAGTCTGACGTCCTTTTCTTACTAACTGATTAAATGTTGGCATTCCTATTCACCTCCTGTTAGAATGTGGTTGCTGTAAATGTCAATTTTATGTGTGCAAAAAAAATGTGTTCTCACACACACTTTCTCATTATACTTATCCCACTATACCCTGTCAAGGGCTTTTCTGCTGTTTTTTATCAAATAAAAACTATTTTCCGCGTCATATTTCACTCTGTGAAACGTTTTTAATTAACAGGGAGTATTTTTTATGATACTGCACAAATTTCTGCAAAGCCCGGTGCGGATTGGTATCAAGGGTGCAAAGCACCGTCTCTGTCTCCACCAGCCCCGTAACATTTTTGTGCAGGTATTCGGAGTAGCTGCTCCACCAGTAATCCTGTATCCTCTCAGCATATCCCCTGGCCAGCATATGAATATAGCAGCAATATTTCAGTGTATCCTCATTGCCGCAGAAAACCATACGTTTACTCACGGTTTCTACCTCTTCCTTCCCGCAGGGGTATAGGGAAAGGTAACTTTCCTGCAGTTCCTGTGCCATGGCATCTGAAGTCTGGCCAATACCGCTGTTCTTAGGAGGGTGCAGCAGAAAATGCGCTTCTTGATCCAAAATACAGAATGCATATACACGAAACCTGACTTTCTCCCGTATCCGCAAGAGCCGGTCAAGAAACTGCTTTTTCACTCGTTCATCTGCCAGCCACCACGTCTTTTTGCTGCCCCGAAAAATCAAATAATGAAAATCGCCTTCTATTTTTGTATACGACATAAATATTCTTCCTCCCAGTTTATAATGGATGCAAAACAAAATGCCGGCTTTCGTCTTACATTTATTTTAAGACATTTTTCTTCAATATTCAACATATTTTTCTTCATGTCCCGCATCGAAACGCAAAACGCGTTCTTTCTAGGAGGACTTTTTCTGTTACCCCATTTTCTGCAAAGCGCAACATTTTGTTACATGTGAAAAGCACAGGCAGAACGGCTCTTCACCTGTTCTGCCTGTGCCCTGCACATTCTTTATTCTATTGCTGCTGTCTTTCCTAATATCTTTTATTTGAAATATTCCACACCGGACTCAAAAATTCTGATGTCCTGTTCACCGTAAATGTTGAGTGCTACAGAATCACCCCTTCGCTCACAGTGCGCCATCTTTCCGAGTACGCGTCCATCCGGGCTAGTGATTCCTTCAATCGCACAGTAAGAACCATTCACGTTCCATTCTTCATCATTCACCCTCAGATTTCCATCCGCATCCACATACTGGGTAGCTACCTGCCCATTTGCAAAAAGTCTGTCAATCCACTCTTTATTTGCCACAAAACGCCCTTCACCATGAGAAGCCGGATTACAATAAGTCCCCCCAAGCCTGGCCTGCTGCAGCCACGGTGATTTGTTTGTTACGACTTTTGTATAAACCATTTTGGAAATATGCCGCCCAATGGTATTGAACGTCAATGTTGGCGAATCTGCAGTCTGCCCCACGATTTCTCCATGCGGCACCAGTCCCAGCTTAATCAATGCCTGAAATCCATTACAGATACCCAGTGCCAGCCCGTCGCGCTCATTTAAAAGCTTCATCACTGCCTCTTTCATCTTTGCATTCTGGAACGCAGTTGCAAAAAACTTCGCAGAACCATCCGGCTCATCTCCGGCGGAAAAACCACCCGGGAACATAATAATCTGTGCCTGTCCAATCGCGTCTGAGAACACATCTACGGAATCACGGATATCCTCAGCCGTCAGATTTTTAAACACTTTCACATCCACTTCAGCTCCGGCGCGCTCAAAAGCTTTCGTGCTGTCGTACTCACAGTTTGTCCCAGGGAATACCGGGATGAATACCCGCGGTTTCGCCACCTTATGCCTGCATACGTAGATACTGTCTGCCCTGTAAAGCGCTTCCTCTTTCTCCTCCTGAGGCTCTGCGCCGGACACAGTACGGAATACGTTTTCGAGTGTCCCTGTCCACGCGCCAAGTGCTTCTTCCATAGTAATGCACACATCCCTGTATTCTAATGTGCTTCTGTCTGTCACCTCGCCAATGAGCGTATAGGTAATCGCCAGACTGCCGATCTTCCCGTCCGGCACTTCTGCTACGATATTTCCAAAGCCCGGAGTAAACAAATCCCTCTCGTCTACATGATGCTCAAGCTTGATACCCTTATGGTTTCCAAAAGCCATCTTGCTGACCGCCGCCGCGATACCTTTGCCGTCAACTGCATATGCAGAAATAATCCTGCCTTCTTTCACATCTTCAAAGAATTTACCATACTGCTCCATTACCTGTCCATAGTCCGGTAAATCATACGCATCCCTCTCGATTTTGAGCAGAACCAGTTTACTTCCTGCACATTTCAGCTCTGGCGTAATAATTGTCCGGCTGCTTGCCACATCCACCGCAAAGCTTACCAAAGTCGGCGGCACATCAATTTCATTGAAAGTCCCAGACATGCTGTCCTTTCCCCCAATGGATGGCAGACCGAAGCCAAGCTGTGCCGAATAAGCGCCCAGAAGCGCCGCAAACGGCTGGCTCCATCTGGAGGGTTCTTCCGTCATGCGCCTAAAATATTCCTGGAACGTAAAACGGATCTTCCTGTAATCCCCGCCATTTGCCACAATTTTTGCCACAGATTCCACCACGGCGTACACGGCGCCGTGATACGGGCTCCAACTGGACAGATACGGGTCAAAACCATAGCTCATCATGGTAACTGTGTCAGTCTTTCCTTTCAGCACCGGAAGTTTCGCCACCATCGCCTGCGTCTCTGTGAGCTGATACTTTCCCCCATGGGGCATAAACACGGAACCGGCACCGATAGAACCGTCAAACATTTCCACCAGTCCCTTTTGGGAGCATACGTTCAGGTCCTTCAGGGTATCCATCCACTTTCCTTTAACATCGGCTATCTCTTTTCTCACAAAATATTTGTCCGTTTCAGAAGGCATCTCTACAAACACATCTGTCTCCTGATGCGCGCCGTTGGTATCCAGAAACGCGCGCGAAATATTCACGATTTCTTTTCCTCTCCAAATTAATACCAAACGCGGCTCTTCCGTCACTTCCGCTACTTCTACAGCCTCCAGGTTCTCTTCTGCCGCGTATTTCATAAACTCATCTACGTCTTTGGGAGCCACAACTACCGCCATACGCTCTTGGGACTCAGAAATCGCGATTTCCGTCCCGTCAAGCCCTGCATACTTTTTAGGCACTTTGTCCAAATATATGTGAAGCCCATCCGCCAGCTCGCCGATAGCCACAGAAACGCCGCCTGCACCAAAATCGTTGCATTTCTTGATTAAACAGCTTACTTCCGGACGCCGGAACATGCGCTGAATTTTTCTCTCGGTAGGCGCATTTCCTTTCTGCACCTCCGCACCGCACACCTCGATGGATGCCTCTGTATGCACTTTGGAAGACCCCGTCGCACCGCCAATGCCATCGCGCCCGGTACGTCCTCCCAGCAGAATGATGATATCGCCCGGATCGGAAGTTTCCCGAATAACGGCTTTCCGCGGAGCCGCACCAAGCACTGCCCCAATTTCCATTCTTTTTGCTGCATAGTTCGGATGATAGATTTCCTTTACCAAACCTGTTGCCAGCCCTATCTGATTTCCATAAGAGCTGTATCCGTGGGCTGCCTCCCGTACCAGCTTCTTCTGAGGCAGTTTTCCTTTCATCGTCTCTTTCACAGAAACTGTAGGATCGGCCGCTCCGGTCACACGCATAGCCTGATATACGTAAGTACGTCCGGAAAGTGGATCACGGATTGCCCCGCCCAGACAGGTCGCGGCACCGCCGAATGGTTCAATTTCTGTAGGATGATTATGTGTCTCGTTCTTAAAATTTACAAGCCACTCTTCTGTTTCACCATCAATCTCCACCGGAACTACAATGCTGCAGGCATTGATTTCATCGGATTCCTCCTGGTCCTCCAGCTTTCCTTCCTTTTTCAGCTTTCTCATCGCCATCAGCGCCAAATCCATCAGGCATACAAATTTATCATCTCTTCCTTTGAAAATTTCTTCACGGTCAGCCAGATATTTTTCATATGTTCCCGCAATTGGCGCCTTATAGTAGCCTTCACCAAAAGCTACGTTTTTCAATTCTGTGGAAAATGTAGTATGACGGCAGTGATCTGACCAGTATGTATCTAACACGCGTATTTCCGTCATGGAAGGATCCCTTTTCTCCTCAGCTTCAAAATATTTGCGGATGTGCAGAAAATCTTTAAACGTCATAGCCAGCCCCAGAGAATCATACAGCTCCTTCAATTCCTCTTCCGACTTTCCGATGAATCCCTCAAAAATCATCACATCCTGCGGCTCCTCAAAATCTGCCGCCAGTGTTTCCGGCTTCACCATCCCCGTCTCCCTGGAATCTACCGGGTTAATGCAATGTGCTTTAATCGCCGCAAACTCTTCATCCGTGACATCTCCTTCAATTACATAAGTAGTCGCTGATTTAATCATCGGCTCCTCATCTTCTTTCAGAAACTTGACGCACTGCACGGCAGAATCTGCCCTCTGATCAAACTGTCCCGGCAGGTATTCTACTGAAAATACCCGCGCCCCTGCCGCCACATCAAAGCTTTCTTTGTAAAGCACATCTACGGGAGGCTCAGAGAACACGGTATTACACGCTCTCTCAAAAACCTCATCCGAAATATTCTCCACGTCATAGCGAATCAGTTCCCGAACCCCCGTCAGGGAACCGATTCCCAAATAGCTGCGGATTTCATGGCTCAGCTCCTTTGCTGCCCCCGCAAATGCCGGCTTCTTTTCCACATACACTCTTCTTACGTTGCTCATCTGGTTCCTCCATGCTCTATGTTATAATTTGCAGATACCAAAATCAGTTATCTCTTTTATTCTACCATCGCATTGGGTTTCTTGCAAGAAAAATACAGGCGCAGAGTGCATTCCACACCCCGCGCCTGCAGCTTACTGCTTATTTAATTGTTGATTTTTTACTCATACCGCCTTTTTTCTTAAGGTTGGTAAGCAGTTTCTTCTTCTGCGCTTTCTTTTTAATCTTCTTCACAGTAACGGCAACCTTCTTAGCTGTCTTACTGAAAGCTTTCTTACCAATCGTTGGAGCTTTCTTACCCTGGAAGGTAACTTTTTTCAGCTTCTTACAGCCCATGAATGCCTGCTTTCCAATGGATTTAACATTCGCGCCAACCGTCAGCTTTGTGGCATTCTTACAGCTCTTGAAAGCGTTGTTGCCTATCTTTGTTACCTTATAAGTCGTACCATTAATCTTTACTGTAGATTTAACTGTTATGCTCTTAAGCTTTGCATCTCCCTTTATGGCCGCCGCAGTTTTGCTCTTAGCATTGTCAATTTTATATTGAATGCCAGATATTGTTACCATGTCTGATACCGGGCGGTTCGGAACTGGCCCTGGTCCCGGATCTGGCGTTACTGCCGTAAACCGATACGTCACTAACTGCTGTGTCAGACGTGTCAGCTCTGCCACACTTGGCGCCTCTTTTGCCAGCTCTGCCTGTAAAGCCTTCTTAATAGCCTCATAAGCATTCCAGCTTTCCGCAGTATAACGGCCATTATTGCTGGTTTCTGCCTTACTCAATGCTGCCTGTGCTGCTGCTTTTGCTTTGCTAAGTTCTTCACTTGGCGGTACAATTGCTGGCGCTTCATCAAATTTGTACTCTTTCAGCAATTTCGTCAAGCGTATCAGTTCTGCTTCGTCAAGCTCTTCCTTCGCCAGTTCTGCCCGCAGCGCCGCCTTAATAGCTTCATATCCTGCCCAGCTAGCTTCAGTATAACGGCCTCCATTTACAGCCTCTGCATTGTTCAGCGCCTCTCTTGCCGCATTAGCCGCTTCTGTCGCCATCGTAGTTTCCAGACATGACATAGCAGCATTAAAGAACTCCCTGACCTTCTGTATCTCCTCAACGGAAAGATTGTCCAATCCCGGGCTGGCTGCCGCATTAGCGATATCATATTGCCGCCTGAACTCTACCCAGCTCTCTGCCGTATATTTCGTTCCGCCGCTTTCCAAAGGTACATTACCCCTGCTCATAATAGCGCCCGCTCTTTCTATAGCCGCCTGCGCCTCTGCTTTCGCCTTTTCCTGCGCTTCCTTGCTCACCACCTTAATAACGAGCTGTTTTCCCTCTGTCGACGCATCTCCAAAGGTGGCGCTGACCACGAGCACTATCTGGCCTGGATTCGTTACACGAAGCGTTTTCTGTCCGCCGTCACCGTCAATAATGGAAGCTCCTGCCGTATTCTGGGCTCCTGTTCCAAGTCCATATTCCCGAACCAGCATCGGATCTACGGAATGTTTCAAACAGCCATATCTATTGGTTCGTACTACTACTTTATCATCCATCACAACCGTAGCTGATTCAGCGCCTGACTCCAGAACAATTTCGGAAGGACCTGTATAAGAAATTGCACCAATCGCACACTCACAAGTATTTTCACTTCTATCCTGCAGGTTTCCATCGGCTGTCACCAGGTTTTCCTTAGCTGACGCATAAATGTCCGGCTTTCTATTTGCTTTCGACTGAACAAGCGCCTGGGCTCTGTCGTAAGCTGCCCTATATGCCTGCCAAGTCTGCCGTGTATACCGGAGTTCATCCGTATCTTTCAGCTCTCCGCTTTCATTTTCCACCTGCTTATAAGCAGATTTCCTTGGGTTCTCCTTAACATATTCTGCCAGCGCTGTCTTAGGTTCTTCAAGCCCTTTGCACTTATAAATATAGGTCAATACTGCTCCTGTATCGTCCAATTCACAAGATTCAATATCATCTTCTGACACAGTTATCCATTCCTCAGCACCAGCTCCTGTGCTTGGATTTTTTATATACAGGAAATTATTTTCTGCCGCATTTGCCGGGAATACAATATCTTTATCTGTATCCTTCGCTAGCTGCTTCTCACCTGTCTCTACCTCAACTTTCAGCCGATAGTCCTCATACGCGCTCGGCATTTCAACCTCTGTCGTACTGCCTTCCGTATTTTCCAGCCATGTACAGCTCTTCAGCTTGTAGGCAGAAGGATTGCCGCTCAAAACCACATTCGGCTCATGCCCCCGCAGATAATTATCAAAAAATTCTTTCACTTCAGCCGCCGTATCCACGCTGGCTTCTGGCGCCGTATAATTTCCCAGAAAAGCACTATCTCCTTCCTCACCTGAACGTGTATAGGAGTACATTTCAAAGTTCTTTATTGTACCTGTATATATTTCTTTGCTAGTTTTTGCAGGAGTCGAATCATCTCCATGCTCCCACATTTCGGCATTATACCCAATTGTGAATTTCGGGAATTCCGGCGTATGCTCTCCAGGCTTCAGATTCCCGGACACTGCTCTGGCCGTACCGCGTTTTCCACCTGCATACAGTTCAAACTTCCCTCCTGTATACACCGCTACCATCTCTATGTTCTGTCCCAGGAACTCCTTGACATCAATCGTTGTTGTTGGCCACAGTTTCCCATTCGCATCGCTTGGGTTCCATGCACATCCAAACACCTGCAGATTAACCGCGCTTCCGCTCGGCTCTAACTGTATTCCATACTGACTGTTCAACTTTCCGATAATAGACTGCTTCCCTGTTACTGTTGCGGGCAGCCCCAGCTCACAGCGAATTAAAAAGCTCTTAGTATCGGAATTTGCACTTTCGTGCCCCATATCAAAAATCTGGTTAATCGTACTTCCATCTGCATCAGTGTTATTTGCTGTTACCATTCCCTGAACGCTTCCATCTTTATTTACTTTAAAACCTTCTTCATAAATAAACTGTACGTCAGGGTTGTCCGTAGTTCCCGTGATTCCTCCGGTATCCTCCATCCAGACTTTCTGTTCATCAAACGTTCTGTCTATATATACTTTTGGATTGAACTCATCGTTAGACAAATCTGCAGTGCCCACGTCTGCCGGCTTCAATCCCACATAACCTTTATACTCATACTCTGCCCGCAAATCTGCCAAAAGCTCTTTATAATATTCCTCAGATTCATATGCAACTTCCACTGTTCCCGAGGGGTCTGAACTTCCATATGCACCTACTGCGTCAACAGCTTCTTCATAAACCTCTTTAAAAGTTTTCCAGCTCCTCTTGGAATACTGTGCTTCTGCCTGATCTTTCGCCAGAGAAGCAATCCTGTTCATTTCCTGTGCACGTCCGGAGGTCTGAACCTCAGCTTTCAGCGCGTTATATGCATCTATTGGTGAATTCAGCGGATCATATTCGTAGTATACGGTCAGATAACTCTTTCCATTCTCATCCGGTCCCTGAACATCACCTATTGGATATGCCTGAAGCTGGCTGTCTCCGTTCAGGATGACTGTCATCACTTCGGCAAAACGGTTGGTAGTACTCAAGGTTGCTTCAAAGCCATAGGTTACATTATCCCTGAATTTCTCATCCGCTGTCATGTCTGTTTTGGTATTACCGTTTTTCTTATACCATTTATAATTCTCCACATTATAATTGCCGTCTATTGCCGCGGAAATTCTGGAGTTCCCCGCCGTTTCATTATATGTCGGCTCCTTAACGCTCAGTCCTATATCACCTGTTTCCTCCGCAATCCGGGTACCCATAATTTCAATTTCGCTGATGCCGATATTCGGATTCATCTCATCCGCATTCGACGCTCTCTCCTTGAATTCAAAACGGACATATCTCTTGAGACGTTTTGTGGTATAGTTTTCCTCCGGAATGGAAAGTTCCTTAAAACTCTGGCCTCCTGTATTTGTATCTGTCGCATTGCCGACTACTTCCCACGTTCCCGGAAAAACAGGTTCTCCGCCTGCCAACTCAATATTATTCTCATTTTCGGGCACGCCGTCTGGCTCTTCATACTCGTCCGAAGTGTAAACCATGTAATTATTTGCCGAGTCAAATGCAAACCATTTAACTTTGATAGAACTTACCAGCGTTGTCGTATCTTCTCCCAAATCAAGTACAAAGTTAGCAGCATCCCTCGTATTATTCAGCATGTTGATACCTTTTTGATTTTCAGCATCAAACACGGACGGAACCCAATGTTCAACATCACCTGCCGTTGTTTCTACTTTTCCGTCAATTGCATATTCCGGCGCCAGGGTGATTGTGTCCTCCCCGTCTTTATATGCATCTGCTCCTGAGTAAGCTGCAATCCGCGTGGAGCCGCCGGCACTGATCCCTAACGCCACGTTCTCCTCACCCTGCGGTTTCCAAACATCTCCGTGAATTTCAAACTCACGCAGCCCGCCTTCTGCCATGCCGCTGTCTGACGCTGTATTTACGCTCTTAACTACCAGACGGACATATCTTTTAAGCGTCGTAGTCCTAAGCTTCCTGTTCACATTATCTGAGTCATTAAACACATCCAATGGCTGCCGAATCGGATTTGCCGCCGTATCACTGTATACCTGGCGGTCAAACTCTGCTACGGTTGTCCAGGTAGAGCCTTCCTTTCCAGCATAATCCAACTCTGCCCATGAAACCCCCGTACTGTTTTCACCTAATGTTGACGTACATGTATCCGAAGTCTCTATGGCATATCTGCTTCCCCATCCCCGTGCATTCCATCTAAGCTGAATCTCCGAAATTTTCGTTTCTGTGGAATGCAGGTCATAAACAATATAGTTTACCTTCCCGTTTCCGTTATTCCATGTGGGTGTGCTCCTCGGCTGCCAATAATCGTTATCAGCCGTACCAGCCTCCGTATTCCCATGTCCATTAATGGTATTTAGAGGACTCGTATCATTGTTCATCCTTCCAGTATACGCTTTTACGGTTGTTTTCCCGCCGGCACTCGCTCCCAAAGCCACATTTACGCTCTCTGCTTTCTGGCTCAGCCTTCCAGCCTCATTAATATACATACGGCTTCCGGAGATGAATTTATTCTCTCTTTCTGTACTGCTTCCAGCTGTCTCCTGTACTTCTACGCATACATGACGCGCCTTCTGCGCCATATCAAAAACAGCTTCCTGCCAGCCATCTGACGTCCATTTATCGTCGGCCGGCGTCTCATAGACCTGAAGCCATCCTGACTCATCAATCGACTGTACGTCCCCTGTATCTACATTAGATACGTAAATCTTACACCGTTCAATACTGCCATCTTCTCCGATTGGTAAATAGCTCACAGAACCCAAAAGCTTGGAGGTTTCAAGGGTAAAATAAAGCTTTTTTCCTTCTGCCGAAGACAATTCATTCGTAAACATGTACTTCGACTTTACTTTCAAGCCGCTGACTGGCGTTGAAGCATTCTCCTCACTGCCACTCAAATTAGAGGTCACACTTAACTTTCTTTCATCTACTGGCCTATACTTATACTGCAGCCCCATGTCCTGCTCTGTCTGCGCAGCTGCCTGCGCAGAAATCCCTGTCAGATTGGAAAACGGAACACCCGTTACCACCAAAGTTCCCGCCAGGAAACCCGCTAAAAATCTTTTCCACTTCATACTTAAAATCTCCTTCGCAAAATAACTGGTGTACTTTACACCCAATTTATCAGATAACAAAAAACTCTGGAACTTTTTCTGTCCCTCTGAACATACCATCTCCTTTCCCATAAAAATCCCCTTTTATAGAAGTTTTTGCAAAACTTTTTCCTAATCTTTTTAATTATAGCATACACATTTATAGAAAGCAACTTAGAATTCCTCCCTCTCCCACTCCTGACTTAGTTTGAATTCACAAAAAACAAAACGAAAATTCCAAAAAATTTTATTGACTTTTGTCACATTCTATGATATAAAGATATAGTGTTTTGTACAGGGGATTGGTCAAATGGTATGACAGGAGTCTCCAAAACTCTTAGCGGGAGTTCGATTCTCTCATCCCCTGCTATATACATAAGGGTTTAGTCGGTATCTGCCGATTAGACCCTATATTATTTGAATCTGTTTTGGGCGGCTTTTCAGCCGCCCGTTTTTATTTCTATAAAGCTGCTGCTTATGCAGCTCCATATATTAGTATTTTGGCTTATTTTTCTGGTAAATCAGTTTTAAACCTTTCAAAAGCAAGGCATCGTCAATTATCACATTTTCTATACAATGCGGAATAATACATTTTGCAAATCCACCCGTGGCAATAACAGTAGCACTCTCCCCCAGTTCCCTGTTAATCCTCTGAATCATCCCATCAAGGCAGGCTGCATTCCCATAAATCAACCCGCTTTTCATACAATCAATCGTGTTTGTACCAATCAGCTTCTTCGGAGCTTCGACACTGATACGGGGAAGCTGGGACGTCCGGCTGGTCAGGGAATCTGAAGAAACACGAATCCCTGGAAGAATCATCCCCCCAATATAATTCTGCTTTTTATCCACCACAGAAATAGTCGTAGCCGTCCCAATATCAATAATAATCAACGGCGGTTTATATTCGGCGATACCTGCCACTGCATTCGCTACTAAATCACTTCCAACCTGCGCCGGATTGTCCATCAATAAATTCAGTCCGGTCTTGACCCCCGGCCCGATAATGACGGCCTCCTTATCCGTAATTTTCCTTGCAGCTTCTTTTACAATATTCGTAATGGGCGGCACCACAGAAGAAATGATACAGCCCTGAACCTCCACAGCGTCCAGATGATACATTTCCAATACATTTTTAAAGCTTATTGCATATTCGAGGACAGTCCTGGTAACCTCTGTGGAAAGCCGTTCTACGAAAAGAATTTCCTCATTTTTTATACATCCGATTACAATGTTTGTATTTCCGATATCTATTGCTAAAATCATATTTACTCCTTTTTCTGTAATAATCCGCGTCCGTACAAATTCTCAAAAGTGAACGCCACAGACATATCTGTTTACTGTGTCTGCCTGTATTGAAATAAAACCCGGCAGATAACGCTTACCAAAACAGCGGATACAATCGCTTCCGGAACTCCGTTGATTCCGATGACAGACAGGATAAACGTGTAAACCGCCCCTTCTGCCACGTTGTTGGCAGCAGCATAAGCTGCACGGAAAAATACATAAATCAAGTTCATCACCAACAGCGTATTTGTTAACGCTCCCGCAATCCCGGCAGCTGCAAGGGAAAGCATCTGCTTCCCGGCAGTATGTTCAAGCCCACGGTATACATACCAGGGAACCACACCCACCAGTATCCTCGGCACAAAGCAGATAATCACGCTTCCTATTCCGCCATGCACCTCCCCCAGCTCAAAAAATGGAGTGAATACAAAGCTGGTTGCCGTCGGGTTCATCGTATTGTTGATAAAGCTTGTCATTCCAAATACAAATCCCAAAAATGCACCCTTTTTAGGCCCAAGCATCAGGGAACCGATAATGACCGGTATGTGGATAATCGTTGCACGGGTAAATCCCAGAGGAATATAGCCCAGAAACGGTGTGAACGCCAGGATGATAATCAGTGCCGCGAAAAGTGCAACCTGTACCATGCCCAGGGTTTGTGAAGTGTTTTCATGTGATGTTGTTTTCATGTTTTTTCTCTCCTTGTTATTATTCTCGTTGTTGAGATACAATACCAAGACAGTATAGCATATCTGCGCAGAGAGTTCAAAAGCAAATTCACCAAAACAGCTTCCAAATCAACTGCCTTGGTGAATCTATGTATCTATTTATCCACAAAATCCATGTATCAATTCCGGCAGTTCGTCAAAAGTCGTCCAGATAGGAATAATACCGTGCCGTTTCCAATAATGGTACTGGGCAAAAAGCCTGTCGATGAGCTGGATGTTTTTATATACAAAATTTTTATCTTCCAGGAACTCCCGACGGATTTTATCTTTTTTTACCTCCGAATCCCCTCCTGCTGCTGATATTAGAAGTTCTTCCTCGTATCTCTTATCTACTTCTTCTTGATACAATTCATGAAACAAGTCGTTAAGGCAGAAAAAAATGTAATGCCTGGGCTTACATGCACAATCTACATTCTTAATAATCCTCCGAAAATTATAATCATCTCCCGAAAATCCTATAAATACACAGCTCGTATCCATCAGCGCTTTGGCCTGGACAGAATTTTGCCAGCTATATGCTTTCTGCTCCATCTGATAGTAACTATGTTCTGTCAAAATCATATGCTCAGATTCTTTGCTGAACCTATTTCTTTTAATTGACAATGCCCCGTGGGGATGATGGATATTTATCCTCTGAGAATTGTGAATTTTTCTCTCGTCACAATCGCAAATCACCTGCACTGCATCGGAAGATACGTTGGCAACTTTATCCAGACAGAACTCCAGCAAATCATCATAATTATACGTAATTACACTGCCTTTTTTCTGCTTTTTCAACAGCTTTGCCAAATATCCCACTGCCTGATTCTTCAATTTGTTCTTAAGCTCTGTCTCTTCCATAACCGTCTGCAGGGAGTCACGCAGCAATGCTTTCAGTACCCGTTCCTGAAGCCTTCTCTTTTCCCTTTGATTCCCTCCTTCAGGTATCAGCATTTCAATATAATTCCACATATATTCCGCTGATTCCAGCATATTTACGCCTTTCCAAAAATCTTTAAACTTTCCTTGCAGCGCTTTTTCTGCTATTGAATGATATGCCGGATAACCTTTTGTCTCCTGCAGCGCCCTGTGTTTTGCGCTTTGGAAGATTCTTTCCCCTTCTTCTATCTCATGGTTTAAAGGCATTTCATTTTCTAATTCTGAAAGCCTGGCCCACATTTTAGCCAAAAGTGTTGTCCAGTTGGGAAGCCCTGCGGGCGCGCTGATTCCCGCGCCTAATATCCATGTGACGTTCTCATCTGTTACTTCTTTTTTCAGCATGTCGTAATGCTTTCTATTTAACTTATAAATATCTTTCCCCAATATTTCTTTTGTCGTCAGCATTTTTACAACTCCCTTTTTCCATGCGCTAACTGTCTCCACAAATCATTCATTTTATCCAAAAGAAGATACATTTCCTGCGGCGACTGCATATTTGACAATCTGCTTATTTCTTTTATTTTATCGAATTTATTTGTCCGGAAGATCTCCATACAGGCATTTAAATATCCTTCAAGCTCAACTTTACATCCCTCGTCAAATTCCTCTTGATATTCCCATAAAATCTCATCAATCCTGTCGCATAGGCAGTCAGAATAGTCTTCCTTTCTGCAATACTTAAACCCCTGGGTTTTCCAGTACTTCATCTTTTCTTCAATTTTTTCCCTTTCCTGGAGTTTCAATTTTCCTTCTACCCCATAGAGCATTTTCATTTCTGAGCCAAACCGAAAAGTTTCCAGCTTTGTTCTTGGAAACGCAAGTTCGATATCCCAAGTCTCATAAATAAGGCTTAAAATGAAATCTTCCATTGGAATTCCCAAAATCTGGGCTGCAATACAATCCGCATAACTTTCTTTCATAGAATCAATAAGCACAAGAATCACATCGCCAACGGTCGCTATATCATTTTTATCTATGTGCACTTCCTCTGGAATAAGCACCTGATTCCCAATGTATATGTCAAATAATGCCTGCAGCACTCTTTCTTCCTCTGGATCATATCTGTCATCTTTCTGAGCCTCCAACTTATATTCGGAAGTCTCCCTTAAAATGTTTGCTCCTGAAAATTTGATCCCCTGTGTACCCAGATACTTTATCAAATCCTCCGCAACCCGGTGCTGATATTTCATATACTTCCGGTAAGTATATGAAAAAAAAGAATTACCCGTTTCACGTTCAATAGATTGAAAAACCTCTTCTCTTCCAAGCTCCCCCATTACTGTCTGAAGGTTACTTCCAAAAAATGCAAATTCTTCCCATCCCTCGCTGCCCTCTTCCATTTTCCTGCACATTTCCTCAATAAGTTCTGTTTTCATTTCCTCCCTTCTCCGCCAAACGAATTCCAGGCTTTTCTTCTTCACTTCTTCCCATTCCGTCGGCGAAAAACGGTTTTCCAAAGCATAAAAAACAGTTTTTCTCATATGCTCAGTAAGACTTGTTTTCAACCCATTGCTTATTATCCATGCAGAATAAGATGAAAAACTCCTTATCAAATGCCCAAACCGTTCCACTCTTTTTCTTTCCCCGCAAAAATGCAGGCATTCATGGAGAATTCTGAACATCGTACCTTTTATATCATACAAGCTCATCTCCGGCACTGTTATAATAATCAGAGAATGCCCTTCTTCATCCGCCGGATCCATATACGAAAAAATATCACTTGCTGTCGTCACGTCACAACCTCCACTCATGATTACAAACGTATATGTTTCCTTCTGCCCTTCATTCTCCCCGCTTTTCGTTTCCATCAGCATTTGCGCTGTTTTATTAATATACTGGTTATAGAAGAACAGCAGTTTCGTTGCAGAACCGATTGACGGGTGCGATAAAGACTGCCCTTCTATAAAAGAACGGTCAGATCTCTGCATGTCCGCCAGATAGTCTCCTATATTTTCCCGAAAAATCCCTACCGCCGAAAGCAGCCGTTCTACCAAGATTTCTTTTACTTCTATATCTTCTGCTTCCTCTAACATCCTCATGGTTCTTTTCATATTGCACACCATGGCTTTAAATGCACTTCCAATAATTTCCTGAATATCAAAACAATGAGATTCACGTATCAGGCCCAAAAAGCTTTTCATAACTGCCTGCAGTCCATTTACAAGCCGTATTGGTTTTCCATACTCTTCTACAAGCCCTGCTAAATCCTCAATTAAATCTACAAACTCTCTTTGATATTCTTCATATGCGCCATCTATTCCATTCCCCGGCACTTCAAACTGCACTTCCTTTTCCACTCCCACCCGAATAGATGAACATAGATTCCTGATATATGCCGGAAACTGCTCATTGCCAGGATTAAAAAGCTTCGAATCATAAAATAGCGGTATAAAAAGACCAAACGGCATATCAGATAATATCAGGCAATCTGAATTGCCAAACATCTGATAGAGTTCTGACTGCTTTTCAATTTTATCAAGATTTTGCGCAACGCATATATTTTCCAGTTCCGCATCAAAATACTTTTGGAACTGACCCGCTGATACACCTTCTCTGAGGTTTACACGTATAGAAAGTTTTACATTATCAAGCATCAGCTTATCCAAATTCTGCAGCCCTTCTTTTGCAAATCCTGTAATCGCATAACTATTTGACAGCACCGGATAACTCCTGTCTCCTTCTATGACCTGCGTCTCCCTCAAAATATCCAAAATGTCAATAACTTTCTGAGGATTATCACTGAGGAACAACAGTGTAAAATCCGCATAGCCGATTGACGGCATGACTGCGCAGTGGACTTCTTCCAATGGAATTGCTCTCTTATCTGCAGCATCTTTGATAGAAATTACAATTTTGTCCAATAGTTCTTCTCTTCCCGCTACAAATTGTTTTGATAAATTAATTACAGAAACCGAAATAAAAGGATATCGTTTTAACAGCTCCACACAAGAATCGTTACTGTCACGATATCCCATCTGCTCCCATATATTATAAGCAAATCCTTGCTTTTCCAGACATTCTCTTACCTCTGGCTTTGGCATATATAATTTCAACGTGTATTTATCTTGAAAGGTATCTCCAATTATAATGTTGCCTGCCCTTTCACACACACCTTTCGGCCTCAACTGATACCACTCGCGTGTGCAGTGAATATCCATCCCATCATAATGCCCAAACATCATATATTGATAATCTCTCGTATCATCTTGGCTAATACATGATATTCGTTTCTTTAAAGTAATCAGCATTCCATTAAATCCATCCGTGCTGTTCATGCTGCCACCTCCTTGTACAAATCTTTCTATCAATCATGAAAGCCCTGTCTATAGATTTCTCCATAGCACAGGGCTGCCCTTCATGAACGTCATGTTATCATATTCCTCTGCTTACCGGACTGAAAATCCTTGTTTTCTCTGAATACTCATGCATCGGCATACGCAAATCCTCTTTAGGAGAACGCATATTGCTCTTTTTCCCAGCAGGGGCTACATTCTTTAACCACAATTTCTTTTTATCCAACTTCTTTCCCGCCATACCTGCACCTCTTGTCTCCAATAATGCTACCATAGAACAAACGATAGCTATACAAAATATCTATGCGTATAGCTTATCCCATGTACCAAAAAATATACTATTTCTATGCTGCTTGCCACCAGCATTATTGATTGCAAAGAAAGCAGGATGAACCGAAATTCAACCTGCTTGATCCCATAAAGTTTCTGCTCTTATACAAGCTCCAGAAGAACTTCCATCGCTGCGTCGCCTTTACGAAGACCAATCTTTACAATCCTGGTATAACCGCCGTTGCGGCTCGCATACTTCGGAGCGATTTCTGTAAATAACTTCTCAGCCAAGTCAATTTCTTTCGTATTTCTCTTTTTGCCGGCTGCTTCCTGCGGAACTTCTTTTACTGTGTAGAGCACTTTGTTCATCTGGCGTCTTGCGTGAAGCCTGGAAGGAAGATCTTTTTTGATTTCCTTCTGAACTTCGTCATAAACGGTAACTTTCTTTCCGTCCACAACTTCTTTCACTCTCTTGCCATCTTTGTCCTTACGCGGTACTTTTGCAGTAACTGTAACAGTCTCGTAATTGTCTTTCTCTTTTACGGCAAGTGCAATCAGACCTTCTGCAACCTTACGGATTTCTTTTGCCTTTGCCTCTGTTGTAACAATTTTTCCATGCTGGATTAAGGAAGTTACCTGTCCTCTGATTAAAGCCTTTCTCTGGCTTGATGTTCTGCTAAGTTTTCTATAACCTGCCATGATTTTTTCCTCCATTTGTGGAACACTCACGGATGCTCGTCGGGCTTACTTCGGGAGTGCTTTTATTCCATAATGTCTACTCACCGCCTGAACGGACGCTTTCACACCCCTGCGGTGTGAACACACAGGCTTTTATTCATCGCCTGCGTTCAGCTCCAATCCAAGCTCTTTCAATTTCCCTAACACTTCTTCAAGTGATTTCCGTCCCAGGTTACGGACTTTCATCATATCTTCAGAAGTTCTGTTGCACAATTCTGCCACGGTGTTAATACCTGCCCTCTTTAAGCAGTTATAGGAACGAACAGACAGCTCCAGCTCATCAATGTTCATATCCAGCACCTTGCCTTTTTCATTGTCCTCTTTCTCTATCATGACTTCTGCGCATTTCGCATTCTCTGAAAGGTCAATGAACAGGTTCAGATGTTCACTCAGTACCTTCGCCGACAGGCTCACTGCCTCGTCCGGCGCCAGCGTACCGTTTGTATATACATCCAGTGTCAGTTTATCATAGTCTGTCACCTGACCGACACGGGTATTGGCAACTGTAAGGTTCACGCGCTCTACCGGAGTATAAATCGCGTCCACCGCGATTACGCCAATAGGCATATCCTCCGTCTTTCCTTTTTCTGCGCTTACATATCCCCTTCCCTTGGTAATCGTAAGCTCCATAAACAGCTTGCTGTCGACGCCGCCGTTTAAGGTGGCAATCACCTGATCCGGATTCATAATGACGATATCCTGGTCTGCCTGAATATCAGCCGCCGTTACAATCCCTTCGCCCTCAAATTCGATATAGGCAACTTTCGCCTCGTTTGTCTCACTGTTATTCTGAATGGCCAGGGATTTAAGATTCATGATAATTTCAGTTACATCCTCTTTCACACCTGGAATGGAGCTGAACTCATGCAGTACGCCTTCAATCTTTACCTGGCTCACTGCTGCGCCAGGTAAAGAAGAAAGCATAATCCTGCGGAGAGAATTTCCCAGAGTTGTCCCATAGCCTCTTTCCAGCGGCTCTACGACAAATCTGCCATATTTTTTGTCTTCGGATATCTCAGAGATTTCAATTTTAGGTCTGTTAAAATCGAACACTATCAAGTCCCTCCTTTGGGTTTATATGGTTACGAGGGTTCCTACAATTTTACTTAGAATATAACTCGACAATAAGCATCTCATCCACTGGTACGTCAATCGCTTCTCTTGCCGGTGTCTCTTTTACAGTACCTCTCAGAGCCTCTAAATCGCAGTCAAGCCACTCAGGAACAAGCCTTCCTCCGGTAACTTCCACGATATCTTTATATCTCTGCATTGATTTGCATTTCTCTTTGATTTCGATAACATCCCCAACCTTTACCAAGTAAGAAGGAATGTTTACCTGCCTGCCGTTCACCAGGACATGCTTATGGTCAACAATCTGCCTTGCCTCTCTTCTTGTCCTTGCAAAACCCAGACGGAAAACAATGCTGTCCAGTCTCATCTCCAGCATAACCATCAGGTTTGTACCTGTCATACCTGACATTCTCTCGGCTTTTTTGTAATAATTTCTGAAGGGTTTCTCCAGAACGCCGTAGATGAATTTTGCTTTCTGTTTTTCCCTGAGCTGTAAACCGTACTCGCTCATCTTACGGTTTGCTCTCTTCAACTCTCTTGTAGACTTCTTATCAACCCCTAAATAAACCGGGTCTAAACCAAGTGATCTGCATCTTTTAAGAACAGGAACTCTATTAACTGCCATCTTCCTAATACCTCCTCATTAGACTCTTCTACGTTTGGGCGGGCGACATCCGTTATGCGGTACAGGTGTTACGTCCCTGATACTGGTTACTTCCAGACCACATGCTGATAATGCACGGATTGCTGCTTCACGTCCTGAACCAGGACCCTTCACGAATACGTCTACCGTTTTCAGACCATGTACTAATGCCGCCTTTGTAGCAGTCTCTGCTGCCATCTGCGCTGCATATGGAGTAGATTTCCTTGAACCTCTAAATCCCAGACCACCGGCACTTGCCCATGATAAAGCATTTCCCTCTGCATCTGTCAGGGTAACGATTGTGTTATTGAAAGATGACTGGATATGTGCCTGTCCGCGTTCAACGTTTTTCTTTATACGCTTTTTTGTCACTTTTTTGGTAACTTTTTTAGCCATTTTAAACTAACCTACTTTCTCATAATGATTACTTGTCAACTTGTTACTTATGGTTCGGTAACTTTTTATTTCTTCTTGTTTGCAACCGTTCTCTTCGGACCTTTTCTTGTCCTTGCATTCGTCTTGGTCTTCTGCCCACGTACAGGAAGTCCTTTCCTGTGACGGATTCCCCTGTAGCATCCGATTTCCTGAAGCCTCTTGATATTCAGGGCGATCTCTCTTCTCAAATCACCCTCTACGGTATAATGCTCATCCATAACGTCACGGATTCTGGATACTTCCTCATCCGTAAGATCCCTGACACGGGTATCCGGATTCACATTTGCAGCCGCAAGAATCTTGTTTGAGCTTGCCCTGCCGATTCCGTATACATAAGTTAAACCGATTTCTACACGTTTTTCTCTTGGTAAGTCTACACCAGCAATACGAGCCATGTAATTTTCCTCCATTTTCCCGGCCGGTCCACGCAGCCCACTGTCCCGGGTGGACAGTGCCTGAAATGCTGTGCGCTCCCTGCGCCTTCATAAATATTGTCCCTAATTGAGATACCTTCTATCTGACAGCCCTAAAACAAGCTGGCTTTTTTCCGGTATCCAGCCGCATAAAATACGGCCTTTCCGTACTTACGACGGTACGCATAAGTCCGGTATTTGAGCAATATATTTCGTGTAATGCAACAGCAGCAAAATGGAAAAGGAAGCTTTGTAGGCTTCTTGGCATTTTTCTCCGTTGCCACTCTACTATATATTGTCATCAGTATGACAACACCGCCTGGCGCGTCACACTGCAGCCGCTTTAAATCTTGCAAACATAAACCTGGAAGTTCGATTCGCCCTGCTCACCGAACAGCTTTTCCACGAAACACACGCACTCTGCGCCTATTCCGTATCCAATGCTTATCCCTGGCGCTGTTTGTGCTTCGGGTTTTCACAGATTACTCTGATGCTGCCCTTTCTCTTGATGATTTTGCATTTTTCGCAAATAGGTTTCACTGATGATCTAACCTTCATGGTTATGCCTCCTTTCACCATTATTGCCGCTTGTATGCAAGCATAAAAGGACACAAAAATAGCGTCCTGACACAAAGTTCGTTTACCAGTATACCACTTGCTTTTCACGAATGCAAGTACTAATTTTGAAAAATTTGCCTAAAAAAGCAGGTTCCCGAAGGAGCCTGCTTTTTCTGCCATAACCTGCTATTATTTTTTCAGAACCAGATGTCTCGGCGTACCATTTACCATCATCGGTGTCAACTCGCCAAGAATCAGAGGACGCGCATAGTTTACGTAATCCTCACTCACATCTGTACCGTCATTGATAATCCACTCAGCCGGAACCGGACGCTCTACGTTTGCAATTGCGTGAATGTCATAGATGCTGTAACCTACCTGATACGGATTGCGCTCTTTTACGTCAATCGTAATCATCATGCCTGTCTTGCCTTCTTCTGCGGCCTGTCCAGCCAGATAGCCTACGCTGAACGCTTCATTAATATCCTGAAGGGAAGCGATATGTGTAGCCGCCCTCTGCAGGGTAGAAAACTCTACGGCACGTGTCTTAAGTCCTGTGGCGCCTGCCACAATATTTGCCAGGGCTGCTGCACAGCCGGAAAGCTGTTTATGTCCAAATGCGTCCACAAAATCAGAAGCATTTCCAAGCTCACATGCAAAACGTCCGTCTGCAAGCTTCAGACCTTCGGAAACTGCAATTACAACAGAACTCTTCTCTGCTGCCAGCTTTTTCACTCTCTCTACGAAATCATCTACATCAAACGTAACTTCCGGCAGATAAATCATATCCGGCCCGTCACAGTCCTCTCCTCTGGAAAGCGCTGCTGCTGCTGTCAGCCATCCTGCATGGCGTCCCATAATCTCTACGATAGTAACCGTCGGTTTCTCAACACCAAAACTCTCGTTGTCGCGGATAATCTCTTTCATAGAAGTTGCGATATATTTTGCTGCGGAACCATAGCCCGGGCAATGATCCGTAATAGGAAGATCATTATCAATCGTCTTCGGAACACCCATAAACCTCTGTGGTTTGCCCTTCATTGCCGCATAATCTGAGAGCATCTTAATCGTATCCATGGAATCATTTCCGCCGATATAGAACAGGCACTCGATATCATATTTCTCTAAAATCTCAAAAATCTTATCGTATACTTCTTCGTTTCCTTCAATCTTCGGCAGTTTGTAACGGCAGGAGCCAAGGAAAGCTGACGGTGTCCTTTTCAGCAGTTCCACGTCCTTATCATCCTTTACATACTCAGAAATATCAATCAAGTCTTCATTCAGGAAGCCCTGGATTCCGTGATGCATACCATAGATTTTCTTAACTCCTAATGCCTTTGCCGCACTGAATACGCCTGCAAGACTGGAATTGATAACGGCTGTCGGTCCTCCTGACTGACCTACTACAATGTTCCCTTTCATTCGTTCATTCCTCCTAAAATTATATTAGTGTGTTTACCAGGTGCCCCCGTTTATGCCTGCGGCAGCCCAGGACGCCTATTAAAAAAAGTATAACAGAGAATCCCTCTTACCGCAAGCATCAATCTGGAAAAACCCGGATGAAAGTATTATTCCATGAAATAAACCGCCATTCTAATGCTCATTGCACAGACAGCAAGTATTCCTGTACAGCAGTCACCGCGTTCGCCCCGTCTGCCACTGCAGTGACAATCTGGCGCAGCGGTTTCTTTCGGATATCTCCTGCTGCAAATACGCCCTTCACGCTGGAAGCACAGTCCTCGCCTGCTAAAATATATCCATTTTCATCTACTTCTACCTGTTCCCTGATAATCTGGGAATTTGGAAGTACACCTACTGCCACAAAGACTCCGTCCATATCCAGGCTCCTTTTTTCTCCAGTTTTTAAATTCTCCAGCCGTATGGATTCCACATGATCTTCACCACTTATCTCCGTGACAACAGTATCCCATATAATCTCTACATTCCCGCAGGCGAAAAGGCGCTCCTGCAGGCTCTTCGCCGCCCGAAGCTCATCCCTCCGGTGAACCAGAAATACCTTCTCGCACCCACGCGCCAGGAAAATCGCATCCTCGACAGCCACGTCGCCGCCTCCAACCACTGCCACTCTCCGCCCCCGGAAAAAAGCCCCATCACAGGTTGCACAATAAGAAACTCCCATTCCTGTCAGCTCCTTCTCGCCCTTAACCCCCAATTCTCTATGGGCTGCACCCATTGCCAATATCAATGCTTTCGCCCGATGTTCCCCTGCGGAAGACACTACTTTTTTCACTGTTTCTTCTATTATAATTTTCTCCACTTCCGCCGTGATAAATTCTGCTCCAAGCTGATCTGCATGTTCCCGGAATTTGACTCCCAGCTCATACCCATTGATTCCCGGAAGTCCTGGATAATTGTCTACCTCGTAAGTGTTTACCACCTGCCCGCCGCTGATATACTCCTTTTCCAATACTACCGTTGAAAGCTTTGCCCGCTGGGCATAAATGGCGGCCGCCAGCCCCGCTGGGCCGGAGCCGATAATCAATAAATCATACACCTTCTCCATATTCCTTCTCCTTTATTGCTGAGCTTTTCTATTAATATACCATAGTTTGCTTCCCTTCAACCATAGTTTTCTCTGGTTTTTCCAAAAAGATTTCCGTGCGTGGGATTGACAAATTACCGTGTATCCCCTATCATATTCATAGTGATAATAATTACTATTTTTGTAAAAATTATTGAATGCAAAGTATTTTTCAAAAGAAAGGAATTGCATCCATGGCTACTTTAAAATATAGCCGGCAGCGGGAAGCTATCAAAAAATTTCTGATTTCCAGAATTGACCACCCCACTGCCGACACAATTTACACAAATCTGCGTGAAAAGTTTCCCAATATCAGCCTTGGAACCGTTTACCGGAATCTCTCCCTGCTGACCGATATGGGAGAAATTATAAAAATCACCACCGGGGATGGTGCAGACCGTTTTGACGGACGCATCTCTCCGCACAACCATTTTATCTGCCGAAAATGCCATAAAGTCTCAGATTTGGAAATGGAAAGCATTGATTCTATCCTGGATATTGCCGGAAAAAACTTTCCGGGAAAAATTGACAGCCATATCACGAATTTTTATGGGATTTGTGGGGATTGTATTAAAAAACCATAAATTTCCGAAAATCTCTTGACGAGCTTTCGAAACTATGGTAAGTTAAATCAGTAATCATTACTGATTTTAAGTGACGGCGGCCGCCGCACGAAAAAAATATATAAAAAAGGAGATTTTACAATGGCTAAATGGGTATGTAATGTATGTGGTTATGTTGCAGAAGGAGAAGCAGCACCAGAAGTCTGTCCGGTATGTAAAGCACCTGCTTCTAAATTTACAAAACAGGCTGGCGAAAGAACTTGGGCAGCTGAACACGTAGTAGGCGTGGCACAGGGCGTACCAGAGGACATTCTGGCCGATTTGAGGGCAAATTTCGAGGGCGAGTGCTCTGAGGTTGGTATGTATCTGGCAATGGCAAGAGTTGCCCACAGAGAAGGATATCCGGAAATCGGATTATACTGGGAAAAAGCTGCTTACGAAGAGGCAGAGCACGCTGCGAAGTTTGCTGAACTGCTTGGCGAAGTCGTAACTGACAGCACAAAGAAAAATCTTGAGATGCGTGTGGATGCTGAAAACGGCGCTACCGCAGGCAAGACCGATTTAGCAAAACGTGCAAAAGCCCTGAACCTGGATGCAATCCATGATACTGTTCATGAGATGGCCAGGGACGAGGCAAGACACGGAAAGGCATTTGAGGGACTTCTTAAAAGATACTTTGGCTAATTGTAAGCCATATAATAAAAAACTGCCAAATAGAAATGCGTACATTTCTATTTGGCAGTTTTATTTTGAACTATTACAAACCTACGCTCCGCAAATCTCATCCGCCAGCGCTGCAAACTGCTCCAGTGTAAGCGCCTCTCCCCGCACCCCCGGAGCCAGCCCCAATGCGGCAATAGCTTCTGCAATCTGCTCTTTTGATGCTGAAATCTCTGGGGAATTGTTCAGTCCATTCTGCAATGTCTTTCTCCGCTGGTTAAAAGAAGCCCGGATAATCCGGAACATCAGCGCTTCATCCTTCACAGATATCCGCGGTTCCTTATGCCGAATCAAACGTATGACCGCGCTCCCCACATTCGGACGAGGCATAAAACAGTTTGGCGGTACATTCGCCGCCAGATATGGTTCGGCGTAATACTGGACAGCTAGAGAAAGCGCGCCGTAGTCCTTCGTGCCCGGCAGCGCCTGCATCCGCAGCGCCACTTCCTTCTGCACCATCACCGTGATGCTTTCTATTGGTACATGGCTTTCAAACAGCCCCATGATAATCGGCGTTGTAATATAATAAGGAAGATTCGCTACCACCTTTATCGGCCTGCCTCCGTTCTGCTCCCTGACAAGCTGCCCAATATCCAGCTTTAGTACATCTGCATGAATAACATCCACATTTCCGTATCCCGCCAGTGTCTCCTCCAAAATGGGAAGCAATGCCTTATCAATTTCTACGGCCACAACCCTGCCCGCACTTTCTGCCAGGTATTGGGTCATCGTACCGATTCCTGGCCCGATTTCCAACACGAAATCTTCTTTCGTAATCTCCGCCGCCGCTATAATTTTATCCAGCACATGGGCGTCTATCAGAAAATTCTGGCCAAATTTTTTCTGGAAAGCAAATTTATATTTTTGGATGATTTCTATGGTTTTTCGGGGATTTGATAATTTCTCCATTCCTACCTCTTTCCAATCCTGTACATTTCCACGGCATTTTCCCATGTCACACGCTCTGCTTCTTCCCGTGACACGCCCTTCAAGACGGCAATCGTATCTAACACGTAGGAAAGCAGGGGCGACGCATTCCGCTTTCCCCGGAAAGGCGCCGGAGCCAGATAAGGGCAGTCTGTCTCTATCAGAATCCTGTCAAGAGGCGCGTATTCCACAACTTCTTTCAGCACCCTGGCATTCTTAAAAGTAACGACTCCGCCTACCCCCAGGTAATATCCCAGATTCAGATAATCCCTGGCCATCTCCTTCGAACCGGAATAACAGTGAATCACGCCTCCTGTACTTCCCGCATGTTCCTGTTTGACGATGTCAAAGGTATCCTTTGCTGCTTCCCGGCTGTGGATATTTACCGGAAGACCTACCTCTTTTGCCAGTGTGAGCTGGCGGACAAACCATTCCTGCTGCATCTTCCGGGGATTTTTATCCCAGTAATAATCCAGGCCGATTTCCCCTACCGCTACAATTTTTTTCCTGCCGCACAGTGTCCGCATCTCCTGGAGCACCTCATCATTCAACTGATCCACATGGTCGGGATGGATACCCACTGCTCCATATACAAAAGGATATTTCTCTGCCAGCGCAGCCGTGTCACGGACGCCCTGAAAGCTGGCGCCCACATTTACGACAGCGCCTACTCCCGCCTGACACAGCCCGGAAAGCACCTCATCCCTGTCCTCTTCAAATGCCTTATCATCGTAATGGGCATGGCTGTCAAATATCATATCCTAACACACCTCCGCGCCAGCAGGCATTTCCTTCTCCGGCACCATTAAGGACAGTACGCCGTCCGCATCCTCAGCACAGAGCAGCATACCTTCCGAAAGCACTCCCGCCAGCTTCGCAGGCTTTAGATTCACAAGTACCAGTACTTTCTTTCCAACCATCTCCTCCGCGCTGTAGTGGGCTTTGATACCTGATACAATCTGCTTCACCTGGCTTCCTATTTTCACCTGGGAACAGAGCAGCTTCCGGGATTTCTTCACCTCTTCGCAGGCGATGATTTCCCCCACCTGGAACTGCAGCTTCTCAAAATCATCAAAAGTAATTTCCGGTTTCGCCTCAATGTCAATCACAGGCTCCTCCGGCTTCTCTTCCTCCGACTGTCCGTAAAGCTCTTCCACCTTTGCCAGCACTTCATTCAAATCCTGGCGTACAAACAGGATTTCCGGTTTCTCCGTCACTTTGCTGCCGGATACATAATGTCCCCATGTCTCCATATCCTTAAGGCTGCGTTTCTTGGCATTGAGCTGCGCCAGGATTTTCCCGGAAGTCTCCGGCATAAACGCCTCCAGAAGCGCCGCACCGATAGAAATACCCTCCACCAAGTTGTAGAGAACCGTTGACAAACGCTCTTTCTTTGACTCATCCTTCGCCAGCACCCAGGGCATCGTCTCATCAATATATTTATTGCAGCGTTTAAACAATGCAAAAATTTCCGTAATCGCATCCGCCACGCGCAGTCCATCCATCTTTTCCGTCACTTTCTTCGGCACTTCGAGAGCAAGCGCTTTCAACTCTTCATCCACGGATTCTGCAGCCCCTTTGTCAGCAACGACACCGCCAAAATATTTATTTGACATAGAAATCGTACGGTTTACCAGATTCCCGAGCGTATTTGCCAAATCAGAATTCAGGCGCTCTACCATCAGCTCCCAGGAAATCACGCCGTCATTTTCAAAAGGCATCTCATGAAGGACAAAATACCTCACTGCATCCACACCGAAAAATTCTGCCAAATCATCTGCATACAGCACATTCCCCTTCGACTTGCTCATCTTGCCGTCCCCCTGCAGCAGCCATGGGTGCCCAAACACCTGCTTCGGCAGCGGCAAATCCAGCGCCATTAGAAAAATCGGCCAGTAAATCGTGTGGAACCGGATAATATCTTTTCCAATCAGGTGCAGTTCTGCCGGCCAGTTCTTTTTAAACTGCTCGGTACTCTCTCCCTCGCAGTCATAACCAATTCCCGTAATATAGTTTGTAAGGGCATCCAGCCATACATACACCACATGCCTATCATCAAAAGATACAGGAATCCCCCATTTAAATGAAGTCCGCGACACACACAAATCCTGAAGTCCCGGCAGGAGGAAATTGTTCATCATCTCATTTTTCCGGGATACTGGCTGGATAAACTCAGGATGTGCATTGATGTGCTCAATCAGTCTGTCGGCATATTTGCTCATTTTGAAGAAATATGCCTCCTCCTTTGCAGGCTGTACCTCACGGCCGCAGTCCGGGCATTTCCCGTCCACAAGCTGCGACTCTGTGAAAAAGGACTCACACGGAGTACAGTACATGCCTTCATAATGTCCTTTATAGATATCTCCCTGCTCATACAGTTTCTTAAAAATCTTCTGTACCTGCTTTTCATGGTCAGCATCCGTTGTGCGGATGAACTTATCATAAGAGGTGTTCATCAAATCCCAAATTCTCTTAATCTCAGACGCCACATTATCCACAAACTCTTTCGGAGTAATTCCTGCTTCCCCAGCCTTCAACTCTATCTTCTGTCCATGTTCATCCGTCCCTGTCTGGAAAAATACATCATAGCCCTGCTGCCGTTTAAACCTTGCGATGCTGTCTGCAAGCACGATTTCATAAGTATTTCCAATGTGGGGCTTGCCTGAAGTATAAGCGATTGCCGTAGTCATATAAAACTTTTTCTTTTCCATGTTCCTTCTTCCTTTCATTAAAAAAGCCCTCCCAATATCATATTGAGAAGGCGAGTTTTCCCGCGTTACCACTTCACTTTGTCCATTCCTCACAGAATGAACCTCTGCAAGTGCGAATTTCACACTCTTCCGCTGTAACAGGCGGTTCCTGTCGCAGCCTTGCCGCACTCCTGTGCAGTTCGGTGCGCCGCTCAGAAGCCATCTTCCATCCATCTTCCTATATCCCTCTCAGCCGCCGGGAATTCTCTGTAATATTCCAAAGGATGTACTCTCTTCGTCTCTGCGTTTTCCTTTTCATTAACCTAACACATCACGCCCGGGATGTCAAGGAGGGTTTCGCAGTTCTTTTAAACTGCTATAACTATCCCAGACAAACCGCAATTTGGCAATCGAACTTTCCTCTAGTCCTTCACCCGCTGCGTCCTTCCCAGAACCGCCGCATCGCTTCCGCAGCATTTTCCTGGGTACAGTACCGATAGTCCGCCCATTCCCGTGGAAACAGTTCGAGATACTGCCGTCCGGCAAAACGCTCGTCCAGCAGAAGAATGACTCCCTCATCTTCGTCGGTGCGTATCACCCGCCCCGCAGACTGCAGAACCTTGTTCATGCCAGGATATAAATAGGCATAGGCAAAGCCGTCCTGCCCCCGCCCGGCATAATAATTTTTTAGAATCTCCCGCTCATTGCACACCTGGGGCAGCCCTGTACCGATGATAGCCGCACCAATCAGACGGTCATGCTTTAAGTCGATACCCTCGCCAAAAATGCCTCCCATCACACAGAATCCCACCAGGCTCTTTTCCCTGTCACAAGCAAAAGCCTCTAAAAATTCCTCTTTCTCAGCTTCTTTCATCCCGCTGCTCTGAATCAGAACCTCAGCTTCTCCCTGATTCAGCTCTCTGAAACATTCTGCTACATCTTGCATCATCTTATAGGATGGAAAAAATGCCAGGTAATTCCCTTTCCTCTGCTGTATCATCGTCCAGATGTATTCCGCCATCCTCCGGTACTCCGCATATCCCCGCCTGGTATAACGGCTGCTCACATCCGTACCAACCAGAAGCAGTTTTTTCTCCGGCCGGAACACGGATTTAGCATACATGGTGTACGGCTCTCTGTCCTCCCCCAACAGGCTGATATAATACTTCACCGGAAGTAACGTAGCAGAAAAGAACACGGCGCTCCTGCCTTTGTTCAGGCATTCCTGAAGGTTTGCAGATGGGTCTACGCAAAAAAGCTTCACCATAAAACGCCCGTCGGAAAGCATCTCCGTATAAATCACATAATGCTCATCCAGCCTTTCACACACGTCCAAAAAAGTACGCACTGCAAAATACAGTTCCAGCATCTTTTCCCTGACTTCCCCCTGGGATGCATCCTCCAGAAAGTTTTCCATCTCCCCTGCTAAGCTCATTAACGCAGCAGAAAATACTGTGACATCCGGCAGTAAACGGTAAGAAGGACACTCCCGCTTCCATTCCAGCATTTTTCGATTGCACTGTTCTAGGAGCCGCTCCAATTTCCGGCTGTAAGGTTTCACCGCCCGCTTGACCTCCAGGAAATCTTCTTTCACCAGCACGGCGCTGAACATTTCTCTCCCCCGCTCCACCAAATTATGAGCCTCATCTATGAGAAAAAGATAACTCCCTTTTACATTTTCCCCGAAAAACCGTTTGAGGTGTGCCCTGGGATCAAACACGTAATTATAATCACAGATAACCGCATCCACCCATAGAGATACATCCAGCGATAACTCAAAGGGGCACACCTGCCATTTCTCGCCCTGCCGAACAAGCGCCTCCCTGGAAAAATCCTCCTGAGTTGTCACCATGTCATAAACCGCATCATTAATCCTGTCAAAATGCCCTTTGGCATAGGGACATGCCTCCGGGTTGCACTCCATCTCTTCACATCCGCAGATTTTTTCTTTGGCTGTGAGCGTCACTACTTTATAGGATAGCCCACGGGCTTTCAATAGTGAAAATGCTTCCTCTGCAACTGTTCGGGTAATTGTCTTTGCCGTTAAATAAAAAACCTTTTCTCCAAGCCCCTCTCCTACGGCTTTCACTGCCGGAAAAATCGTGGAAATCGTTTTCCCCACTCCGGTAGGCGCCTGGAGAAATAAAGTCTTTTTCCGGAAAATTGTCCGGTAGATGCCTGCTGCCAGCTCCTTCTGTCCCTCCCGATAGGCAAACGGAAATTCCATTTGCTTTATAGACGCGGTACGTTCCTTCTTCCAGCCTATCTGGTATTCGCACCATTTCTTATACGCTTCTATCAACCCGTCAAACCACGCCTCCAGCTCCTGAAAACTAAAATCCGTCCGAAAGCGCTTCACATCTTCTGTCTCCAGATTACAGTAAGTCATCTGCACACAAACCTGCCCCAATTCCTTCTGCAGCCCATAGATATATGCATAGCATTTCGCCTGTGCCTGATGTACAGGGACAGGCTCCTCCACCAGCGCCAAATCCCGGTAAACGCCCTTGATTTCATCCACCAGCACTCCCCTGCTGTTCGTCTGTATTCCATCCGCACGCCCCTCAAGCACAATGGCATACGTTCCACAGTCTATCCTATGGCGCAGTGACACTTCTGCCGCATAATCCGCCCCCATCTGCCCTTGGATTTTCCGGTGAAGGCGGCTTCCAATCTGCATAGCCTCTTTATCCGCCATCGTTCCCTTTCGATTGTCAATGTCCCCGCTCTGCAAAATAAATTCCACCAGATTTCGGACGGATATCCTGATTTCTTCCATGGCTGCTCTTTCCTTGCTATTTGTTTCTTTCATTATAATACAAAAACGGCCTGCCCGTAAACACTTACAGACTGGCCGTTCCGCTAAAAACTTGAGTAGTTACTATTCACTCCATTCATACGACGGTATTCCGTTACGCTGTCGCATATTTGCTTAATACATTCTCAAACTGCATATTCTCTCCGCCGTATTTTACTGTCAGCGCGCGCGTTAAATCCAGGCTCAAAACACCCAGCATAGATTTGGCATCAATAATGATCCTGTTGCTATTATAAGAAACATCAATGTCAAAGTCACAATTCCCGGCAGCATTGACGAACTCTTTCACCTCTTCCAACTCGGTAAGCTTAATCTTCTTCTCTGTTCTCTCTGACATAGTTATTCACCCTTTCTTTCTTAAACCGAAATTCTCTTCAGCTGCCCGGTTCCGAAATCCCTGCACGTGCCAGACAGCTTCCGCATTTCTTGCCAGACATTATGCCACTGGGATTTCTATTTGTCAATCCTTTTCTATCCTGGTTTGTCCCAGTGCATCCAGGCATTTTATCGGCTTTTTTCATGATTTTTTCCAAAATATTTTCCCCATTTTGTGTGAATTTATTCCAATAATTTTTCCAAATCTCGGTACTGCTTTGAAATTCCGTAAAAAACTTCTTTCCATTTTATCGCATTTCTGTCATAAATTCACGGAATTTCAGCGGCAGGAACTGGCGCTGCAGATTCAGGTTCTTCCTTTCCTCTATCGCAATCGAACGGCAGAATCCTTTCCAAAGCTGCTCGATTTCCTTCTCTTTCTCTGATATTTGCCCTGCTTTCTCCCAATCCGGCTCTTCCCCAACGACCAGCACCCACTGTTTATACGCCTCATGTGCCAGAAATATCCGGTGAGTCCTGTCATATACCAAAAAATGCTCGCCAGGGAACCTGTCCGAAAAATGTTCGCCAATCAACGGAAGGATATGATTCTCCGGACGGATTTCTGAAAACAATACGCCGTTCTCCAGCTCCCGGAAGCGCAAAAACTGAAAGTAACGATGTGCTTCATTCCCTGTAGTACGGGAAAGTTCAAATACCCGGCACACGGCAGGGTTCTGAAGATTCTGCATAATCGCCCCCTGCCTTCCCCCAGAAAGCCCTGCTGCCACCGTCCGGTAAATACTATCCGCCTTTTCCCGGTTTCGCGACAGGGCAGCACAGTAAATATGGTAATAATCTTCATCCCCCAGCTTTCTCCGAAGGGCAGCTGCCACCTTCCCAGCCTTTTCACCGTCTGGTTCTACCTCAAGGTAGCGCGCAAAGAGCTCATAGTTCATATCTTCCTTCAAAGCCAGCTTCACATTCCCATGCCCCAGCCTGCTGGCCCACGCATCATATACTCCAGTAAAAATCCCGTCCGTACTATCCTCGCACAAAAAAATCGTTTTTTCTCTCATCTATCTCGCCACCCCGCAGTCGTCAAACAGATTCAACTGATGATAATGCTCCAAATCGAACGGAAGTCTCTCTTTCACACTCAGCAGATTCCTCATGATATAATCTTCCTCGATTTTCACCGGATACATCATTCTTCCCCCGCAGGTGATAAAATACAATGCCCGTTTCAGCACAACGCCCATTTTCTTCAAATCTCCAAAACTTAATGCGCCATACCGCCGCGCCTTTACAATCCTCTGTGCCGACTTCACGCCGATTCCCGGAACCCGCAGCAGCGTCTGATAGGGCGCCCGGGTCACTTCCACCGGAAACTGCTCCAGATGCGAAAGCGCCCAATCACATTTCGGATCCAGAAAAACATTGAAATTCGGACGCTCCGCACTCAGCAGCTCTGATGCCTGAAAACCATAAAACCGCATCAGCCAGTCTGCCTGGTATAGCCGGTGCTCCCGCAGAAGCGGTGGCCCTCCCGGAAGCGCAGGAAGTTCCGAATCCTCATTCACCTGGACAAACGCCGAATAAAATACACGTTTCAGCTGAAATTTCTGATACAAAGACTCTGCCACCGATACGATTTCAAAGTCATTCTCCGGTGTCGCCCCAATAATCATCTGAGTGCTCTGCCCCGCCGGAACAAACCGGGGCGCCTGCCTGTACACCATCAGTTCCTGCCTATTCTGCTCCATCCGGTTCTGTATCTGGCGCATAGGCGTCAAAATCGTGCGGCGGCTCTTGTGAGGAGCCAGCTTTTTCAAGCTCTCAGAAGTAGGCAGCTCCAGGTTAATACTCATACGGTCTGCCAAAAGCCCCGTCCTGTCAATAAGTTCCTGGGGTGCTCCCGGAATCGCTTTTACATGGATATATCCCTGGAACTGGCACTCATTCCTCAGCTTATACAATGTCTGATACAAAAGCTCCATGGTATACGTAGGATTATGCAGAATCCCCGAACTTAAAAACAGACCTTCTATATAATTACGCCTATAAAACTCCATCGTGAGCGTACAGACCTCATCCGGCGTAAAAGAAGTCCTGGGCACATCATTTGAGCAGCGGTTAATACAATATTTACAGTCAAACACACACTCATTCGTAAACAGAATCTTCAGCAGGGAAATGCATCTGCCGTCCGCCGAAAAGCTGTGGCAGATGCCCTTTGACAGAGTATTTCCCATATGCTTCCCGTCTCCCTTCCTGTCTACGCCGCTGGAAGTACACGCCACATCATATTTCGCCGCGTCCGAAAGAATATCCAGCTTTTCATAAATACTCATCTCTTCCTGTATCTTCATACGTTACACCTTCCAAAGAACACTCGTTTGTGCTCTTATTGTAACATATGTTCGAATAGAATGCAAGATATTTGCGAACAAAAGTTTGTCAATTCCTTCAAACATCAAACCTGCACTTCACTTAATATCCAAATACCGCTTTTGCTGCCCCTATATTTTCTATAACAGGCACCCCAAATGGGCAGCGTTTTTCACAAGCTCCACACCCGATACAATCTTCTGCATGGGCAGACAGCGCTGCATAATGTTCCCTCACCGTTTCTGGTACTTCCCCTTGTGCTTTGCATAGATTTAGAAACTTCGTCACAGACGCCACTTCAATTTCTTTCGGACACGGTGCACAGTGTCCGCAGTACATACAGTGCCCTTGCCAGCTAATCTTGGGAAATGTGGCAAATACGGATGCATAATCCTTCTCCTCTGGCGATGCATTTTCGTAGGCAAGGGCTGCCTGAAGCTGCTCTTTAGAACGAACTCCTGCAAATACCACCGCTGCTGCCGGTCTTGTCAGCGCATAATGGATACACTGCACGGCCGTCATCGCCCTTCCTGCCGGAGAATATTCAGCAGAAAGCAAATCTCCTCCCCCGAAAGCTTTCATCACCGTAATACCGACCCCCATGCGCTGGCAGGTTTCATAGAGCTCTTCCCGCTTTGGCTCCAGATTGAACAACGGCTTTGCATAACTTTCCTCTGCCCACAGCTTTTCTACATCTTCATCGCCCGGAAGCAAATCATAGCAGGGATTGATGCTGAACATCAGTACTTCAATTAATCCGCTCTTTACCGCCTCCAGGGAAACATCTGGATTATGGCTGCTCATGCCGATATGATGGATACGCCCCTGGGCCTTCAGTTCCTGCGCATACTCCATAATCCCGCCGTTTACGATTTCCTCCCATGTTTTCATAGAGTCCACATAATGAACCATGCCGATATCCAGATAATCTGTATCAAGATTTTTAAGCTGTGCCTCAAACGCCTTTTTTACCTCTTCCAGCTTACGGGTTGCACGGTACTGTCCGTCTTTCCACTCTGTACAGAGATGAGCCTGCAGGACAAACTCTCCCCTTCTCTCATGGATTGCCTGACCGACACGCTGCTGCAAATCAGGATTCGGACTGTACAAATCCATACAATTCACACCCTGCCCAAATGCAATCCTAAACATTTCGTCCGTAAATTCTTGCGTTTTTCCTAAAAATCCCTCACATCCGAACCCAATTTCACTAACCTTCAGCCCTGTTTTTCCAAGCGCCCTGTAATTCATGTTCCTATCCCCTTTCGCCTGCTTAAGTTATGACTTAAATTCAAGCCATATACACTTCCAGTCCTCACCCAATATATGATATATTTCCGCTTTTTCCGGTTCTGCTTCCTGAAATCCAACAGCTTTGTAACAATGATATGCCGGCGCATTGTTCTCAAAAACCCCCAGAGTGATTTTCCTGGCTTCCAAAACCTCATACGCATACTGCACTGCCAGTTTCAACATCTGCTTTCCATAGCCTTTCCCCCTTTTGCTGCTGTCCACGATGATAAATCCAAAATGGACTGCCCTCTTTTCCCTATCCAAAAACCGCATGGTAAGATGTCCTGCCGCCCCATCCTCATCAACGGCTGTCAGTGCATACAGATTATCCTCCTGTGCGTATTTCTCGTAATATTCATTCATATCTGCAGCAGCAATGGGATATTTTTCATATCTGTCTGCACACCATTGACGAAATGACACCTCATCTTTTATCCATCCTACAATATGCTCTGCATCCCTTGCCTCATATGTCCTCAACCGTAACATAACGTACCTCCGTTTTTTGTATTCTATCATGCCAGCCAAATTTCCTCAGATTATCCCTGCTGCCTATGCAAATGAACCACAACATATTCGCATTTCCCCTGCGTCCGAACGGGAAATCCCCATCCAGTAGTTCCCGAAGAAACGATTACCCTGCATCCTCCCTCCTGGTACTCCCCATAGTTCATCCCTCCGAACCATTCTGTAAAATATCCTATCGGAAATATCTGCCCCGCATGTGTATGTCCTGACAGCTCCAAATCCACGCCCTCTGCCGCATTTTCCTCTGCTTCCACAGGCTGATGGTCTGCCACAATAATAAACCGGCTCCTATCTATGTCTTTTAATAAATCTTTTGAGGAAGCACGTCCTGACGGACTGGCCACGTCCTCTCTCCCCGCCAGCGCCACATCCGTTCCGATGGCATTCCACTGGTCGCACAGAATTGTGATTCCGTTCGATTCTATTGCATGCGCCAGTTCCTTCTCCGTATACGCCCTTGGCCGCGAAGCTGTGTCCCTGTATCTCTGGCGGTCATGGTTTCCATAAACATAATACGTACCATATGTACTTTTTAGCTTCCCCAATACCCGGAAAGCTTCTTCCATAGATTCTTTTGATGTTCCTTCCTCCACAATATCACCGCACAGTATAACAAAATCAGGATGCAGCGTATTTATTTCCTCTATTTTTTCAATCAGCAAATCCGGATTCTGTATTGTCCCATAATGGGTATCTGTTATCAAAACCACTTGATAATCCGACTGCAGTTTATCCGACTCCACTGTGTACTCCGTCCGCACAATCTGTCTCATAGTACAGTACCCGTATCCCATCATTAGACAAGTAACTAGTACGGGAACAAGGCCGCTCCGGTAAATCCTTTGCAAGACCTGATACCATCCTGCGTCTCTGTGGCCTTTCCCGATACGGCGCACCACAAAAGCAGAAATTTCCAGGATGCCAGTCAGGACCAGCAAATGAACCGCAATCAGCCCGGCTGTGCTCCATACACTGCACAGCCAGATAACGAAGCCTGCCACCCCGATACGCAGCAGGCGGAATCTCCCCTTTTTAACGCCGTTTCCATAAAAAGAGAACCATCTTCCCATCATCCAATACAGACCTGCCATCAAGCACAATGCCATTCCACCTAAAACTATTGTATACACGCAGCTTACCTCCTTATATTAAAAACCTTTACATCTGATGCCGCACAACTGCGTATTCATCTCCGTTCCTATAATAAGGACAGCTTTCCCAGGTATCCGTAACAAAGCGGTAAAGCTCATCCTCGTCCAGATTTACCTGGCAGGTATAAACATCATATTCTTCGTCATATTCATAATTTGCGCACTGTTCACACTGTGTATTCATCCCTCTACCATCCGTATTTCTTTTAGTCTTTTCCTGCAGACTTTATAGGCCGGGTAATACTTCTCCACCTCCTGCCAGAATTCTGCCGAATGGTTCATATGCCTTCTGTGGGACAGTTCATGTACCACCACATAATCCAACAGTTCCTGCGGCAGATACGCAAGCTGGTAATTAAAATTCAGGTTTCCCTTCACGCTGCAGCTTCCCCATCTCGTTTTCTGGTTCCGTATCGTAACCCTTCCGTATGAAACGCCCATTAAATCGCTGTAATATTTCACACGTCCCAAAATCCTGTCTTTCATATATTCTATATCTTCCGGCGTCAGCTCGTTTACCGGAACGGCATTTGTAGATTCTCCGTCATTCTGCCGTTCTCTCACCATTCTTACCTTATCCTGCAGCCATTCTGCATGCTTTTTCAGAAATTCTTTGAGTTCCCTATCAGAAAGCCAGGCAGGAATCCGCGCCAGCGCCGTCCCATCGCCTTTTACTTCCAATCCGATGCTTTTTCTTCTCGAGCGGATAATATGCACCAGAATATTTTCCTCCGTCCCCTGCAGCCTATACTCGCTCAGCATTCCTTTCACCTTCCATTCCATGATTCTTTTATTTTGCAAAAAATCCCGGAAACCCGGCAGCTCCCGGATTTCCAGAATTTTTCTTCTTCAGACACTTCATATCTCAGGCTCTACCAGGGAATATCCCAGCTTCACTTCTCTTCTGGCTGCTTCTCCCTGCCCCAGCTGTTCCATTAGCATCTGAACTGCTATCTGCCCGCTTTTCTCATAGAAATAACGGACGCTGAACAGCGAAGGCGCCAACGCCCTAGCCATCTCTGAGTCTCCATGCCCAGCCACCAGAACCTGGGACGGAACCTGAACCCCGCGTTCCCTCAGACATTTCATAGCCCCAACAGCCATCCTGTCAGTCGCACAGATCAAACCATCAAGATCACGGTATCTCTCCAACAGTTCCCCCGCCTTCTCGTAACCGGAAGCGAGCGTGAACGAAGCTGTTACAAAATGTTCCGCCAATTCCCCATGCCCCATATCCTGCACGGCATCCTGGAATCCCCGGAAGCGCTCCATCCCGACTGCCTGATCCTGAAGAATCGCACTGATATAAGCCAGCCGCTTCCTTCCCTTCTGCAGAAACAGCTTTGTCATATCATAGGACGCATGATAATCATCGTGAAATACGCAGCAGTATCCCGCAAGCTGCTGCCCTACAATCACAACCGGAACAGACAGATTTTTTAAAATCCGTTTGTGCTCCGCGCTGAACACCGTTCCGGCTAAAATCACGCCGTCCACCTGTTTGTCACGAAACGCGGTCAGATATTCCAGCTCCTTCTTCGAATTGTTCTGGGTAACTGCCAAAAGCGCCTGATAACCATGTTCATTCAATATGGACAACACGCCCTCTACAATTTTTCCGATAGTACCTGAGGCTACCTTCGGCACAATGACGCCAATCATTCTGGTTTTCTTTGTCCGAAGTGTCTGTGCCTGCACCGACGGACGGTATCCCGTTTTCTCTACTACCTTTCGAATTGCCTCACGCTTTTCGTCTGAAATATATCCCTGATTAAAATAGCGGGAAACGGCAGCCCTGGATACACCCGCCATTTCTGCGATTTCTGCTATATTCATAATTACACTGCTCCCTGCCTTCCGCCAGAACCTATTTCCAATTATTTTTTATATGTACTTTCACCTGAGCCGGCTTTGATTCTACTGAAACTCCGCCGCTGTTTTTCTGCACAGCGACCACCTTATAAGAACACAAAGTTCCGCGCGCCTGCTTTTTATGCACATAAGAAGTCACGTCCGCGGGTAATCTTTTCAGTTCCTTATATTCCTTATCCGCTGAACCTTTTTATAAAATTTTAACATAAGCCCATTCATTTTCTATCGTATATCTTAAAATGATAGGATCTCTTTCCGCCTCACTCCAAGAAGCCTCCAATTCCAAAATTTGGGGAAGAGGTTTCGTTTCTGGCTCGGTATCTGAATCACCCTTGGTAGTGTCCGTAGTATTCTCTATCTCCCTGGTGTCTAATTTCTCATCACCTGCCTTCTGCCCCCTCACCGTCCCGTCATTGTCAACCGCTGCAATTACCGAATTCGCCTGTATCACAGAAAATATCATCACTACTGCTAAAAACCCTGCTAAATACCTCTTCCACTTCATAACTGTACTCCTTCCACAGCTTAAATCGCAGTTTTTGATATATTATACCCTTATTCTCTCTCTATTTCCAGTCTTATCGAAACCCTTAAAAATATTTTTAATCTATCTGTAATACTTTGCAGGAGCGTTCCCTGAAATATACCTCTCGAAAAAATAGTTTTATAATATAAAAAATCCCCACAGATGCATTTCCAACATCTGTGGGGATGATTTTCACTGAAATTATTTGAGAGTAACTTTTGCTCCCTCGCCTTCCAGCTTTGTCTTGATTTCTTCAGCTTCAGCCTTAGATGCTGCTTCTTTCAGTACCTTCGGAGCGCCGTCAACTACTTCTTTTGCTTCTTTCAGACCAAGTCCTGTTACTTCACGAACGACTTTGATAACCTTAACCTTGTTCGGGCCAACCTCTGTCAGCTCTACATCGAACTCGTCTTTCTCTTCTGCTGCCTCTGCTGCGCCGCCTGCTGCTGCTACAACTACGCCTGCTGCTGCAGATACGCCAAACTCTTCCTCACATGCTTTTACTAAATCATTTAACTCTAATACAGATAACTCTTTGATAGCTTCAATAAACTCAGCAGTTGTTAATTTTGCCATTTCATTTTCCTCCATTTTTATATTATTAGGTTCGGTATGCGGGGTTACGCCTCTTTTGCTTCAGCAATCTGGCTAATAACACGAGCAAAGTTTGCGATAGGTGACTGGATGCTTCCAAGCAGTTTTCCAAGAAGTTCTTCTCTTGAAGGAATGCTTGCCAGCGCCTGAATGCCCTTCTCATCGTAATAAGCATCTTCTACAACACCTGCAACCAGGTTCAATGCCTGAACGGTCTTAGCATGCTTTGCCAGAATCCTTGCAGGAGCTGTTGCGTCTGTTTTGGAAATAGCCACTGCGTTCGGGCCTTCCAGATGCTTGCACAGCTCTTCACACGGAGTATCCTTAAATGCAAAATTCATCAT
This sequence comes from Lachnospiraceae bacterium 46-15, assembly GCA_041223665.1. Classification (GTDB taxonomy): domain Bacteria; phylum Bacillota; class Clostridia; order Lachnospirales; family Lachnospiraceae; genus Hominisplanchenecus_A. Next base: position 71,355 of record JBCLQO010000006.1, read on the forward strand.
TGTGTTTTTGTATACCTTGTAGATAACTCCGGCTTCCCTCATCTCTTTACGAAGAGCAGTATCCTGTTCTACAGTGATTCCACTGTAAGTAGCCAGCACAACCGCTTTTGCGTCTTTGATGTTCTCACTGATTTCTGCTACGATAGGCTGTTTCAGTTCTACCTTTGCCATGAATGGTGCACCTCCTTTATAGTATGTGTACCGCCAAAACAGAAAACGCGCTGTGGCACCTTTCTGTATACGTGAGTAAAAGCCTCTCTGCAAGACACAGAGAGGCTCATAAATCATTCTTTCGAACTCATTACTCCTCGGTAGGCGTTTTGACCTTATGCCTTACGGCACCTACTGTCTTCGGCAGTTTCTCAAAGAGAATAGCATAGGACAGGCCAAAAGTCAAGAGTTTTTTGAAAGCGTTTACGCCTATTCTGTCACATTTCCTGACGCCACGTCTTCAAATGCCTTTATCATCTCTTCGTCAGGCGCTTTTGTGCACAGACTCGCGATAACGATAAGCGCCAGGCTTACTGCAAATCCTACTACAAGAGAGTAAAGCCCTGTTGCAGTTCCCAGTGTCTGGCCTCCCATTAAAGGTATGTAATCCCAGATAATAACGGTAAGGCCGCCGGATATGATACCCGCCACAGCTCCGGCCATGTTCGTTCTTTTCCAGAACAAAGACAGCACGACTGTGGGACCAAACGCTGCGCCCAGCCCTGCCCAGGCATTTGACACCAGTCCCATAATGCTGCTGTTTGGGTCCAGTGCGATAATGTATGCCAAAATTGCCACAATAATTACAGTAACACGGCTAATCGTAAGTACCTTCTTATCGCTTGCTTTTGGATTAATCACACCCTGGTAAATATCCTTTGAGGCAGAAGACGCGGTAATCAAAAGCTGCGAATCTGCCGTAGACATAATCGCCGCCAGAATTCCGCACAGGAAAATTCCTCCGATAAACGCCAGGCTCAAATCCTTTGTGAAAAGCTGGGTAATCATTTCAATAAATACATTTTCTGTGGATACTGCCCCCTCTCCGAGAAGCATCGGAAACAGATACGCACGTCCTACAACACCGATAACTACTGCCATTCCCAGGGAAATTGCTACCCATACGATAGCGATAACCCTTGACTTCTTTAATTCTTTCTCATTCTTAACTGCCATAAACCGTGTGAGGATATGGGGCATACCGCAGTATCCCAATCCCCATCCAAGCTGAGAGATAATCTCCACCGCGCTGTACGGACGCTCGCCGTTGCTAAACATATTCAGATAGCCATCCACACCGCCTGGCACATTGCTGGCCTCCAGATTCGCCATCAGATTTTCACCGCCCATGACTGCATACGCAAGAATCGGCACTATCAGAAGCCCTATCAGCATCAGGGTTCCCTGAATAAAATCTGTGGTACACACCGCCATAAATCCGCCCATGAATGTATAAGCGAGAATAACCGCTGCTCCAATCGTAAGCGCCAGCGTATAATCCATACCAAACACACTGGCAAACAGCTTTCCTCCGGCAGCCAGTGCAGATGCCGTATATACCAGGAAAAAGATAACAATCACAATGGAAGAAATAAGCAAAAGCACTTTCTTCTTATCATGGAAGCGATTCTCCAGATATTCCGGGAAAGTTACTGCATTGTTCGCACGGATGGTATAGCGGCGGAGCCTGCCTGAAATGCAAATCCAGTTCAGCACCGTTCCGATAAACAGTCCCACGGCAATCCATGCCTGCCCTGTTCCCAGCGCATAAATCGACCCCGGCAGCCCCATCAAAAGCCAGCCGCTCATATCAGATGCCTGCGCGGAAAGCGCCGCTACCCAGCCGCTCAGTCCGCGTCCCCCCAGAAAGTAATCGTCAGCATCTTTGTTTCTCTTCATATAAAATGCGCCGATTCCCAGCATCATCAGCAAATATGCCGCAAATGCCAGCAAAAACCATATTGTATTTGTTCCCATACTTTTCTCCTCTTGTCCTTTTCGTATTTCAGCTTCCGATAATCCCACGGACACTAATACTTTACACTTTAACAAACTATAGTGATAACGTCAAGTAAAATCATCAATCTCCGCACGACCCCATATTTTCCAGAAATGCCACATATCCCCGATATGCCTCATACACATCCACTTTGCTGACGATTTCCCACGGCGCATGCATATTCAGCACTGCCACGCCGCTGTCAATCACATCCATTCCGTAATTCGCCAGGATATAGGCAATCGTTCCGCCGCCGCCCTGGTCCACCTTTCCCAGTTCAGAGGTCTGCCAGGAAATGCCATTCTCATCAAGCACTTTTCTTATTTCCGCCATGTATTCCGCATTTGCATCGTTGGAGCCTGATTTTCCCCTGGAACCGGTATATTTATTGAATGTCAGCCCCTTTCCGAAATATGCGCTGTTGTTTTTTTCCATAACGCTGGGATAGTTGGGATCAAAAGCTGCACTCACGTCCGAGGAAAGCATTTTTGAATTGCGCAGCGCCCGCCGCAGCGCCAGCTCGCTGTATTCTCCGGTACAGTTCATGACCTCGGCTACTGTATTTTCAAAGAAACGGGAATGCATACCCGTAGCTCCCACACTTCCGATTTCCTCTTTATCTGTCAGAATGCATACACAAGTTCTTTTGACCGCGCCCAGACCAAACATAGCCAGATATGACGGATATGCACATACCCTGTCATCATGCCCATAAGACATAATCATGCTCCTGTCAAGGCCATAATCCCTGGCAGCGCCTGCCGGAACCGCTTCAAGCTCCGCAGAAGTAAAATCTTCCTCGTCAATGCCGTATTTCTCTTCCAATAATTTCAAAATCTGTTTCTTCACCGGCTCTTTCTCTTCCCCGGCAAGAGGAATGCTGCCAATCAGGATATTCATATCCTCGCCTTCAATGACCTTGTTCGCCTTCTTCTCAAGCTGTGTGCCGGAAAGATGGATTAACAAGTCGGACACACCGAATACTGGCTCTCCGGCCTCTTCGCCGATGGACACCTGCACTGCCGTGCCATCCTTTTTCGCCACTACCCCGTGAAGCGCAAGGGGAAGCGCTACCCACTGGTATTTCTTCACACCTCCGTAATAATGCGTTTCCAGCATGGCCAAATCCGTATCCTCATACAGCGGATTCTGTTTCAGGTCCAGCCTCGGAGAATCAATATGCGCGCCCAGGATATTCATGCCTTTCTCCATAGGCTCCTCACCGATATGATACAGCGCTAAGGACTTTCCCATATTTTCTGCATACACCTTATCCCCTGCTTTCAGGGTTCGTCCCGACGCAATCACATCTTCCAGGCTCTCATACCCATGTTCTTTTACCTGACGGATAATTTCTGCCGTACACTCCCGCTCCGTTTTGCATTTCGTTAAAAACGCTTTGTATCCCTCTGCAAAATCAAACACTTCTTTCTGCTTCTCACCCTCATATTTCTTCCATGCATTTTCACGTTCCATTTTCTTTGCCTCCTTACATTCCTTTCGCTTTTTTCACACACGCTTTCATAGCTTCAATCACCGCACTGCGGAAACCTTTTTCTTCCAGAACCCTGACTGCCTCTATAGTAGTCCCGCCCGGAGAACATACCATATCCTTCAGCTCACCAGGATGCCTGCCCGTCTCCAATACCATCCTTGCACTTCCCAGTATTGCCTGAGAAGCGAATTTATATGCCTGCGCCCGCGGCATACCATCTGCTACCGCCGCATCTGCCATTGCCTCAATAAACATAAACACGTAAGCCGGAGAACTTCCGCTCACCGATACCACCACATCCATCAGATGCTCGCTCAGCACTTCTGCCTCCCCACAGCTTCGCAATATCCGGCACACCTGCTCAAGCTCTCCGTCCTCTACCCGGCAGTTCCGGCACACTCCAGTAATGCCCTCCCCTACCAACGCAGGGGTATTTGGCATACAGCGCACCAGCTTCAGCGGCTTCCCAAATCTTCCCTCCAGCCAGTCCAGGCTCTTTCCCGGGGCGATAGACACCACAATCTGGGTGTCGCTTATGCACTCCCGGATTTCATCTATGATTTCCTCATAATATTGGGGCTTTACCGCCAGAACCAGGATTTTCGACTTCTCTGCCACCTCCCTGTTACTGAGGGCAGTACAGATGCCAAAGCGTTCCTGCACTTTCTGCAGGCTCTCCGCACTTGAAGTAGAAGCAATTATCTCATCCTTTTCCAGCAGTTCTTCTTTCAGAATGCCCCCGAGCATAGCCCCAGCCATATTTCCGCATCCAATAAAACCCAGCTTCATACGAAACGCCTCCTTAAATATATACAAAATCTTATCCCAAAGTCTACCAAAGGAAAATGATAAGGTCAAGTTTTTCATTGAATAAACCCCAGCCTTAGTCTATAATAGGAATACTGAAAGGAGCTTCCATGGAAAATAATGCATATATGAAACTAATTGAAGAAATTTCCCTGAATGCCTGGCCGTCCCACAAAATCGAGCTGTACGACGGCTGGCTTATCCGGTTTTCCCATAACTATACCTACCGCACCAACAGTGTTGAACAGGTAGGAAGTTCCCTGATTCCTGTAGAAGAAAAAATCGCCTACTGCGAAAGTATCTATGCGAATTTCCATACGCCTGCAAACTTTAAGATTAACCCCCTGCTCAAAACGGAATTTGACACTATGCTAAACGCGCGGGGATATGAAATCCGCCATATAACGGAAGTTATGACCATGCCCATTGAAAATCTTGTACCTTATCCACAGCTTTCGGCAGAATACGAATATTATGGAAGGAATTCCGGCCTCCCCTCCTTTATCGAATACCCCGGAAATATCATGGTGCAGCTCCGCGACCGGATTACAGACGAATGGATTTCCTCTCTCTTCCGTCTGAACGGAACTACAAACCCCACGCTGCGCCGCATCGTCCCTTCCATGTTTAAGGCAATTCCGAAAGAAACTATCGTGGCATTTATTGAAATTGACGGACGCCCCGTGGCATCCGGGCTCGGGATTCTTGACAGAGGGCATGTGGGCCTGTACGCCATCTATGTGGATGCCAGCTGCCGTCGGAAACATTTTGCACGAGCCATCTGCAGTGCGATTTTATCAGAGGCACGGAAAAAAGGGGCGGCGCATGCATATCTGCAGGTCACCACGGAAAATGAGCTCGCAAAGCGTCTGTACCGCTCCCTGGGATTTGACTATTTTTATACTTACTGGTTCCGCTCTCTGGATATGGAACATACACATCATCATACATCTGACAGAAAGGAATAGAAAATCATGTGGACAGCACAAAATTGGAAGGATTATGAAGTCATTGATACTTCATGCGGCGAAAAATTAGAACGCTGGGGAGATTATCTCCTGGTACGTCCTGATCCTCAGGTTATCTGGGATACCCCAAAAACACACCGGGGATGGAAGAAAATGGACGGGCACTACCACCGCAGCAAAAAAGGCGGCGGCGAGTGGGAATTCTTCTCCCTTCCCCAGCAATGGAGCATTCATTACAAAAGCCTTACGTTTAACCTGAAACCTTTCAGCTTCAAGCACACCGGGCTTTTTCCTGAGCAGGCAGCAAACTGGGACTGGTTTTCTGAAAAAATCAAAACCGCCGGGAGACCTGTCAAGGTGCTGAATCTTTTCGCCTACACTGGAGGCGCCACCCTGGCCGCCGCTGCTGCCGGGGCAAGCGTTACTCATGTAGACGCCTCCAAAGGCATGGTCGGATGGGCCAAAGAGAATGCCCGCTCTTCCGGGCTGGCCGAAGCTCCCATCCGTTGGATTGTAGACGACTGTGTAAAATTTGTAGAGCGGGAAATCAGGCGCGGAAACCACTATGATGCGATTATCATGGATCCTCCCTCCTACGGAAGAGGCCCCAAAGGTGAAATATGGAAAATCGAAGATGCTATCCACCCGCTGATAAAGCTCTGTACCAGACTTCTCAGCGACAGCCCGCTCTTCTTCCTTGTCAACTCCTACACCACCGGGCTGGCTCCCGCAGTCCTGACTTATATGCTTGCCACAGAGCTGAGACAGTTCCGCGGAACTGTAGACTCCCAAGAGGTCGGACTGCCCGTGTCCTCAAACGGGCTGGTACTTCCCTGCGGAGCTTCCGGGCGGTGGAGTCTGTAAAAGTACTCCACCTTGCCGTTTATTCTCAAACTTTTGTAAAAATATATCCCTGTTCCCAGAAAAAGCCTGGCCGATACTTTATGCATACGGTCAGGCTCTTTCTTTTGCATATATCATCTTAGAAAACTCAGAACTACTCCTGATATGGCTCCTGCCGCATACAGCAGCCCTGTGATTTTCAAACTCTCTTTCTTATCCTCATTCATTCGGAAAAGCACCGCCAGCCCCAGCCCTGCCCCTGTACACAGCCCTGCCACTGCGGATGCAAAACGAATAGCCCCGCTCAAGTAAAGCTGCGTCAGCATCACAGAAGAAGCACAGTTCGGAATCATGCCGACCAGCGCCGCCAGCAGAGGCTGAAGCAGGGAATCCCCCATCAGCACTGCCGAAAGCTTTTCTATTCCCACCAGTTCAATCGCAAAATTCAAAATCCCTGTGAAAATGAAAATATAAACAAATACACGCACCGTATGGTGCAATGCCGCATAGAAAACCTGTCCGTTTCCATGCTCATGCATATGCCCGTGACAACCGCAATCCGCACAGATACGCTCCATATCTTCTTCATAACTATGACGTCCCGGAATCCATGCATCGATCAGATATCCTGCCACCGTACCAATCATAACTTTCACTGCCAAAAGCCACAAGATTTCCTTTCCACGCCCCGGATTCCCCAGCAAAATCAGCACCGCCTCATCCGACGTAGCCAAAAATACTGCCAGAATAGTTCCCGGTGTAATGATTCCTCCCGCATACAGATTCGCCGCCACCACGGAAAAACCGCACTGGGGCACGCAGCCCAAAAGCGCCCCCACCAAGGGGCCTGCATGTCCTACCTTAACCAGCAGCCGGTTCATATATTCCCCTGAATATCTTTCCAGCCATTCCATCAGAAAAAAAGCTGCCAGAAGAAACGGCAGCATCTTCACGCTGTCCAGAACAGTATCCATCAAAACATCTGCTATCATATATCCTCCCCTCCAGACCGGCAGGCGCTGCTGGCAGCACCTGTACTTTCATGAGTATCCATCATAACACGAAACTGCCGCTTTCACAACTTTGTATTTTCCGAATAAATTGTAGGGAGGTAACAGTTCAGCTCTCAACCCGGAGTAAAAGTATGGACTGTCACACAGAGAGGTGATAACTATGAACATTTTTATGGCTCTTCTGATAGGGCTTGCAGTAAACCTGGATAATCTGCTGATTGGGATTCATCTGGGAATACGCCATCAGAAGCTTTCTATATGGCAAAACTTAGTGATTGGCGGCACAACCGGGCTGTGTGCCTTTGGTTCCACTTGTGCCGCCCGTTTGATTTCCGGTCATTTCCTGTTCTATACGAATCTGATTGCTTCCGCTATCATGATTCTTTTCGGAATTTTCTGTCTGTACCAAAGCATAACGCAAAAAGACGGTACTCCTGATCTCCAAGATACTCCAAGCTTCACAGACGTGTTGATTCTGGGCTTTGTACTGGCTGTAAACTGTATCCCCCCCTCGCTCAGCGCAGGAGTAATGTCTCTCTCCCCAATATGGGTAGGATTCTTTTCCATGCTTTTTTCCTGTCTCAGCATCCAGGTCAGTGTCCTTTTAGGGCAAAAGTTCCTGCGCTACAGATTTTTTTCCGCGCTCACTCCATTTTCAGCGGTTTTGTTGATTCTAATCGGGGTTCTGGAATTGTTGGCATAATCATATATAACAGTAAAGTTACAGCTAAATTGACTTTCCCATACCTTTCATTGCCTCCCACGGCAGCCGCCAATGTTTGCTCCCAAAAATGGCGCGCCAGACTTCTATGTCTGGCACGCCATTTCCATTTCGAGAAAATTCGTATCTTCCTTGTTTAATATAATCCTCTTTTACTCTATTACCATCCGTGCCGCACCGTAAATCCCGGCATCATTGCCCAGTTTTGCCAATGCAAACTCCGTTCCTTTGCAGGCGTCCAGAACATATTTCACATAATGTTTCTTTACATAATCCAGAATCACTGTACCCGCTTTTGACACACCGCCGCCGATTACAAAAATTTCCGGGTCTACCACTCCCGTAATGCTTGCCAGCGCCGTGCCAAGGTATTTTCCAAATTCTTCTGCCACTTCACACGCCAAGGCATCCCCAGCCTTCACTGCGTCAAACACTGTCTTTGCCGAAACCTCTCCGCTCCTCAATGCTGATGGCGCGCCGCTTTCTGCAAGCTTTTTATTTGCCAAATAAACCACTCCAGTAGCAGAAGCCACTTGTTCCAAGCATCCTTTGTTCCCACAGCCACATGGCTTGTCCATACCATCTACCACATGGATGTGACCGATTTCGCCGCCTGCCCCATGGCTTCCGGTAAGGATTTTCCCGCCAATGATGATACCGCCGCCGACGCCGGTTCCCAGCGTAACCATCACTACATTCTTATGGCCTTCGCCGCCGCCCTTCCACATCTCACCCAGAGCCGCTACGTTTGCATCATTCCCAACCTTCGTGGTAATGCCTGTCAGCTTTTCCATCTCGCCTGCAAGATCCACATATCCCCAGTGCAGATTAACCGCGGTAACTACCGCGCCCCCTTCATTTACAGGTCCCGGAACGCCTACGCCGATTCCTGCGATGTCTGCTTTCTCAAGCCCTTTTTCTGAAATCTTTGCTTCAATTGCTGCCGCTACATCCGGAATAATATTCTCACCATTTCCTTCGGAACGGGTCTTGATTTCCCATTTATCCAGCACGTTTCCCTGTACATCAAACAAACCACATTTTACAGTGGTTCCCCCAATATCAATTCCAAAACAATACTTTTTCATCCCACGAATCCTCCTAATCTTTCCTTCCCCTTGAAAGGGATTCCTGCACCCTCTTATACAGCTCCTGTGCTGCGTTATACCCCATCTTCTTCTGTCTATGGTTCACTGCTGCCGACTCTACGATAACTGCCAGATTCCGTCCCGGACGGATGGGCAGGGAATGACATACAATCTTATTTCCAAGAATTTCCGTATACTCCTCTTCCAGCCCCAGTCTGTCATACTCTTTATCCCGGTTCCACTCTTCCAGCTTAATCACTAAATCAATATTCTGGGTATTTTTTACACTCTCCACACCGAACAGGGTCTTTACGTCGATAATCCCGATACCCCGCAGCTCAATAAAATGGCGCGTGATATCCGGCGCAGTCCCTACCAGCGTCACATCACTGACCTTGCGTATTTCCACAACGTCATCCGTGACAAGCCGATGCCCCCGCTTAATCAGCTCCAGCGCTGCCTCACTCTTTCCGATACCACTCTCGCCCATAATCAGCACACCCTCGCCATATACATCCACCAGCACACCATGGATGGAAATACAGGGTGCCAGTTCCACGTTCAGCCAGCGGATAATCTCTGCCATAAATGCAGACGTTGTCTGTTGGGAGCTGAAAATCGGAACGCCATACTTATGCGCCAGCTGCAGCATATCTTCATCCGGCTGTGTCCTCGTAGTATAAATCACACACGGCATCTTGTACGCCAGAAACTGATCGTATACCTTGAGCTTTTCTTCTCTGGGCAAATGCTCCAGATAAGTATATTCCACATATCCTATAATCTGAACGCGCTCGGAAGCAAAATGGTCAAAATACCCTGTGAGCTGCAATGCGGGACGGTTGATATCCGGCAGGGTGATTTCAATTGACGACATATCAATGTCCGGGGTCAGGTTTTCCAGCTTCATCTGCTCCATGACCTTCGTCAATGCTACATTACTCATACCTTTCCTCCTTTGAATCCTCTAGATGCTCTTATTCTAGCATATTTTCCCTCTCACATCCAGCATAATCCCAAAAGAATAGCGTATGTTTAGCCTTTCTACAGCTCCACGCGCCCCTCCAGCGCACGCAGCAGCGTTACTTCGTCGATGTATTCCAAATCACCTCCTACCGGGACGCCGCTGGCTATCCGGCTGACTTTGATTCCCGTAGGCTTGATAAGCTTGCTGATATACATAGCGGTAGTCTCGCCCTCTAAGCTGGAATTGGTAGCTATGATAACTTCTTTTATTTCTCCCTGAAGCCGTACCATCAGCTCTTTCAGTTTAATATCTCCCGGCCCTATGCCCAGCATGGGAGAAATCGCTCCGTGAAGCACATGGTAAACTCCCTCGTATTTCCCTGTTTTTTCATAAGCCGCCAGATCACGTGTATCCTCCACAACCATAATGGTAGACTGGTCACGCTTTGGATTGGCACAGATAGGACAAAGCTCCTGATCTGTCAGTGTCCCGCACTGGCTGCAGTAGCGCACGTTCCGGCGGGCCTGTACCATCGTATCCGAAAGTCTCTGCACCTCTTCCACCGGACGGTTAATAAGATAAAATGCCAGCCGCTGGGCAGACTTAGAACCAACGCCGGGAAGCTTCGAAAGCTCCCCGATAAGTTCACTAATTTGCTTGCTGTAATAATCCATCAGAACGGAAAACCTCCGCCCAGTCCTCCCATGCCTCCGGTAATCTTAGACATTGCTGCCCCGGCTTCTTCCTCCATTTTCCGGAGAGCCTCATTAGCAGCCGCCATGATTAAGTCCTCCAGCATCTCGATATCATCCGGGTCTACCACCTCTTCTGCCAGCTTCACTTTCGTAATCTCCCGCTTGCCGGAAACACTCACTTCCACTGCGCCGCCCCCTGCTGCCGCAGTAAACTCTTTCTCTTCCAAAGCTTTCTGGCTCTCTTCCATCTGCCTCTGCATCTTCTGTGCCTGTTTCATCAGATTATTCATATTGCCCGGCATGCCTCCGCCCGGGAATCCTCCACGTCTTGCCATTTCACTTTTCCTCCTAATCCTCAATTTCAATATCCGCGTGGACAAACTTTTTGATAGCGTCCTCCACGCTGATTTTTGATAAACGCCCTCCCGCCAGATGTTCATCTGCTCTCAGGACGAATTTCACTTCTACATGTTTCCCTAATTTGCCCTCTATGATTTTTTCAAGCTCCTGCTTTTTCTCCTCACTGTTTAGATATGTCTCGCCCAAAAAATCTGCAAACACTACAAACAGCCTTCCGTCGTTTTCCTGAAACTTTGGGACTGCCTGGGCAAGAGTCTGCCGGAACCGCTGTCCTTCTGCTGATGCCACAATGCTGTTCCACAATCGCATGACCTCCTGTAAATCCTCCGGCGCCGCCATTTCTGATCCTGCTTCCGGCTCATGGCTTTCCTGGCTGTCTGGCTGCCCGGCTTCCGGCCAAATATTCTGTTCAGGAGCCGCCTGTACCATCACGCCGTTTTCCAGTTTTTTCTCCAGTGCGCGAATACGCTCTGCCATGGAAATCTCATCTGTCTCCATCTGCGGGCGGCACAGCTTAATCAGAGCCACCTCCAGCAGCACCCGTTTGGAAGCCGCATATTTCATCTGGTTTGAAAGCTCCGAAAAAATGCGGATATACCGCATCAGCGTATCATTCCGCACCAGCCCCGCCTCTTCCCGCAAAAGCTCTAGATTTTCCGTGGACACATCCAGAACATCTTCCATATCATCCGAAGATTTCAGGAGCAGCAGGTTCCTGAGATACCAGGTAAAATCCGTGACAAACTGTCTCAGCTCCCGCCCCTGCATGATTAAATCCTCCAGATGAGCAATCACCTGCACCACATCATTCTCCAGAACCTCCCGCAGCAAACGGCCAAACTCTTCCGTATCCACAGCTCCCAATACCTCAAGCACATGATCATAGGTAAGCTTCTGTCCCAGGTAAAAGGCAATGCACTGATCAAGCAGGCTCAGTGCGTCACGCATAGAACCGTCGGCTTTCTTAGCAATATAACGCAGCGCCTTCTCCTCCACCTCTACCTGTTCTTCATTCATCAGCTCCCGCATCCTGTCGGCAATCGTAGTCAGCGGAATACGTTTAAAGTCATAGCGCTGGCACCGGGACAGGATCGTAATTGGAATCTTATGCGCCTCGGTGGTCGCCAGGATAAAAATCACATAAGAAGGAGGTTCCTCTAATGTCTTTAGGAGCGCATTAAACGCTCCTATGGACAGCATATGAACCTCGTCAATAATATAGACCTTGTATTTTCCACTGGTGGGCGAGTATGCGACTTCATCACGGATTTCACGGATATTGTCTACGCCATTGTTAGACGCGGCATCAATCTCAATCACATTCATCGAAGTGCCTGCCGCAATCGCCTGACATGTCTCACACTCCCCACAGGGATTGCCGTCCACTGGATGGGCGCAGTTCACAGCCCGAGCCAAAATCTTTGCCACCGTGGTCTTTCCGGTTCCCCTCGTGCCGCAGAACAGATATGCATGGCCGATACGCTCTGCGGCTATCTGGTTTTTCAAGGTTGTTACAATATGCTCCTGCCCCTTCACATCCGCGAAAGAGGCAGGACGAAATTTACGATATAACGCAGTATAACTCATTCATTAATCTCCGAAACTGATACCGATAAGTTTTGCTTCTTTAATCAGCTGATTATCCGGGTCAACCATTTTCAGCTTTCCGGCCACATCTGCCAGCGGTACTTTCTTTACTTTTCCATTTACGATTCCAACCATGTAGCCATATTCATTATTCATAATCAGTTTCGCCGCTCCAGCCCCCAGCCTGGTAGAAAGCACCCTGTCATAAGGACAAGGACTTCCGCCGCGCTGCGTATGTCCCGGAACCGTGATACGTACCTCAATACCTGTCTTTTTCAGAATCTGGTCTGCCAGTTCATAAGAAACCGAAGGATATTTGTAGTTCTTCATCTTTTCCTTTAATTCCTTCTTTGACAATTTCGCGTCTTTCTTAGAAATCGCACCTTCCGCAACTGCCAGAATCGTAAATCCTGCACCCCTCTGTGCCCTGCGGTTAATAGCCTCCACGATTTTGTCAATATCATACGGTATCTCCGGCAGAAGGATAATATCTGCGCCGCCTGCGATACCCGCATGGAGCGTCAGCCAGCCTACCTTATGTCCCATAACCTCCACCAAGAATACACGGTTATGGGATGCCGCTGTGGTGTGGATACAGTCAATCGCATCCGTCGCAATATCCACCGCACTCTGGAAGCCAAACGTCATATCTGTCCCGTAGATATCATTATCAATCGTCTTAGGCAGATGGATGATATTCAGTCCTTCTTCCCTCAGCAGATTCGCTGTTTTCTGTGTTCCGTTCCCGCCCAGGATAACCAGACAGTCCAGGCGCAGCTTATAATAATTCTGCTTCATCGCCTCTACCTTGTCCAGACCATCAGCATCCGGCACACGCATCAGCTTAAACGGCTGTCTTGATGTTCCTAGAATTGTGCCCCCTTTTGTCAGGATTCCTGAAAAATCTGCCGAAGTCAGCATCCGGTAATCACCATAAATCAAACCTCTGTATCCATCGGCAAACCCGTAAACCTCCAAATCAGGCAGGTTTGAGCTTAACCCTTTTACAACTCCGCGCATGGTGGCGTTCAATGCCTGACAGTCGCCGCCGCTTGTCAACAAACCGATTCTCTTTTTCATGACATGTCACATTCCTTTCTTCCATTATTATCGTAACTGTCCGCCTCACGTGCAGGGATTCCCTTCACCCTGGCGAAATATGATGCTTTTATTATAACTTATTTCAACAGTTATCACAACTGTATTCTTCGAAAATCCATATGCGGCGTGACTGCTCAACCTTCAAATCTTCTTCACCGAACTGTTTTCAAATTGCGGTTTGTTGGGGAGTCTGGTGCTTACCCCGGACAGTTACGGAACCGACAGTTCCCATGTTTACGCCGGACGCTGGGAAGCCTGCCGCATATCCCACACGGACGGAGACAACGCTGCGGCAAACTAGCCGCCAACTACAACTAAATACGCTCAGGAGAGCCTTCGCGCATTAAGTTTCCGTAAGCGTCGGATTTCGCCTCCGCTAAAAGCGTCTCCTGAGTGTCCGCTTAGGGATATGCGGCAGGCTTCCCGGCTGGACGGTGGCAGGCGTTATGAGAACTGTGCGGCTGCGTGTATTGTTTTGGTTATGGCGAAACTGTTGACACTGTGGGACTGTGCGGCTTCACGGACTGTTCCGGTTGTGGCGAAAACGCTGGCGACTTTCGATGCATGGAACACTCTTGTGCGCAGTAAAGTGCTGCAAAGCATGGTTACACTGTTTGGCTGTACGTATAGGAATAAGTGGTTTGCGCAAACCGTCCGGTGCGGCGGCATATGCATATAATGGCGCTTATGATACGCAGAGCCGCCAGTTCATGAAGCCATGTCTCGCCGTATATCCGGCGGATTATCATAATTAAGCACATGGGCGGTTCCATCCGCGGCATGTATCAGGGAAGTCCACGCAGCCACACACGCACGTAACGCCAGCCACCACACAGCCGGGGCATCTGCCATATATCCCTAAGCGGACACTCAGGGGACGCCCTTAGCAGAGGTGAGATCCACGATTTACGGAAACTTATGCGCGAAGGCTCTCCTGAACGCATTAGTTGCAGTTAATCGTTAGCTCACCGACGCGTTGTCCCCGTCCGTGTGGGATATATGGCAGATGCCCCGGCGTCCGGCGTAAGCATAGAGACTGTCGGTTCCGTAACTGTCCGGGGTAAGCGATGAACTCCCCAACAAACCGTAATAAGCGCTTCTCTTTTTAAGACTGCTTCTGTCTGCGTATTCCCGCAAACAATGAGCCAGCTATGTTATGCCATACACTAAACACTGCACCCGGCAGAGTCGCCATAGGATTTGCCGAAAAATTCGCGGCTGCCAAGGATACCGCAAGCCCGCTATTCTGCATGCCTACTTCAATGGCAATCGCCGTTGTCCTGGAATACTCTATGTTTAATACTTTTGCAATCCCAAGCCCCATAACTGTACCAACCAGGTTATGCAAAACCACCACTCCCAACACCATCAATCCGCTGCTAATAAGTTTTTCCTTATTATTTGCTACAATACCTGTGGTAATCATAACAATAGCAAGAACAGAAATCAGTGGGAAAATCTCCTGGACTTTCTCGACATATTTTCCAAATATTCGATGAAGCAGCACTCCCAAAAGTACAGGAATCAAGACGAGCTTTACAACGGAAATTACCATCGCTGACAAAGATACTTCCACCCATGCACCGCCCAATACATACACCAGTACGGGGGTTGCCAAAGGTGCCAGCAACGTAGAAACAATGGTCATCCCCACAGAAAGGGGTACATCACCGCCTGCTATGTACGTAATCACATTACTCGCCGTGCCTCCGGGACAGCAGCCTACCAAAATGACGCCAATCGCCAAATCTGGCGGAAGATTCAAAAGCCTGCTTAATAGCCAGGCACCCAGGGGCATTACCGTGTATTGTGCCAGTGTCCCTGCTAAGATTTCCTTGGGCTTTGCAAATACTACCTTGAAATCTTCTGCTTTAATGGTTAGCCCCATGCCAAACATTGCCGCCCCCAGAAAAAACGAAGTATAGTCTGTCGCCCAGCTAATGAACGAAGGTTTCCAAAACGCCAACGCCGAACAAATTAGGATAACTACGCTAATATATTTTGTCAGAAATGATGCTGCCTTCCCTATCCTCTTCATGGCATCACCTCATAGCTGAAATTGTCAATCAGTCTGGTTTTGCCAATGTAAACCGCCATAGCTACCAACACATCACGTTCCACTTGCTCTACCGGCTGCATGGTAAGCGCATCTGCCACAGAAATATAGTCAATCCGTGCCAACGGCTCTTCACAGATAATCTTTTCCATCTGCCGCACTACCATAGCACTGCTGCAGCCTTTGGCGATTACTTTCTGTCCCTGTTGTATTGCTCTGTACAAGCAGAGCGCAGCTTTCCGCTCCTCCACATTCAGGTATGTGTTCCTCGATGACTTTGCCAAGCCATCCTCCTCCCTGACGATCGGACAGCCTATGATGCGGATATCAAAATTCAAATCCTCCACCATCTTCTTAATAATCGCCAGCTGCTGTGCATCCTTCTGACCAAAATATGCAGTATCCGGCGCTACAATATGAAACAGCTTTGACACGACGGTACACACGCCCTGAAAATGAACCGGCCGCGTTTTTCCGCAAAGGTTTTCTGACAGCGTATGTATATTGACGTATGTACATGTATCATAATACATTTCCTCCGGCTCCGGATGGAAAATCAAGTCCGCGCCAAGTTCTTCGCATAAAACCCTATCATGGACAAAATCTCGGGGATAATCCTCCAAGTCCTCATTCGGGCCGAACTGGGTCGGATTTACAAAAACAGATACTACTACCCTGTCATTTTCCCTGCGGCAT
Source organism: Lachnospiraceae bacterium 46-15 (assembly GCA_041223665.1). Classification (GTDB taxonomy): domain Bacteria; phylum Bacillota; class Clostridia; order Lachnospirales; family Lachnospiraceae; genus Hominisplanchenecus_A. The sequence goes on from JBCLQO010000006.1 coordinate 87,742, forward strand.
CTTTCAATCAAGCTGCCATGTCCCTCGTGCAGAAATCCCATGGTTGGCACCAGCCCAATGGTAAGCCCCGCCTTCTTCCATTCACGGATTTGTTCTCTGGTTTCTAAAATGGTTGTTGTTACTCTCATGTCTCCTCTTCCTTTTCTATGGATTTGAAGATAGCCTCTGTTCTGATTCTGCTGCTATTCCTCCTGTTCTCCTGCGCCGTGCCAGCCCATGTCCTTTAGCAAACCATGCTTTTCATAGCTGGTAATCCGGCTAATCCTGTTCTTCTCGTCCACAAAAACTACGGAAGGTCTATGCTCCTTTGCTTCCCGCATATCATAACTTCCATATGCCATAATAATGATTTTGTCACCTACGCTCACACATCTTGCCGCCGCTCCGTTCAGACAAATCATACCGCTGCCCGGCTCTCCACTGATGGTATATGTCTCAAAGCGGCTTCCATTATTGATATTTACAATCTGGACTTTCTCATATTCCAGAATCCCGGCTGCATCCAGCAGTTCCTCATCCACTGTAATGCTGCCTACATAATCAAGTTCCGCCTGACATACTGTTGCCCGGTGAATTTTAGCTTTTAACATCTCTACTGTCATTCCTGCTCTTTACCTTTCTTTAAAGTCCCATGACGGTTCCTGATATCCGTAAGATACCAGTCAGCCATATCGCCAAGTTCTCTGTCTCATGCCCGCCGTTTCCGGTCGAACCACTGACAGCACTCTGTTTGTGCGGAATACACAGCGAATCAGATAAAGTATAGTTTTAGAACAAATACTATCTCCACGGACATTATAACACATCCTGGAAAAAATGCGAAGAACCTGAATGCAAATGGAGCTGTTCGCCCCAAACACATCCAGGTTCTTCTATAATAGGTGTTTAAACAAATGCATATATGATGAATCGCCCGAATATATTGAGAAAATAAGAAAGTTTTATATTCTTTGGCAATTCCATATGCCCTTACTATGTAGACCGGAAAACTTCTGCTTTTCCAAGTCTTCGCATCCATTAGACAGGATGCCCGCCTTTGCAACAATCGGTATATAAAATTTATATTCCCTTAACCTGCTACATATCAAATATGTATTTCTATTCCTGCTCTTCAAACATCAGAAACATAGAAACTACAAAACAACTTCCTATAATATATCGCAAATAATTATGTATTGCCACTCACTACATACACACTATAATGCTCATCACTTACGGAAAATTTATCCAGTTCGGATCAACCCAACATCCTTTTGTTTCATTCCACCGACGATACTGACGTACGCCATTATAAACTCTATATTTAGTAACAATCTTATCTGCCCTCGGCTGTATGGTGCTCACTGCTTTAGCTTCACTCGCATTTGCCGAAAGGACTGGTGTAAAAGCGGACAGCATCAGGAACATAATAGCAAAATAACTAAATCTCTTGACTCTATTCACTAATCTATATTTCTAACACTAAAACCATTCTCAATCATTGACTGAGCAAACTCAACTGGAATTTCATCTGTTCTTCCAGTAAATTCATCACTTATATAATAACGATTCTCTTTGTCCAACAGTAACCACGTATTCTCAGGAGTCATTTCACATACCCCGCTACCAGTTACAATCTCTGACCTAGGAGTATCATACGCTGGCTGCCAAATAAACGAATAACTTAACAACAACGTACCGCCCATTACAATAGTAAATGCCACCCAAGATACTGCTTTCCGAATACCTGTTAATTCCTTCGGCGGGTCTGCTATCAACGCAAAGCGTTTGCTCAGCTGTTTCTTTTTGTCTGTAGTAAGCAGACTTGTCGCCGCCAATGACTTTCTTGAGTCCTGTAGCTCTTTCATCCTGTACAGTGAATTTTTCAGCGTATCAAGATAATCTCTTTTTTGCTCATATCCGGCTTTTTCCATCACAACAGTATCGCATCGGATTTCCAGCATCTCATCCATCGACCCGCGTACCACTCCAGCAGACACATTCCACCAAAAGATATCACATAAAATTCCCATAGCTATCTTGATCAGAGAATCTCTCTTGCTAAAATGAGAACACTCATGAAGCAAAATATAATACAACTCTATATCCGTGTATTCTGCTTTGGGAATCAGAATAATCGGTCTCCTCACACCAAAGCCCATCGGAACATCTGCCAAATCGGTATAACGTACCGAAACTTTTTTCCGGCATTGTTTCTGGAAAGATAACTTTTCCCATACCCTGTCAAGCTGCTGCTCCTGTGTCTCATCCGGCCTGTCTGACAGCAAAGCCTGCCGCCAAAAAATCCGGTAACGCCGATAAAACCTATAAATATGAATGGCGCTTCCTACCAGCCAGAACGCAACGACTACATGCACAAGCGAAAATTCCCATGCGCCGATGCTGTATGTATCCAGGCATAACGCCCGGTATATTGGTGCATAAAGCTCTCGGTCTCCTACTATAATGGTAAACGGAAATTCTACCGGAAATAGAAAGCGGAAAATGCTGACGATATATACAGCAAAAATCATCTTAACACTTAGATATCTTATTGTCCGGGCATTCTTCTGTAACAAGGCGATGACGCTAAATAATACCCCGCTCCATATGACTGCCATTACAAATGAAAAGAAAGTAAATTTCATTTATTGCTCCTTTAGTTTTTCAATAATACCCTCCAACTCCTTGATGATATCATCTTTATCTTCCTGTAACTCTGTTACCATAGCTACTGCCACTTTAGGAATTGACTGTGCATCCAGCCCTCTTCCAACCGCGAAAAGCGCTACATACTCTTCTCTGGTAATTGAATACTTAAACTGGCGCGCATACTGCGTACCGCAGCGCACATATCCACATACTTCAATTGCATTTTTGTCCAACAATGACTTCAGCATAATAGGAAGATAATTATCGCTCCATGAATGCTCATCAGGAATTGCAAGAATTTCTACGCTAGTCAGTGGTTTGTCCTGCTTCCAAAGCAGTTCCATTAATTCTACTTCTTTGTCTGTAAGATGGTATTTCTTATTTTTCTTTTTTAACATAAGCTATCAACCTCTAATCATATAAGACTATGTTTTTCATTTACTTTTTCATTATATAGTACGGCAAAGAAAACGTCAATACAAATATTGGTCAAATACCATAAAAAAACGCTATATTTTTTGCCTTTTTTCCATATTTGATATATTTTAACATTTATTATATTTTCTGTCAATAGATATTATCCAAAAAATATCCACCTTACGGGAAGGAGTATGTCCCTCCCGCTTTTTTCTATTTATCTCTCCAGATAATCCTTCCTTTTGTCAAATCATATGGGGACATTTCAATTGTCACCTTATCTCCTGGAAGGATACGGATATAGTTCATTCGGAGCTTTCCGCTGATATGTGCCAGCACCACATGGTTATTCTCCAGCTGCACCTTAAAGGTCGCCCCCGGAAGTTTCTCTACCACGGTTCCTTCTACTTCTATTACATCTGCTTTTGACATGTCTACCTCCTATCATTCTGTAAGTCTATAGCTTTTATGCTATGCCTGATTTCTTCATTTTTCACATGATCCCACGGTATGTCCCGAAGTTCAAGGGGAATCCGTTTCATGATCTGTATATGCTTCCATTTCTTTTTCTTCGGCTTTTCCACCGGACGGATATATCCGTCACAAAGCCAGGCATACTCTTCCTCTACTCTGGCTATCACATACAGTTTTCCCCTGTCATGTCCTGCCAGCGACCATGCCATCATGCCTCTCTCTACCCCTTCCATAAAACCTCCCGCTATTCTGACAGGGTGAAGATTTCCGGTTCCCCATCCGTAATCAGAATCGTGTTCTCATAGTGCGCGGAAAGGCTTCCGTCCTCAGTCACGACTGTCCAGTCATCTTCCAGCCATTCCACATCACAACGTCCCACATTAATCATCGGTTCAATGGCAAGGGTCATGCCCGGCACCAAACGGATTCCCCGTTTCCTCTGAGGAAAATTCGGAACCTGTGGATCTTCATGCAGCTCTCTTCCGATTCCGTGTCCCACCAAATCCTCTACCGGACTGTAGCCAAAACGTTTCACATAGTTTCCGATCGCCGCCGAAATCTCATGGAGCCGATGTCCCGCCCTGGCATATTTGATACCTTCAAAGAACGACTGCTTTGTCACATCCAACAGCCGCTGCACCTCCGGGGCAATCTGCCCAACCGCATGGGTTCTGGCCGCATCAGAATGGAAGCCTTTATAAATCAGCCCTGCATCCAGACTGACAATATCGCCTTCCTGCAGGATACGGTGCCTGGATGGTATGCCGTGTACCACTTCATCGTTCACCGATACGCAAATAGAAGCCGGGTAACCATTATAATGAAGAAAACTGGGAGTACATCCAAAGCTTCTGATAATCTGCTCTCCCAGACGATCAATCTCCCAGGTAGAAATCCCTGGTTTGATTACCTTCTGAAGTTCATTATGAGTAATTTCCAGGAGTCGCCCTGCCTCTCTCATAAGTTGTAATTCCTTTGCAGATTTTATTGATACTGACATATATTTACGCTCCTAAAATCTGTACAATTGCCTGGAATACCTCTTCCATTGCCACTGTACCGTCTACTTCTTTCAAAATGCCTGCCCTGCCATAATAATCAATCAGGGGCTGTGTCTGTTCATGATACACATCAAGACGTTTTTTTACCGTTTCCGGTTTGTCATCATCACGCAGGATTAATCCTTCCCCACAGGCGTCGCATACATTTTCTTTTTGCGGAGCATTGTACTCTACATGGTATGTAGCGCCGCAGCCTACACATGCACGCCTCCCGCCCATACGGCTGATAATATTCTCATCAGGTACTTCCACGTTGATGGCAAAGTCCACTTTCTCTCCCAGCTTCTCCAATGCCGCATCCAGGCTTTCTGCCTGTGGAATGGTACGCGGAAAACCGTCCAGCACATACCCTTTCTGGCAATCGCTCTGCTGTACCCGGTCTACTACCAGGTCTACTACCAGCTCATCCGGCACCAGGAGTCCCTGATCCATATAAGTCTTTGCTTTCTTTCCCAGCTCCGTCCCATTCTTAATGTTAGCTCTGAAGATATCGCCTGTGGAAATATGGGGAATTCCGTATTTCTCTGCAATCTTCTTTGCCTGGGTGCCTTTTCCGGCTCCCGGTGCACCTAACATAATGATTTTCATAGCATTCTTCCTTCCTTCATCATATAATCATACGCTTTTATCTGGTAATTAATGCGAAAGTGCGCTACTTCTTTGCTGCAACCCGCCTTATGGATTACAGCAAAGAAAGAAGCACACTCTTTAATCACTCAAGAAGCCTCTGTAATTGCGAACCAGCATCTGTGACTCCATCTGTTTTAATGTCTCCAAGATAACACCTACAATAATGATAATAGATGTTCCTCCGAAGGATACAGATGCTCCGAACACCCCGTTGAACACGATAGGAATCGTAACAACAATGAGAAGTCCAATGGCTCCTAAGAAAATGAGGTAATTCAAAATCTTATTCAAGTAATCCTGCGTCGGTTTTCCTGGACGGATGCCTGGGACAAAACCGCCCTGCTTTTTCATATTGTCTGCCACCTCAATCGGGTTAAACGTAATAGAGGTGTAGAAATATGCAAAAAATACAATCATAACCGCATACAGGACAAAACCAATCGTATAAATCGGCTGTTTTAAATCAAACCAGTAATTCTGGTTCAGCATACCAAGGATCGTAGCTCCTACGCCTGTGCCGCCTGTCTTTCCCATGAAAGATGCAATCATAGTAGGCATGGACATCAGAGAGGAAGCAAAAATTACCGGGATAACGCCAGCGGTATTCACTTTCAGCGGAATATGGCTGGACTGGCCGCCCACCATCTTCCTTCCCTGCATCTTCTTCGCATACTGTACCGGAATCCTTCTCTCTGCATCATTCAGGAGAATAACCAGAATAATCGTAACGATAATAACTGCAAGGATGATGATTCCTGCCAATGCACCCTTTGCTACCGTCTTATTTTTCACAAAATCATTGAACAGACCTACAAGGTCGTTCGGAACCCTGGACAGAATATTAATCATCAGGACGATAGAAATACCGTTCCCAATTCCTTTTTCAGTGATACGCTCACCCACCCACATAAGAAATGCAGAACCTGCCGTCAAAGCCGTCACAACCGACACCACATTCAGGAAATTCATGTTAGTAATCAGTCCCTGATTGCCAAATCCGACAGCCATAGCGAGAGCTTCAATCAATGCCAGCGCTACTGTTACATAACGGGTGATTTCCTGGAGTTTCTTTCGTCCGTCCTCTCCGTCCTTCTGCATCTCCTCCAGTTTCGGAATAGCAATCGTCAACAACTGGATGATGATGGATGAAGTAATATACGGGCTGATGTTCAATGCAAAAATCGACATCTGCTCAAAGGAACCTCCGGTGAACGCATTAAAGAAGTTAAATGCGTCACCAGACTGCTCTGCAAACCATCTTGAGAAGAATGTCCTGTCTACACCGGGTATCGGAAGCTGTGAACCAAGCCTCACGATAACCAGCATCATTAATGTGTATAAAATCTTTTTACGTAAGTCTTTGATTTTAAACGCATTACGCAGCGTTTCTAACATTAGATCACCTCTGCTTTTCCGCCAAGTGCTTCAATCTTAGCTTTTGCTCCTTCACTGAATGCATTTGCCTTTACTACAAGTTTTTTGGTCAGCTCACCGTTGGCAAGAATCTTCACACCATCCCTCGGCCCTTTGATCATGCCTGCTTCCTGCAGCATCTCAATGGTAACCTCTGTGCCATCTTCGAACCTGTCAAGAGCGCCCACATTGACAATCACGATATCCAGAGAGTTTCTGTTTGTAAAGCCTCTTTTTGGAATACGTCTGTATAAAGGCATCTGTCCACCCTCAAATCCGATTCTTGGTGCACCGGAACGAGCTTTCTGTCCTTTATGGCCTTTACCTGCAGTCTTTCCGTTTCCTGAACCATGTCCACGGCCTCTTCTGAAATTATCACTGTGCTTTGAACCAACTGCCGGCTGTAAATTGGATAAATCCATTACGACACCTCCTTATCAAATAATATTTCTTAGATTTCCTCTACTTTCACCAGATGCTGTACCTGCTTAATCTTTCCCCAGGAAGCAGCATTGTTCGGCATTTCAACTGTCTTATTCAGCTTTCTAAGCCCCATAGCCTCTACTGTCGCACGATGTTTTGGAATGGCACCGATTGTAGATTTCACCAATGTAACTTTTAATTTGTCTGCCATTTTTCTAATCCTCCTTAAGCGCGGATCTCGTCAACAGATTTCCCGCGGAGCCTTGCTACCTCCTCCGGGGATTTGAGCTGCTTTAATGCCTCAATCGTTGCGAGAACTACATTCTGCTTGTTATTTGAGCCTAAAGACTTTGTACGGATATTCTTGATTCCTGCCAGCTCGCACACGCTACGTGCCGGACCTCCGGCAATAACTCCGGTACCTTCCGGGGATCTCTTTAACAATACGCTTGCCCCGCCGAATTTACCGGTCCAGTCATGAGGAATACTATTATTCTCGTCAAGCGGCACATTTACAAGCCTTTTGGCAGCATCTTCTTTTCCTTTGCGGATAGCTTCAGGAATCTCGGCTGCTTTTCCAAGCCCTGCACCTACGTGTCCGTTGCCATCACCTACAACTACCAAAGCTGTGAAACGGAAGTTACGACCACCTTTAACAACTTTTGTTACACGTTTGATTGATACTACTTTTTCATTCAGTTCGAACTGGCTAGCATCAATGATTGTATGTTTCATGTGTTCTTCCTCCTTGTCTAGAATTCAAGACCAGCTTCTCTAGCTGCATCTGCCAAAGCTTTGATTTTACCCTGATATATGAAGCCGCCTCTATCAAAGACAACAGTGGTAATACCTTTTTCTAAAGCTCTCTTTGCGATAACTGTTCCTAAATATGCTGCTGCGTCTACATCGTTGGTTTTTTCCAGCTCTGCCTTAACCTCTTTCTGAAGGGTGCTTGCAGAAACAAGAGTGTTGCCAACTGTATCGTCAATAACCTGAGCATACATATGATTATTGCTTCTAAACACAGCCAGACGCGGTCTCTCAGCAGTGCCGCTGAAACGGTTACGCAGTCTTTTGTGCTTTTTTACACGAACTTTTGATCTGGATTCTTTACTAACCATCTTTACACTCTCCTTAATTATTTCTTACCAGTCTTACCAACTTTACGTCTGATAACTTCATCATCATACTTGATACCTTTGCCCTTGTACGGCTCCGGTTTCCTCTTCTCTCTGATTTCCGCTGCGTATTGGCCAACTTTTTCTTTACTGATACCTTTTACAATAATCTTGTTCCCATCCACTGTAGTCTCAAGACCTTCCGGATCTTCCATCTCTACAGGATGTGAATAGCCAAGAGATAATACTAATTTCTTGCCCTGTTTTGCGGCTCTGTAACCTACACCATTTACTTCCAGGGTCTTGGTATAGCCTTCGCTCACACCAACTACCATGTTGTGGATCAGAGTCCTGGTCAGGCCGTGTAAAGATTTCATTTTCTTTAAATCATTCGGTCTTGCTACGATAACATGACCGTCTTCCATCTTAATGTCCATTTCTTTTGGAAGCTCTCTTACAAGAGTTCCCTTACTGCCTTTAACAGTAACTACATTTCCCTCTGCAATATCAACAGTAACTCCTGCTGGAATTGCTATCGGCATTCTTCCGATACGTGACATTTCCATGTCCTCCTTACTTAGATTTTCGGAAAGGAACGGGTGTCCTTTCTGTTTTCAGTAACTTGTTTGATTTTAGTTGTACACTAAAGTATTTACATGTTCCCTCAGCTAAGCTCACACTGCGCTTTCAGCTTGTGTTCGCTAAGATTCGGGAACGACCTCGCACTAAGCTAGATTTTAGGAAGTTCTGCTCATTTTATTCGCAGAACAGCCCTCTCACTAACCTCAGCCTTCGCCTCTGGCTCGGCTTCGCTAAGTGTTCGGTGCTTACCACACAAACGCTAATACTTCTCCGCCTACCTGAAGCTTGCGCGCCTCTTTGTCTGTAATGACGCCCTGGTTTGTAGAGATGATTGCCACACCCAGTCCTCCGAGAACTTTCGGCAGTTCTTCCCTGCTTGCGTATACACGCAGACCTGGCTTAGAAATTCTTTTTAAGCCAGTAATGATTCTCTCATTTTTATCTGCGCCATATTTCAATTCGATACGGATTGTCTGGAAGTTTCCTTCTTCGACAAGATCGTATTTGCTGATATAACCTTCGTCTAAAAGAATATTTGCGATGGCAATCTTCATTTTAGAAGCCGGTACATCTACTGTATCATGTTTTGCAGTGTTTGCGTTACGGATTCTTGTAAGCATATCTGCAATTGGATCGCTCATTGTCATTTGATTTGCCTCCTTTTATAATAAATCTTCCACTTACCAAGAAGCTTTCTTTACTCCTGGAATCTGGCCTTTGTATGCTAATTCACGGAAGCAGATCCTGCAGATTCCGTATTTTCTTAAATATGCATGTGGACGACCACAGATTTTACAGCGGCTGTACTCTCTTGTGGAGAATTTCTGTTTGCGCTGCTGCTTGATTTTCATTGCTGTCTTAGCCATGAAATTTCCCTCCTAACTATTTCGTAAACGGCATATTAAACTGTGTCAACAACTCTCTGGCTTCTTCATCAGTCTTTGCGGTAGTAACGAAGATTACGTCCATACCTCTGACCTTGTCAATCTTGTCATACTCAATTTCCGGGAAAATGAGCTGCTCCTTGATACCCAGAGCGTAGTTTCCTCTTCCGTCAAATGCGTTAGGATTCACGCCTCTGAAGTCACGCACACGTGGCAGTGCCAGGTTAATCAGACGGTCAACAAACTCGTACATTCTTTCCCCGCGCAGTGTCACCTTGCATCCGATAGCCATTCCTTCCCTGATTTTGAAGTTAGCCACAGATTTTTTAGCCTTTGTGAGCACTGCCTTCTGGCCTGTGATAATTTCCATATCCTTAACGGCTGACTCCAGTGCCTTAGCATTTTCTTTTGCCTCGCCGACACCCATGTTGACAACCACTTTATCAAGCTTCGGAACTTCCATCACATTTTTATATTCAAACTTCTTCATCATAGCATCTACGATTTCATTCTTGTAAATCTCTTTCAGTCTACTCAACTTGTGCGACCTCCTCTCTCTCAATATTAATCGATAACTTCGCCTGTTGCTTTCGCATAGCGAACTTTTTTATCGCCATCCATCTTGAAGCCCACTCTTGTGATTTTACCTTTGTGCAGCAGCATCACGTTTGAAATAGCAATGTACGCTTCTTTGTTCACGATACCGCCCTGCTGGTTTGCAGCAGACGGCTTCGTGTGCTTCGTAACCATGTTCACACCTTCAACCAGAACTCTGTGGTTCTTTGTGTCAACAGCGATTACTTTGCCCTCTTTGCCTTTATCTTTTCCGGCGATTACCTGTACGTTATCACCTTTTTTGATTTTCATAGCTGACATAAAGTACCTCCTATAATACTTCCGGAGCAAGTGAAACAATCTTCATAAACTGTTTTTCACGAAGCTCTCTGGCTACCGGCCCAAAGATACGTGTTCCTCTCGGAGTCTTGTCATCTTTGATAATAACAGCAGCATTTTCATCGAATCTAATATAAGAACCGTCTTTACGGCGTGCACCCTTTACTGTACGAACTACCACAGCTTTTACAATGTCACCCTTTTTTACAACACCGCCTGGTGTTGCATCTTTAACCGTAGCAACGATTGTATCGCCAATGTTTGCATATCTTCTGGTAGAACCGCCTATAACCCTGATGCAGAGAATCTCTTTTGCCCCAGTGTTATCAGCTACCTTCAGTCTGCTCTCCTGCTGGATCATGCTGATATACCTCCTTATACTATTTAACTTTCTCTACGACTTCCACAAGTCTCCATCTCTTGTCTTTGGACAGGGGCCTTGTTTCCATAACCTTTACGGTATCGCCTTTGCGGCACTCATTATTTTCATCATGCGCTTTCAGCTTATATGTCTTCTTCACGATTTTTTTGTAAAGAGGATGTTTTACATGGTCTTCGATAGCAACTACAATTGTTTTGTCCATCTTATCGCTGACTACCTTACCTGTACGGGTTTTTCTCAGATTTCTTTCCACGTTCCTTTACTCCTTTCGTGGGATTACTCCGCTTTTTCAGAGATAACTGTCTGAATACGGGCGATGTTCTTACGAACTTCTTTGATTCTGCTTGTGTTATCTAACTGATTTGTTGCGTTCTGGAACCTCAGGTTGAAGAGTTCCTTCTTAGCAGCTACTAATTCTTCGTTCAGCTCTGCAGCTGATTTTGTCCTTAAATCTTCTACGAATTTATTAATTTTCACTGTTATCACCGCCTTCTAAGTCTGCTCGGGAAACGATCTTGCATTTGCATGGTAATTTGTGCATAGCAAGACGCAATGCTTCGCGGGCTGTTTCTTCCGGTACGCCTGCAAGTTCGAACATTACACGTCCTGGTTTCACTACTGCTACCCAGTACTCTAATGTTCCTTTACCGGAACCCATTCGAGTTTCTGCTGGTTTTGCTGTTACTGGTTTATCTGGGAAAATCTTAATCCAAACCTTACCGCCACGCTTGATGTAACGTGTCATGGCAACACGGGCTGCCTCTATCTGGTTGGACTTAATCCAGCATGGTTCGGTAGCTACAAGACCAAACTCACCGTAGGTAATCTTGTTGCCTCTTGTGGCTTTACCAGCCATGGAACCACGGAACTGTTTACGACGTTTAACTCTTTTTGGCATTAACATTATTTATCGCTCCCTTCCTTTGGTCCTTTCGTTGGAAGTACTTCACCCTTGTAGATCCATACTTTTACGCCAATCTTTCCATATGTGGTATCTGCTTCTGCAAAACCATAATCGATATCTGCGCGCAGTGTCTGAAGAGGAATTGTCCCCTCGCTGTAGAACTCTGTACGAGCCATATCAGCACCGCCGAGACGTCCGGAAACAGCAGTCTTAATACCCTTTACGCCAGCCTTCATGGAACGTCCCATGGTAGACTTCATAGCGCGGCGGAAGGAAACACGGTTCTCAAGCTGCAGTGCAATATTCTCTGCTACTAACTGGGCATCCCTGTCCGGCCTCTTTACTTCTTTAATATCAACAATTAACTTCTTATCTGTAAATTTCTGGACTTCTGCCTTTACTTTCTCGATTTCAGATCCGCCTTTACCGATAACTACGCCCGGTTTTGCTGTATAGATGATGACCTTCACTCTGTCAGAAGCTCTTTCAATCTCAATCTTTGAAACTCCGGCACTGTATAATTTCTTCTTCAGGTATGTCCTGATGTTGTAGTCCTCTACCAGGAAATCAGCGAAAGAGCCTTCAGCATACCATTTTGAATCCCAGTCCTTAATAACACCGACTCTCAGGCCGTGTGGATTAACTTTCTGTCCCATGCTTTACCTCCTATCTTTCATTCAGCACGATGGTGATGTGGCTCATCCTCTTCTCGATTCTGTATGCCCTTCCCTGTGCCCTTGGTCTGATTCTCTTCATTGTAGGACCTTTGTTTGCATAACACTCTTCTACATAAAGATTTGAAGCATCCATCCCGTTGTTGTTTTCAGCGTTTGCAATCGCTGATTTTAATAATTTAGCAATTAATTCAGACGCATATCTCGGATTGTAGGTTACAATACCGAGCGCTGTCTGCACGTCTTTACCTCTAATGGCATCCAAAACGAAACATGCTTTTTGAACAGAAACCCTGGCATAAGATAACTTAGCCGACGGTCTTGTGTCCTTCTGTGCATTTCTCTCTCTCTTGATTTGGGATCTATGTCCTTTTGCCATGATGAAACCTCCTTTTTTCCTGTATTTCCCCATGTGTCTGGGGCACCCCGAAGGGTGCTGGTTTACCGTCTGTTAGCGAACGCCGGATTTCTTCTCGTCTTTGCCGTGTCCCCTATAGGTTCTGGTTGCAACGAACTCTCCGAGCTTATGCCCAACCATGTCCTCTGTAATATATACAGGCACATGCTTTCTGCCGTCATGGACTGCAATTGTATGTCCAACCATCTGTGGGAAGATTGTAGAACGGCGGGACCAGGTCTTAATAACCTGCTTTTCACCTGCTGCGTTCATAGCGTCTACTTTTTTAAGTAAGCTTTCATCTGCAAATGGTCCTTTTTTCAGTGATCGAGCCATAGGTTCTAACCTCCTTATAATCTCTGATTGTTTAATTATTCAGCGCCTTACCGTCACGTCTTCTTACGATAAGCTTATTAGACTGCTTGTTCTTCTTCCTTGTCTTTAAGCCCAGCGCAGGTTTGCCCCAAGGTGTGCATGGACCTGGACGTCCGATACCTGTCTTACCTTCACCACCTCCGTGTGGATGGTCGTTCGGGTTCATGACGGAACCGCGGACAGTAGGTCTGATACCCATATGGCGCTTTCTTCCGGCTTTACCGATATTAATCAGGTTGTGGTCTGCATTTCCCACTGTACCGATTGTCGCACGGCATACAACAGGAACCATCCTCATCTCGCCTGACGGCAGACGAAGCGTCGCATACTTACCTTCCTTTGCCATAAGCTGCGCGGAATTTCCTGCGGAACGAACCATCTGGCCTCCCTTTCCCGGATACAGCTCAATGTTATGAATCAGAGTACCGACCGGAATCTCTGATAATGGCAGGCAGTTTCCAAGCCTTACCTCGGCTTCCGGACCATTCATAATTTTCATGCCGACTTTCAGCCCGGCCGGTGCCAGAATATAGGATTTCTCGCCGTCTGCATAACAGATCAGTGCGATGTTTGCTGTTCTGTTCGGATCGTACTCAATCGCAAGGACATTTGCCTGGATTCCGTCTTTCTTCCTCTTGAAATCCACCAGCCTGTACTTTCTTCTGGAGCCGCCTCCGCGGTGCCTTACCGTAATTTTACCCTGGTTGTTACGGCCAGAATTCTTCTGGAGGGATACTACCAGGCTCTTCTCCGGCGTCTTCTTTGTGATTTCTGAAAAATCAGAACCACTCATCTGTCTCCGGGAAGGTGTATATGGTTTATATGTCTTAATTCCCATGATTCTTTCTCCTTTCGCCGCCCTGCCCTGTAACGGGAGGACGTTTAACATTTATTGTCACGCTTGTCTGCGTATGGTTTGAGGAAAATCTTACAGCCCCTCGAAAATCTCGATTTCCTTGCTTTCCTCTGTCAGAGCCACGATGGCTTTCTTCGTCTTCGCTGTCCTGCCGTAAACCATGCCGCGTCTTTTCTTCTTACCGTCAAGGTTCATGGTATTTACGCTTTTTACCTTCGTGCCCTCAAACATTTTTTCAACAGCTTCTTTAATCTGGTTCTTTGTTGCTTCCGGGTGTACCAAGAAGGTATATTTCTTCTCAGCCATAGCGTTCATACTCTTTTCCGTTACAACCGGTTTAAGGATTACGTCGTAATACTGAATTGCTGCCATTATGCGTACACCTCCTCAATTGCTGCCACAGCGTCCTTTGTCAGGACAAGAGTGTTATATTTCAAAATATCATATACGTTAATTGTTCCTGTGTGGGCTGTCTTAACATCCGGCAGATTCCTTGCGGACAGTGCCACTACCTGGTCTGCTTCCTTCATGACAACCAGCGCTTTCTGAACATTCAAGCTGTCCAGTACGCTCTTCATCGCTTTTGTCTTAATCTCTGTAAGACTCAGCTCATCCAAAACGAAAATCTTGTTTTCCTGAACTCTTGATGTCAGAGCAGATTTCAGCGCAAACCTTTTCTCTTTCTTGTTCATTTTGAAGGAATAATCCCTCGGTACCGGAGCGAATACGGTTCCGCCGCCTGTCCACTGAGGTGCCCTTGTTGAACCCTGCCTTGCATGACCGGTTCCTTTCTGTCTCCACGGCTTTCTTCCTCCGCCGGAAACTTCGGAACGGGTCTTGGCTTTCTGTGTGCCCTGACGTTTGTTTGCAAGCTGGCTTACAACTGCCATGTGTACCAGATGTTCATTTACTTTTACACCGAATACAGCATCATTCAGCTCAATTGTGCCAACTTCTTTGCCTTCCATATTGTAAACAGATACGTTTGCCATCTGTATGTTCCTCCTTCCACAAAATCCTATTTACCGGACTTTACGCTTTCTTTAATCTTTACTAAAGATTTCTTAGGTCCCGGTACTGCGCCCTTTACTAAGAGAAGATTGTTCTCAGCATCCACTTTTACTACTTCAAGGTTCTGGATAGTAACCTGCTTATTTCCCATCTGGCCAGGCATCTTCTTGCCCTTGAATACCTTGCTCGGGTCAGAAGCCGAACCGTTAGAACCTGCATGGCGGTGGAACTTGGAACCATGGGTCATAGGTCCTCTGGACTGTCCATGTCTCTTGATGGCGCCCTGGAAACCTTTACCTTTTGAAATGGCAGTTGCGTCAATCTTATCTCCTGCCGCAAAAACATCGGCTTTGATTTCCTGTGCTACTGCATATCCTTCTGCGTCCTCAAGCTTGAACTCCCTTACATATCTCTTGTAGGAAACCCCTGCTTTGTCAAAATGTCCTTTCAGCGGCTTGTTCACCAGCTTTTCCCGCTTGTCAACAAAACCTACCTGAACTGCACTGTAACCGTCATTCTCTACTGTCTTTACCTGTGTCACTACACACGGCCCTGCCTGGAGCACGGTTACGGGAGTAAGAACTCCGTCCTCATTGAAGATTTGAGTCATTCCGACTTTTGTAGCTAAAATTGCTTTCTTCATGATTTACCTCCTGTTTTTCTACAGCGGATTTGGCCCGCTCGAAAATTGAACTGCACCAAATCATCCTAGTCAAACAGTTAATATAAGTGGAACATATCGTTACTTCTATATCAACCTTTTAGGATAATTTCATTCTTGTGATGCTGCCTATTTGGTCTTCATCTTGATGTCGATGTAAACGCCGGCCGGCATTTCCAGCCTTGACAGTGCATCCACCGTCTTCTGCGTTGGAGCCATAATGTCAATCAGCCTCTTATGTGTCCTCTGCTCGAACTGCTCTCTGGAGTCTTTGTACTTGTGTACAGCCCTCAGAATCGTGATAACCTCTTTCTTTGTCGGAAGGGGTACCGGTCCGCTCACCTTTGAACCGTTCTTCTTTACAGTTTCAATGATTTTCTTAGCAGATGCATCAATTAACTGATGATCATATGCCTTCAATGTGATACGCATTACTTGACTTGCCATAAAAAAAGTCGCCTCCTATTCGCACTTGATTTCAGTACGACAAGCGGTGACTGCACACTCTCCCGTGTGTATCATAGAATACTACACGTTGTTCCCGGGCTTTGCCGGGCAGTTATATTGTACAGTGACTTGTCGCCAGTTTCATAACTTGACATTCGCTCCACGGAAAACCTGCGGTTTTCGAGCCGCAGCAACCTCACGCTTCTACGCTATCAAGGTCACAACGTCTTGATTATAAAGGAAAACCCTTGTATTGGCAAGGGTTTTCCAAAAAAAATTGTTTTTTTTTCAGTACATTATACCTTCATTTCCTGGTTATGACGAGTTTCGGGAGCTTCTTATTTTTTAAAGCCGTCTTATTTCCATATCGATCACAGGCTTCCACGCAAACCAGCCGAAGCTTGCCCTTTTTCCCAACCTCAGAAGCAGAAAGCGTATATTCATAGCGGCCTTTCTTCCTATTATAAATCATATCTCTATAAAGCACTTCTTTTGTAGCGGTATTTTTCCAGACACATGCCACATACCGCATCGAGCTTTTGTCACTGGCTTTCACATAAAGCTTCGCCTTTTCTTTTTTCTTTACAGTCTTTTTCGTCAGGGCTATGCTCTTTTTGCGTACTACCGGAGCTTTCCAATCAGCCTTTGTCCCCTGCACGGTGAATTCAGAAAAGGATAAATCATCCACAACATTTGTAGGCCATACTCCCTGCCCCAGCACCTTTATACCATCCCATTCCTGCATCAAACTTGTCACTTTCACATAGGGATATGGATCCGGAAATAAAATATTATCAATCTTCCACTTTCCTGGCTGCATCCCTTCCTCAATCTTCAATTCACCATGGAAAGTATTATCTTTTGAAGATTTTTCAATATCTTGGATGATTGTCTGACCGTCTTCCGAACTCCAAGTAATCCGCACTACAGTACTCCCGAATACTGGTGACGTAATCTGCGTATTTTTAACCGAAAAACTGTATTGCAGTGTGTCGCCTTTTTGTAATTGGGCGGCACTGATTTTCCCACCCTGAATTGGTTCTGCGTCTATTTGTGCGTTTGTCCTTGACGCACTTACTGGAAGAACAAAAGTTACACATCCCAATAGCAATGCTGCTGTCATTCCTTTTACTTTTCCCATACTATCTCTCCTTCATATCTTTTCAAAAAATCATTTTGGAAGTACTGCTACCAACTGTTGTGTTTCAATATCCTCCACGCTAAAACCGTCATAACGATCTCTGTTCATTGCCGAAAAAGCATATACCTCCGCATTACCAATTTCTATGTCCATGCCATTCCTGATCTTTCCCATTTGTTGAGGGACATATATCAATGTTCGCGCCTTGCGTTGCTTTACCGGAATGTACATCCAAACGATACTCTGTATTTCCACGCGGGACTATCACATAGCTGCCGTTAGACTTCAAGCGAAAGCCCCATCGCTGATTATCCGCTCCCGTAAATTTCCCACCCCGTACGTTGTCACTCGCCAAATCGTATTCCAGATACAATCCACTTGCTACATTTTTGATGTAGTACGCTGACGTCTCCCTTATCCCAGCGACTTCACCTGTTTTAGCATTTACTTTTATACCATTCATTTGCAAGCATAAAATTGCTACAACTAAAACCCAAACCACTGCTATTCGTTTCACCCTCATAATTTCAATTCTTTTCTCTAATTTCTAAATTTAACGTTTCAAATTTAATTTTCTAAATCATTATTACCAAAATCACCCCACCTTTTCTTTTAATTCTACAAATTTAACTATAATTTTTATTTCTATAAATTATATATACTACTTTTTAACACTTTTGTCAATACTGAATACTTTTTTGCATTTATATTCATTTATATTCATTTTTATTATATATTTTGACATTATCTTACATCTGCAAAAAAATTCCAAACCAAATCAACAACATAGCAGCACCGGCTGTATATCCTATATTTATTCCTGCGCTCCCGCACAAAAACTCCTTTTCGATAAGAACTTCATGTCTTAATTCCTATCAAAAAGGAGTTGTCTTGGCCAAATCAAACCACAACATATTTACAGAAACTATTATCAATAATAGTCCAGCCCCACCGCCGGAACTGCCACATACACATAAGTCTTATCGTCATTGGTACTGTAATGCATAGCAATGTTCACATTAAACGGCTCGCCTTCATGCATCTCATAGTCAAAAATCCACGGCGTATACCCGTAAATCGTGTAAAGCTGCATCTCCCGGTTTTCCGACACTACACGAGCATTCATACGTTCCAGGAAGTCGTCCGCGACCGCATTCCTTTCCTCTAAGGACAGCCTGCCCTGATAACTCCCGATAATGTTTGCAGAGCTCTTGCTGTTCTCGCCGTAAGGTTCCATTAGGCTTTCCAGCTTCTCACGGTAGGCATAGGCGTCTACCATATCCCCTTCCATGGTAATGTTTATAATGACATACTGGCTTATCTCGCCCTCCACATCAGCAGTGATAAAACGCAGCACGGATTTCGCATTGCTTCCCTCTTTCGTGAGACGTGTCTCCTCCCGGCTCCCGTCATACCTGCGGGTGATTTCGATATTTTCCGTAATTCCCAATCCTTCGGCGATATGGCGCAAAAACGCCTCTCTCTCCTCAGATTCCAGGAATCCCTTTTTATAAACGCCATAATATTCCACCGCTCCGGTCTGTTCCTGTTCTCCAATCCTCGCAAACACCCCGGCAACTTTCTCTTCTTCCTGCTCGTGTCCCTGCGCCAGCTGTCCTACAGCCAAAATCCACAAGAGAAACAGGGCAGCCAGCCATCGCTTTTTCAACATAAAAATCCCTCCGTCCGATTATCTCTAATCCGCAGCCGTTCAGAGCCATCTTAAAATACTTTGCTCTGAACTGTTACATCTTATGATAACCAAACGGAGGGATTTTATACAAAATACCTCTCAGTATTATGAATCAAACGGTAATTCCAGGCTACCCTCTCCGTGACGCATCAATACGCGCCAGAGCTCTGTGGAGCGCCAGCTCCGCACGGGTCAGGTTGATGTTCGAATCATGCATCTGCATCCGGCGTTCCGCCCTCACCTTTGCTTCTTCGGCGCGGTTCAAGTCGATTTCATTCGGCCACTCTGCCGCCTCTGCCATGATGCTGATTTTATCCGGAAGGATTTCAATAAATCCCTCATGCAGAGCCGCCGCCCGCTGCCCTTCATCATCCTTGATGATGAGAAGGCCGGGGTCTAAAATCATCGTCATAGGAATATGCCTTTTGTAAATTCCCACCTGGCCTTCCGTGGTATTCAGCTCTATCATAGAAGCTTCACCCTGGAAAAACACCCTGTCAGGACACACGATTTCCAATTCGAAGTATTTGTCAGCTGCCATCACTGCACCCCCTATTTCATTCGTGCCGTCACATCATCGATGCTTCCCGCATTCAGGAAATAGCTCTCCGGGATATCGTCATGCTTGCCGTCCAGGATTTCTTTAAAGCCGCGGATCGTTTCCGACAGCGGTACATAACGGCCGCTTATGCCCGTAAACTGCTCTGCCACGAAGAACGGCTGAGACAGGAACCTCTGCACCTTTCTCGCACGGCTTACTACCAGCTTATCCTCCTCGGAAAGCTCATCCATACCGAGGATGGCAATAATATCCTGCAGCTCTTTGTATTTCTGAAGGATTTCCTGCACACCACGGGCCACACTGTAATGCTCCTCGCCCACTACGCGCGGGTCAAGAATACGGGATGTGGACTCCAGCGGGTCTACTGCTGGGTAAATTCCCAGCTCCACGATGGCACGTGAAAGCACGGTAGTCGCATCTAGATGTGCAAAAGTATTTGCCGGAGCTGGGTCTGTCAAGTCATCCGCAGGCACATAAACAGCCTGTACGGAGGTGATAGAGCCGCTCTTTGTTGATGTAATACGCTCCTGAAGCGCTCCCATCTCCGTCTGCAGCGTGGGCTGATATCCAACGGCTGACGGCATACGTCCCAGAAGTGCGGATACCTCAGAACCTGCCTGGGTAAAACGGAAAATGTTGTCGATAAAGAGCAGCACATCCTTACCACCCTGGTCACGGAAGTATTCTGCCATCGTCAGACCTGTCAGGCCCACCCTCATCCTGGCTCCAGGCGGCTCGTTCATCTGCCCGAATACCATGGTTGTCTTATTGATAACCCCTGAATCTGTCATTTCATGATACAAATCGTTTCCCTCACGGGTACGCTCACCTACTCCGGTGAATACGGAGTATCCGCCGTGCTCTGTAGCGATATTCCTTATCAGCTCCTGAATCAGCACGGTCTTTCCTACTCCGGCGCCGCCGAACAGACCGATTTTACCGCCCTTCTGGTAAGGGCAAAGCAAGTCTACGACCTTGATTCCTGTCTCCAGGATTTCTGTAGCTGTGGACTGCTCTTCAAAAGAAGGCGCGCTTCTGTGAATCGGAAGGTACTGTACACCTTTCGGCGCCTCTTTGTTATCAATCGGATCGCCCGTCACATTAAAGATACGTCCCAGGGTCTTCTCACCTACCGGAACACTGATAGGAGCCCCGGTAGCCACTGCTTCCATGCCTCTTACCAGTCCATCGCTGGAACCCATCGCGATACAACGCACTGTGTCGTCACCCAGGTGCTGTGCCACTTCCACTACCAGCCTGCCGCCATCCTTCTGTTGAATGTGGATTGCCTCATTGATGGCTGGCAGCTTGCCGCTGGTGAACTTGATATCCAATACCGCACCAATGACCTGAGTGATTTTTCCTATATTTTGTTCTGCCATATTTTCGCCTTTCCGACGCGCTTGCTGCGTCATCTTGGTAGATTTGGAAGTTTACTTCCAAACTTTTCTATCTCACTCCTCTAGCCGTAAACAAGCCTAGCTGATTGCTTCCGCTCCGGCAATGATTTCCGTCAGCTCCTGTGTAATGGAGCCCTGCCTTGCCCTGTTATACTGGAGGGTCAGGCTGTCAATCATCTCTTCGGCATTGCTGGTTGCCGCGTCCATGGCCTGCATCCTGGCACCGTTCTCACTGGCTGCCGCTTCCACCAACGCGCCATACAGAAGGCTCGTCAGGTATTTGGGAATGATAATATCCAGTGCCTCCTCCTCGGACGGCTCATAGTTCATAGGCGTCTTTGCCTCTTCTACCGTCAGCTCATCCTCGGAAAACTCAACCGGGAGCAGCTTCATCAGCCTCGGCTCATGCACCACAGTATTTTTAAAAGAAGTATAGGCGAGATAAATCTCTCCCACACGCTCTTCAGCAAAGTCCTCCAGCAGTCTCTGTCCGATACGCTTCGCGTCGGAAAACAGCGGGGCATTGATTACGTCACTGTAATCTGCCTGTACCTGATACCCCTGCTTTTCCAGGCTGTCCCTGCCCTTCCTTCCGATTGTGTAAAGCAGCACATCCTCCTTTTTCAGACTGCTTCCGGTAACCAGCTTTGTTACGTTGGAATTGTACCCCCCTGCTAGTCCCCGGTTTGAGGTGATGACAATCACCGCTTTTTTCTCGGATGTACCGGGTTTCAGATATGGATAGTCCAAGCTGCCTGAACGCGCCAGCATGGAGGTCACTGTATTATACATATATTGGAAATACGGCCTGGAGTTCTCTGCCCTTTCCTTTGTTTTCTGAAGCTTCACAGTCGAAACCAGCTTCATGGCCTTCGTAATCTGGCTTGTGCTGGTAATACTGTTTTTCCGCCTCTGGATGTCTCTCATAGAAGCCATTTCGTCTCACCCCTCTTCTATTTTACAAAGCCTTCTTTGCATTCTTCGATTGCTTTTCTGAGGGTGCTCTCTGTCTCCTCTGAGATAACCTGGGTAGTTCTGATTGCCTCTGGAACCTCCGGGTACTTTGTCTTTATATGCTCAAGGAGCGCTTCCTCGAAGTCCTGGATTCTCTCTGTGGGGATGTCCAACAGGAATTTCTGTGTAGCTGCGTACAGGATAATGACCTGAAGCTCTACAGGCATTGGCTGGTACTGCGGCTGTTTCAAGACTTCCTTCAGTCTTTCACCCTGCGCCAGCTTCTCTTTCGTGTCATCGTCCAGCTCAGAACCAAACTGGGAGAATGCCGCCAGTTCACGGTACTGTGCCAATTCTACACGGATAGGCGCCGCAATCTTCTTCATAGCCTTAATCTGCGCCGAACCTCCTACTCGCGACACGGAAAGTCCTGCGTTTACAGCCGGACGGAATCCCGCATTAAACATCTCGGTCTCCAAGTAAATCTGGCCGTCCGTGATGGAAATAACGTTTGTCGGAATGTACGCCGACACATCGCCTGCCTGTGTCTCAATTACTGGAAGCGCCGTCAAAGAGCCGCCGCCCAGTTCATCCGAAAGCCTTGCCGCACGCTCCAGCAGCCTGGAGTGCAGATAGAATACATCTCCCGGATAAGCCTCACGTCCTGGCGGACGACGCAGCAGTAAGGACAGGGTACGGTAAGCTGCCGCATGCTTGGTCAAATCGTCATAGATAACCAGCACATCCTTCCCGGCCTCCATCCATTCTTCTCCGATTGCACAGCCCGAATAGGGCGCAATGTACTGCAGCGGCGCCAGCTCACTGGCTGTAGAGGACACTACGGTAGTATAATCCATCGCACCATACTCTGTCAGGGTCTTTACGATATTCGCTACGGTTGAAGCCTTCTGCCCTATCGCTACATAAATACAGTAAACTCCCTGCCCCTTCTGGTTTATAATCGTATCAATGGCAATCGCCGTCTTTCCTGTCTGCCTGTCACCGATAATCAGCTCACGCTGCCCTCTTCCGATAGGAACCATGGCATCAATCGCCTTGATACCTGTCTGAAGCGGAGTATCCACAGACTTCCTCGTGATAACGCCAGGAGCCACTCTTTCAATCTTCCTGTGCCTGTCTGTGTGGATGGGTCCCTTTCCGTCAATCGGCATACCCAGCGCATTGACAACACGTCCAAGCATCCCGTCACCGACCGGAACCTCCACCACGTTTCCTGTAGTCTTTACCGTGTCGCCCTCGCTGATACCTGACGTATCTCCAAGAAGCACGGCACCTACATTATCTTCCTCCAGATTCAGCACCATGCCGTATACTTCTCCCGGAAATTCCAGAAGCTCTCCCTGCATGGCGTTTTCCAGCCCATGGATTCTGGCGATGCCGTCTGCCACCTGGATGACGGTTCCCACATCTGCCACGGATATCTCGGAGGAATAACGTTTAATCTGCTCTTTGATAACAGAGCTTATTTCCTCTGGTTTCAAATTCATGAGGCCCTTTCACCTTCTTTCCCTTCCTCTAATGAAATCTTCATCAGCTGGCTCGTAAGCTGCTCCAGCTTATATTTCAGACTGCTGTCCACCACCCGGTCTCCGATACGGATAACCAGACCTCCAATCAGGCCTGCATCCACATTCCATGTGATTTCCAGCGCCTTATAACCTGTGGTTGCCAAAAGCTTCCCCTGGATTTTCTCTTTCTGATCCTCCCGAAGCTCTGCAGCCGACGTCACGGTTACGACGCCTATTTTTTTATATTCCTTTATCCGCGCCGTCAGATAGTCAAAAATGGCCGGAAGCTCCTTAAACCGTCCCTTCGACACAACTACCGCAAGAAACCCCGTCACATCATTGGAAACCCGCCCTTTAAAGCAGTTCTCAAGCAAGTGCACCTTCTCTTCCCGGATGATTTTCGGATGCTCCATCAGCAGCTGCAGCTCCGTATTCTCCTCAAGAGCTTTACTCACTGCCAAAATCTCCTCCATCATCTCATCGGTGCGGTTTTCCTCCACGGCTATCTGAAAAAGCGCCTCACCATATACCTTTGACGCTAACTTAGCCATGTCTCTTCACCTATCTCCTTCAGGGTTTCTTCCACCAGATTATCCTGGATCTGTGCGTCCACTGTCCGGTTCACAACCTTCTGTGCCATCAACGCAGCCACTTTGATAATTTCTTTCTTCATATCATCTGCAGCGGCCTTCTTCTCCAGTTCTGCCTGTCTGTTTGCCCTTTCTATAATTCCGGATGCCTCTTTCTTGGCCTCATCAATAATCTTTGCTTCATTCTGTAAAGCTTTCTGTCTGGCCTCACTCAGAATGGCTTCCGCCTCTTTCTCGATTTCCCTGATTTTCCCGTCATAATCCGCTTTCAGCGCCGCTGCTTCTTCTTTATCTTTCTTTGCCGAATCGATATCGTCTCTAATCTTATCCTGCCTCTTTTTCAAAAACTCCCTCGCCGGGTTGAACAACAGGTAGGACAGAAAAGCAAACATCACCAGCACGGAAATCATCAGCAGAACCGCATCATGGATTAACTGAGGGTCCAGGTTGAACAATCGTTCCAAGAGCCCGCCTCCTCTCTAAATATATATGTCTCTTATATTCTCATACTGCCCACCATGCGGGCATGGCTGCAGCTTAAAGCTTACCAAGCAGCGGGTTTGCAAACAAGAGGATGAACGCGATAGCCAATCCATAAAGACCTGTGGTCTCTGCCACGGCCTGTCCAAGAAGCATGGTTGACATGATATCAGACTTTGCGCCCGGGTTCCTTCCCACTGCGCTCGCGCCGTATCCTGCAGCGATACCCTGTCCGATACCAGGACCGATACCTGCGATCATTGCCAGCCCCGCACCGATAGCGGAACATGCTAAAATTAAACCTTCATTTGTTATTCCTTCCATAATCAGAATCCTCCTAAATCTTTTTGTTATGTTTTTGTTTACGCCTTTTCCTCTGGCAGCTTATCCGTAACGTAAACCATCGTCAGCATACAAAATACATACGTTTGGATGGCGCCGGAAAAAGCATCAAAATAAATATGCAGGAATCCCGGCCAGCCGATGGCAAATCGGGACAGCAGGGAATAAATCAGCGACATCATAACCGTTCCTGACAACACGTTTCCGAAAAGCCTCAGAGACAGAGAAAACGGAACCGCAATTTCACCAATCAGGTTGATAGGGAACAGAAACGGCAGCGGCTGGAACAGCCCCGTAAACGCCCTATGCTTATTATACTTGACATTGTTGTACTGGATGATCGCAAAGGTCATAAGTCCCAGCGGCAGCGTCACACCGTAATCGGCGGTAGGCGCCCGAAGCCCAAACAGCCCTGAGATATTGCTTACAAAAATAAACAGGAAAATTGAGCCTATATAGTTCATAAATTTCCCGGCATTCTTTCCCATGCTGCTCTGCACCATCTTATCAAGCATTTCCACAATCAGCTCCACGATATTCTGGAACCCTCCGGGAACCTCAGAGCCATGGCGCATCTTCCTGTTCGCCGCTATAGCAAATCCCAGAAGAATCAGCATGACAATCAGGATACTGACATGCGTGGTGGTAATCCAGAATTCCTGACCGAACAGCTTATATTTAAACAAGCCGTGAATCATGAAATCCACATCACCTTTTGCAGCTAATAACACATTCTCACCTCTCTTTCGCTTCTTTTTTATGAATCAGCCTGTGCAGTACAGGCTGGAAATATGCCCCAAACTTCAGTGTGAACAATCCCGCAAATACAGCTATCGGACTCCCCAGACGCAGCAGGTACGCCACGCCAAAAAGAATCAGCACCATTCCCATCCGAAGCACGGACATTTTCTGCATGTAGCTCTTCGCATCTGCCTCCGTACGCTCAAGCGATTGCTCAATGCTATAGTTCATGTGAATTGCCAGAAGCGCGGATGCTGCCACACCTAGTAAAAGCCCCTGCGAAAATCCCCACTTATCAGAAACAACCCAAATGAAAATCATCCATATGGAAGCTCCGAAAATCAGGATGCCTAGCAGAAGCTCCTTCACTACTGTGTTCAGCCGTTTGATGGAATCCCTAATCATGCTTTTTTCCTCCTTCTTGCCCTATCATGCCCTGTAGAAGAATCCAGGTGTTCCTTCCACCTGCGAGGATTCCCAGAATCAGCAGCACCGGCACCGTGCTCCAGCCGAACTTCTCATCCAGCCAGGCACCAAGAAAGACACACAAAACAACGGGAGCCAGCATACTGATTCCAACCTGGGTAACCATTGCCAGATATTTCATGACATTCTTATCCGGTCTCATCTGCTGTCTCCTTTCACATGAACTTTAGGAATATATTATCTCATTTTCCTCAAATTGTCTAGCTGTTTTTATTTCAGATTTACTCCAGTTCCTCCGATTTGTTCCCCTGCTGTGCCTCTCCCCAAAGCTCGCGGACACACTCCAAAACAACAAGAAGACTCACAGGCCCGAGAATCACCCCGGAGACCCCGAAAATATACAGCCCGGCATAAACCACCAGAGCAATAACAATAGGATAAATCCCCATTTTATCCCCTAAAAGCTTCGGTTCCAGGTATTCCCTGGTAGTATTTGCCACTAAAAACAGGGTAAAATACGCTGCCGCATGGAAAAAGCCGCTGCGCAGCACACAGAGCAGCGCCCAGGGTATGAAAATAGTTCCGGTTCCGATAAACGGCAGCACATCCAGAATCCCAATCAGGATGCCAGCCAGCAGCGCATACGGATTCCCCAGCATCCAAAGCCCCACCACACAGATTACCGTAACCACCAGCATAATAATCATCTGTGCTTTCAGGTAAGCGCCTCCCAGTTTCCACAGACGCTCAAAAATATTCACCATCCTCTGGTAGCCGCGGCAGCCCTGAAGTTTATCCCGAATAGCGTCATAGTCCTTGATAATGAGAAGCACTGCAACAAAAATCAAGAAAAAAATCCCTAATATCTTCAAGAAGCCCATAACATACTCAATCGAATACTGTACCAGCCCCGGCACTGCATAATTCTGGATGTGTTCCTGCGCCCTATCCATGTTCTGCTCCAAAAACAGCATCACTTCGCCTCCGTCCACCCCAAATGCACTTTCCACGCAGCGGCAGCAGCTCCATGCAATCTCGTTTACCTGCGTTTTATAGTACTCAAGATGTGCTACCACGCCACGTATCTGCTCACAGATCCGCGTCCCCAGAAACCATCCCACAGCCAGAACCGCCGCCGTTCCCGACAGAAGGATTCCCAGCGTAATCAGCCCTTTATTCACCGGCATTTTCTTTTCCATCCTATCGGCAAGCGGATAAATCCACCGTGCCAGTAAAAAGGCAATAAGAAAGGGAGCCACCGCCGGCAGCAGATACTTCATACTAAGATAAACCGCCAGGGTAATTCCCGCTATTCCCAAAATCTTCTTTACTTTATCCGTCATACTATTTTCCCCGTTTCTCTGGTGTGATTGGGTTTAGTATGTGCGAATCTCTTTTTGTCATTCAGTTAAATTTTTGCAAAAGTCCTTTCCTTCTGGCAGATTTAGGAATTTTTCAAAAATTGCACTCTCAGGCTTTACTC
This sequence comes from Lachnospiraceae bacterium 46-15, assembly GCA_041223665.1. Lineage (GTDB taxonomy): Bacteria > Bacillota > Clostridia > Lachnospirales > Lachnospiraceae > Hominisplanchenecus_A. The sequence continues at coordinate 115,317 of JBCLQO010000006.1, forward strand.
CAAAGCATATTTCTTTTTTTGAAACCGGATGCACAAAGGACAGTTTGTGCGCAGCCAGCGCTGCATATTTTTCCGTCTGCCCTTCTTCGGAAGAATTGTACTTCCTGTCTCCCGCCAGCGGCATCCCTGCCCCCGCCATCTGGACACGTATCTGGTGATGTCTCCCCGTCAGCAAATCTATCTCTGCAAGGGCATATCCCGCCGCTTCTGCTGCAATGCGGTATCTCAGCTCTGCGCGCTTCGCACCTTTTGTTCCCTCCGGCACAATAGAGGAAGTATTTGTCCTGCCGTCTTTCAGCAGGTAATCCACAAGTACCCCTTGCTTTCTCGTCGGCTTTCCACAAATCACTGCAAGATACTGTTTCTTCATTCTTCCATCCGCAATCTGGCGGCTCAGCTCCGCCGCTGCCGTTTTTGTCTTAGCAAACACCATCACACCCTGCACCGGCTGGTCAAGCCGATGCACCAGTCCGATATAAATATCGTCCTCTTTCCCGTTCCGGTAATTCCTGAGGATGCTCACCATATCCTTCTGTCCGACTTTTCCGCTCTGCACCGGAACGCCCGCAGGTTTCCTGCATACCAGAAGCTGCCCGTCTTCATATAAAATATCTATTTCCATAGAATCTCCTACATCTTAAACCGATAGCCTACCCCCCAGATTGTCTCTATATACTGAGGTTTTGCAGTATTAAACTCTATCTTCTCACGAATCTTCTTAATATGCACCGTTACCGTGGCAATATCCCCGATAGACTCCATATCCCAGATCTCCGAAAACAGCTCTTCCTTGGTAAATACATGGTTCGGATTCTCAGCCAGGAATGTAAGCAAGTCAAACTCCTTTGTGGTAAATGTCTTTTCCTCAGCATTTATCCACACTCTCCGGGCAGTCTTATCAATCTTCAGTCCTCGGATTTCTATGATATCATTCTGCGGCATATTGCTGCTCACCAGGCGGTCGTAGCGGGCCATATGAGCTTTTACCCTCGCCACCATCTCACTGGGGCTGAAAGGCTTCGTCATATAATCGTCTGCCCCAAGACCCAGCCCCCGAATTTTGTCAATATCGTCCTTTTTCGCAGAAACCATCAGAATCGGCGTATTTTTGTGATTCCGGATTTCCTTACATATTTCAAAACCGTCCATTTCGGGCAGCATCAAATCCAGGATAAACAAATCAAAATCCTCCGACAATGCCCGCTTGAGCCCCACATCCCCCCGATTCTCAATCTCCACCTCAAATCCACTCAGCTCCAAATAGTCCTTTTCCAGATTTGCAATGCTCTCTTCATCTTCTATAATAAGTATCCTACTCATTTACCGGCACCTCCTGATATTTCCTCAGAACAAAGAACATAATCGTCCCCGCTCCCAGTTTACTGCTTGCCCAAATTTTCCCGCCATGGTCATCAATGATTTTCTTTACAATCGAAAGTCCGATGCCGCTGCCTCCCTGCGACGAATTTCTGGAGGCATCCGTGCGGTAAAACCTGTCAAAAATCATCGGCAGATCCTTCGCCGCGATTCCTTTCCCGTTGTCTTCAATCTCTACCTGGATAAAATCTCCTACATCCTTCACCCGGATGCTGATATATCCTTTGGGCTTGTCCAGATATTTCACAGAATTTCCTATAATATTGCTGATGACGCGGGAAATCTGCTCTGCATCCGCAATCACCTGCACATCCTTGTCCACATAATTAAAATACGACAGCTCGATGCCCTCCGCCTCCAGCTCTACTCCCACATCCTCCACACAGTCCCCAAAATAATCAATCACATTTATTTTACTGAACGTATAAGGAATGCGGTTCGTGTCAATTTTCGAGTAGAAAGTCAGCTCATTAATCAGGCGGTCCATCTCATTTGCCTTATTATAAATAGTCCGGATGTATTTATCCATCTTCTCCGGCGTGTTCGCCACACCGTCCATGATTCCCTCCACGTAACCCTTCACAGCAGTAATCGGCGTTTTCAAATCATGGGAAATATTGCTTATCAGCTCTTTATTTTCCTTATCATATTCTACTTTCTGCACCGAAGTCTCTTTTAGTCTCTGCCGCATCTCTTCAAAATCACGGCACAGCTCACTAATCTCATCCTCGCCTTCCACATCCATCACAAAATCCAGGTTTCCATCCTTAATATTCTGCGTTGCCGCTTTCAGTTTCTTGAGCGGCGCATTGATGCCGCCGTAAATCCACGCCATAAGCAACAGTGCCGTAAGAATAAGGATAAAAACAATCGCCACAAGCATATCCCGCACAAAGGACTTTACCTGGGGCATCATCGCATCCACGCCGGTTATGATAAATACACTTCCCTGGCTGCCGTCCGAAAAGCGCAAATCTATTTGTTTCACAAAGGACTTCACGTCCCTCCCAATATACATGCCGCTGTCCGACGCTTGGCTGTAATCCCCATATCCGGGCAGCTCTCGAAACAGCTTTGTAATGTTCCCGTTGCTTCCCGAATAGTAGAGCACACCTTCCCGGCGTACTATCAGATAGGAATATCGCTCCCGGAGCCTATCATTCAGCCCTGCCAGATACTCTGTATCTAAAAAAACATCCGCATTCTCGTTCGCATCGCCCCTCATCTCCTCAAATATGCTCTGAGTGAACTTGCTCACTATCTGAAGCGAATTCGAAAGAGTCTCATATGTCACTTCATCAATATCATAGTTTTCCTCAATGGATCTCATTTGATAACTTCCGAACCCGACAAATGCCAGCCCCGCCATGAGTACAGGTACGAGGATAATTATAAAAAAAGCTATCGTAAGCCTTGTCTTTAGTCTCATAAGCCGCCTCCAAAGTCGTTATGTTTTATCATACCACACTCAGGCACATATTTCACCAAAACAAATCGGGTGGAATCTAAACTTTTTATAAACAGAGACTTTTATTATATTTCTCACAAACTGCAAATGTTCTATCACTCCAGAAAATTGCGGTTTGTTGGGGAGTTTGTCGCTTACTCCGGACAATCATGGAACCGATAGTCCCCTTGTTTACGCCGGACGCCTGGAAGCCTGCCGCATATCCCACACGGACGGAGACAACGCTGCGGCAAACTAGCCGCTAACTCCAACTAAATACGCTCAGGAGAGCCTTCGCGCATTAAGTTTCCGTAAGCGTCGGATTTCGCCTCCGCTAAAAGCGTCTCCTGAGTGTCCGCTTAGGGATATGCGGCAGGCTTCCCGGCTGGACGGTGGCTGGCGTTGCGGGGCTGTACGGCTACACGGATTGTTCCGGTTGTGGCAAAACCGCCGGTGATTTCCGGTGTGCGGAACACTCGCGTGCGTTGTCCGCTCCTTCCCGCTAGTGTTTCAGTGTGCGCTGTAAAGTGTCGCTGAGCATGTTGCACTGTTTGACTGTACGTATAGGAAAAGTGGCTTGCGGAAACCGTCCGGTGCGGCGGCATCTGCATATAATGGCGTTTATGATACGCAGAGCCGCCAGTTCATGAAGCCATTCGTGCAAAGCCATATCTCGCCGTATATCTGGCGGATTATCATAATTAAACACATGGGCGGTTCATCCGCGGCATGTATCAGGAAAGTGCAGCTACACACGCACATAACGCCAGCCACCACACAGCCGGGGCACCTGCCATATATCCCTAAGCGGACACTCAGGGGACGCCCTTAGCAGAGGTGAGATCCACGATTTACGGAAACTTATGCGCGAAGGCTCTCCTGAGCGCATTAGTTGGAGTTAATCGTTAGCTCGCCGGCGCGTTGTCCCCGTCCGTGTGGGATATATGGCAGGTGCCCCAGCGTCCGGGGTAAACATGAATACTATCGGTTCCGTGACTATCCGGGGTAAGAGATAAACTCCCCGACAAACCGCAATTTGCCCTCATAGTAATGTGCAAGCCAGCAGAGGCCAGCTTGCACATTGGTTTAAATTAGAAACTTTTCTATTTTTTCTTGTAAGATGCCTTCTTGCTGATTCCGGCTTTTTTCATCCGTTTCTTCAACAGGTTCATCTGTTTCTTTGACATTTTCTTAGGTACGGTAACTTTACATTTTGCCGCCGTTCCCTTAAATACTTTCTTTCCTGAGAATTTCGGCGCTTTCTTGCCCTTAAATGTAATCTTTTTCAGTTTCTTACTGCCATAGAATGCGTTCGATCCGATGCGTGTCACACTCGCGCCAATTTCTACAGAAGCAAGCTTTTTACATTTCTGGAATACCTTTGCATTAACAGCCGTTACTTTGAAGATATATCCATTGTACGTAATCTCAGCCGGAATCTTAATGCTTTTTGCTTTCTTGTTTTTAAGCTTCGAAACTGTTACCGTGCCGTTTTTCGCATCGGACTTCGTTACACGGAACTGCAGGATTCCTGAATCAATAATCTTTCCTACGGCCGGTACAGATGGCTGTGGTTCTGGTGTCGGAACAGGTTCCGGCCGCTTTACAGTAAGACCCTGTACGGCTTTTTCCAGTCTGTCTTTTGCCGCTTGAATTTCAGCCTTCGTTGCTGTTTGACTGTTAACAAGCTTCTTCGCCGCCTCCAGCGCATCTATATATTCTTTCCAGCTCTGGTCTGTATACTGTGTTTCATCCTTTTTCACCTGTTCATCTTTCTGGATAAATGCACCAAGTTCTTTCTTCGCTTCTTCCAGTTCTTCTGCTGCCTGGCTGCCCTTTTTCACAATTGTCAGAGTAATCCTGTCGGATACGCCGCTCTCATCAGAAGAAACTGCTGTGATGGTTACTTCTCCGACTGCCACTGCCGTCACAGAACCATTCTCGTTTACCGTGGCTATTTTATCGTTTTCGGATGTCCAGATGACCGCCTGATTTGCTGCATCTTCCGGGAAAATTTCAGCTGTAAGCTGCAGTATTTCTTCCACAGCTATCTGCGTCTTATCACCTTCTGCACGCAGAACGATGCTCTTGACTATCTTTGCAAGACCTGCTGCTCTTTCCTCCAGAAGACTCTTTGTAAGCTCTACCTCATCTTTGGTTACGGTAGTGCTCTCTACTGCTGTCTGTGCCGCATCCAGGGCTCCCTGATATGCCGCCCAGCTTTCTGCGGTATAGTCTGCCTCGTCTCTTTCCGGCTGCGATGCAATTACATCTGAAAGTTCCTGTTTTGCCCGTGCCAGCTCTTCCGCTTCTATCTGGCTGCTGTTCTTGACGATTGTCAGGGTAATCTTTCCTGACACTCCGCTTCCGTCTGCCGCCTCTGCGGTGATAACTGTCTCTCCGGCTGCCAATGCCGTCACCAATCCATTTGCATTTACAGTCGCTGCAGACTCATTTCCTGATGTCCAGGTTACTGCTTTATTCTCTGCATCTGCCGGAAGGATATCCGCTATAATCTGAAGGGTTTCCTCTACTGCTATCTGGGTCTTATTTCCTTCCGTACGCAGGGTAATGCTTTTAACTGCTTTTTTCAATCCTGCTGCTGCTTCCAGCAATGCATTTTTCGCAAGCTCTACCTGCTCTTTTGTTACGCTGCTGCTGTTTGCTGCCGCCCTCGCTGCTTCCAGGGCATCGGAATATGCCTTCCAGCTTGCTTCCGTATAGTCAGCCTGGACTTTCTGTCCCTGTGCCGTAATCGTGTCAGAAAGTTCCCGTTTTGCCTGTGCCAGCTCTTCTGCCTCTATCTGGCTGCTGTTCTTGACGATTGTCAGGGTAATCTCTCCTGACACTCCGCTTCCGTCTGCCGCCTCTGCGGTGATAACTGTCTCTCCGGCTGCCAATGCCGTCACCAGTCCGTTTGCGTTTATAGTCGCTGCAGACTCATTTCCTGATGTCCAGGTTACTGCTTTATTCTCTGCATCTGCCGGAAGGATATCCGCTATAATCTGAAGGGTTTCCTCTACTGCTATCTGGGTCTTATTTCCTTCCGTGCGCAGGGTAATGCTTTTAACTGCTTTTTTCAATCCTGCTGCCGCTTCCAGCAATGCATTCTTCGCACTCTCTATCTCATCCTTTGTCACACCCTCGCTGTCTACTGCCGTTCGTGCCGCTTCCAGCGCCTCTGCGAACCTGCTCCAGCTTACCGCCGTATAGTCTGCCTCTGCTCTTTCCGTCTGTTCTGCAATCACGCCTGAAAGCGCTTCTTTCGCTTCGGCCAGTTCCTGTGCTTCCAATGCTGCCTGTTTTTCTTCCTGCTCTGCCAGATACCTTTCTGCTTCCCCGCGCTTTTCTTCTGCTGCCTGCCGCTTTCCTTCGGCTTCCGCCTTCTTCGTCTGCGCGGTTCTCGTCTGCTGCTCTGCTTCCTGCTCCAATGCAGCTTTCTCTTCCTCTGAATCCGCACTTTCAGCCTGAGCTTTCTTACTCTTTGTCATCGTATCCGCATATTTCGCTTCCGCTTCCGCCTTTGCCGCTTCCTTATCGGCTGTAACTGCTTCTGCTTCGGATTTTTGTGCCTTTAATCCTGCCAATACAGCCTCTGCTGCCAGGAGTTCTTTGCCCTCAAGCCCTTCCATAGCCGCCACTGCTTCATCTACCTTTGCCGCCGCCTCGCTGAGCCTGCCCGCTGCCTGTTCCACTTCTTCGCTTGCTGCATCTATGGCTCTTTGATAATCTGCCAGGTTTTTATCAAAAACATCTCCCGGGTTTTTCAACAGGATAATCTCATAAATAACAGGTTCTACATTCTCCCATTCCAGCTTAATTCCATAAATTTTTTCAAGCTCGCCCAGATAAAATGCCGAAAAACTCCTATCCAATGTGCCCAGCTCTACCCATGTCTCCGCACCTGTGCGCACAGATACTTTCGCATTGCTGATTACATTTCCGCTTTGAAGGATATTAAGCCTTCTCCACGCTGTCATATCCGGCAGGTTATAAACCAAAGTTCCTTTCTCTGTCCCTTCCGGCCGGAACGCTGTTGTTAAATCACCGTCAATCAGGTTCTGAGGCTCATATCCCCTGCGGAGCACAGCATCCGTCTCAAAAGCCGGATCATTCACTGACGGCACATACTCACCGCCGTTAATCTGGATTTCATTCAGAACCACTTTGCTGCGGGAGGTGTATCCTTCTGTAAAGTACAGGCGGATATATCTCGCATTCAAATGATCTATGTCCGCATTTTCTACATATGCATATGCTACATCAATTGTATCATGCGTCCATCCATTCTCTGCCGGCTTCGCATCTGCGGACTCTCCGCCGCCTACCGTAATGATATCTGTCCAGGATTGATTGTCAAGGGATGCCTGGAATTTCACATTCCGGGGATAATCAAGCTCTGTATCCAGAACATATGCCCGGAGTGAGCGCAGTACTCTTTCCTGTCCCAAATCATAGGTTATATAATTCCCTGTCTCTGGAGACGCACAGTATTCTGCTTTTGTTGTCAAATCTCCGTCCATCCACGCATTTGCTGTTCCCAGGTTCCTTGCGTCAGAAGTTACTGTTTTGCCGCCAATCACAGCTTCCAGAAGCTCTATACCCCCGCCTTCATTCAGCTCGGCTGTGAATGCCGTCAAATCAAAGATAACATTTCCTGTCCCTTTATTTATCAAGCGGATATAACGCGCATCACCCTGTTCTCCCGAACTCCATTCTTCCCCATTCACAGATTTTTCAAATGTCAGGCTTTCTGTACCCTGTCCCGAAATATTTACGCTAACTGTATGGATTCTATCAAGCTTCAATCCGATATACTCTCCCGGTTTCAGCACAGCGGCTCTTTTCGGAAGTACTTTAGCGATACTCTTTGCATACCGCACTTTCCAGCCTGCGCCTACCGTGTTTGTATAATCCATATCCACTGCATTTTCTACATAAGAGTATACTGAAAACTCACTGAACTTCACCCATTTGTTTACTTCAGTATTATTTATCAGCTTCAGATACCGGGCCGATGCACCTTCCAAATCTATCTCATATATATCTGTTCCAGATGCAGCCCCCTTATAAACATCCAGATGCTTCCAGTCCTCTCCATTCTCAGAATATGCCAGATGGTAATTCATCCATTTATCACCATCTCCGGCTCCCACTAGTACGCGCACGCGCCCTACCGCTTTCACTGCTCCCATATCCATCTGGAGATAGTCGCCTGGCAGAGAACGGTTTCCTGCTGATGTCGTATTATACCATATATAGGTACTGTCATTTCCGTCTGTCAAATTTGCTGCATTCCCCTGGTATACTGTCCATCCTGGTGTGCAAGAAGACTGTGCTGTGTATTTTTCCTCCTGCTGCTCTTCATTTTCTACATAAGAATAAACCGAAAACTCACAGAATTTTACCCATTTATGAATGCTAAGGTCATTTACCAGACGCACATATCTTGCTGCCACGCCTCCCAAATTCACTTCAAACGTATCTGTTCCGGAACTTGTTCCTGTATATCCTTCCAGGGCTGTCCATTCTCCGTCAGTTCCTGTGGATGAATACTCCAGGTGATAATTCGTCCATTTATCGGCGTCTCCGTTGCCTACCAGCACACGCACACGCCCTATCGTTTTTTCACTTCCCAAATCCAGTCCGATATAGTCCCCTGCCTGGCTGTAATCTTTCAAACTGGAATCGCCCGGCTTCGTCGGATCAATGTGTACGCCTGTACTGTCATTCCCATCCGTTACATTAGCGAGGTTCCCGCTGCTTACCGTCCAGTACGACGGAATCATAAGAGTCCCCTGATACTGCCGTACTTCTTCCCCCGTATAAGGATACGCAGTAAACTCGCTGAATTTCACCCACTTACCTACCTCAACGTCATTCACGACACGCAGATAGCGGGCAGATACCCCGCCAAGGTTCTCCTCATAAATATCTGTGCCGGATGCATCGCCTGCATGAGAGTCTAATTCTGTCCATTCCTCTCCATCCACAGAATACGCCAGATGATAATTCGTCCATTTATCGACATTTCCGGCGCCTATCAGCGCACGCACACGTCCTACAGGCTTCGCCTCACCCAAATCAAGCTGAATATAATCTCCCACAATGGAGCAGTCCCGTTTGGATGTGCTGGGATTGTACCAGACCATCGTACTGTCATTCCCGTCTGTCATATTCGATGCCGGTCCCTGATATACTGTCCATCCCGGCGTGCAGGAAAATTCCGCCTGATAAGTTTCCTCCTGCTCTTCTTCCTCTTTATTGAATCCAATCTCCCTGATAGCAAGCCAACGGTTCGCCGGCGATCCAAGCCCGGTACATTTCCACCGGAATCCTCTGATTTCCACAGGCGCCTCAAGCACAAGCTCTACTTCTGTCCCGGCTGCCGGCTGCGTCTCAAAAGCCTGCCAGCTCTTTCCGTCCAATGTATATTCCATCGTCCCTGCATAGAAATAATCATTTGGATGGCTGCTTGTGGAAAGGGCAAAATAGATGTTTTCAACGCTTACTGGAACATTGAATGTCAGCCCCACATAATCACCGACAATCTGATTAGGACTTACCGTATAAGCCGTTCCCAAATCCCCATCCGTAGCGTTTTCTGGCCTTGTCCCATCCTGCACAGAAAATCCAGAGGTTTTCCCGCCAATTTGAAGAACCAGCGTCTTTTCCAACGGCACATTTTCTGGATTTACGCTGCCTTTTACTTCATCTGATACATACTTCAAGATTTCTTCTGTAAAAGGTTTCACATATTTCCTTGCCGCTGTCGCATAAATCGTCCCGGCATTATAATAATCAAACCCATAAGTCTGTGACTTTTCATAAACTGCCTGGGCATCCGCAAAGTTCTCCCATACGCCGCTGCTGTCTCCGGAAATAATGGCTGCCATAGAATCCAGCAGGGAAACGCCTGCCTGGGTCATATCGCGGAAGCAGCTGATAAACGGCGTCATCTGCTTCGCCATGCGCCTGTTGGTTCCCTGCGCCAGATACAGCTTTGCCGCATCATTCATCTTTACAAACTCTGCGCGGAGTTCTTCTACATCTGCTTCCGTCAGCGTATCTGCCTCCATCTTTTCCCTAAACGCCGTAATCTTTGGCGCGAGCTCTACAGACTCGTCAAACTGAACCTGTTTTCCTGGTATTGTCTGATCCGGGCTTTGTGTAATCATATGTTTTGCAATCTCCCGCAAAGCGGCAGATTCTTCTGTCTCAACCGCCGTCATGTGGTCGATATATTTAAAAGAATCTTCCCACGCCTGGTCACCCTGCGGGGACTTGAACCCTGTCCCATTCAAGTTCCAGGCCGGCTCACCTTCTCCTGGTGCGTCCCAGATATTCCAACAGTAATCTGCCGCAGTAAAAATTCCTACCTTAGACGGCTCTGACTCCTGTATCGGATTCAGGATAACGCCCTCATATTTGCTGCCGTCCAGCCCAGGTTCAAGAATATAGTTATGTCCGCCCATAATCTGGCTGGTTTTTGTATTGTCATTACACGGCCAATTTACCCACATATACGGATAACGCCCTGCCTTTTGGCTGGAGTTCAGTCCATTATAAAAACCGTTCGCAAACTGGTTGGATACCTGGCCCCAGATCTTTCCTCCAGTCATCACGATATGGATTTCACTGCTCACTCCTTTATGAATAGCCGTTAATTTTGAACTTGTTGTCGAGCCGTAATCTGTCGGACAGTACAGGATATCTGTCTTTAAATCCGGATAGGTGCTGGCTTTCATCTGCTTCAGCCATGTATTCAAATCTGTCATCAGTTTGATAATATTCGCTGCACTCGTTCCGGCTGAATCATCCTCCAGAACCGCAATCTGACGCACTCCCGCCTCAATGACCTGTGCAAACTTGTTCTTAATCACCTGCAGGTCTGCCTGATAAGAGGATTCCGACGAGAAATTAACCGCATTGTTCATAAACGTATGCAGCGCATATACATAAAAACATTTATTCTCATTCCCTGCCTGTGCCAGCTCGCGGATCTTCACCAAATCTGACTCTGGGTACAGTTCACGCCACCTTGCGTTGTGATATGGATCATCCTTCGGGGCGAACACATATTGGTTCATCTTAATCTCCCCGCCGAACTTCATCAAATCAATGCGGTCCTCGTGTGACCACGGATTTCCATAATAACCTTCAATAAATCCACGGAACTGGATTTCTGCATAATCTTTCACCGTCAGTTCCCTGACACTGTCACCATTTTTATCTGCTATCTGCTCAAAAATCCTTTTTAATGTAGTCACGCCATAATATGCCGCGTCCGTATTCTTTCCAAGGATAACGATATCCTTTCCCTGAACCCAAAGAGTATACGCATCATATTTCTGATAAACAGACGCATCCACGCTGTGGGAAGCTCCATAAGCCGCTGCCGGGTCACCCGTTTCGCCGTACACTCCCACAATCAGGTTCGTATTTGCCGTCTCTGCGGCTGCACTCTCCTCAAGCCCCAGCACTTCTAATGTTGCTGAAACCCTGTTTTTGGTATAGGAATCAATCGCATCGCCATATGTCACGTTGACCTGTTCCGTCAGAGCCACCGCACCATCACCATATACAATGCTCTGGGGCGTAGGGTATATCTCGTACTCACCCTCACCTTCCTGTACACCTGCTGATACGGAAAAACAGGCCGCCAGCATCAGCACAAGCACACTGAAAATACCAGAAACCAGTCTTTTCCCTTTTTTGAAACCTTTCATTGCTTTCCTCCTCTCACTACTCCTTCTTCCCGAGTTCCTCTCGCTTTTCGGCGCTTTCACTTCCGTAAAACGTATGATTTGTATTATAACATGTTCATTGTATAATTTCCACAAAAAAATGCGTGTTTCCACGCATTTTTTTGACTATTTGACAATGTTTTTTATTTTCACAATATATACTAACATACATATTTACTACATTCCCAGCAGTCCCCCAATACACCTCACCGCCAATGCCGCCAGCCATGCAATGAAACACTGTCCCACGACTACAGCTGCCGCCCATCTGCCTCCAAGTTCCCTGCGGATAGCAGCCACAGCAGCCACACAGGGCGTATACAGCAGGCAGAACACCAGCAGGCTCCCCGCTGCCAGAGGGGTAAGCGCGCCCGCCAGCTGCGCCGTTGTCCCATACAATACAGACAATGTAGAAACTACACTTTCTTTCGCCATAAACCCGGTAATCAGCGCAGTAGAAATCCTCCAGTCACCAAATCCCAAAGGCGCAAACACAGGCGCAAGCAGCCCCGCCCCCACCGCAAGGATGCTGTCATGGGAATTCGTCACCACATTCAGATGCATATCAAAGGTCTGCAAAAACCAGATGATGATGGTCGCTATGAAAATCACTGTAAATGCCCGCTGCAGGAAATCCTTTGCCTTTTCCCACAGAAGCTGTCCTACATTCTTCGCCCCAGGCATACGGTAATTCGGCAGCTCCATGACAAAAGGAACTGCCTCACCTTTAAACAGCGTCCCGCGCAGCAGCAGTGCGGCAAGAATTCCTGTCAGGATTCCCCCAAAATACAGCCCCACCATTACCAAGACCCCATGTCCCGGAAAAAATGCCGCTGTAAACAGCCCGTAAATCGGCAGCTTCGCCGAACAGCTCATAAACGGCGTAAGCAGAATCGTCATCTTACGATCCCTTTCCGAAGGAAGCGTACGGCTCGCCATCACTCCAGGCACGGTACATCCAAATCCTACCAGCATTGGTACAATACTTCTTCCTGAAAGTCCGATTTTCCGCAGTAGTTTATCCATCACAAAAGCTACCCGTGCCATGTAACCACTGTCCTCCAGCATAGATAGAAAGAAAAACAAGGTTACGATGATTGGCAGGAAGCTCAGCACGCTTCCCACGCCATTAAAAATCCCATCAATCACCAGGGACTGCAGCGTTTCATTCACATTCCAGGCCGTAAGCGCCGCATCCACGGCATCTGTCAGTGCCGAAACCCCCATTTCCAAAAGGGCGGAAAGCCCCGCTCCAATCACATTGAAGGTAAGCCAGAATACTGCTGCCATAATTGCCACGAAACACGGAAGCGCCGTATATTTCCCGGTAAGCACCTTGTCTATCCTCGTGCTGCGCACATGCTCCCGGCTTTCTTTCGGTTTTACCACCGTCTCACGGCATATTTTCTTTATAAAAGTAAAACGCATATCAGCGATAGCCGCCGACCTATCCAGCCCCCGCTCATTTTCCATTTGCTTAATAATATGCTCCAGCGTCTCCTTTTCATTTTCATCCAGCTCCAATGCCTCCAGAATCTGCTTATCCCCTTCTGCCAGCTTTGCCGCCGCAAAACGTATGGGAATCCCTGCATCCCTGGCATGATCCTCCACAAGATGCATGATGCCGTGAAGACACCTGTGCACCGCTCCGCCGTTGTCATCTGCGTCACAGAAGTCCAGCCTTCCAGGGCATTCCTGGTATTTTGCCACATGGATGGCGTGGTGAATCAACTCGTCAATTCCCTCATTTTTTGCCGCTGCAATCGGAATCACAGGAATCCCCAGCCGTTCCTCCATCTCATTCACCAGGACTGCGCCGCCGTTCTGCCTGACCTCGTCCATCATATTCAATGCCAGCACCATAGGCAGATCCAGTTCCATAAGCTGCATGGTCAGATACAAGTTCCGCTCAATGTTCGTCGCGTCCACAATGTTTATGATACCCTTCGGTTTCTCATCCAGTACAAAGTTGCGTGTTACCATTTCCTCACTGGAATAAGGAGACATAGAATAAATCCCTGGAAGGTCCGTCACCAGCGTATTCTTATATCCCTTAATCACCCCATCCTTCCTGTCCACCGTCACTCCAGGAAAATTCCCCACATGCCGGCTGGAACCAGTAAGCTGGTTAAACAGCGTCGTCTTTCCGCAATTCTGGTTTCCCGCCAGGGCAAAGGTGAGCACTTCCCCATCCGGAAGCGGATTCTCATCCGCCTTATCATGGTATTTCCCGCCTTCGCCAAGTCCCGGATGGGGAATGGCCTTCCGTTCCGGTGCGATATCTTCCTCCGCCTTCTCCCGCACATTCCCAATTTCTATCTTCTCCGCGTCAGCCAGACGCAGCGTTAATTCATAACTATGTACCCGCAGTTCCACCGGATCACCCATCGGCGCATATTTTACCATCGTTACATCCGCTTTTGGAATCAGCCCCATATCTAAAAAATGCTGGCGCAGCGCTCCCTCTCCCCCAGTGTCAAGAATCGTAGCGGTCTTGCCAATCGGTAAATCTTTTAAAGTCATTTTTCCCTCTTTCTGACGCACTCGCCGCGTCATCTTGGTAGATTTGGAAGTTTACTTCCTAACCTTCATTTCTCCGAATCCCCATGCCTGCCAGTACAGACAGCCATCAGGTAAAAGCGCCGGCGGCCACGGTATCTGCACCCACACGGCCGCCAAAATTAGTATAGTCTAATTGTCACATCCGGTCAAGCGCCGGAGGATTTTGGAAAACGAATTTGCTTTCAAATTGCGGTTTGTCGGGGAGTCTGTCGCTTACCCCGGACAGTTACGGAACCGACAGTCTCTATGCTTACGCCGGACGTCGGGGCACCTGCCATATATCCCACACGGACGGGGACAACGCTCCGGTGAGCTAACGATTAACTACAACTAATGCGCTCAGGAGAGCCTTCGCGCATAAGTTTTCGTAAATCGTGGATCTCACCTCTGCTAAGGGCGTCCCCTGAGTGTCCGCTTAGGGATATATAGCAGGTGCCCCGGCTGTGTGGCGGCTGGCGTTACGTGCGTGTGTGGCTGCGTGGACTTCCCTGATACATGCCGCGGATGGAACTACTCATGTGCTTAATTATGATAATCCGCCGGATATACGGCGAGACATGGCTTTGCACGAATGGCTTCATGAGCTGAAGGCTCTGCAAGATGTCACGTCTCTGCGCACCATAAACGC
>JBCLQO010000007.1:0-125017 GCA_041223665.1 Lachnospiraceae bacterium 46-15
CCTTTGGTAATGTAACTATTATAACATGGATTAGGGGATATCTCATTTTGATTTGTGCTATTTATATTCTAACACCAAATAGATGAGGTTTGGTTTATGGCAAACAAAAAGTTAAATGTTACACGCAGAGAGTTTTCGGATAGCTATCGGAGCCATTACAAATTATACAAAAATACAAACGGTAATTCGAAAACAAGAAGATTGATTCTCTTTTATTCTGTAGAGTGCGGCTTGAAAAGCTTGATTATGAAAAATACAGGAAATGATACATATGAAGAATTAGAAAAATATTGTAAAGGCAGTGGAAAGGGTGAATTGATTGGACATAACATAAAGGAAATGTTAAAAGAGGTAAACCCTCGTAATGCATTTGTGTTGAAAGATATTGAACTGAAATCAAGCGGCGGTTCCGTGCAGCCTAAAAAATTCAATGAGATGTGGCGGTACGGGATAGCAGTTGCAGATGTCAGGGAAGAGGAAAAAGCAGAAAATACATTAGTGAAAATTGCGGAATGGCTTAATACGAGGTTATAGGAGGTTTAGGATGCATCTATTTACATGGTATGATGTGGAACAGGATTTGAAAAGAAATAGGAAATTGTGGCCGAAGAGCTGGAACAGGGTAGATGTATATAACGATGAGATTGTCATTAATGTCGATGTCAAGAATAATACAAAGGCGGAGAACGAAAAAACATTAAAAAAGATTTTTGGAAACTGTTATAGTGATGGGTGTGTTCAGATTGAATTTGATAAAAATAGAATGGATGTTATCTATGAAGAAGGAGATGAAGAGGACAGGATGATTCCTGCCCAAACGCCATTATTTCGAGATATTTATGTCAGAGATGAAAATGAAACAAAGAGAGCACGGTTGCCAGGGGCTCCAATTATAGCATTCCATTCTTATAAAGGAGGGGTGGGGCGTACATTATCATTGATTTCTCTTGCGAAAGAAATATCAGGAATGTATGAAGATAAAAAGCGTTTGTTAATTATTGATGCAGATGTGGAGGCACCTGGCTTGACATGGATGCTGAATAAAGAACAGGAGAACGCTCCTATTAGTTATCTGGATATTCTATCGCTGATGCATTTTAGTGATATAAATTATGAACTTGCAGAAAATGTGGCAAAACTTATCAGGAAGTCGAACCTTGTAATAGAAACGGAACGATTGGAAATTGAACAGTATTTTCTTCCAGTCTACAGAAAAAAAGAACAGGTGATGAATATTTTCTCCAATACGGAGAGAGTTATTGACGTACAGGATAATAAGTATGTTATTACAGAATTTCTTTCTACGCTGGGCGCTGCTTTGAAGGCAGATTTGGTTTTAGTTGATTTAAGAGCAGGTATTACGGAGTTTTCTGCTCCGTTTTTGTTTGATTCACGGGTTCAAAAGTATTTTATTTCTTCCACTTCCCTGCAGTCAATAAAAGGAATCCAGCAGATTTTGGAGGAAATACATGAGCGAGAAGATTTAGGACTGCAGAATGCAAGGGTATTGCTGACTATGATTCCACCGGAAATGGAGGAGCAGACGATTCAGCGCCTTGAAGATAGGCTGGCTGAATCTATAGAGAAGGAAATGGATGCTGACGTTATGTCATTGCGTGAAAATTATCTGTTGCGTATCCCATTTGATTCTTCACTGATTTCCCTTGGAAATTTCGAAGAAATATGTGCGGTGCTAAGGGGAAGAAAACTGTCGGATGTTATGCGGGGGATTGCGGAAAATTTATTTGAGCAAAAAGAGCCGGAAGATTCATCAGAACTTTCAGTACAGGAGATAAAGAGAACGCTAGACAGGTTAAGTGCTGTGGCGGAAAGTGAAATAACGGCGGAGGGAAATTCATCGTCCAATATGCTGTCTACAACATCTATCCGTGAAATTGTAAAAGATTATAAAGATACAATACCACAAATTGTAGTATTGGGGGCAAAAGGCTCTGGTAAAACGTATATTTACAAACAGTTGGCGGAGAAAAAGACATGGGAAGATTTTGTGTGTCTTGTTGATAAACATTCAGAAAAATCTGAGCAAGAAACGTTGCTTGTTCCATTGCTTTCTACCGTTAATATAAGATATATCAATAAAATAGTACAGGACTGCATTCAGTATACAAGTAATGTATTGGGGGATGTGGACATGGATTTTAACACAGTCCATGAAAATTATGATATGCTTGTAGAATTTTTGCAAAAGGGTTTGCAGCCAGCAGAGTGGGGAAAGATTTGGCAGAGATTAATGGTGCAGATGATTAAAGATGATTTCACTAATCTGGAAGAGTTGGATGAGTATTTGGAAGAGAAAAAGAAAAAAATAGTTTTTCTTGTGGATGGTCTGGAGGATTTGTATACGGATATACAGGATAAAAATCAGGAAAGTTGGAAGAATGCGGTGCGTTCTTTATGCCGGAATGTGATTAATATATTAAGGAACCTTAAATTCGGCAATATAGGAATTATAATTTTTGCCAGAAAAGACATGGCAGAAGAGGCAATTGGGATGAATTTTGAGCAGTTTAAAAACCAGTATTCCCGTTACGAACTAAAGTGGACACCAACAGAAGCGCTCCGTTTGGCATTGTGGATTACTTCTCAGGCAAATGCGGCGTTTAGAGAAAACATTGATATTTTGAAATCAACCAGGGAAGCCTTGGAGGAGCGTCTGGAGCTTTTATGGGGAAAGAAACTTGGGAATCGTGATTCCAGGGAAGCGGTGTCGTCACGGTGGATTATAGGAGTCCTTTCTGATTTTACAGGACAGTTACAGGCCAGGGATATTGTAAGATTTTTAAAATTTGCAGCAAACACTTCATTGGAAAGTAAATTAAATTACCGTGATAGGTATTTGATGCCCGCTGGGATAAGAAAGGCCATTCCAGAATGCTCAAAAGATAAGTTTAAAGAAATAAAAGAAGAAATGAAAACGATTTACAAAATACTTAAAAAGTTTGAAGATATGGATGAGGGAAATAAGAGGCTGCCGCTTACTCTTGACAAAATCAGTCTGACGGGTGAGGAAATTGCGCGTTTGGAGAGCCAGGGCTATATGGCAATCTTAGAGAAAAAATATTATTTACCAGAGATTATCCGGTTTGCGCTTGGATTTACATATGAGAAAGGAGCGAGACCCAAAGTCTTGTCGCTTTTAGCTAAATAAGAACTGTTGGAATTATTATTGTAAAAAATGGTAATATTATTTATGGAAAGGATGGAAAATATTAATCATGGGAAGAGGAGGAGCTGGAGGAACTGCCAGAACAGGAGGAAGCAGTACAGGAGGAAACAGAGGCGGTGGAATGAGCCGGGGCGGAAGCAGGGGATTTTCCAGCAGCCGTCCCTCGTCGAGGCCGTCACGGGGCGGGGCATCTTCTGGACGGAGTCTATCGCACTGGGGAGGGGCGTCCGCCAGTCCACGCCCACCGCGTCAAAGTCCGCCCGCCAGTCCACGCCCACCGCGTCAAAGTCCGCCCGCCAGTCCACGCCCACCGCGTCAAAGTCCGCCCGCCAGTCCGCGCCCGCCGCGTCAAAGTCCGCCACCCAGTCCGCGTCCACCACGCAGAAGCGGAACATTCTTTGGAAGCGGTGCGCACCGGGAAGGGCCGGGGATGCCGCCGCCGGGATCGGGAATGCCGCCTCCCAGACCGCCACGCTGGAGGCATCGACCTTATCGGTCAACAAGCATATTCACAGGGCCTATTGTGACCAACCCATATAGTTCCGCAGGTGCGGAGCCGGGAACTGCATACCAGGGTGTTCCGCAGGGATATAAGAAGAAAAGAGTTCCAGGCTGGTATAAGGTTCTATGTGTATTTATTGTTGGGGCTGTGATTATGCTTTTTATCTCTGCCGCTAAAGCGAAAGAAGAGGCAGGAATGTACAGGGTAAGAAAGAAGCTGGGGGCTGAGGCGTGTATCAGTACAGACAACATTTTGGGAGATGAGCTGGGATGGATTACAGATGTAGGAACTGTGAAAAAGGGAATAGATTATTTTTATGATAAGACAGGAGTGCAGCCTTATCTTCTGATTTGTGATAATCTGGACGGAAAAGGCGGTGACATTACCGATGATGAAGCTGAGGAGTATTTGCAGTCGCTTTATAGTTCCCTTTATCGTGATGAGGGGCATATGATTTTTGTATTTATGGAATATGAAGAATCACAGTATATCACATTTCTTTATACCGGGAGGTCAGCAGACAGTGTAATAGATGCCGACGCAAGGGAGATTTTCTTGGAAAATGCGGATTATTATTATACAGATTCCTCCCTGTCAGATGAGGAATATTTTGAAAAGATATTCCGGGAATCAGCGCTTAGTATCATGGAAGATCCTTCCTCAAAAGCAGCTGTTTATGCGGGAGCCGGAATTTTGGGAATTGTTATTATGGTATCTGGACTGATTTTGTTTAACAGAGCGGGGAAGAAATACATATAAAAGAAGTATCTGTTAAGTCGATTCCGGTTTGTCGGGGAGTCTGTCTCTTACCTCGGATAGTCACGGAACCGATGGTATCCATGCTTACACAGGCTTCCCAGCTGGGTGGTGGCTGGCGTTATGAGAACTGTGCGGCCGCGCGAACTGTTCTGGCTATGGCAAGACTGCTGGCGGCTGTCGTTACGGGACTATACGGCTGCCGCCATAAATACCGTATCTGGGTTATGACGGTGTTTTTTGGGCTTTTATTACAGATTTCAGAATCTGTATCACTGCGGCGAAAAGGACACCGGCAATTGGCCAGATAATCCATGAGATATCCCAGCAGCGGAAGATAAAGCTGATGCCTAAGTACAGTGCAGTGACGAGGCACCAGTAAATACCGGGGAACCAGGATACGCGCTGCCTCAGTTCTTTGTTTTCAGGGGAATATTCATCCGTCTGCAGGATTTTCTGGTAGCTTCCCTGAATTATGCCTGCCCAGACAAATAGAAAGACCCCGCATGCCACAAAAACCAGAAGAATAGCTGTACACCAGATATAGAGTACTTCTTGTGATGTGAAGGCCGCCGCCAGCATCATAGGCACGGCTCCTGCGATGCACAGGGAGACACCGAGCGTAATGCACAGACGGAAGGTTTTTTCATGCGATTCCTGTTTCTTCATTACGATTTCATGAACGCCATATTCGAGGGAAAAGACTTCTTTTTCCAGGTATTCATATTTGGAAAGTTTCATGCCATTTGCGATTAGGAGTGCGGCACCGGCTGCGGCAAAGAGAAGGAGAAGTGCTACGCCCAGTCCTCCAGCGCGGGATGACTCAGCGGCGCTCGTTTCCAGTGGGAAGAAACCGAAAGTTCCGAGCATTGCCGCCGCACCCAGGATGCATAACGATACGCCTAGTGCCATCCATTTTGCGAGCCAGGCAGTCTGCTCTATGAATTCTGTGGCCTCGGCCAGTGAGACGGTTCGCGGGGATGTCTCCGGTTCCTCATCTTTTGTTTCAGTGAGAATGATTTCTGTTAATTCATCTTTTAAAAGAAAATCAGTGGTTACATCAAAGATTTTGCTTAATTTTACAATTTTATCTAAATCAGGTATGGAAGTCCCGCTTTCCCATTTCGATACGGACTGTCTGGAGATATCCAGCATTTCTGCCAAGTCTTCCTGAGACCATCCGGCACGTTTCCTTAAATTACATATCTTATCACCTAAAGTCATAGTTCATCCACCTTTTTTTATAAATTTTGCAAGCTTGCTGTTGAAAATATACCATAAATACTGGTTGCTGACTATCAAGTGCGCTTTGAAATTGTGCAACTGGAGGTTGCGGAGTTATTATTCATACAGTTTTGCGTATTTAGAACTACCACAAGCGATTTTGTTATTGTTCACTCTGTTCATGGCAATTTGTAAAAATCTATTGGGGATTACCTTCGGGGATGGGATTTTTAATTCAGGTAAAAAACCAGTGAAATATCTCTGTATTTTATGATAGAATAAGTATACCTATGATTAACAGGAGGAAAACACATGGATAGACAGGCAGACGGCTTTGTGAGGATGGCGCATGTGACAAAGGTATATAAGATGGGCGAGGTGGAAATCCATGCGGTGGACGGCATTGATTTCTCTATTAAAAAGGGTGAATTTGTCATTGTAGTAGGCCCCAGCGGTGCGGGAAAGACTACGGTTTTGAATATATTGGGCGGCATGGATACTGTGACCCAGGGTGAGGTTTTTGTGGACGGAGAGAACATTGCGAAATATTCCCCCAGGCGGCTTACCGGGTATCGGAGGGATGATATCGGGTTTGTGTTCCAGTTTTATAACCTGGTGCCGAACCTGACTGCGAAAGAGAATGTGGAGCTGGCGCTTCAAATCTGTAAAAATCCCCTGGATGCCAAAACAGTTTTGGAGGAGGTAGGGCTTGGCGGGCGTCTGAATAATTTTCCGGCTCAGCTTTCCGGCGGGGAACAGCAGAGAGTTTCTATTGCCCGGGCGCTGGCGAAAAACCCGAAACTGCTGCTGTGCGACGAACCTACGGGGGCACTGGACTACCAGACGGGTAAGGTCATCCTTAAGCTGCTCCAGGATATGTGCCGGGAGAAAGGGATGACGGTTATCGTGATTACGCACAATTCTGCGCTTGCGCCGATGGCGGACCGGGTGATACGGATTAAAAACGGAAAGGTATCGCAGATGTATGAGAACGGAACGCCGCTTCCGGTGGAAGAAATCGAGTGGTAGCTGTGCGGAAAGTGCTGCCAGGGAAGGATGTGGAAGGATGGCAAGAACAGTCGGGATTGGGCATCAGGATTTTGAGAGGTTAATCATAAGCAATAATTTCTATATAGATAAGACTGGATTCATAAAAGAATGGTGGGAGAGCGGGGATATTGTGACGCTCATCGCACGTCCCAGACGATTTGGAAAGACATTGAATATGAGTATGACAGAACAGTTCTTTTCTGTGCGGTATGCGGGCCGTGGGGAGCTGTTTGAAGGATTTTCTATCTGGGAAGATGAAAAATACAGGGAATTACAGGGGACTTACCCGGTGATTTTTCTAAGCTTTGCGAGTGTAAAAGAAACTTCCTTTACAGAAGCGAGAAAAAGCATTTGCCGGACAATAGAAGAACAGTACAATAAATGCGAATTTCTGACAGAAGGAAATTTGCTGAATGAGAAAGAAAAAGCGTTTTATCAAGAGGTCTCTGTGAATATGCCGGACAGTACAGCGGCGGCTTCCCTGCGTTCCCTGTCGGATTTTCTTGGCAGGTATTACGGAAAAAGGGCGATTATTCTTCTAGATGAATATGATACGCCGATGCAGGAAGCATATGTGAACGGGTATTGGGATGAGCTTACAGAGTTTATCCGGGCGTTATTTAATTCTACGTTTAAGACAAACCCGTATTTGGAACGCGCCATTATGACAGGGATTACGAGGGTAAGCAAAGAATCTATTTTTTCGGATTTGAATAATCTGAAAGTAGTTACGACGACATCAAGAGAATATGCAGAGAGTTTTGGGTTTACAGAAAAAGAAGTTTTTGGGGCGCTGGATGAATTTGAACTATCCGCCCAAAGACAAGATGTAAAAACGTGGTATGATGGTTTCACATTTGGCAGCGTGACAGATATTTATAATCCATGGTCGATTATTAATTATCTTGATACGCAGGAGTTACGTCCATATTGGGCAAATTCCAGTTCTAACAGCCTGGTAAGGAAACTGATTAGAGAGGGGAACCAGGAGGTAAAGAAGTCTTTTGAGAGGCTTCTTTCCGGAGAGCATTTGATAACGCCAGTGGATGAGCAGATTGTGTATAATCAGCTGGATTCCAATGAAATGGCAATTTGGAGCCTGCTTTTGGCGAGCGGATATCTGAAAGTAATCCGCTATGAAGAGTATGGGGGAGGGCTCAATGACATGAAAGAGCCGGATTACGAGCTTGCCCTGACAAACCTGGAAGTGAGGATGATGTTTTGCAGCATGGTAAAAGGCTGGTTCCAGGGGAATGCATCCGATTACAACAGTTTCATCAAGGCACTGCTCCTGGGGGATTTGGACGCGATGAATGATTATATGAATGGTGTGGCGCAGACGACGTTCAGTTCTTTTGATACGGGGAAAAATCCGTCGAAGTCGGAACCGGAACGTTTTTACCATGGCTTCGTCTTAGGGCTGATGGTGGAACTAAGAGGAAGATATGTGCTTACATCGAACCGGGAAAGCGGTTTTGGAAGGTATGATGTAATGCTGGAGCCTGTGCATGCTGGGGATGATGCGATTCTTCTGGAATTTAAAGTGTTTCAGCCGAGGAGGGAGAAAGAGCTTTCTGATACGGTAAATGCAGCGTTAAAGCAGATTGAGGACAGGAAGTATTCTGAGCTTTTGACGGCAAAAGGGATTCCGGAAGAAAGGATACGAAAGTATGGTTTTGCTTTCCGGGGAAAAGAAGTGCTGATTGGAGCGGCAGATGAAACTATAAACAGGCAATAGTTATCAGTATAGGGCATAAGTATAAACCGCAGTCTATGCGGCATGAGAGGACAAGATGAGAAAACGGGCACTTAGAAAAGATTTTTATATGGAAATCAGAAGGAACTTTGGGCGCTTTCTGTCTATTTTTTTAATCGTGGCTTTGGGCGTGGCATTTTATTCGGGTATTCAGGCTACAGCGCCGGATATGCGGTATGCAGGGGATAAATATTTTGATGAGAGAGGTTTAATGGATATCCAGGTCATGGGTACGCTCGGAATCACGGAAGAGGACGTAGAGATGCTGGAGGGTCTGGACAGTATTGAAAAGGCAGAAGCGGGATATGCGGCAGATGTGCTCTGTAAGGGCATGGGAGAAAACGATGTGATTCATATGGAGGCGCTTCTGCCCACGCTGAATCAGGTGGAAGTCCTGGATGGGAGAATACCCGAAAGTATCGGAGAATGCCTGCTGGATGCGCTGTATGCAGAGAAGAATGGATTCCGGACAGGGGATGTGCTTGAGGTGGAGGAAGAGCTGGCCGAGGATGCAGATGCCGTGCTGGTGACGCATACGTATAAGGTTACAGGGCTTGCGAGCAGCCCCAAGTATATTTCTTTTGAAAGGGGAAATACCACGCTGGGGAGCGGGGAGATTTTGGCATTTGCTTATATTACTCCCGAAAATTTTGATTTGGATATTTATACGGAAGTATATCTGGCGGCGGCAGGGGCAAAGGAAGAAACAGCCTATACAGATGGCTACAATGACGTAGTGTCCCATGCGCTGGATGAAATAGAGGCTATGAAAGACAGCCGCTGCAAGGCGCGTTATCAGGAGGTCAAGGCGGAGGCTGACGAAAAGATTTCCGATGCACGGACAGAGCTTGCAGAAAAGAAAGCAGAAGCGGAGGAGAAGCTGGCGGATGCCAAGGCAGAAATTGACGATGCCGGGAAGAAGCTGGCGGATGGGCAAAAAGAGCTGGCGGATGCCAGAGCAGAGCTGGAGGACGGAAAGAAAGAGCTGCAGAAGCGCCAGAGGGAGCTTGAGGACGCGCGGCAGCAGATTCAGGATGGACGCGCGAAACTGGCAGACGGAAAGGCGGAACTGATAAAGCAGGAGAAGTCATTCCAGAAGCAGAAGGAAGCGGCAGAGAAGAAGATAAAGAGCGGTGAAAAGCGGCTGGGGCAGGCGAAGAAAACCATAGCGGAGAATGAAAAGACGCTGAAACAGAAGAAAAAAGAACTGGCAGATGGGAAGTCACAATATGAGGCAGGAAAGGCGGCGGCAGAGAAAGCGGCACAGGAAATCCAGTCGGCGGTGGCAGCGGGGCTTATGACTCCCGAGGAAGCGGCAGCCAGACAGCAGGCGGCAGCGGCGCAGATAGCGCAGCTTGAAGCGGCTGGGCAGAACATATCCCAGGGCGAAAAGGAGCTGGCGAAAGGCGAAAAGGAGCTGAAAAAAGCCAAGAAAGAAATCAGCTCTCAGGAAGCAAAGCTGGAGGAGGCAAAAAAAGAGCTTGCAAAGGGCGAAGCTCAGATTCAGGCTGCATGGAAAGAAATAGAATCGCAGGAGGCGAAGCTGCGTGACGCACAGGGACAGGCGGATTCCGGGGCGGCACAGATTTCCGAAGGCTGGAAGAAGATAACAGACGGTGAACAGGAAATCGAGGATGCCCAGAAAGAAATCACAGGGCATGAGAAGGATTTAGAAAAAGGCAGGCAGAAATACGAGGATGCAAAAAAGGAGGCGGAAGAAAAAATCGCCGACGGAGAGAAAAAGCTGGAGGACGCCCAAAAGGATATCGATGCCCTGAAGGTGCCGAAATGGTATATCAATGACAGGGATGATTTGGCGGCGTACACAGGGTATGGAGAAAATGCTGACCGTATGAGGAACATCGGCGAAGTATTTCCGGTGCTGTTCTTTCTGGTGGCGGCGCTTATCAGCCTTACGACTATGACGCGTATGGTAGAGGAACAGAGGACGCAGATTGGAACACTGAAAGCCCTTGGGTACGGAAAGTTTTCCATTGTGGGGAAATATGTGGGCTATGCTCTGCTGGCTACGGTTGGAGGAAGTATTTTCGGCGTGCTGCTGGGAGAGAAGGTGCTGCCGTTCATTATTCTCCACGCGTATGGAATCATGTACCACTACATACCAGTGCCGCCCATTCCATACAATATGACATACGCTCTGCTGGCATCGGCCGCCGCGGTGCTGTGTACCCTGATAGCTACACTATCTGCATGTTATAGAGAACTGGCGTCAGCTCCGGCGGTGCTGATGCGTCCGCCGGCTCCCAAACAGGGGAAGCGGGTGCTCCTGGAGAGAGTTGGCTTTATCTGGCGGAACCTGGGCTTCACCTGGAAGTCTACAGTGAGGAATCTGTTCCGGTATAAGAAACGCTTTTTCATGACTATTTTCGGAATCGGCGGCTGTATGGCGCTGCTGCTGGTAGGCTATGGCCTCCGCGATTCGATTATGGATGTGGCGGTTATCCAGTATGGACAGCTTCAGACGTATGACGCGATGGTGCTGCTGGATGAAGATGCGGATGGTAAAGAAAAGGATGAATTTTACGAGTTTTTGGAAAAGGAGCCAGGGGTAAGCTGTTATGACAGCTGGTATATGAAGAATCTTTCGGCAAAGAAGAATGGAAAGAGCCGGGAGCTTTACCTTGTGGTGCCGGAGGACACAGAGAAGTTTCCGGAATTTGTGAAACTGCAGGACAGGGAGACGAAAGAAACGTATGCCTTGTCAAATGACGGCATCGTGATATCGGAAAAGACGGCAAAGATGCTGGGAGTTTCTGAAGGCGGCACAGTTTCTATGGAGCTGGAGGAGAATGAACCGTGTGAAGTGAAGGTTACCGCCATCTGCGAAAACTACATGTATCATTATGCTTACATGACGCCACGGCTTTATAAAGAGCTGACGGGCGGCAGCGCAGAGTTTGGCACCGTGGTGTATGCGGCAAAAGAGCCGGAGGGAGAACTGAAAGAAGCGTATGTGGAGCAAATCGGACAGAGAGCGCTGGCATGTGATGCGGTTCTTGGGATTACCTATACCGCCAGCTTTCAGGAGAGGCTGGATGATATGCTGGGCAGCCTGGATATTGTCATTGTGGTGCTGATAGCTTCTGCGGGGATGCTGGCTTTCGTGGTACTTTATAACCTGAATAACATCAATATCAATGAGAGAAAGCGGGAACTGGCCACAATTAAAGTACTTGGATTTTATGATGGGGAAGTTGCTGCCTATGTATATCGGGAAAATATACTGCTTACCATTTTCGGGGCGGCGCTGGGATGTGTCCTGGGGAAAATCCTGCACAGGTTTATCATTCTGACGGTGGAGGTGGATGTGTGCATGTTCGGCAGGAATATTAATCTGCCCAGTTTCCTTTATGCAATTTTGTTTACCGTAGGATTTTCTGCGTTTGTAAACTTTGTAATGTATTTTAAGCTGAAACGGATAGATATGGTGGAGTCCTTAAAGAGTGTGGAGTAGCAGGAAGAGGAAAAGAGCGTATGTATTTACCAACTGAATTTTTAGATAAGATGAAAAAGCTTTTGGGGGAGGAGTTTGGGGCTTTTTGGAAAAGCTATGAGGAGCCGCGGAATTTCGGTCTGCGGGTAAACACCGGGAAAATCAGTCCGGAGGAGTTTGCCCGGATAGCACCGTTTCACCTAAGCAGAATCCCCTGGGTGGAAAATGGATTTTATTATGAAGAGCAGGACGCACCGTCCAGGCATCCTTTCTACTATGCGGGGCTGTATTACCTGCAGGAACCGAGCGCCATGACGCCAGCATCCCGTCTGCCTGTAGAGCCAGGGGAGCGGGTGCTGGATTTGTGCGCGGCTCCAGGCGGGAAGGCTACGGAGCTTGGGGCGCGGCTGCAGGGGAGCGGGCTTTTGGCGGCGAATGACATCAGTGCATCCCGGGCAAAGGCGCTTTTGAAAAATGTAGAGGTCTTTGGAATCCCAAATTCTTTTTTGATAAATGAAGTTCCGGCAAAAATCTCAGACAGGTTTGAGTCCTTTTTTGATAAGGTGCTGGTGGACGCCCCCTGTTCCGGGGAGGGAATGTTCCGTAAGGATGGGGATGTGGCAAAAGCATGGGATGCGGGAAAGCCGCTGGCATGTGCGGCAGTTCAGAAGGATCTGGTTCTGCAGGCGGCGCGGATGCTGCGTCCGGGAGGAATGATGCTCTATTCTACCTGTACGTTTTCACCGGAAGAAAATGAACAGGTGATTGCTCATCTGCTGCGGGAGCGGGACGATATGCATTTGGAGGAGATGGAAGGGTATGCCGGATTTGCTGCCGGACGTCCTGACTGGGCCAACGGAAATCCGGCTCTTGAAAAATGCGTCCGCATCTGGCCGCACAGAATGGCGGGGGAAGGGCATTTCCTGGCGCTTCTGAAAAAGGACGGGGAAGTGCTTTCCAGAGAAGATGCACCGGTAAAGCCCAGGATTTCCAAAGCAGAAAGAAAGGTTCTGGAAGAATTTTTCCGAGACGTATCGGGGAGGATAACTCCGGACAAGGTCGAAGTGCGGGGAAATCAAGTGTATGCTCTGTCAGGGATAGCAGGGGAACAGAAAGGAATTGCCTTCCTGCGCAACGGGCTGTACCTTGGCGAGCTGAAAAAAGACAGATTTGAGCCGGGACAAGCGTTTGCCATGGCGCTCAGGAAAGAAGAGTATGCGTCTGTTCTTGACTTTTCACAGGATGATGAAAGGATACGTCGTTACTTAAAGGGAGAAACGCTCACGGTGGATGATATATCCGTAAAGAGAGAAAAAGGCTGGCAGCTCGTATGTGTCGAAGGCTATCCCCTGGGCTGGGGAAAGCTGACGGGCGGCATATTAAAAAATAAATATTTATCAGGCTGGAGGATGAAACATTAATGGAAGGTTATATTTTAGAAACATGTATTGATTCGGTAGAGTCGGCTATAGCAGCAGAGCGGGGCGGGGCAAACCGTCTGGAGCTGTGCGGGAACCTGATTATCGGGGGAACAACCCCAAGTCCGGCGCTTTATCAGGAGGTGCGCAGGAACTGCGGGCTGAAAATCCATGCGCTTATCCGTCCGAGGTTCGGGGATTTCTGTTATACAGGGCATGAATTTCAGATTATCCGGGGTGAAGTAAAGATGTTCCGGGAACTGGGGGCGGACGGCGTGGTTATCGGATGCCTGCATCCGGACGGCGCTTTGAATCTGGAACAGATGAGAATGCTTGTGGAAGAAGCAGGGAACATGTCCGTGACTTTGCACAGGGCTTTTGATGTGTGCCGCAATCCATATGAGGCGCTGGAAGCGGCAGTGGGACTTGGTATAAATACCATCCTGACATCAGGCCAGGCAAACACCTGTCTGGCCGGGCGCAAACTTTTGGCAGAGCTGGCAGAACAGGCAGCCGGGCGGATTGATATCCTAGTAGGAAGCGGCGTGGATGCGGCGGTTATCCGGGAGCTGTATCCGCAGGTAAAGACACAGTCCTATCATATGTCTGGAAAGATGACATTGGAGAGCAAGATGGAATATCGGAAAGAGGGCGTGAATATGGGACTGCCTTCCTTCAGTGAATTTGAAATCTGGCGTACTTCCGAAGAGAAAATACGGGAAGCGGCAGAGGTGCTCCGGGGATTGCAGAACAGGCAGGGCGGTACAAAATGACGTCGGATGAAAAATTTATGAAAGAAGCCATCCGTCAGGCAAAAAAGGCATATGCCCTGGACGAAGTTCCCATCGGCTGCGTGATTGTATATGAAGGAAAAATCATTGCCAGGGGTTATAACCGCAGGAACACGGATAAAAATACTCTTTCCCATGCCGAGTTGATTGCCATCAAAAAGGCGGGCAAGAAGCTGGGGGACTGGCGGCTGGAGGGCTGTACGATGTACATCACCCTGGAACCGTGTCAGATGTGCGCTGGGGCGATGGTTCAGGCGCGGGTGACAGAAGCAGTTATCGGGAGCATGAATCCAAAAGCAGGCTGCGCCGGGTCAGTGCTTAACATCCTGGAGATGGAGGGGTTTAACCATCAGGTGAATGTTCGCCGGGGCGTGCTGGAAGAAGAATGCAGCCAGATGCTGAGCTGCTTCTTCCGGGAGCTGCGTGAGAAAAAAAAGGCGGAAAAGAAGGGATGATTCCCGTAAAGAAGTAGGTTATGAAATGGCGGCGCAGCTATGCTGCGCCGCCATTTCACCTACAAATTTGGCTCAAAGGTGTGTTCTATATGGTAGCACTTGCTTCTTGAGTCGCAGTAAATGCACCTGTGAGAACAGCCGCGGTATAAATTCATTCCGTTCTTTGAAGATAATATTCCTTTTGCTGTCACGAAGTGCATGTTATGCCTCCTCTTGGCACAATGCATATTTTCTTGTGTGCTTTCAGCTTCTTCATAGCCCAATCATAATGGCTTGACGTAACGCTGACAAAATAGGAACCCAAAGTGCTTCCGCCAACCCAGTTATAAGCTCCTTTGGAAAACAGCTCCTCATTTGAAAAAGTTTCCGCTAACTTCATGACTTCGGTATGGGATTTTTGGAACATATTTTTTGCATCGTCTAATGAGGTATTTTGATGTTTTTTCCAAAACTCCACATTCATATTTCCATAGGTTTTCCAGTTATAAGGCCGGGGTATGAACGGTTTGCTATCGCCATTTTGATTTGACTGTACCCAGTTAAGTAAAAGCTGATGCCATTCGTAGAGATGGATGAAAATATCACGAAGATTCCTATCTCTTTTCCAATGGGCTTCTTTCTTTTTCTCATCATCTGAAAAGTCAAAAGGCGTCCTAAGCTCTTTTTCTGTCAATCCCGAAATAAGAGCATTTAGCTTTTCATAGTTTGCAGTTGCTGCGGTTAATAAGTCTGTTTTTGTTGTTGGTCTGCCCATATTCATTTTTCCTTTCATTAAATCAAAAATTTAAAACTTCTATATTGTAATTTTATCAGGGTAATGCTGACACCTTATGTCAGGGTTTGTTTTTTTCATAAATCAATCTTGCCTGTTCTGCTAAGGCATTTTTCAGATGGGCAGGCGAAAGAATATCTACCTGTGTTCCAAATGACAGCAGGAAACCTATCAGCCACGCATCCTCTGGCATTCTGGCAGAAGCGATGAAATCCCCATTTTCCTGCCGCTGTATTTGCGTTTCATCAAACTCATCATATACACGATATGCCATTTCTTTCGGGAAGCGAAGCGTAATTTGATGATATTCTCCTTCAGAACTGTCAATCGGTTTCGGAAAAGTTTGATGAGGAAAACTCTCGTTCAAAATTTCTAAATCTAAAATGCGGTTTAATTTGAATATCCGCCAGTCTTGTTTTTCTGTGCAAAACGCTTTCAGATACCATGCCTTTGCTTTGTAAGCAAGCTTACATGGCTGCACGATTCTTTCGCTTATAGCCCCGTAGGAGCTTGCGTAATGAATTTTCACGCTTTTACAATGGATGACTGCCGATTTTAGCAGTTCAAATGTTTCATTATCAAATTCTTTATTTCCCCATCTGGAAAAATCCACTTCAAGCCAATTCTCCGAATGGAGATGAAACATTGCAGAAAGCTTTTGTAATGTTTGGCTGCTGCTGATATTCTGCGCAGCATTTATGCTTTGCAAGGCTGTAAGAATTTCCTGCTTCTCCTGTTCCGACAATACAGCTTTATCCAAAACAAAATCATTCATCAAATGGATACCGCCATTTCTGCCCGCTTCTGCATAAACGGGAATGCCTGCCCCGCTTAAAGCATCAATATCTCTGTAAATCGTTCTGACGGATACCTCAAACTTTTCTGCTAATTCCGGAGCTGTAGCCTGTCCCTTATCAAGTAGATGGTACACAATCTTAAATAGTCTGCTTTCCTGCATCGACATTTCCTCCTTTAGCAATAGAATAACAAATAAATCTTGACACGATATGTCAAGATTTATTATACTTACTTTCTTCTTCAATATCAATCATTCAAATATAAAGGAAAAGTGGCAGGTTTTTCATGTTACTGTGAACAGATTTATTGTATAAGGGGTTACGCTTGTTTCCTTACTGCTTTGTGATAAATAACGTATGCAATGGCTGCAGTGAGCAGCTCAGAAATCCAAAATCCATGCCAGACACCGGAAGCCCCCAGGAGGCGGCTTAGAAGGAAGGCGGTCGGAATGGTTATAAGGACATACCGGAGCAGCGAAATCATCAGGGAGGGGAGTCCCATACCGAGTCCTTCCAGAGCACCGGAAGAAATCACGGAAACTGTGGATGCCAAAAAGCCGATACTGATGATACGCAAGGCAGAGGTTCCGGCAGAGATGGTTTTACTGCCAGAGGTAAATAGGCTGATGAGTTCAGAGGGAATTGTCTGGCACAGAACGGTTCCCAAAACCATAATCCCTGCCGCCAAAAGGAGCGCAACCCGGTAGATTTTCTGGACGCGCCGATGTTCTTTTGCACCATAGTTGTAGCCCACCAGGGGGCGCATTCCTTGAACGATTCCATTTGCAGGCAGGTAAAGGAATGTCTGCAGCTTATAGTAGATTCCAAGCACCACCACGTAAGCCTGGGAATAAGCAGAGAGTATGATATTTAGCGCCGAAATCAGCAGGGAAGGCAGCGCCATGTTCAGTGTGGCCGGGATGCCGATGGAATACAGTCTCAGAATCATGTCTTTTCGGAAATTCAGGCGCTGAAGCTTGAGTCGTACAGGCAGAGGTTTTATCAGATAAATCACAAGATAAATCATCAGGCTTATTGTCTGCCCAATTCCGGTGGCTAGCGCGGCGCCCTCGATTCCCATCCGGGGAAACGGCCCTAGGCCGAAAATCAGGACAGGGTCCAAAAGAATATTAGAAATACATCCGCACATCATACTGAACATTGTAAAAGACATTTTTCCGACCGACTGGAATATTTTTTCGAAAGCCATTCCCAGGGAAATAATAACTGCGAAACCAAAGGCAATCCGGGAATAGCGAATGCCTAAATCGATGATTTCTTCATTTTCCGTAAACATTTCCAAGAAAAACGGCATAATTCCTACACAGGCAAAGGTCAGAATGATTCCGTGGAGAGTGTTTAGCAGCAGGCCGAGTACGGCGGCATGATTGGCAGCTTCCTGTTCCCGCGCTCCCAGATGATAAGAAATCACGGCATTGATTCCGATGGAAAATCCAATCGTGACTGCGTTGATAAAGTTCTGCACAGGAAATACAAGAGAGAGCGCAGTCATAGCGTCCTCGCTGATTTTTGCCACGAAATAGCTGTCGATGATATTGTACAGGGAAGTGACCATCATAGATAGAATCATCGGCAGCGACATAGAGAGTACCAGCGGCAGTATCGGTTTTTCTTTCATAAATGTCTGTTCCATATTTTCCTCTTTCCTGACGCATTCACAGCGTCATCTTAGCAGATTTGAAAGTTTACTTCCTAACCTTCTCTTTTCCATAAAAAAGAGCCACACAAATATCCGGATAGGATAACTGTGTGGCGAAAAAGTACATAAATACCAAAAATCCACGCCCGTCCGCATACGGACAGGTTTATGCATATAAGATATATCGGATTGCGTTGGATGTCAAGGGGAAATCGCGGTTTGCCGGGGTAAGCGGCAGACTTTCCGATAAAACGCAATTGGAAAACAAAACAGTTCTGTTAACTTGAAAATTATCCTTGCCAATTATATTTATAACAAGTATAATAAATTAGTGTTTAGTAAAAGCAAGGCGGGGGATAAGAATGGCTACAATTAGAGATTTAGCGAAGCGTACTGGATTTTCGGTGGCGACGATTTCGCGGGTTTTGAATAATGATCCGGCGATGAAAGTAACGGATAATACGCGGGCAAAGATACTGGAGGCAGCAGATGAGCTGAATTATGTGCGTACAAAGCCCAAATATTCAGTGAAACAGCATTTGCGGCATATTGCGATTGCAGAGATGATGTCCCAGCGGGAAAAGCTGGCGGATCCTTATTATCTGTATCTGAAAAATTATGTAGTGCGTGCATGTATGGAACAGGGGTTTAAAGTATCTTATCTGACAGAAAGCGAAGGAAACTATCAGGCGCTAGAAAATGAACTGCTGGATGGGATACTGGCGATAGGAATTTTTTCGGAGAACCAGATTACACAGATGGCCGGCATCACCAAGTCGATTGTATTTGTAGATTCTTCACCGGAGGAGGAGCAGTTTGATTCTGTGGTATTGAATTTTAGGCTGGGCGTGGAGCAGGCGCTGGAATACCTGATGCGGCACGGACATCACAGAATAGGTTTTTTGGGACCTACGTATAAGCTGGATCAGAAAAAACGTCCGGCCCTGGAAGTGCGGCGCCAGTATTTTAAAGAATACATGACAAAGACAGGGCGCTATGATGAGCGCTGGATGATTGATACGATGCTTACGATTGAGGAAACGCGCGGACAGGTAGAAAAGTGGATGAAATCTGGCGAAGAGCGGCCCACGGCATTCATAGCGTATAACGAAGGGACGGCAATCACGGCCATGAGCGTATTCCGTGAGGTCGGAATCAGGATTCCTGAGGACATTTCCATCATAAGCTTTAACGATACCCCGCTGTCCATACTGATTGACCCTCCCCTGACGAGTGTCAACGTCCATTTGGAAAGTATGGGGAAGGAGGCGGCGCGGCTTTTGGAGGAGCGTATAGAAACTCCGGGGAAGCTGCCTTATAAGGTGGTTTTGCCGCTGACGCTGACGGAGCGGAAAAGTGTTGCAGATTACATAAAGTGAGAATTGACAAATATTCCGATTCGGGTTATAGTAAGAAAGCACATAAAATCGTGTGTCCTGGATATGTCATAACATTTCCGCGCAGCCGGGGAGTTAGCGGTGCCCTGTACCTGCAATCCGCTACAGCAGGGGTGATGCAGAACAGAGGGTTTTTCATTGCGGAGCTGCCCTCTATAAGTGGCGTTGACGTCTGGGTCTTGCGCAACAGAACTCTGTGAACCGTGTCAGGGCAGGAATGCAGCAGCACTAAGCAGAACATTCTGTGTGCCGCAAGGCAGCCTGGGCCGAGTTAACTGTAGAGGTAACGTCTGTGATGGGAATTCGACGGGATGCGCGCGGATTAAATTAATTTAGATGAATAAGACAGAAGATTGCGTGGAACTTTGTAAATAGAAAAAGTTTCACGCGTTTTTCATAAAGAGGAGGAATTTCTTATGGCAATGGAATTGAGGAATGACAATTTTAAAGAAGAGGTGCTGGAGTCAGAGATTCCAGTGTTGGTGGATTTCTGGGCGGACTGGTGCGGACCATGCAAAATGGTGGCGCCGATTATTGAGGAGATAGCAGAGGAACTGACAGACGTGAAAGTCGGGAAAGTGAATGTAGATGAGCAGCCGGAGCTGGCAGCAGAGTACAGGATTATGTCCATTCCTACTTTAATGGTATTTAAAGATGGAGCAGCGGCAAATAAGGCGGTGGGTGCTATGTCAAAGGGAGAGATTTTGAATCTCCTGAAATAAGGCTTTGGAAATCGAAGGCGCCCAATGTTTATATTCTTAGAAAAAGAAGAGGAAAACAGCCATATGTATTCATATAGCTGCTTTCCTCCTGTTTTTTATGAAAGCGTTTTCTTCAATATCTTTACCAATTCCCGTATAAATTCAGGCGTGGTGCCGCAGCATCCACCGACGATATCTGCCCCCAGTTCCACCAGGCGTTTCATGTGGCGGGCAAACTCCGGAGCGCCCATGCTGTAGTGGGCCTCGCCTTTCTCATCAATTGTGGGCATTCCAGCGTTGGGCTTGGCGATGACGGGAACGGTTAAGCTCTCCTTTAAGGTAGAGATGATAGATTCGAACTGATCTGGTCCCGCGGAACAATTGATGCCTACGGCATCCGCGCCGATTTCCTGCAGGGTGACAGCCGTCTCGAAGATGTTCCCGCCGAAAAACAGGCTTCCGTCGGATTCGATCGTCAGAGAACAGAGAATCGGTAAATCACAGACCGCGTGCGCCGCTTCCACAGCGGCCATAGTTTCATCCAAAGTCATCATGGTTTCTGCCACAAGGAGATCCACTCCCGCATCTGCCAGGCAGGAAATCTGCTCCTGGTATACAGTGTAAAGTTCCTCATAAGGAATGTCGGTCTTTCCGGTGGTGGTTAAATCCCCCGCTACCCAGCAGCCCTCTTTTGCGCAGGATTTGGAGAGGCTGACCAGTTGGAAAATCATCTGCTTCATTTTGTTTTCCAGCCCATGCTCCGCCAGGGAAATCCGATTGGCGGCAAACGTGGGGGCGTAGATAATCTGTGAGCCTGCGTCTACATATTCTTGCTGAAGTTCGGTCAGTACCGCCGGATGTTCCAGTATCCATTGTTCCGTGCAGACGCCTTTGGGCATTCCGGCTTTCATAAGATTAGAACCGGTAGCGCCGTCCAAAATCAGAGGCCCCCGGCCTACGAGGTCTTGAAATTCCTGTTTTGTCATGGTTGTTTTCCTTTCTGTGTATAAAATTAAGCTATAACCAATCAGGACTCCGTGGGAGCCTCCGCAAATCTGTTGGTACCCATAAAGTAGCATGGCAGGAGGGGAATGTCAATATGGAGCTGGAACCATTGGAGTTTCCGGTTTATCGGGGAGACTGCCGTAACTATCCGGGATAAGCGGCGGCCTCCCCGATAAAACATGGGTGGGTAAGCAGTAAGAAAATAGTGGTTGACACATGGCTTGCATGGTGATATAGTTAATTACATGAGTAATGAACTAAAGGTCGAGAGGAGGTGAAAGCCTTTGAACGAAATACTGACGCAGGAGAAATCCATTTATATTCAGATTAAAGAGATGATTGAGAATGATATCCTGCGGGATATCCTGCTGGAAGAGGAGCGTGTCCCGAGTACGAATGAGCTGGCGAAGTTGTATTCGATTAATCCGGCGACGGCGGCAAAAGGGGTGAATTTATTGGTGGCGGAAGGGATTCTGCAGAAGAAAAGGGGGATTGGAATGTTTGTGGCGCAGGGAGCCAGGGAAAAAATCACGGCGAAAAGAAAAAAGAATTTTTATGATGATTATATAAAAAGCCTGTTGGCAGAGGCAGGAAGCCTTGGTATTACAAAGCGGGAACTGATAGAGATGATTGAAAGCTCAGAGGAGGGAGGAAGATAGGATGAGTAAATTAGCCGGAAAAGGAATTACGAAAACATATGGGGGTAAAGAGGTGCTCCACAGTATAGATTTGGAGCTGGAATCAGGGAAAATTTATGGGATGATTGGGCGCAACGGCGCGGGAAAAACTACGCTGCTTTCCATTTTGACGGCGCAGAATCCGGTGACAAAGGGGAGCGTGACACTTGATGGTCAGCCAGTGTGGGAAAATCCAGCAGTGCTGAAGCACCTGTGCTTTTCGCGGGAACTGGCACAGGTTTCAGGAAATAGTGTGAATACGATGAAGGTTAAGGAATATCTGCAGATTGCGGCGGCTTTCCTGCCAAACTGGGATAAGGAGATGGCAGACAGGTTAATCCGGGAATTTGATTTGGATATAAAGAAACGTATTGGCAAGCTTTCGAAAGGTATGATGTCTATGGTGACAGTGCTGGTAGCGCTGGCAAGCAAGGCGGAGTTTACTTTTCTGGATGAGCCGACATCTGGGCTGGATGTGGTGGCGAGGGAAAAATTTTATAAGATTCTTTTGGAAGAATATGAACAGACGGGAAGAACGTTCGTAGTTTCTACCCACATTATCGAAGAGGCGGCAGATGTGTTTGAGGAAGTGGTTATTTTGGATAAAGGGAGTATTCTGCTCAAAGAGAATACACAGGAACTTCT
Source organism: Lachnospiraceae bacterium 46-15 (assembly GCA_041223665.1). Taxonomy (GTDB): domain Bacteria; phylum Bacillota; class Clostridia; order Lachnospirales; family Lachnospiraceae; genus Hominisplanchenecus_A. The sequence goes on from JBCLQO010000007.1 coordinate 22,248, forward strand.
GGAGAGAAGCTTCCATGTGAGCGGACGGGCGGAAGAGGTAGAATCGGCTGTTTCCGGCCTACGGCTGTACCATGAAGAGAGGATAGGGCGCAGCCGTGGTGTGACAGTTCTTCTGGAGCCGGGAGAAAGGATTCGTAACGGGTATGATGTGAGCATCCAGAGACTGTCTTTACAAAAAGTCTTTCTGGCACTTTGCGGAGAGGAGGCATAGCATGGGAAAGGGAAGTGTAAAATACTGGGGCAGGATGTGGCTGGAGTACACGGGTGTCAGCATGGGAATCGCGCTGGCGCTGATGGTGTTTCTGGCCGGAGGACGGGTGATCTATCCAGGGGACGGGATAAATGGGACACTGCAGACGATATGTGTGCTTTATCCGACATATCTGGTGCTTTCGGGGATATTTATCCTTACGATAGGTACCGTTTCGGCTTTCCAGACTTATCTGCCGATTTTGCTTTCCCTGAATGCAACCAGACGGGGAAGCGTATGGGGGATTCTCGGATATAATGCAGGCTGTGTGCTGGCAATCACTGCTGTAATTGCTTTGTTTTGGCTGATGCCTTTGTCAGAAGTAGAGAATGTATCAGAGCTTTTGCTATTGATTCTGGGAATCCTGTTGATGTTTGGAGGTGTTGGAGTGCTGATGGGCGCGGTGGTCGGCAGATTCGGAAAGAAAGGAATGATTATTTCTGCTATATTCTGCACGGTGCTTGGAGGCGGGTTTGGAGGCATGGTGGCAGTAACAGCAAAAAAGCCGGGCAGCATTTTTATGGAGCTCCTGATGAATTTTCAGCCGCTGTGGGTGCTTATTCTTGGAGCAGGGGTGTATGTTCTGGCGGGGACTGCCGCTATGATGCTAATTAGAAAAATGGAAGCGCGTGCGTGAGGGGGATAATATGTTAGAAGCTATAAAAAAACAGTTTCAGGTGCAGTGGAAGGATTGGATGTGGTATGCTCTTATAGCGGCAGGGGTCTGGCTTATTGGATGTATCATGTTTGGCATTATATTGGCCAATGAGGGGGAAGACACATATTTTGAGCTTGGGACAATCATGGGCTGTGCGGTGGTTGTTATGATGGGAATGTTTACCGTCATGCTGCAGATTAGATTGAGCTTTGATATAGAGGTGTCTATGGGATGCACCAGATTACGGTTTTTCATGTCGTTCTATATAGTAAATATAGTGATGAATGTTCTTATGGTTCTTCTGCTGATGCTTCTCTGTGCGGCAGAGAGAGGGATTTATTCCATGGCATTTCCCGGAAGGAAAGAAGAAGTGGATATCATGGGATGGATTGTCCGGCTGGCGGTTCCGCTGGCTTTGGCCGGGCCGATGATTGGCGGGCTTGGCGGCGTGCTGGTGATGCGTTTCGGGCAGAAGGCATTCTGGGCGGAATGGGCTGTCTGGATGCTGCTGTGTGTAGGGGGACCGAGAATCATAGATGCGGCGAAGGATGCGCCGCAGTCACTGTTCGGAATGATTGGAAACGGTGTTCAGCGGATTCTGAATATGCTTCCTGTGGACGGCTGGATAATCGCAGGGACGGCAGTCTGCCTGGCGTGCTGTGCCGGAAGCTGGCTGGTTCTTAGAAAACAGCAGGTAACGATGTGAGGCATAATTGAACACTTCAAAGTCTAGGTTTTTGGCCGTCAGGCAGCGTGAGAAGTTAATGTTTGGAAAAAAATTCTTGACATTGACTTCTTTTTTTGCTACCATGGACAATGCACTATTGTGTAAGACTATGCCCAAATGGGGGTAGTCTGCCCAAAAGTAGCTAAGCGAAACAAGCATATTGAGATAGAAAGAACAGGGGTGAAATGTCAATGGAGAAAAACAGGATCCGTCCAGTCAAAAGCGGCAAAAGCTTCCGTATGAGCTACTCGAGACAAAAGGAAGTTCTCGAGATGCCAAACCTTATTGAAGTTCAGAAGGATTCCTATTACTGGTTTCTGAACGAAGGGATGAAAGAGGTTTTTGACGATATCTCTCCGATTGCAGATTACAGCGGTAAGCTGAGTCTGGAATTCGTAGACTTCACATTATGTGAAAAAGATGTAAAGTATTCAATTGAAGAATGCAAGGAACGTGATGCGACATATGCTGCGCCGCTAAAAGTGCGGGTAAGGCTGCATAACAAAGAAAATGACGAGATTAATGAGCATGAAATTTTTATGGGCGATTTGCCGTTGATGACGGAGACAGGAACTTTCGTGATTAATGGCGCAGAGCGAGTTATCGTCAGCCAGCTTGTACGTTCGCCGGGTATATACTATGCTATCGCACATGATAAATTAGGTAAAAAACTGTTTTCCTCCACTGTTATTCCAAACCGCGGCGCATGGCTGGAATATGAGACAGATTCAAATGACATTTTTTATGTACGTGTGGACAGGACCAGGAAGGTTCCGATTACCGTGCTGATCCGTGCGCTGGGCTTTGGGACAAACGCCGAAATTATTGAGCTGTTTGGCGAAGAGCCAAAGATTTTGGCCAGCCTTACAAAAGATACTTCCGAAAGTTACCAGGAAGGTCTTCTGGAACTGTATAAGAAGATACGTCCCGGAGAGCCTCTTGCAGTAGAGAGCGCAGAAAGCCTGATCATGAGCATGTTCTTTGACCCCAGAAGATATGATTTGGCAAAGGTCGGACGTTATAAATTTAATAAAAAGCTGATGCTGCGCAACCGCATTGCCGGACAAGTCCTGGCAGAAGATGTGGTGGATACCACCACAGGCGAGATTCTGGCTGAAGCGGGCACGGAAGTGACCCGTGAGCTGGCAGATACGATTCAGAATGCGGCAGTTCCATATGTGTTTATCCAGACCGAGGAGAGGAATGTGAAGGTACTCTCCAGTATGATGGTGGATATTACAAATTTTGTGAATCTGGATGAGGCAGAGCTGAAGTCGCTGGGTGTTACAGAGTTAGTATACTACCCGGTGCTGGAAAAAATACTGGAAGAAAATGACGATATTGAAGATATCAAGGCAGCGATTAAGAAAGACATTCATGACCTGATTCCGAAACACATTACGAAGGAAGATATACTGGCTTCCATTAACTATAATATTCATTTGGAATACGGCATTGGAAATGACGATGATATTGACCACCTGGGCAACCGGCGTATCCGTGCGGTGGGTGAGCTGCTCCAGAACCAGTACCGCATCGGTCTTTCCAGGCTGGAACGTGTGGTGCGCGAGAGAATGACAACACAGGATTTGGAGGGGATTTCTCCCCAGTCCCTGATTAATATTAAACCGGTGACTGCGGCAGTGAAGGAATTCTTTGGTTCTTCCCAGCTGTCACAGTTCATGGATCAGAATAACCCGCTGGGTGAGCTGACCCATAAGAGACGTCTCTCTGCACTGGGACCTGGCGGTCTGTCAAGGGACAGGGCGGGATTTGAGGTGCGTGACGTGCATTACTCCCATTATGGAAGGATGTGCCCGATTGAGACGCCTGAGGGACCGAACATTGGTCTGATTAACTCTCTGGCAACTTATGCCAGAATCAATGAGTATGGCTTTGTAGAAGCGCCGTACCGGAAGATTGACAAGACAGATCCGAAGAATCCGCGGGTAACAGACGAAGTCGTCTACATGACGGCGGATGAAGAGGATAATTACCATGTAGCCCAGGCGAATGAGCCGCTGGATGAGGACGGACATTTTGTACACAAGAATGTATCCGGCCGTTACCGGGAAGAAACCCAGGAGTACGAGAGAAGGATGTTTGACTACATGGACGTATCTCCGAAAATGGTATTTTCTGTGGCTACGGCGCTGATTCCGTTCCTGGAGAACGACGATGCGAACCGTGCGCTGATGGGTTCCAACATGCAGCGTCAGGCAGTACCGCTTTTGACGACAGAAGCTCCGGTAGTAGGAACAGGTATGGAAGTAAAGACGGCTGTAGACTCAGGCGTCTGCGTGGTGGCAAAGAAAAACGGCACCATTGAGCGTTCTACTTCAAGAGAAATTGTAGTGAAGAATGATGATGGCACCAGGGATAATTACCGTTTGACGAAGTTTTCACGAAGCAACCAGAGTAACTGCTACAACCAGAGGCCGATTGTATACAAAGGTGACCGGGTTGCGGCAGGTCAGGTTATTGCGGACGGACCGTCCACATCAAACGGCGAGATTGCTCTCGGAAAGAACCCGCTGATTGGATTTATGACGTGGGAAGGCTACAACTACGAGGATGCCGTACTGTTGAGCGAAAGGCTGGTTATGAACGATGTTTACACATCGGTTCATATTGAAGAATATGAGGCTGAGGCGAGGGATACCAAGCTGGGGCCGGAAGAGATTACCAGGGATGTGCCGGGTGTAGGCGACGACGCGCTGAAGGATTTGGATGAGCGCGGTATCATCCGTATTGGCGCGGAGGTGCGTGCCGGGGATATCCTGGTGGGTAAGGTCACACCGAAAGGTGAGACAGAGCTGACGGCTGAAGAAAGATTGTTGAGAGCTATTTTCGGTGAGAAGGCGAGAGAGGTAAGGGATACTTCCCTGAAAGTGCCTCACGGTGAATATGGTATCGTGGTAGACGCACGCGTGTTTACCAGGGAGAATGGAGATGAATTGTCTCCAGGCGTAAACCAGGCAGTCCGTATTTATATTGCTCAGAAGAGAAAGATTTCTGTGGGGGATAAGATGGCGGGACGTCATGGAAATAAGGGTGTGGTTTCCCGTGTGCTTCCGGTAGAGGATATGCCGTTTCTTCCGAACGGGCGTCCGCTGGATATCGTATTGAACCCGCTGGGCGTGCCTTCCCGTATGAATATCGGCCAGGTGCTGGAAATCCATTTGAGCCTTGCGGCGAAAGCGCTTGGATTTAACATTTCGACTCCTGTCTTTGACGGAGCGAATGAGGAAGATATCATGGATACTCTGGACTTGGCGAATGATTACGTGAATCTTCCATTTGACGACGACGAAAAGGCTGGTTGGAATTACGAGGAGGGTTACACGGCCGGAGACGGCACATTCTATGATAAATATAAGGACATTCTTGGTGAAGATGTCATGCAGTACCTGGATGATAACAGAGATCACAGAAGTGTGTGGAGAGGGGTTCCGCTCTCAAGAGATGGTAAGGTAAGGCTCCGTGACGGGCGTACCGGGGAATATTTTGACAGTGCGGTAACCATCGGACACATGCATTATCTGAAGCTGCATCATCTGGTAGATGATAAAATCCATGCGCGTTCCACAGGCCCGTACTCCCTGGTAACGCAGCAGCCTCTGGGTGGAAAGGCTCAGTTTGGCGGACAGCGTTTCGGAGAGATGGAGGTTTGGGCGCTGGAGGCATACGGCGCAAGCTACACCCTTCAGGAAATCCTGACTGTGAAGTCGGACGATGTGATTGGGCGTGTAAAGACTTATGAGGCGATTATCAAGGGAGATAATATTCCTGAACCCGGAATCCCTGAGTCCTTTAAGGTGCTGCTCAAAGAGCTTCAGTCCCTCGGTCTGGATGTGAAAGTGCTCCGTGAGGAGAACGGCGAGCAGAAGGAAGTGGAGATTATGGAGACGGTGGATTACGGCGAGACAGATATTAACCATATCATGGATGATAAGAGATATAAGGATGACCAGGAATCCTTTGGCGACCACGGATACACAGAGCAGGAGTTTGAAGGCGGAGAATTAGTGGATGTGGCAGAAGAAGAGGAGGATGACACGGTGTTTGTGCTGGAAGAATCCTTTGACGGTGAGATAGAGGAATAAGTAGTAACATTTCGTTTGAAAGGAGAACGACGAATGCCAGAAGCAGCAAACAATGAAGTGTATCAGCCAATGACTTTTGATGCGATTAAGATAGGGTTGGCATCTCCGGAAAAAATCAGAGAATGGTCCAGGGGCGAGGTAAGGAAACCGGAAACCATTAACTACAGGACGCTGAAGCCAGAGAAAGAAGGGCTGTTCTGTGAGCGTATTTTTGGACCGAGTAAAGACTGGGAATGCCACTGTGGAAAATATAAGAAGATTCGTTATAAAGGCGTGATTTGTGACAGATGCGGCGTTGAGGTTACGAAATCCAGCGTGCGCCGCGAGCGCATGGGGCACATTGAGCTGGCAGCCCCGGTGTCCCACATCTGGTACTTTAAGGGTATTCCTTCCAGGATGGGACTGATTCTGGACTTGTCACCTAGGACGCTGGAAAAGGTGCTGTATTTTGCGAACTATATCGTGCTGGATAAAGGTGAGAGCGATTTGCAGTACAAACAGGTGCTCACTGAGAGGGAGTTCCAGGAAGCACGTGAGAAATATGGTTATACGTTCCGGGCAGGAATGGGAGCGGAAGCCATCATGGAGCTGTTGGAAGCCATTGATTTGGAAAAAGATTCTGCAGAGCTGAAAAAGGGTCTGAAAGAGTCTACAGGGCAGAAACGTGCCCGGATTATCAAGCGTCTGGAAGTGGTAGAGGCTTTCCGTGAGTCAGGAAACCGTCCGGAGTGGATGATTATGACAGTAATTCCGGTTATCCCGCCGGATTTGCGCCCGATGGTTCAGCTGGACGGCGGACGTTTTGCCACTTCAGATTTGAATGATTTGTATAGAAGGATTATCAACAGGAATAACCGTCTGAAAAGGCTGCTGGAACTGGGGGCACCGGAAATCATCGTGCGCAATGAGAAGCGTATGCTCCAGGAGGCAGTTGATGCGCTGATTGACAATGGCCGCCGGGGACGTCCGGTTACGGGGCCAGGAAACAGGGCTTTGAAGTCCCTGTCCGATATGCTGAAAGGTAAGTCGGGGCGTTTCCGCCAGAACCTTTTGGGTAAGCGTGTAGACTATTCGGGGCGTTCTGTTATCGTGGTAGGCCCTGAGCTGAAAATTTATCAGTGCGGGCTGCCGAAAGAGATGGCTATCGAGCTGTTTAAGCCTTTCGTGATGAAGGAGCTGGTGGCAAAAGGAATTTCGCACAATATCAAGAGCGCGAAGAAGATGGTTGAGCGTCTGGAGACAGAGGTGTGGGATGTGCTGGAGGAGGTTATCAAGGAGCATCCGGTTATGCTGAACCGTGCTCCCACGCTGCACAGGCTGGGCATCCAGGCATTTGAGCCGATACTGGTGGAGGGTAAAGCAATTAAGCTGCATCCGCTGGTATGTACCGCGTTCAACGCGGATTTCGACGGTGACCAGATGGCTGTGCATCTGCCGCTTTCTGTGGAGGCACAGGCAGAGTGCCGTTTCCTGCTGCTTTCACCGAACAACCTGCTGAAGCCTTCCGACGGAGGCCCTGTGGCAGTGCCGTCTCAGGATATGGTGCTGGGTATTTATTATCTGACTCAGGAAAGAGAAGGAGCAAAGGGAGAAGGCAAATGCTTTAAGAGTGTAAATGAGGCAATTCTTGCTTATGAAAATAAGGTGCTGACGCTGCAGACGAAGATTAAAGTCCGTGTGTCCAGGGAAACACCGGAGGGAGAAATAGTAACAGGAATCGTGGAGTCTACACTGGGACGTTTCATTTTCAATGAAATTCTGCCTCAGGATTTAGGATTTGTAGACAGGAAGAATCCTGAGAATTTCCTGAAACCGGAGGTAGATTTCCTGGTAGGCAAGAAGCAGCTTAAACAGATTTTGGAAAAGGTTATCAATACTCACGGCGCTACAAAGACGGCAGAGGTGCTGGATAATATCAAGGCTATGGGGTACAAGTATTCTACGAGAGCGGCAATGACAGTATCTATTTCCGATATGACTGTGCCGCCTGAGAAGCCGGAGCTGATTCAGAAGGCTCAGGATACGGTAGACCGTATCACGAAGAACTATAAGCGAGGTCTGATTACAGAGGAAGAGCGTTATAAGGAAGTGGTTGAGACATGGAAAACCACCGACGATATCCTGACGAAAGCGCTGCTGGACGGACTGGATAAATATAACAATATTTATATGATGGCCGACTCTGGAGCCCGTGGTTCTGACAAGCAGATTAAGCAGCTTGCAGGTATGCGTGGACTGATGGCAGATACAACGGGACATACCATTGAGCTGCCTATCAAGTCAAATTTCCGTGAGGGTCTGGACGTTCTGGAGTATTTCATGTCTGCGCATGGTGCGCGTAAAGGTCTGTCCGATACGGCGCTGCGTACAGCCGATTCCGGTTATCTGACCAGGCGTCTGGTGGATGTGTCCCAGGATTTGATTATCCGGGAGACAGACTGCTGTGCGGAAAAAGAGGGCGCAGAGATTCCGGGAATGTACGTAAAAGCATTTGCGGACGGAAAAGAAGAGATCGAGAGCCTTCAGGAGCGTATTACAGGACGTTTTGCCTGTGAGACGATTAAGAATAAAGACGGTGAAGTGATTGTTAAGGCAAACCATATGATTACTCCGAAACGTGCGGCACGGGTAATGTCCGAGGGCGTGGACGAGAATGGAAAGCCTTTTGATAAGATTAAGATTCGTACGATTCTGACCTGTAAGTCACATATCGGAATCTGTGCGAAGTGCTATGGGGCGAACCTGGCGACGGGCGAGCCGGTACAGGTAGGCGAGTCAGTAGGTATCATTGCGGCGCAGTCTATCGGTGAGCCAGGTACACAGCTTACGATGCGTACGTTCCATACCGGCGGTGTGGCCGGCGGCGATATCACACAGGGTCTTCCGCGTGTAGAAGAGCTTTTTGAGGCACGTAAACCGAAGGGTCTTGCGATTATCACAGAAATCGCAGGCGTGGCTCATATTAAAGATACGAAGAAAAAGCGTGAGATTGATGTGGTTAATAACGAAACAGGGGAAACAAAGACATACCTGATTCCTTATGGTTCCCGTATCAAGGCTCAGGACGGCGAGTATCTGGAAGCAGGTGATGAGCTGACGGAAGGTAGTGTAAATCCGCATGACCTTCTGAAGATTAAAGGCGTCCGTGCCGTACAGGATTATATGATCCGCGAGGTACAGCGCGTATACCGTCTGCAGGGTGTGGAAATCAACGATAAGCATATCGAGGTTATTGTGCGCCAGATGCTCAAGAAGATACGTATCGAGAATAATGGAGATACGGATTTGCTTCCGGGTACGCTGGTGGATATCCTTGATTTTGAGGATGAAAATGAGAAAGTCCTTGCAGAAGGCGGCGAGGCGGCAGAAGGGAAACAGGTGATGCTTGGTATCACAAAGGCATCCCTGGCGACGAATTCTTTTCTGTCCGCGGCATCCTTCCAAGAGACGACAAAGGTTCTGACAGAAGCTGCAATTAAGGGGAAGGTCGATCCGTTGATTGGACTGAAAGAGAATGTCTGCATCGGTAAGCTGATTCCGGCTGGAACTGGTATGAAGCGATACAGGAATGTAAGGCTGGATACTGGAATAGAAGAACTCCAGGAAGAGGATGAAATGGAAGTTTCCGAGGTGAACTTTGATGAGATGGTTCAGGAGGAAGAAATCCAGATTATGGAAGAGGAAGAAGAAGCAGAGCTTCTGTCCATGATGGAAACAGAGTAAAAGCCGTGAGGCTGCTGCGGATGCAGCAGCCTCTTCTTGTATGTTATGGGCGGAATTTTTAGGAAAGGAAACAGATATGGCAGATAAAAACTGTGGGAAAGACCAGCGAAAGGGGCATATCATTACCAAGGTACTGCCCGGTTCTATTGCAGAAGAAATGGAAATCGAACCGGGCGACCAGCTTTTAGAGATAAATGGGGAGATGATAGAGGATGTGTTTGATTACCGCTTTGATATCAAGGATGAGCTGGTGGAAGTGCTGATTCGGAAGGCGGATGGCGAAGAATGGCTGCTGGAGATAGAGAAGGAGTATGATGAAGAGCTGGGAGTTGAGTTCGAGACAGAGCTGATGAGTGACTACAAATCCTGCTGCAACAAGTGTATCTTCTGCTTTATTGACCAGATGCCCGAAGGGATGCGTGAATCCCTGTATTTTAAGGATGATGATTCCCGGCTTTCCTTTATGCAGGGAAATTATATTACACTCACAAATATGAAAGAAAAGGATATTGACAGAATTATCCGGTATCATCTGGCGCCAATTAATATTTCCGTGCAGACCACAAATCCTGTGCTGCGCTGTGAGATGCTGCATAACCGTTTTGCTGGGGATGTGCTGAAGTATATTGACAGGCTGTATGCGCATGAGATAGAGATGAATGGGCAGGTAGTAGTGTGCCAGGGGGTAAACGATGGAGATGAGCTGGTGCGTACCCTGAACGATTTGGAGAACTATATTCCTTTTATGCGGAGCGTTTCTGTGGTTCCTTCCGGGTTGACGAAATACCGGGAGGGGCTGTATCCTCTGGAGGTGTTCGGCAGGGAGAAAGCCCGGGAAACCATTCGTATCGTGGAGCAGAAGCAGAAAGAATGTATGGAGCAGTACGGCATTCATTTCGTCCATGCCAGTGATGAGCTGTATGATTTGGCAGGATGGGAAATGCCGGAGGCTGGGCGGTATGACGGTTATCTCCAGCTGGAAAACGGCGTAGGTATGGTGCGGCTGCTGACGGAAGAAGTGCAGGAAGCGCTGCGCCTGCTTGACAGTGAGACGCGGAAAATAGAACGGAAAGTTACGATAGCCACAGGCGTAATAGCCGCAAAGGTTATTACAGAGTTGGCGGGAAAAGTGATGGAGGTAGTTCCGGGGCTCCGGGTACAGGTGGTTCCTATTCAGAACAGGTTCTTCGGAGAGACGATTACCGTAACCGGGCTGATTACCGGGCAGGATTTGGCAGGGCAGATGCGTGAGCTGAAAGACGGGGGCTTTGATATCGGAGAGGCGCTGCTGGTTTCGGCAAATATGTTCCGCACCGGGGAGAGAGTATTTCTGGATGACATGACCCAGGAGGAGGCAGAGACGGCGCTGGGGGTGCGCGTAATTCCTGTGGATTCTTCGGGAAAAGACTTTGTAAATGCCCTTATTGACAGGGAATATGTTATGGAGCGGGTAAATGATAGATTTGTATATCTGGACGGAAAGCCGTTTTAGAAAATTGTAATTTTACGGGGCTGCTGCAAAAATGGGCTTACTTTGAAAGAGTCTGTTTGCAGCAGCTTTTTGCTAGTTTGTATTTTTCTGTTTCTGCATTACTTTTAGAAGGTCATCTACCGCATCTTTCTGGTCGGGATTCAGCTGGCGGTAATAGTGGAGCAGCCATACCTCATGCTTTGAGAGGGCAGGGGTTTCAATGGAGCCTGAGGGCTGGTTTCCCAGCAGATAATCTGTTGATACATCAAAAAAGTTTGCAATTTCTTTTAAAATCTTGTAGTCTGGTTCCCGGCGGTTATTCACATATCCGTTTAGCGTCGTTGGGGCTATCTTTAATTCCAGTGCCAGCTGCTTTTGTGAAATACCATGATGGTACAGCAGCTGAAGCAATCGCTGTCCAAAATCCATAAGAATTCTCCTTATTTCTAATTTGTATGGTCACTAAAAACATAAGTTGTATTTTTATTATACCTGTATTATCCGAGAAATGCAAGAAAAAAGTTGACAATACGCGAAATGCGTATTACAATAAAGCAACAAATAACATTCTATTTTATCTATTGATTATCTTCATTTAGACTCCATGACTTGCACAAGATAAAAAGGGTAAAGAGAAAAAAATATGAAATTAAAAGTAGCGATTGTGGACAAAGATGTTAATTACATGAACCGTCTTCAGAAGAATTTTCAATTAAAATATGCAGATAAAATAAATATGTATGTTTTTTCAGACATAGAAAAATTTTATCAAAGCCTGAAAGAAGTTTATGTAGATGTACTGCTGATGGACAGTTCCATAAAAGCGGAAGCAGGAAAGCTGCCCGAAGGCATGGCTCTGGGCTATTTGTGTGACATGGCGGATGGGCCAGGCGCCGGACAGGATACCCGGGCAGTATCACAGGGGATATCAGGAAGCGGCTGCGACTAGCCAGCCGTCCCGGAATATTCCACAGCAAACGCAGGTGCATTAAAAGAGATACGATGATTCCAGTGCAGAAGGTAGAGATGGAGCAGCGCCAGGCAGCGCCGCAGGATTTTGGCGGGACTGTGGATTTGCAGACGTATATGAATCAAGAGAGCGCTGATGAAACAGTGGATTTAAAGACATACCAGCAGAGTGAAGGGACTACACTGCTCACGCAGCAGATATCTGTATCGCAGGGAACAGTGCCGTGGGGCGTGTCCATGCTGTGTTGTATATGCAGAACGGAAGTATAGGAATAGGGGATAACGAATCTAAGAATGGGACTTATGTGAATGAAATCAAGCTATATCCCGCGGGGGAGCCGGTTCCGTTAAACCATGGTTCTGTGATTCGTCTGGGTGATGAGGAACTGGAGTTCCGGATGTATGAATGAGGAAAAAATATATGAATTATTTGCTGGCTTGCTATACGGATGTGGGCATAAAAAAGAAGACAAATCAGGATTCTCTTTTGATTCAGCGTGCGCTGGTTAATGAAGAACAGATGGTGCTGGCTGTGGTGTGTGACGGCATGGGCGGTTTGGCGAAGGGTGAGGTGGCGAGCGCCACAGTGGTAAAGGCATTTGCCCGATGGTTTCGGGAAGAGCTTCCGGCGCTTTTGGAAAGAAATCAGTTAAGAACGGATTTGTATAAATCCTGGATGGGACTGCTGAACAGCGTACATCAGAAAATATACAGTTATGGAAAGCGCAATGGGCTGCAGCTGGGAACTACAGCTACGGCTATGCTGTTTGGACAAGAAAATTACTATATTGCACATATAGGGGATAGCAGAGCCTACGAAATCAAAAGACAGGTGACGCAGCTGACTGCCGACCAGACTTTGGTGGCCCGGGAGGTGAGCCGGGGAAAGCTTACGCCGGAACAGGCAAAGGTGGATAAGCGCAGAAGTGTACTTCTCCAGTGCATTGGAGCTTCCGAAGGGATAAGACCGGAATTTTATACAGGAAAAATACAGGCAGACGCCATGTATCTGCTCTGCAGCGACGGGTTCCGCCATGAGCTGGATGAGCAGGAAATGCTGGAAGTATTTCAGCCGGAGACATTAGGGGATGAGGGATTGATGGAGCAGCGCAGCAGGGAAGCGGCGAAGAAAGTCATGAATCGCGGAGAAAAGGACAACATATCTGTGGTTTTGGTACGTTCCTGGAAAAACTGACGAAGAGGGATGAAAAGTATTATGTTAGAAATTGGTTCACTTATAGATGGAAAATATAGGATTCTGAATAAAGTTGGACAGGGCAGTATGGGCGTTGTCTATATGGCGATGAATGAACGGGCAAATAAAACCTGGGCGATCAAAGAAGTCCAAAAAGACGGAAAGCAGGATTTTGAGGTCGTGAAGCAGGGGCTGATTGTGGAAACGGATATGCTAAAGCGGCTGAATCATGCGCATCTGCCCAGTATTGTCGATGTAATTGACAGTGATGAAAGCTTTCTGATTGTCATGGATTTTATTGAGGGGCGTACTTTGAAAGCAATTCTGGATGATGAAGGGGCACAGCAGCAGGAAGATGTGATTGAGTGGGCGAAGCAGCTTTGTGATGTGCTGGGATATCTTCATTCCAGAAAGCCTCCGATTGTTTACCGCGATATGAAGCCTTCCAATGTAATGCTGAAGCCAGATGGGAGTGTTATCCTGTTTGATTTCGGGACAGCTAGGGAATATAAAGAAACCAGTGTGGAAGATACGGTATGTCTGGGCACCCGGGGCTATGCGGCGCCAGAGCAGTACGGCGGCCATGGACAGACAGATGCACGAACCGATATCTACTGCCTGGGAGCTACGATGTATCATTTACTTACAGGTCATAATCCGAGTCAGCCACCTTTCGAGATGTATCCAATTCGCCAGTGGAATGCGAACCTTTCTTCCGGTCTGGAAGCAATTATCCTTAAATGCACATCAGAAAATCCAGAAAAACGATATCAGTCCTGTGCCGAGCTTTTATATGCCCTGGAGCATTACTGGGAGACAGATAAAGCGTACAGGAAAAAACAGAGGGCAGCATTTCGCAATTTTCTGATTCCGGCTTCTTTCGCAATAATTTTTGGAGTAAGCAGTGCAGTGTTCTACGGACTGCGGACAGGAGAGAAAAACAGCACCTATGAAGCCTATATCTCAGAGGCAAAGGGGTCTGTGTCTCCGGAGGAAGAGCTGGAGAATTACCGTGCGGCGATTGCCGTGGACCCTGGGCGGGCAGATGCGTATATGGGGCTGCTGAACGAATTGCTGCTGGCGGACGGTGTCCTGACCTCGGAGGAGAGTGAGAAGCTCAGGGAAATATTGATTGGGCGGGCAGAAGGGAGTCAGGAAACTTATCAGGAGCAGTTCAGGGACAGTAACCCAGAGGGATATCTGCAGTTCGCATATGAAGCGGGACTGTCTTATTATTATCGGTTCGAAGAAAGCGGCAATAAGAAAAACGCAAAGGCTTATTTTGAATATGTAAAAGACAATGGCGCAGGACATCATCTGGAAGCGGCAAAAATCGCCCGTGCAGAGCGGCTCTATAAGATATCCAATTATTATTCTCAGATTGGCATTCCTGATGCTGCCGGAGATGAAGACACATCCTTTGGCGATTACTGGGAGGATTTAACGGCAATTTCTGAGGGGAATCTGGTGAAAGCGGACAATCCTACGACCGCGCTTGTGGTGTATAAGGAGCTGGCTGTACAGATTGTGACAAATACCGTGTCCTTTAAGAACGCGGGTGTTACAAGGGAGCAGATGGAGGGGCAGCTGGAAAATATAAAAGCGCATTTAAAGTCAGACTTTAAAAATGTAAATAAAACTATCGAAAGTGAGATGGAAAAGCTGGAGGAAGCAGTTGAAAAAGCGGAGCTTGCCATTCAATCGGCATATGCCGAAGTAAAGGATGAGACAGGAGCAGGAGGTACGGACGGGAAAAATGAATAGGATAGAATTGTATACATATTTGTGTTATGCCTGCCTTGCGCTGTGCATTCTCTGCCTGGGTGTGGCGGCAGCGCTGTTTTTCTATTATGACATCAGGAGCGTAGCAGGATATCTGACCGGGAGCAGCGCGAGAAAAGGGATAAGGGAGCTGGAGGCAGAGACAGCGTCCAGCGGAAAACTTGGGCATAAGAAAAAGAAACCTTTGCAGGAGGTTTCACGAAAGCAACAGCCGCCTGCCGTATCAGCTGAAGCCCAGCAGATAGTGCAGGCAGGGGAGGAAACAGAGAAACTGGGCACAGCAGGAGTGATACCTATGGAGATACCGCAGAAAGATACGGAGGAGACAACGCTGTTGGAACAGATATCTTTTGTTATCGAGAGGGAAGTTCTCTTGATACATACAGATGAAGTTATCGGCTAGTGCTTATAGTGAATCTTAGCGGGGAAGTACCAGGGCTATTATATTAAGGAGAAAGTGTATGGAAAGAAAAAATCGGGAATGTGTGAAACGTTGGCTGGCCTTTGGGCTTGCTCTGATTTTGTTGCTTGGGGGAGTGTCGGACAGGACAGTTTTCGTGTGGGCTGCAAAAGGCAGTTCCGAAGCGTCAGTCCATCAAGGGGAAAGCGGGAAGATGGGGGCGTTTTCTGATACAGGGGAAGCTGGGAATAAGGCGAAGCAGCTCACAGACGATATGGTATCGCCGATTGGAGAGCAGGTATATGATGGGCAGAAAAAATGTCCGGTTATCCTTGTAACAGACATTTCCGAGAATAGGATTCTGGAGGAAAATACAGACTATACGGCAAGCTATACGGATAATATCAATGCGTCAGAGCATGCAGCGGTAGTTATTACAGGAATGGGGAATTATACAGGAAAGGTTACGAGAACGTTCAGGATTCGCCCCCAGGAAGTATCTGCTGATAATATTGCATTGGCAGACAGCGAAGGAATATATACCGGAACTAGCCAGACAATCACGGTGCTTGCGCCGTTTGCAGACGGTGAGGTGTTTTATTATAGAGAAAGTGCGGCAGAAGAAAATAGGATAGATGAAATTGTGGACGTGGGCAGCTATAAAGTGTGGGTGAAATCTGCCGATTCCAATTATACAGGTGCGGCGGAATTGGATTATCATGTTTTACCTAAGCATGTTTTCAGTGATTCCATTACGGTTACTTACGATAGGGATACTGTGCTGACGTACAATGGCCAGGTTCAGCGCCCTGTTGTTATGTCGGTGAGGGATGGAGAGCGGGAGTTGTCAGAAGGCGGGGATTATGAAGTGGCTTATGGGGACGGGGATTTTCTCAGCCGCGGAACTTATACGGTAACAATCAGCGGAAAAGGCAATTACCAGGGAAGTGCGGATGGAGTGTTTGTTATCCAAAATGGCAGCGTAGATACGGATACGGTTGCTTTTGAGCTGGAGGGCATGGGATATCAGGCGGGGTATTACCGTTCGGATGTTACGGTCAAAGTGGAAGGCTATGAGCTTTCAGAGGAGGAAGAAGATGAGGAGAGCTACACGGAATTTCTGGTGTATGAAGATACATTGAAGGAAGATAAGGAAATTTATCTGAAAGATGTGGATACAGAGGAAATTCTGGGACCGATGGTTTTGGAAAAAGATGCTTTTACCATTCTAAAGGATGTACCGGAAGTCCGTGCGGTTATAGATGCCTCCACAGATTCGGAGGAATGGACAACAGAAAAAAGGATTGAGCTTCCGGAGCCGGAGGAGGATGTAAAATATTACTATTCATCAGAGCCGTGTGCGCTTACGGCGATTAATACTGACAGAGATTTGGAAGGGCTTACCGCTATTGAGGGCGGGGCTTTCCAGGTGGATGCTGAGGTAGGCGAAGCGGCAGAGGTTTATTATATTTATGCGGTAGACAGGGCAGGGAATATAGCCGAGGTAACTGTGGATGTCAGGAAGATTGACCACACGGCGCCCACAGTGCAGACGCTTAAGAATCATGCGCATTATGATGTGGAAAATGATGTGTTCTGGAAGAATGCAGAGGATTTACGTGTGTCGTTTGATGCTTCAGATGACAGGGCAGGCATAGAGTCTGTGAGTATCCGTCCGGAAGAAGGAGCCAAAGTGAACCAAGAGGAAGGGGCTGTAACTTTCGCAGTGCCGGGAGATTATACGATTACTGTGCGTGACCGGGCTGGCAACAGTGCGTCTGTAAATGTGGCAGTGAGGCAGGATACAGAGGTTCCGGGAATTACGACAGGAATTCCACGGGAAGCTTCAGATGGCGGAGAGATTCGCGCATATGATGATGGAGACGTATGCTGGGTGAACCGGGATTCTGTGCGCCTGCCTTTTGAAATTACCGACATGGAAGACGAGGATGTGCCGGGGATAGAGGATGGCACGTATACCAGCCAGGTGTTTATGATGGCGGCGCAGAAACCGGAACTTACGGAATTTTCTATGACAGGAGTGACAGATACGCGGATTGACGGCGCAGCGGTATATCATAAGGGCAGAGATGGAGCGGCAGATGTGAATCTGGAGTTTTCTGTTATGGATACACCGGAAGGATGGTCAGAAGAAAACCTCGCAGAGAACGTTACACTTGAGATTTTTAACTTGTCGGTCAGCAATAGCCGGCCAAGCGTAGTATTAAAGGGAAATGAGCTGAACTGGACGACCCATGGGAATATCTACTGTGCTTCTTATGGGCTCAGCGGGGAGGGAGAACCGGCAAATTACAAGGCGTCCATTTCCTACAAGAATAAACTGGGGAATATGATGGTGCGTGCAGAATCCTTCCAGGGTGCAGGAGAATTTGATGAGGCGCGGGGAGTCTATATAGGCGAAGAGTTTATCCTTGATCATAAGCCCCCGTACTATACAGTAAGTTACAATGCCGCAGACCGTCTGGTTAAGGAGGGGGATACTGGGGCAGACAATGACAAAAAGGAGTCGAAACCGGAAGCAGGATATACGGCATACTATAAGAAAAATATTGAAGTGATGCTTACAGTTGAAGAGGATTATGCGGCGGCATTTGAGCAGGGAGAAGATTCCTGTTTTGGACTTTGTATTATCCGGGACGGCAAGGAGCTGGAAGAATTGCCTGATATTTCCTGGACGCATCAGGGGAATATACATACGGGAACTTTCAGGCTTGCAGAAGAAGGAAGCTATGAGATTTTTCTGAGATACCGTGATGCGGCGGGAAATGAGATGGAGCCAAAGCTGGAGAGCCCTGACAGTGAAAAAGGCAGAAATTCTATAAAAGATGGCTATCAGTATAGAAGCCCTGTTCTGGTGATAGATAAAACCGCGCCGCAAATAGAGACAGCTTACGTGAATGAGTCTGGCAGTGTAATAGCACCATCTGCGCTGGTTGACGGAAGGTCATATTTCAGGGAAAATGTATATCTGCAGGTAAAAGTGAAGGATAAAAATGTCCGCTGCCACGAGTTTAAAGACGCACTCCTGAATACGGAAGGCAGCTTATCCGTGTGTGACTCTGTGGGGGATGCTGTACCAGATGACAGTATAACGGAATTTTTCAATGGTAATAGCTTTAACGAAGAGAGTGTAATTTCTGACGAGGTAATGTGGAAAATTCCATTGTTCCGGCAGGATGATGCCGGCTATGGGGCAAACTATGATTTGACGCTCCGCTGCGAGGATTTAGCGGGAAATGGAGCAGCAGGCACAGGCTTGGATAATAAGATAAATGTAAAAGTAACCTTTGACGGAAGCGCACCAGAGCAGGATGTGTTCATTGGCTTTGAGAGCGATGTGCTCGGCGCGAACAGCATAAAAGCGGAATTAATGGAGGAGTCAGAGCAAGGATGGGTAAGTAAAGTACTGGATTTCTTTTCGGGGTGCTGGCTGAAGATTTTCGGCAAAGAGAAAATTAAGTTCCGGATGTACGCCCGCGATACGGTATCAGGTATCCGTACCGTTTCTATGAGTTATAAAAAAAATGGAGGGAATGCGGTTGTCTTTGATACAGGAAGTTCAGGAAAGACCGAAGCCCATATAAGGATTCTCAGTAGAGAGAGTGACAGGAAGGAGGAAGCGCTTTTGGCGGGGTATATGCTTCTGGAAGGTGAATTTACCGTGGAAGAAGAGCAGGATATATCTATCCATGATTTTACAGTGGAGGGAATCAGGGATTATGCAGGGAACGTGAGGAGAGTGGATGATAAGGGCAGGGCGTTTGTTCTGAGAAGCCTGGATGAGTCAGCGGATTTACTTTATCTGGACAGAAAAGCTCCTGTACTGGATAGCAGCTATCCGGATGGAGGGGCGCTGGAGGAAGAGTATAAAAGAGTTTTTTATAAAGATACGGTGACATTGTCATATATGCTGACAGAGCGCTTTTATCTGGAAAATATAAGGAATGGAAGCGTAGTTACTCCGCGGTTTTCCATACAGGGGGAGAACAGAAATGCTGTTCAGGTGACGCCGTGGACACCGGCCGGAATAAAAGGATATGATGCATCGGCAGAGGTCTGTTTTCCGGCAGGAAGGGACTGCGAACAGGAGTATTTGTGCACCGTCTCGTATCAGGATGTGGCGGAAAATCTTCTGACGGCAGGGGAAAGCTGCAGGGGAACGGCAGAAGGCGGCGTTTATACAGAGTATGCAGTGATTGTGGATCATGTGGCTCCAAAGCTGATGAAATTTGAAATTGATGGACAGACGAACCGGACAGTGAGCGGGGGAATTCCCGTATACCACAACGATGCAGGGAAAGATGATGTCACAATTAAATTTACGGTAGATGATAATGATGCTTACTGGAAGCCGGAAACGTTAGTATTTGAGATTTATTCCTCACAAGGTGACGGGCAGGAAGCTTGCGTAAGGCTTACAGGGGAACAATTGGTATGGGAGACGGACGGAAGAAATCACAGCACGGCTTATGGATTTGACGGTGTTCCTGGGATGGCCGCGGGCAGGTATTATGTGAAAGTCAGCTATAGGGACCGTGCCGGGAACCATATGGTTTCTGGAAGCACGGGGATTCAGGGAAAGTTCTCGGAAGGGATTTACAGCAGCAGAGAGTTTGTGCTGGATCATACTGCGCCGATATTTAACATAAGCTACAGCGGGGCCAGGCGTGTAGTCAGCAGTGATACGTCGAGTATAAAGGACAGTACGGCTAAGACGCCGCAGACGGGATATGTTTCTTATTATAATGATAAGATTGATGTGGAATTTAGCATTACAGAGCATCATGCGGTAGAAGAAAACGGTAAACTTGTAAATCAGGATAGTGCAGATACCGATTTTCTGCTCAGGGTGATAAAGGATGGAAAAGTCATGGCGGGCGCTGATATGCCGGAAGTTCGCTGGACAAAAGCTGAGGCAGGCGGCATAGCGGTATATAAGGCGCAGTTTACGCTGCGCGCAGATGGACGCTATCAGATCTCTGTGTCCTATCGGGACACGGCGATGAATGCCATGACTGCAGGGCGGCAGGTGCAGGGGAGCAATACGATTCCGGCAATCGGACAAAATGGGACATATACAAGTACGCAGCTTGTGCTGGACACCCATGCGCCTGTGGTAAGCTTCGCTTATGTAGATGCTTCCACAAAAAAGAAAGTGGAACCACAGGCTGTTGGAGAAAAGACGGGGCGGAAGTATTTTAACCGTCCGGTGTATTTTCAGATTAAAGTGGATGATACCCGGAGCGGGGCGCCGGGCAGCGGGAATATACGTTACCAGGAGCTTAAAAAGGCGTTGGCGCTGACAGCGGCAGCCGCAGACGGGAAGGCATTAAAAGGCTTTGCAGCTAAGGCAGCAGTGAATGCCCTTGACGCAAGGAGAACGGTAAATGGAGAATTTGTGATTGAGCTGCCTATGACAGATGAAGCGAATTATGATGCAGCGCTTACAGGATTTGAAGATTTGGCCGGGAACCAAGCGGCGGTTTTGAATGCTAAAACGTGTGTTGACAGAACGAAGCCGGAAGCGGAGCTGTCCTGTAAATTATCCAGCCATTCAGGGTTTGCGGATGCATTAAGATACGGCAAAAATGACATCTGGTTTGCGGACAGCACACTGCTTGTAACAGCAGCGGTAAAGGATGCAACAGCAGGTGTGCGCGAAATCATGTTTACGCTCAAAGATACAGATGATGACGGAAAGACATTGTACAAAACAAAGACTTATCATCCGCCGGAGACAATAAAGTGGAAGAAAGCCCAGTCATTTACTGTGCAGGTTCCTCTGGAAACAGCGGATTTTGACGGGACAGTGACTGCCAGAGTGACGGACTGGAGCGGATGTACCTATACGGTGAGCCAGGCGTCTGTGATAGAGAGCAAGAAAAGGCATAAAAGTACAAGCACTGCCAGAATTACAACAAAGACAAAGCCCAGCAGGGTAGTGGGCGGAGTGGATTATTATAATTCGGATGTTGAATTTGAGGTATCTTTAAAGGACAGTTATTCAGGAATACATGATTATAAAATTACACCAGGAAAAGACCAAGTCATAGAAAAGAACTTCGGAAGCGGAGAGGCTTCTGCTATCCGCCGCTCACTGCGGAAAACGGTAAGGCTGTCCAGTGCAGATAATAATCAGAATGATGTGAATGTCACGGCGCGTTATACAGATAATGCGAATCATAAGGCGTCTGTGAAGCAGCAGTATAATATTGACATTACGCCCCCGGTTATTCAGGTAGAATATAATTTGAATGACGCGGCGTCAGAAAAGTATTACAAAGATACCCGGGTGGCAACCGTTACGATTACGGAGAGGAATTTTGATCCTGCGGATGTAGAGTTCACGATTACCAATACAGACGGTGTCCAGCCGGCAATTAGTGACTGGTCTGCATCCGGCAGCGGTGACGATACTCAGAATGTATGCACCATCACATATTCAGAGGATGGCGATTATTCCTTCACGGTGTCATTTCAAGATAAGGCCGGAAACCGTGCGGAGTATAATCAGGTAGATGAATTTACCATTGACCAGACGGCGCCGACGTATACGGTGACGTATGATAATAATGATGCAGAAAATGGGCATTATTACAAACGCGGGCGTACGGCGACCATTGATGTGGAAGAACATAACTTTGAAGCGTCAAACGTTGCGGTTAGCATAACGAAAGATGGGGCGTCAGCAGACGCACTGCTCTCAGGCTGGAGTTCAAACGGCGACCACAACATTGCGACTGTTCCGTTTGACACAGATGGTGAATATACTCTTTCTATATCAGGGGCAGACCGGGCGGAAAATGAGATGGAGGCGTATTCGGGAGATCATTTTGTAGTGGACATGACGAAGCCGGAGGTGGAAATCCAGAATGTAGAGAATAAGTCTGCAAACAGCGGCGTGGTAGCACCCAGAATTGTGTACAATGATACGAATTATGATGCGTCGCGTACTGAGATTATCTATGAGGGATATCACAACGGAAAGCTTGATTATTCAAAAAACAGCACGACTACGACTTCGGCGCGGGGAGCAGTAATCGCGATGAAAGACATTGCGCGGGTACAGAAGAATGATGATATGTATACGATTAAAGTAACGGTGTATGATAAAGCAGGCAATAAGTCCGATGAGGTAAAGAAGGTATTCTCTGTAAACCGTTTTGGTTCCGTCTATACATTTGATGATGCGCAGACAAAGATGCTGCTGGGCGGAGACAGCATGGGTTACACAAATACGGCGCAGGATTTGAAAATCAGAGAGACTAATGTAGATACACTGAAGTTCAAAGAGATTACATGCAGTCATGACGGGATGCTTCTTCCCATGCAGGAGGGAGAGGAATATACTGTGGCAGAGAGCGGAAATGACGTTACATGGAAACAGTATACCTATATGTTCCACAAAGATAATTTTGAAAAACAAGGGCGTTATATACTTAAAATCATGTCAGGGGATCGGGCAGAAAATCTTTCGGATAATGACACAAAAGGCAAAAAGATTCAATTTGTCATGGACACGACCAGTCCGTCGGCATTGATATCCGGCGTGGAGGATAATGGAAGATACCAGGCCAGCAGGCAGGATGTCACAGTCGATGTGCAGGATAATACTCTTCTGGGAAGGGTACAGATGTATACGAATGGGGAGCTAGTGGCAGATTATACAGATATAAAAGAACTGAGCGAACTGAATGGAAGGCTGAGCCAGTCCATAGAAGAACAGGATTATGCCCAGTCCTTCAAAGTAGTTGCCACAGACGCAGCAGGAAACAGTTATACGGCGGAAGTATCCAATATTGTCATCACCACTGACTGGTGGAGGCTGTTCCTTGCGAATAAACCGCTGTTTTATGGAAGCATTGTGGCAGCACTTGGGGCTGCGGCGCTCCTCTGGATTACGGTACTGGCGAGAAAGAGAAAGCATAGCTGAAAAAATTGGGGTTTGCCGGAGAGACTGTCCGGCAAACCCCAATTCGTCTCGATTCTATGAAGTTTGTACGCGAAACCTATTGAAATCTCCTATCAAATGCAATACAATTGTACACAGACAAGAAGATGAGTGATGAATAGGAGACGAGATGTTACAGTTAGGGAAAAGACAGGAATTGACCGTGGTGAAACGGATGAAGTTTGGCGTGTATCTGGCAGAAGGGAAGGACGCGCAGGAGCGTGTGCTGCTCCCTGTGAAAGAGGTGCCGGATGAAACAGAAATCGGGGACAGGATAGAGGTATTTCTTTATCTTGACTCGAAGGACAGGATGATTGCTACCCGCCGCGAGCCTTATGCGCAGCTGGGAGGTATTGCGGTGATGGAGGTCAAGGAGGTGTCGAATATTGGCGCATTCCTGGACTGGGGGCTGGAGAAGGATTTGCTTCTGCCCTTTAAGGAGCAAAGCAGGCGGGTTGCCCAGGGCGAGAAGGTGCTGGCAGCAGTTTATCTGGATAAAAGCCGCAGGTTCTGTGCGACTATGAATGTATATGAATATCTGGAGACAGATTCCCCGTATCAGAAGGATGACCATGTGACAGGGACGATTTATGAGACGGAAGGGAATTTTGGCGTGTTTGTGGCGGTGGATAACCGCTATTCCGGGTTGATTCCGAAGCGGGAAGCAGCAGGAAGCTACCGGATAGGCGATACAATACAGGTACGGGTTACAGCAGTGAAGCCGGATGGAAAGCTGGATCTCAGCCCGAACGAGCGGGTGGAAGTCCAGATGGATAAGGATGCGGAACTGGTTATGAAGGTAATCGAGGAGTATGAAGGAGTTCTGCCTTTTGGCGAGAAAGTGTCTCCGGAGATTATTAAACGGGAGTTCGGTATCAGCAAGGCGGCCTTTAAGCGTGCGGTGGGGCGTCTGTATAAGCAGGGACGTATTCAGCTCATGGAAAACAGGATTAAAAAATTGTAGCGTGGTGATTTGGTATGGATAAGACAAAAAGTATGAATCGATTATTTTTTTGCATGACTCTGTGGATGATTGCCGTACCATATCTTTTGGGATGGGTGTTAAGCCGCCTGAGTGTGACGCAGCTTAATGTGGCGGGAGAGTTTATTTTTGCGGTTCCGGTGATTTTGTATGTGATTTTTAAACGCATCCGGCCGAAAGAGTGGATACCTTTTCAGGCAATCCGTATCTCTACAGTACTGATGTCGGCGCTGGCGGCATTTCTGCTGCTTCCGCTGATAACGTTTATCAATGCATTTTCGATGCTGTTTGCTACAAATTATGTAAGCGAGACAGGAGCTCTGCTCATGGACAATTCACTGTGGGTGAACCTTATGGTGATGGCGGTTATTCCGGCTGTGGTGGAGGAATTGATATACCGTGGGATTTTTTATCATGCCTACAGGGAAAAGGGTGTCATTCTTGGGACTTTGGCCAGCGCGGTTGTGTTCGGGCTTGTCCACCGGAATTTGAATCAGTTTTTTTATGCGGCAGTGCTGGGGATTGCATTTTGTATGCTGGTTGAGATTACCGGCAGTATTTATGCGTCCATGACGGCGCATTTTGTGATAAATGGATGGAGTGTGGCGCTGATGCATCTGCAGGAAACACTGCTGGAGTCTGTGGGCGGCGGAGCAGCAGCCGTAGAGCAGGCGGAGATTACACAGGAATCCCTGCTGGGGGTCATGCTGGTGATGGGAATCCTAGCGCTGTTTTCTACGGCGCTGGCAGCGGGCGTGATGATGTGGATGGCAAAGCACTGTAAGCGTGAGGCGCATATGCGCTGGTGCTTTAAGCGGCATGAGCTGCCGGAGGGAGTGAAGAGAAGCTTTGTGACGCCGGCATTTGCGGCTGCGGCTGCAGTGGGAGTGGCGTATATGATTTTGCAGGAGATAGGTCTGCCGCTGTGACAGAAAGGGGTACGGGGTGAATTTTACACATCTGCACGTCCATACAGAATACAGTCTGTTGGACGGTTCGAATAAGATAAAGGAATATGTAGCCAGGGTTAAGGAGCTGGGCATGGACAGCGCGGCGATTACAGACCATGGCGTGATGTTTGGCGTCATTGACTTCTACCGGGAAGCAAAAGCAGCCGGGATTAACCCAGTGCTGGGGTGTGAAGTTTATGTGGCGCCAAATTCCCGTTTTGACAAAGAAGCTTCCGGCGGGGAGGACAGGTACCATCATCTGGTGCTTCTGGCGGAAAATAATACCGGTTACAGCAATCTGATGAAAATCGTGTCGAAAGGCTTTGTGGAAGGATTTTATTACAAACCACGGGTAGATATGGAGGTACTGCAGGAATACCATGAGGGAATTATTGCGCTGAGCGCCTGCCTTGCGGGGGAGGTGCAGCGGTATCTGGTACGCGGAATGTATGAAGAGGCGAAGCGTGCCGCGCTGAAGTATGAGGGCATTTTCGGGAAAGGAAATTATTTTCTGGAGCTTCAGGACCATGGGATTCCGGAACAGAAGACGGTGAACCAGCAGCTTCTGCGTATGAGCCGGGAGCTGGAAATCGAGCTGGTGGCGACGAATGATGTACACTATACGTATGCCCAGGATGAGAGCGCCCATGACATCCTTCTGTGCCTGCAGACACAGAAGAAGCTGACGGATAAGGACAGGATGCGCTATGAGGGCGGCCAGTATTATGTAAAATCCCCCGAGGAAATGGCGCAGCTTTTTCCTTATGCGCTGGAGGCGCTGGAGAATACGCATAAGATTGCGGCTCGGTGTCATGTGGAGATTGAGTTTGGCGTGACGAAGCTGCCTAAATACGATGTGCCGGACGGATATACCTCTTGGGAATATTTAAATAAACTTTGTTTTGAAGGGCTGGAAGCGCTGTATCCGGCCGTTACTGAGACTTTGAAGGACAGGCTGAACTATGAACTGAATACCATCAAAGAGATGGGGTATGTAGATTATTTCCTGATTGTGTGGGATTTTATCAAATATGCGCGGGATAATGATATTATTGTAGGGCCGGGGAGAGGGTCTGCGGCGGGAAGCCTGGTGGCGTATACGCTGGGAATCACGCAGCTTGACCCGATTCGCTATGATCTGCTGTTTGAGCGGTTCCTGAATCCGGAGAGGGTGTCGATGCCTGATATTGACGTCGATTTCTGTTTCGAAAGACGGCAGGAAGTGATTGATTATGTGGTGCGCAAATATGGGAAAGACCGTGTGGTGCAGATTGTTACGTTTGGTACGCTGGCGGCCCGCGGTGTTATCCGTGATGTGGGGCGGGTTATGGATTTGCCCTATGCAATGGTGGATTCTATCGCGAAGATGATTCCCCAGGAGCTGAATATCACGATTGACAAGGCTCTGAAAGTGAACAATGAGCTGCACAAGCTCTATGAAGAGGATGAGCAGGTACACACTTTGATAGATATGTCCAGGAGGCTGGAGGGACTGCCCAGGCATACGTCCATGCATGCGGCGGGAGTCGTGATCAGCCAGAAGGCAGTGGATGAGTATGTGCCGCTCTCAAGAGCCAGCGACGGTTCGATTACGACCCAGTTCACCATGACGACGCTGGAAGAGCTGGGGCTTCTGAAAATGGATTTCCTGGGGCTGCGCACGCTGACGGTTATCCAGAATGCAGTCCGGATGGCGGAGAAAAGCAGCGGGAAAACAATCGATATGGATACCATCGATTATAATGATAAAAAAGTGCTGGATTCCCTGGGGACGGGAAAGACGGACGGCATCTTTCAGCTGGAGAGCGCGGGGATGAAGAATTTCATGAAAGAGCTAAAGCCCCAGAGCCTTGAGGACGTTATCGCAGGAATTTCCCTGTACCGTCCGGGTCCTATGGATTTTATTCCCCAGTATATCCGGGGAAAGAACAACCCGGAGACGATTACCTATGACTGCCCGGAGCTGGTTTCGATTCTGGAATCCACCTACGGCTGTATCGTATACCAGGAGCAGGTTATGCAGATTGTGCGTGTGCTGGGCGGTTATACTTTGGGGAGGAGTGATTTGCTGCGCCGTGCCATGTCGAAGAAAAAGGCGGCGGTGATGCAGAAGGAACGCCAGAATTTTGTGTACGGAAATGAAGAAGAGGGTGTGCCGGGCTGTATCAAAAACGGGATAAAGGAAGAAATAGCGAATAAAATATATGATGAAATGATTGATTTTGCAAAATATGCATTTAATAAGTCCCATGCGGCGGCTTATGCTGTGGTGGCTTATCAGACAGCATATTTGAAATATTATTATCCGGTAGAATTTATGGCGGCACTGATGACGTCGGTGATTGACAATACCCGCAAGGTGTCGGAATATATTTATTCCTGCCGTCAGATGGGAATCCAGATTCTTCCTCCGGATATCAACCGTGGGGAGGGCGGCTTTTCCGTGGATGGACAGAATATCCGCTATGGGCTGTCGGCGATTAAGAGTGTCGGGAAGCCGGTGATTGACGCGATCGTGTCAGAGAGGGAGGCGCGGGGAGAATATAAATCCCTGCAGGATTTCATTGAGCGCCTTTCTGGGAAAGAGGTGAATAAGCGTACCATTGAGAGCTTTATTAAGTCGGGGGCGCTGGATAGCCTAGGCGGTACGAGAAAGCAGTTTATGATGGTTTATGTTAGGATTTTGGATAGCGTGAACCAGGAGAAGAAACATACTATGGCAGGGCAGCTTTCGCTGTTTGATTTGGTGCCTGAGGAGGAAAAGGCGGCGTATGAAATCCATCTCCCAGACGTGGGCGAATATGATAAGGAACAGCTGCTGGCATTTGAGAAGGAAGTGCTTGGGATTTATGTAAGCGGCCATCCACTGGATGATTATGAAGCTTTGTGGCGGAAGAATATCTCGGCAGTCACCTCGGACTTTATGCAGGATGAGGAGACGGGGGCAGTGAAGGCGGAGGACGGCGCCTATGAGGTTCTTGGCGGCATGATTGCTTCCAAGACAGTAAAATACACCCGGACGAACCAAACGATGGCGTTTATTACCTTGGAAGATTTAGTGGGGGCAGTGGAGGTAGTGATTTTCCCGAAGGTTTATGAGCGGTTCCGCAATCTTTTGGAAGAGGACAGTAAGGTGTTTGTACGCGGGCGGGTTTCCGGGGAAGAGGAAAAAGACAGCAAGCTTATCTGTGATAAAATATGGAGCTTTTCAGACATCCCCAGGGAGCTGTGGGTACAGTTTGCGGATATGGAGAGCTTTGAGAAGCAGGAGTCTGACCTCTATGGCTATATTCGTGAGGAAGAGGGTAAGGACAGGGTTGTGATTTATGTAAGAAATCCCCGGCAGGTAAAGCGGCTTTCGGAAAATTGGGGAATTACTATCAGCGATGAGCTTTTGCATGGTTTGAGGGAGCGTTTTGGGGAAGCGAATGTCAAAGTTGTGGAAAAGTCTATTGAAAAACAGGGAAAAATGAATTACACTTAGAGTTAATAAAAAGGTATGGTTTGACCACGCAGCCCGTGTCGGCGGTTTTGCCGCCTTTGTGCTGCATGTTACGGAGGTAGAAAAATGGCAAAAGAGATTAAGACAATCGGAGTATTGACGAGCGGAGGAGACGCGCCGGGAATGAATGCGGCGATTCGCGCGGTAGTCCGCCGGGCAGTTTCCCTGGGGCTGAAAGTAAAGGGCATCCGGAAAGGGTACAATGGGCTGCTGAATGAAGAAATTATTGATATGACAGCCCGTGACGTATCGGATACGATTTCACGGGGCGGCACGATTCTTTACACGGCCCGCTGTGCGGAATTCCGTGAGGAAGAAGGACAGCGGCTGGGAGCGGAAGTGTGTAAGAAACACGGCATAGACGGGATGGTGGTTATCGGCGGCGACGGTTCTTTTGCAGGAGCGCAGAAGCTGGCAGGTCTGGGAATTAATACCATCGGTGTGCCGGGAACCATTGACTTGGACATTGCATGTACAGAGTATACGATTGGCTTTGATACGGCGGTTAACACTGCCATGGATGCAATTGATAAAGTACGTGATACAGCGTCCTCCCATGAGCGGTGCAGTATTATTGAGGTTATGGGACGGAATGCGGGGTATATTGCGCTCTGGTGCGGCATAGCAAACGGTGCGGAGGATGTTCTGCTGCCGGAGAATTATGATTATGACGAGCAGAAGCTGATTAACAACCTGATTAATAATAGAAAACGCGGGAAGAAGCACCATATTATCATCAATGCCGAAGGAATCGGCCATTCCGTGAGCATGGCGCGCCGTATCGAGGCAGCTACCGGTGTAGAGACCAGGGCAACGATTTTAGGGCACATGCAGCGCGGCGGCAGCCCGACATGCCGCGACCGTGTCTATGCATCTATCATGGGAGCTTATGCGGTGGACTTGCTGGCAGAGGGAAAAACGAATCGTGTAGTGGCCTATAAGGGCGGGAAATATACGGATTTTGATATTGATGAAGCATTGGCTATGCAGAAGCACCTGGACGAGTATGAGTATAGAGTAAGCAAGGCGCTCAGCATATAGCCTGCGGGAAGGAAAAGGAATCACATGGCATCAAAATCGTTTGTTGTGTACGGTTTAGGGAAATTTGGCTACAGCGTGGCAGTTGCCCTGGCAAAAAATGGATGCGAGGTATTGGCAGTAGACGTTGACGGGAGTATCGTGGAGGATATTGCAAATGATGTAACTCTGGCGGTAAGGGCGAATGTCAAGGATAAGGGTATTTACCAGAGCCTTGGAGTCGGAAATATGGACGGGGCGGTAGTGGCTGTCTCCGGAGATATGGAGGCCAGCATCATGGCCACGATTTTTTCTAAAGAGGCGGGAATTCCGTATGTCTTAGCAAAAGCAAGGTCTGAAACCCATGCAGAAGTGCTGAAAAAGGTGGGCGCAGATCAGACAATCCTGCCGGAGCGTGAGATGGGCTCCCGCGTAGCGAGGAACATGGTATTTGGAAAGTTTATGGATACATTTGAACTCTCTGTCACATACAGCATGGCAGAACTGGAGGTGCCGGAATCCTGGATAGGGAAAAGCCTCCGGGAACTGGATGTCAGAGGGAGGTACGGTATCAATGTCATTGCAGCCCATGAAGGGGACAGGATTAATGCAAATCTTGACCCGGATGCTCCGCTGGCAGAGCATCAGATCATTCTGATAGTAGGAAATAATGATGATTTAAAGAAAGTAAAGTAAAAGGATGGAAGCTTCAGAGATGGCGCGGCACGCTGTTTCTGGAGCTTATTATAGTCAGAGGAAATGAGCAGGCAGAAAAGCGGAGCTTGGATATTTGCTTGTTTAAAGGAGAGAAAAATGATTACGAGTATGTCAAATATGCAGATGAAAAATTTAGTCCGGCTTCAAAAGAAAGGGAAAGCCCGCCGGGAGCAGGATGTGTTTGTGGTGGAAGGAATGAAGATGTATAGGGAGGCGCCGCGGGAACTGATAGAGAAGGTATATATTTCCCAAAGCTTTTCGGAAAAACCGGAGGCGTCGGAGCTTTTGGGATGCAGAAATGTAGAGGTGGTGGACGACCGCATTTTTCAGGGCGTATCTGATACAAAAACACCTCAGGGAATCCTGGCAGTTATCCGCAGACAGCATTACTCTCTGGAACAGGTGCTGAGGGGGGAAAATCCTCTGGTTCTGGTGCTGGAGAATATTCAGGATCCGGGGAATCTGGGAACGATCCTCCGCACCGGAGAGGGGGCGGGGGTGACGGGAATCGTTATGAGCGCAGATACTGTGGATATCTACAATCCGAAAACTATCCGTTCCACGATGGGGTCTGTCTACAGGATGCCCTTCTGCTATGCAGAAGATATGGCTCAGGTGATGGACAGATTGAACCAGAGGGGGATTTCTGTCTATGCGGCACATTTGAAGGGAAGCATGGATTATGACCAGATGGATTACCGGAAGAGCTGCGGCTTTCTGATAGGTAATGAGGGCAGCGGGCTGGGCGGAGAACTGGCGGCGCGGGCGGACGGCTATATCCGTATTCCCATGTGCGGAGAGGTGGAATCGCTAAATGCGGGGGTAGCGTCTGCAGTGTTGATGTATGAGGCGTTCCGGCAGAGAAGAATATAAAGATTACTGTTCACTCCAGGACTTTGCACTTGCTGCAAAGTCCGTAAGAATGCGTATAGGTGCAGAAAAAAATAAAAAGTATATTGACGAATCAGCAAACGGGTGGTATAATTATCATCGTTGTAGAAAACAGAACATTTCCAATCAGGAAATGCGGGAGTGCTGGAATTGGCAGACAGGCTAGACTAAGGATCTAGTGTTGGCAACGACGTGTGGGTTCAAGTCCCATCTCCCGCATGAAGAACCTTGTACCTATTCGTATATAGAGGTACAAGGTTTTTTGCTATACATTGTATAAGATAGGTTACAGAAACAGAGGTGTAAGAGTTGGATGATTTATATTGCCGGAAACTTTATGAGGATTATCTAAACGCTCCGGATTTAGAGAAAGATGAGGAATATACTCTCGCAGAGTGTAAAAAAGAATGGGAGCTGATTTGATGTATCAGATTATCATCAAAAAGAAAGCTAAAAATTTATTGATAAGCTTCCAATGAATGAAAAAAGGCGTGTTGTTTCTGCTATAGAAAAACTTCCAAAGGGAGAGGATATTAAACAGTTAGAAAGTTAAATCAATTACGTCAGGCAGTTTATTCCTTATAGAATGGGCTGCTTGTCTTTTATATTGAGGACAGGATGTTTTGAGGTCTGCAGGCGCCAGGTTTTGCGCAGCGCTTAGAAGATAAGCTATTGCAATCAATCACTTCGAATGTTATACTTGTTGCTATGAAACTGGAGAATAGAAAGGCTGAGGCCAGACAGTAATGTGATGATGGCAGATGGGAAAGATGGTGATGAGTATGCCGATGGAAACAAGGACAATTTGTGATAAAAAAGAAGAGATCAGGAAAGCAGATGCCAGCCTGAAGAATATGGATGATTTTACGAGTCCTGTGGTGCTGTATCAGGAATTGATTAACAGCGTGAAAAAATATCATCCGTCAGCGGATATTTCTATGATTGAAAAGGCATATAAGATTGCCCATGACGCCCATGAGGGGCAGTGCAGGAAATCGGGCGAGCCGTATATTATCCACCCGCTCTGTGTGGCGATTATTTTGGCGGATTTGGAGATGGATAAGGAGACGATTGTGGCGGGGCTTTTGCACGATGTGGTGGAAGACACGGTTATGACGTCGGAAGAAATTGTCCAGGAGTTCAGCGCGGAAGTTGCTCTGTTGGTTGACGGGGTTACGAAGCTGGGACAGCTAAGTTATTCTGCGGATAAGGTAGAGGAGCAGGCGGAGAACCTGCGGAAAATGTTTCTGGCCATGGCAAAGGATATCCGTGTGATTCTGATTAAGCTTGCCGACAGGCTGCATAATATGCGCACACTGAAATATATGAGACCGGAAAAGCAGAAGGAAAAGGCGCAGGAGACGATGGATATCTATGCACCGATTGCGCAGCGTCTTGGAATTTCGAAGATTAAGGTTGAACTTGATGATTTGTCCCTCAAATATCTGGAGCCGGAAGTATATTATGATTTGGTGGAGAAGATTTCTCTCCGGAAGAGTGCGCGGGAGGAATATGTCCAGGGAATCGTGAGGGAAGTCAGCAAGCATATTGAAGATGCGGATATCAAGGCACAGATTTATGGAAGGGTGAAGCATTTCTTTAGTATCTATAAGAAAATGGTAAACCAGGATAAGACGCTGGAGCAGATTTATGATTTATTTGCCGTGCGTATCGTGGTGGACACCGTGAAAGACTGTTATGCGGCGTTAGGCATTATCCATGAGATGTATAAGCCGATTCCGGGGCGTTTCAAAGACTATATCGCCATGCCGAAGGAGAACATGTACCAGTCGCTGCACACGACGCTGATAGGGCCGAACGGGCAGCCTTTTGAGATACAGATACGGACGTTCGATATGCACCGCACCGCAGAGTATGGTATTGCGGCGCATTGGAAATATAAGGAGAGTTCTGATGGGAAGAAGCCGGTAGCGCAGCAGGAGGAAGAGAAGCTGAGCTGGCTGCGGCAGATTCTGGAGTGGCAGCGCGATATGTCCGATAACCGGGAGTTTTTGAGCCTGCTAAAAAGTGATTTGGATTTGTTTACGGAAAATGTATATTGTTTTACCCCGGCCGGTGATGTGAAGAACCTTCCGAATGGCTCTACGCCTATAGATTTTGCCTATAGCATTCATTCAGCCGTGGGAAATAAGATGATTGGCGCAAGGGTAAACGGCAAGCTGGTGACGATTGATTATGTTATCCAGAATGGCGACAGGATAGAAATTCTCACATCACAGAATTCCAAGGGACCTAGCCGGGACTGGCTGAATATTGTAAAAAGCACACAAGCAAAAAGTAAGATTAACCAGTGGTTTAAGCATGAGCGGAAAGAGGATAATATCATCAAAGGAAAAGAACTGCTGGCGGCTTATTGTAAGACGAAGAATATTGTACTGAGCAGTTTGATGAAGCCCTCCTATCTGGAAAAAATCATGCGCAAATACGGGTTCCGGGACTGGGATTCGACATTGGCGGCTATTGGCCATGGCGGGCTGAAAGAAGGCCAGGTAGTGAACCGGCTGCTGGAAGAGTATGAGAAAGAGCATAAGAAGGAGATAACGGACGAGGAAATCCTGGAAGCCGTGGATTCGAAAGACAGGATACGCGTCGCCAAATCAAAGGGCGGTATCGTAGTGAAGGGAATCCACGATGTTGCCGTGCGTTTTTCGAAGTGCTGTTCTCCGATTCCGGGGGATGAGATTGTCGGTTTTGTAACCCGGGGCAGAGGCGTGTCTATCCACAGGACAGACTGTATCAATGTGATTAACCTGGCGGATGCGGACAGGGTGCGGCTGATTGACGCGGAGTGGCAGGCTTCTCCAGCAGGAAAGACAGGAGAGCTGTATACTGCGGAAATTAAAGTATATGGTTACAACCGAACCGGGCTTCTGGTGGATATCATGAAGATTTTTACAGAGCGGAAGATTGATGTGAGCAGTGCGAACAGTACTACCAGCAAGCAGGGGACAGCGACCATCAGCCTCACCTTTGATGTGCCAAGCAGAGAGGAGCTGAATAACCTGATAGGGAAAGTCAGACAGGTAGAGAGTGTCATTGACATCGAGCGGACGACGGGATGATACCGCTGCCTGCGGCGGCAGGGAATGGGTTATGCTGAAATCAGAATAGGAAATACCAGGATTTACGATAGAGGGAGAGTGAGATGGAATGCAGGTTAAGAAGCGTGTGCTGGGGATGATAGGGACGAATGTTTATTTGATAGTCCATACAGATACGAAAGAAGCGATACTTATTGACCCGGCGGATTCAGCAGATAGGATAAAGGCGGACATTGAGACGCTGGGAGTACGTTTGGCGGGTATTCTGCTGACGCACGGACATTTTGACCATATCGGGGCGGCGCGGGAACTAGCGGATACGTATGGGATTTCTATTGGCGCAGGCAGTGGGGAGGCAGACGTGCTGTGTGATGCAGGGAAAAATCTGTCGGGGCAGTTTGGAAAACCATTTGCCGTGCAGCCGGATAAGCTGTACGCGGATAAAGAGGAATTTGTGATGGCAGGCTTCCGGATACAGGTACTTCATACGCCAGGGCATACGAAGGGCGGCGTGTGCTATTATTTTCCTGATGAAGCGGCGCTGTTTTCCGGGGATACCCTGTTCTGTGAGGGGGTAGGACGCACAGATTTTCCCACGGGAAGCATGTCTGTGCTAGTGAATTCTGTCAGGGGGCTGTTTTCGATGCTGCCAGAGGACACAATCGTATATCCGGGACATGGGTATGAAACCACGATTGCACATGAAAAGGAGAATAATCCGTTCGTATGATAGTTGTAAAGCTGAATAAACGTGATTTTGAATATGATATCTATTCTCTGGTACGTGCATTTTATCCGGGAGTGGATGTTGCTGTGAAGGTTTTGGGAGAAACGGCACAGCCTGAAGAGAGCAGCGATGCGGCTGATTTTTATGTCCTGATAGATTATGGAGAGGACAGGATTGGGATTTGTTTTGAGGACGGACAGCAGAAGGTTCTGCTGGAAAGAGATGCCGCAGTGGATTACTATGCAGACAGGAAGCACACAAAGAACTGCCTGAAATTCCTGCTTTATGGAATGCTCTCGGAATATACCAGGCAGAAGCTTCCCTGGGGAAACCTGACGGGGATACGCCCTACGAAGATTCCCATGGCGCTTCTGGAGGCAGGATGGAAGAATACGGAAATCGCGGATTACATGCGGAAAACGTATTTCACCAGCAGCGAAAAGACAGCGCTGGCCATCATGATTGCCAACAGGGAGAAGCACATTCTGGAAAACATTCATTATGCGGACGGGTACAGTCTGTATATCGGCATTCCGTTCTGTCCTAGTATCTGTCTGTACTGCTCGTTCAGTTCCAGCCCTATTTCGGTGTGGAAGGATAGGGTGGACGCATACCTGGACGCTTTGTGCCGGGAAATTGCGTTCGGGGCAGAGGCTTACCGGGGGCGGATTCTGGATACGCTCTACATCGGGGGAGGGACGCCTACGACTTTGGAAGCGGCGCAGCTGGAGCGCCTGCTTACAGAGATAGAGCGCCATTTCGACTTGTCCCATCTCCAGGAGTTTACAGTGGAGGCGGGAAGACCGGACAGTATCAGCAGGGACAAGCTGCGGGTGCTGCAGGAGCATGGTGTAAGCAGGATTTCGATTAACCCCCAGACCATGAACCAGAAAACGCTCGAAATTATCGGGCGGCGGCATACGGTGGAAGAAACGATAGAAGCCTTTCACATGGCCAGGGAGCTGGGATTTGACAATATCAATATGGATTTAATCGTAGGACTTCCGGGGGAAGAGCTGCCAGAGGTAGAACACACCATGAAGGAAGTGACAAGGCTTATGCCGGACAGCATTACGGTGCATTCCCTGGCAGTGAAGCGGGCGGCCAGGCTGAATATGTTTAAAGATAAGTACAAAGAGCTGACATTTACGAATAATCAGGAAATTATGGATATGACTTCCGTGTATGCAGGAAATGCGGGAATGTCGCCTTACTATCTTTACCGCCAGAAGAATATGGCAGGAAATTTTGAAAACGTGGGTTATGCGAAAACTGGGAGAGCGGGGATTTATAACATCCTGATAATGGAAGAGAAACAGTCCATTCTTGCGTTGGGGGCAGGGGCATCTACGAAAGTGGTACGGGCTTCAGACCGCATCGACAGGATTGAAAATGTAAAAGACATAAAGAATTATATAGAACGTATTGATGAGATGATAGAACGCAAAAGACAGGGATTTGTGAAGTATGGAAAATAGTGGAAATACGTTAGAAAAACATATGCTTGAGGAGATTTCCCATGGAATCTGCGTCAGCAACCTGGCATGGCGGGTTGCGAAATCTTTGGGCTTGTCTGAAGAACAGTGCCATGAAATAGCAGTTGCAGGGATTCTGCATGATATTGGAAAGCTAGAGGTGTCGATATACATTTACCAGCGGGAGGATACGCTGAAAATTGAGGAAATGCGGTATGTGCGCAGCCATGCGACTCTTGGATATGCGATGCTGGTGGAAGCGGGGTATTCGGATTTTATTTTGCAAAGTATTTTGTATCATCATGAAAATTATGATGGGACGGGATACCCTTCCAACCGGTCGGGGGAAGATATTCCCATCGGCGCGAGAATTCTGCGGGTGTGCGATGTGTTTGCGGCGCTGATTGCAGATAGGCCGTACCGGAGGGCATTCCCGGTGAATACGGCAGTGGAGCTGATGATAGAAGAGGTTAAAAATTTTGATATGAGGGTTTTCCTTGAGTTCCTGACGGTTATCCATGAAGAGGGAATCGAGGATTTACTGATGAAAGAATGGCTGATTGAATTAGAGGAGGACAGAGTATGAGCCTGAAGAAAAAGCCGGTGACCGGCATGAAAGACATTTCCCCCAGGGAAATGGAAATCCGGGATTATGTTATCCAGTTGATTAAGGAAACTTATGGGGCATTTGGTTTTTCGTCCATAGAGACACCGTGCGTGGAGCATATCGAAAACCTTTCCAGCAAGCAGGGAGGGGAAAACGAGAAGCTGATTTTTAAGATTCTGAAACGGGGGGAAAAGCTGAAACTTGATACTGCCGAGACGGAAGGGGATTTGGTGGACAGCGGGCTGCGCTATGACTTGACGGTTCCTCTTTCCAGGTATTATGCAAATAACGCCAATGATCTGCCTTCGCCGTTCAAGGCGCTGCAGATGGGAAATGTATGGCGGGCAGACAGGCCCCAGAGGGGACGCTTCCGTCAGTTTATGCAGTGTGATATTGATATTTTGGGCGAGCCGACGATTTTAGCGGAAATCGAGCTGATTTTAGCTACATCCACCCTGGTAGGAAAATTGGATTTTGAGGGCTTTACCATCCGTATCAATGACAGGAAAATCTTAAAGGCTATGGCAAAATACAGCGGTTTTCCGGAAGAGAGCTATGATTTGGTATTTATTATCCTGGATAAGATGGATAAAATCGGCCTGGAGGGTGTGGCGCAGGAACTGGAGAAGGAAGGATTTGGAAAGGAATGCGTTGACAAATACCTGGAGCTGTTTCAGGGAGTTACAAATAATCTGGCAGGTGTGAGGTATTTAAAAGAAAAGCTGGCTGGCGTGCTGGATGAAAAAACGGCGGAGGATATGGAGACAATCATTGAGAGTGTGGAGGCTGTGAAAACGGCGGACTTCAAGATTGTGTTTGATCCCACGCTGGTAAGGGGCATGTCTTACTATACAGGTCCGATTTTTGAGATTAGTATTGACGGGTTTGGCGGCTCTGTGGGCGGCGGCGGCCGTTACGATGAGATGATTGGAAAATTTACAGGAAACCAGACCTGCGCATGCGGATTTTCGATTGGTTTTGAGCGTATCGTGATGCTGCTGTTGGAGAAGGATTACCAGATTCCGGCAAAGAAGGGAAAGACGGCGTTCCTGATGGAGAAAAATATGCCAAAGGAAGGTCTTTTGAAGATTTTTAAAGAGGCGGAGGCTGAACGAAGCCAGGGAAAACAGGTGACTGTAGCAGTGATGAAGAAAAACAAGAAATTCCAGAAGGAACAGCTGGCAGCGGAAGGATATACGGAGATTAAAGAATATTTTAACCGTTAAAGAACAGCAGTACATGGCTGCTGAAATATGAATGGAAGAGGAGAGACAGAGAATGGCAGAATCAATGAAGGGACTGAAAAGGTCCCATAGGTGTACGGAGCTTGGCACGGCAAATGTGGGCAGCCAGGTAACAGTGATGGGATGGGTGCAGAAGAGGAGAAATCTAGGCAGCCTGATTTTTGTAGATTTGCGTGACCGTTCCGGGCTGCTGCAGATTGTGTTTGATGAGAAGGATGTTGGGGCAGATGGTTTTGAGAAGGCCGGAAAGCTGAGAAGTGAGTTCGTAATTGCAGTCGTAGGACGCGTGGAGATGCGGGAGGGAGCCGTGAATGAAAACCTGGCTACCGGGGAAATTGAAATCCGCGCGGAGCAGCTTCGGATTCTTTCAGAGTCTGAGACGCCGCCGTTTCCGATTGAGGAGGACATCAAGACAAAAGATGAGCTGAGGCTGAAATACCGTTTTCTTGATTTGCGCCGTCCGAACCTGCAGCGGAACCTGATGCTGCGCAGCCAGGTGGCAAACTCTGCACGCCAGTTCCTGGCGGATGAAGGATTCCTGGAGATAGAGACACCGATTCTGATAAAGAGCACGCCAGAGGGGGCGCGGGATTACCTTGTGCCGAGCCGTATCCATACGGGGCATTTTTATGCGCTTCCACAGTCGCCGCAGCTGTTCAAACAGCTTTTGATGTGTTCCGGGTATGACAGGTATTTCCAGATTGCGAAGTGCTTCCGTGATGAGGACCTGCGGGCGGACAGACAGCCCGAGTTTACACAGATTGACCTGGAGCTTTCGTTCGTGGATATTGACGATGTGATTGATGTAAATGAGAGGCTTCTGGCTAAGATTTTCAAGGATGCCGTGGGCGTGGAGGTGCCGCTTCCGATTCCAAGGATGACCTGGAAAGAAGCCATGGACAGATTTGGTTCGGATAAGCCGGATACACGTTTCGGGATGGAGCTGAAGGATATTTCCGGGCTGGTGAAGGGCTGCGGCTTCGGCGTATTTACGGGTGCGCTGGAGAACGGCGGCAGTGTCCGGGGAATCAATGCCAGCGGCCAGGGAAAGATGCCGAGAAAGAAAATTGACGCCCTGGTGGAGTTTGCGAAGGGCTACGGTGCAAAGGGATTGGCATATCTGGTAATTAATGATGACGGCTCGTACAAATCTTCTTTCGCAAAGTTCATGACCGAGGAAGAGCTGGCTGCGGTTGTGGAGGCGCTGGAAGGAAAACCAGGAGATTTACTTCTCTTTGCGGCTGACAAAAACAAAATTGTGTGGAACGTGCTGGGTGCGCTGCGTCTGGAAATTGCAAAGAGCCTGGGGCTGCTGAAAAAGGATGAATATAAATTTCTGTGGATTACGGAATTCCCGCTGTTGGAATACTCTGAGGAAGAGGACAGGTATGTGGCAATGCATCATCCGTTTACCATGCCTATGGAAGAGGATTTGGATAAGATTGATACAGATCCGGGGGCTGTTCGTGCGAAGGCTTACGATATCACCCTGAACGGCAATGAAATCGGCGGCGGAAGCGTGAGAATCCACCAGGACGATATTCAGTCCAAGATGTTTGAAGTGCTGGGATTTTCCAAAGAGAGAGCGGACGACCAGTTTGGGTTCCTGCTGAGCGCGTTTAAATACGGCGTTCCTCCCCATGCGGGACTGGCATACGGTCTGGACAGACTGGTTATGCTGATGGCAGGGGAAGACAGCATCCGTGAAGTTATTGCTTTCCCGAAGGTGAAAGATGCATCCTGCCTAA
The DNA here is from genome assembly GCA_041223665.1 of Lachnospiraceae bacterium 46-15. GTDB lineage: Bacteria > Bacillota > Clostridia > Lachnospirales > Lachnospiraceae > Hominisplanchenecus_A. The sequence continues at coordinate 62,423 of JBCLQO010000007.1, forward strand.
TGACAGGGGCGCCCGGAACCGTGGACGGGCAGCAGCTGGAAGAGCTGGCGTTGGAAATCGCGGAAACAGAAGACGAAATCTAACATTGACAAGGATTTTCATTAATGCTATAGTTAAGAGAACATAACTGTTGGTTGACGCATACGGAACAGTTGCGGAATAAATTCATATTTTAGAGTAGAGGTCGCGTGCTTCAAGAGTAGCTCATCGGATGTGTTCAGGCACAGGGGAACATGGGAGAAAGGGGAGGACGCCGAAAGGTGCAGTACCTGAAAGCTGTACTCTTGGGCATGCAGTGAAGAACTGCATGACTCTCATCACTGTCTGATGGGGCGCTCTCTGAAGAAGAAACGGATATACGGAAGGATTCTTTAGAGCAGGCCCGGCGGCCTGCTCTTTTCGTCTTACGGGAAAGTGCCTGCCAGTTTCCCGTAGGGCAAGAAGCTCCAGGGCAGGATTTCTGTATTCATGCCGGAAGTGAGATTTGAGAAAAAGGAGGAAAACAAATGGCTATCTTTACAGGTGCAGGCGTTGCGATTGTCACGCCGATGAAAGAAAATGGAGATGTAAATTACGAGGTTCTGGGAACACTGATAGAGGAACAGATTGCGAATTCCACAGATGCCCTTATCATTTGCGGAACTACGGGAGAATCTTCTACACTGAGCCACGAGGAGCATTTGGAGGTTATCAAGTTTGCGGTTGACAAAGTGGCAAAGAGGATTCCTGTGGTTGCCGGAACAGGTTCCAACTGCACGGAAACGGCAGTATATCTCTCGCAGGAGGCAGAGAAATTCGGGGCAGACGGGCTTTTGCTGGTGACTCCATATTATAATAAGGCAACGCAGAAAGGGCTGGTTAAGCATTTTACGACAGTGGCAAATGCTGTGAAGCTGCCGATTATCCTGTACAATGTACCCAGCCGGACAGGATGCAACATTCAGCCGGAGACAGCCGTAGAGATGGCAAGAAATGTGAAAAATATTGTAGCGATTAAAGAAGCAAGCGGGAACATTTCCCAGATTGCGAAGCTGGCACAGCTTGCAGACGGATGCATTGATATTTATTCAGGGAATGATGACCAGATTGTCCCGATTCTTTCTCTGGGCGGTATCGGCGTGATTTCCGTACTTTCCAATGTGGCGCCGAAGCAGACCCATGACATCGTACAGCTTTATCTGGACGGGAAGGTGAAGGAGAGCCGTGAGCTGCAGCTGAAAGCTCTGCCTCTGGTAGATGCGCTGTTCTGCGAGGTAAATCCTATTCCGGTGAAAGCGGCGCTGAACCTGATGGGCAAAAATGCGGGAACCCTGAGAGGACCGCTGACGGATATGGAGGAGAAAAACGTACCGAAGCTGGCACAGGCATTAAAGGATTTTGGAATTGAATTAGCGTAAAGCCAAGGAGGAGTACGAGATGATAAAGATAATAATGCACGGCTGCAACGGTCATATGGGGCAGATGATTTCCGGGCTTGTGAAGGAAGACCCAGAAGCAGAGATTGTGGCGGGAATTGATATCTGCGATAACAGGCAGAATGATTATCCGGTATTTACGGATATCCGCACATGCCGTGTGGAGGCAGATGCCGTTATTGATTTTGCATCTTCCAAAGCGGAAGATGCACTGCTGGACTACTGCGCAGAAAGAAAGCTTCCTGTAGTGGTATGTACCACAGGACTTTCAGAAGAGCAGATTCAGAAAGTAAAAGACACCTCCGGGAAGGTGGCAGTTCTGCGTTCGGCAAATATGTCGCTGGGCGTTAATACGCTTCTGAAGCTGTTGAAAGAAGCGGCAAAGGTGTTTGCACCGGCAGGATTTGATATGGAAATCGTAGAGAAACATCACAAATATAAAGTAGACGCCCCCAGCGGTACAGCGCTGGCGATGGCAGACAGTTTAAACGAGGCGCTTGACAATGCATATGTTTACAAATATGACCGAAGCCAGGAGAGAAAAGCGAGAGATGCGAAAGAAATCGGCATTTCAGCAGTGCGCGGAGGAAATATCGTAGGTGAACATGATGTGATTTTCGCCGGTACAGACGAGGTGATAACGTTCAGCCATACTGCCTATTCAAAAGCAGTATTTGGCAAGGGAGCTATTCAGGCGGCAAAATTCCTGGCAGGCAAAGCGCCAGGGCTTTATGATATGAGCGATGTAATAAACGGATAAAAGATGATAAAGGTTTCGCAGAGAACAAATACAGGAGAGGGTTGTCGTCCCTCTCCTGTTACATTTTACCAGTAACGCATAATTCTTGTAATATTTTTAGGATTTCCCAAGTCGTAATCAGATATCTTTATACCGCCCTTAGGATAAGGCTGGCTGTTCGAGGCATGGACAACCTTGCCGTTCCCGATGTAGATGGCCACATGGGTGGGGGCAGTATAATAGTAGCCGATGACGTCGCCCGGCAGCAGTTCCTTTTCTGATACATATTTGACAGGGGCAAATGGTCCGCCAGGCTCCTTGGAGTTGTGGCCAAGCGCCTGCGCCTGGGAAGTCCGGGGCAGCTTGATTCCAAAATGCTGGAATACCAGCTTCACAAATCCAGAACAGTCTACGCCTTTGGTCAAATCTGTGGCGCCGCCGTATGAGTAAGGATAGCCGATAAACTTCTGCGCATATTCAGCTATTGCACGTCCCATGGCATAGCCGCTGGCATCCAGTGTAGCAGCTCCGCTGGCATCAAAGGAGTAAACGGAATCGTTAATCGTCAGTACCGTGTTTTTGGCCATAATTCCGGTCGATGGGTCGAAATAATAATTCAGTCCGTTTATGAGCTGAAATCCGGTTTTCATCGCGCCGCTTACAGGGTCAAGATAATAACGGTTTTCTTTATAATCAGCGAATCCTTTCGCCAGAGTTCCATCTGGCAGGAAGAGATAAGTTACATTATTGATGGTATAAAAGCGGTCAAGGACACGGACGCCGTCTGCATCTACATAATAACCGTCTTTCCAGGCACTTTTTAAAAGAACACCGTTAGATTTAAAAAAGTACCACTTGTTGTTTATGAGTTCCCAGCAGTTTTTTGCCATCGTAAGGTCAGTCCGTATGTAATAGGTTTTCTTTTTTTCAGTGAAAAAGCCTGCGCCTTTTGTTTTTGAGACGCGTCCATTCGCGTTCACATATTGGTTGTTGACCCATTTCTTAACGGCCATTTTTCCGTCAGCCTGGAAAAAGCGGTTGTTTTTCCACTGATTCTGCAGCATGACGCCATTTGTCTTGAAATAGTAAGTGTAGTTTCCAATGTGTGTAAGCCCCTTCGTACGGATTCCGGTCCGGGGGTTCAGATAGTATGTTTTATTCTTTAAAGTGAGCCAGCCGTAGCATCTTCTTCCCAGATGATCCACATAATATTTTTTGCTAATCCATTTGTTACGCTGCAGAACGCCTTTAGAATTAAAATAATAATATTTTTTTCCGATTTTGTGCCAGCCCTTATAAGCAGCTTTTGTCTTGGGGCTGAAATAATATCCTGTGCCGTCCTTTAACACGATATAGCCTGTTTTCTGGATACCTGTATCGGGATCAAAATAATAGTACTTTTTGCCGATTTTGACAACTCCGGATTGGCGGATGCCAGTATCGGGATCAAAATAGTAAGTGGCGTCCTTGATAGTCAAAAAGCCCGTTGCAAGCTTTCCGCGGTAATCATAATAATACGTATGCCCGTCCCGCAAAATCCAGGTATTTTTCGGCGTTTTTGACGACATAGTGCCTGCGGGTGTGCTTTCCGCAGGGGTACTGTTGGTTACCCGGTTGCCGTTTTCATCAATCTGAATGCCGTCAATAACGGTATTTTTCACCATTTTCCCGTCGGCGCCCAGATAGGAGCCGTCCACCCAGATACCAGAAAGCATCCTTCCTTTGGCATCAAAATAATACCAGTCATTCTTTATCAGTTTCCAGCCGACAGCGGCGTACTTGTCTTTATTGAAATAATAGTGGTATTGCCCAATCTTTTTCCAGCCGACGGCGTAGCCAGGGCTGGCTTTTTGGGTAAAATACCTGCCGTTTGCGTCACTTTTCCATGCAGCGCCGACATCCGTCCCAGGAAGGGTGGTACTGAGGGCACCTACAAGGAAGAGGGCGATGATTCCCCTTTTTTTCATATATACTCCTTGATATTGTGCTGCAGCCCGGTCAGGGGGCAACAGTTACTAAAACATTACGAAAATATTACATCAATATAAATATTACAGGAAACATAAAGAAAAGTCAATAGAAAGTTCAGTGCGTACCCTGTATGCCGATGGGTGGCGCAATCAATTTCGGTTTGTTGGAGAGTTCATCGCTTACCCCGGACAGTTATGGAACCGATAATCTCCATGTTTACCCCGGACGCCGAAACACCTGCCATATATCCCACACGGACGGGGACAACGCGCCGGCGAGCTAACGATTAACTACAACTAATGCGCTCAGGAGAGCCTTCGCGCATAAGTTTCCGTAAATCGTGGATCTCACCTCTGCTAACGGCGTCCCCTGAGTGTCCGCTTAGGGATATATGGCAGGTGCCCCGGCTGTGTGGTGTCTGGCTCTACGTGCGCGTGTGGCTGCGTGGACTTCCCTGATACATGCCGCGGATGGAACCGCCCATGTGATTAATTATGATAATCCGCCGGATATACGGCGAGACATGGCTTCATGAGCCGGCGGTTCTGCACATCATAAACGCTATTATATGTAGATGCCGTCGCACCAGCCAGTTTCCGCGAACCACTTGTCCTGTATATACAGTCAAACAGTGTAACATGTTCTGTGACACTTTGCTGGACACACTGAAACACTAGCGGAGGAAGCGGGGGACAGCGCACGCGAGTGTTCCACACACCGGAAGTCGCCAGCGGTTTTGCCACAGTTGGAACAGTCCGTGCATCTGTACAGTCTCGTAATGCCAGCCGCCAGCAGTTTCGCCATAGCCAGGATAGTTCACACAGCCGTACAGATCTCACAACGCCAGCCACCGTCCAGCCGGGAAGCCTGCCGCATATCCCTAAGCGGACACTCAGGAGACGCTTTTAGCGGAGGCGAAATCCGACGCTTACGGAAACTTAATGCGCGAAGGCTCTCCTGAGCGTATTTAGTTGTAGTTAGCGGCTAGTTTGCCGCAGCGTTGTCTCCGTCCGTGTGGGATATGCGGCAGGCTTACAGGCGTCCGGCGTAAACAAGGGGACTATCGGTTCCGTAACTGTCTGGGGTAAGCGATAAACTCCCCGGCAAACCGCAATTTGGCTATGCAAAACTGACAGGGGCAGCAAGACAGAATTGCTGTTTATTGTAGTTGACAAAATGTCAGGAATTGCATAGACTTAAAGGAACATTGAGGAAGAAAGGATAAGGATATGAAAGTATATAATACATTGACGAAACAAAAGGAAGATTTTGTGCCGCTGCAGCCAGGGAAGGTTACGATGTACGTATGCGGGCCGACGGTTTATAATCTGATACACATCGGGAATGCGCGGCCGATGATTGTGTTTGACACAGTGCGCCGTTATATGGAGCATAAAGGATATGAAGTGAATTATGTGTCAAATTTTACAGATGTAGATGATAAGATTATCGCAAAATCGATTGAAGAGGGGGTTACGGCTGAGGAGATTTCCACCCGCTATATAGCAGAATGCAAGAAGGATATGGAGGGCATGAATGTGAGGCCGGCAACTACCCATCCGCTGGCTACCCAGGAGATTGACGGGATGCTGGATATGATTTCTAATCTGATTGAAAAAGGCTATGCTTACGATGTGGATGGGACAGTTTATTTCCGAACCAGGAAATTTGCAGAATACGGAAAGCTTTCCCATAAGAATCTGGACGATTTGCGCTCAGGAAACCGCACATTGTTAGTGTCGGGGGAAAATCAGAAAGAGGATGCGCTTGATTTCGTGCTCTGGAAGCCGAAAAAAGAGGGCGAGCCTTTCTGGAAGTCACCCTGGAGCGACGGCCGTCCGGGATGGCATATTGAGTGTTCTGTTATGGCGAAAAAATATCTTGGACCGGAGATTGACATCCATGCGGGGGGCGAGGACTTGGTGTTCCCTCACCATGAAAATGAAATTGCCCAGAGCGAGTGCTGCAATGGCGTGCCATTTGCAAAATACTGGCTGCATAATGCATTTTTGAATATTGATAATAGGAAAATGTCTAAATCACTGGGGAATTTCTTTACGGTGCGGGACATTAGTGAGCAGTATGACCTTCAGGTGCTGCGTTTCTTTATGCTAAGCGCCCACTATAGAAGTCCGCTGAATTTCAGCAAAGAGCTGATGGAGGCGTCTAAAAACGGACTGGAACGCATCATGAATGCGGCAGAACATCTGCGTGATTTGCTTGCGGGTGCACAGGGGGAGGAACTGGCGGCCGAAGAGCAGGTGCGTTTGCAGGAGGCAGGCAGCTTTGCAGAGAAGTTTGATGCGGCGATGGATGACGATTTTAATACTGCAGACGCGATTTCGGCGGTTTTTGAACTGGTGCGCTTTGCGAATGGGAATGTGACACAGCAGAGTACGAAAGCATACGTGGAAGCGGTGTATGGAGAACTTTTGGAGCTTGCAGATATTTTAGGGCTGATTCTGGAGAAAGAAAAAGAGATTTTGGCAGAGGATGTGGAAAAACTGATAGAAGAACGCCAGGCGGCAAGGAAGGCCAGAGATTTTGCCCGGGCAGACGAAATCCGCGATGTGCTGCTGGCACAGGGCATTATCCTGGAAGATACCAGGGAAGGTGTGAAATGGAAGAAAGCGTAACATTTATGATGGAATATCTGCGGGACGCTTTCGGGCTGAGGGATGTGGATTTGCGCACATATTCTCCGCTGACGCTGGCTTACATCGGGGATGCTATTTATGATTTGGTAATCCGGACGCTGATTGTCAAACAAGGGAACAGCCGTCCGGAAAAGATGCACAAGAGAGCCAGCGGACTGGTGAAGGCGTCGGCGCAGGCGGAGATGATAGAACGCCTGCTTCCGGTGCTGACAGAGGAAGAAAATGCCATTTATAAGAGGGGGCGCAATGCCAAATCCTATACAATGGCGAAGAACGCTACGATGCTAGACTATCGGAAGGCGACAGGGTTTGAGGCGCTTATGGGCTACCTTTACTTAAAAGAGGACATGGGACGCCTGATTGATTTGGTGAAAACAGGGCTGGATAAAGGAGAGCAGGAATGAGGTACGAGGAATTAACGATAGAGGGAAGAAATGCGGTGATGGAAGCATTTCGTGCCGGGAAACCGATTGACAAGCTGTTTGTGCTGGACGGGTGCCAGGACGGGCCTGTTCTCTCGATTACCAGGGAAGCGAAAAAGCATGATACGATTATCAATTATGTGGCGAAAGAGCGCCTGGATCAGATTTCTGAAACAGGGAAGCATCAGGGAGTGATTGCTTTTGCCGCGGCGTATGAATATGCACAGGTGGAAGATATTCTGGCTTTGGCTAAGGAAAAAGGAGAGCCGCCGTTTATTTTTCTGCTGGATAATATTGAAGACCCCCATAACCTGGGGGCAATTATCCGTACCGCAAATCTGGCAGGCGCCCATGGAGTGATTATTCCGAAAAGGCGTGCAGCCGGACTGACCGCTACGGTGGCAAAGACTTCGGCTGGGGCATTGAACTATACGCCGGTGGCAAAGGTGACAAATCTGGGGCAGACGATAGAAGAGCTGAAGAAAAAGGGGCTCTGGTTTGTATGTGCGGACATGTCTGGAGAAGTGATGTACCGCCAAAACCTGAAAGGGCCGATTGGGATGGTAATCGGAAACGAAGGAGATGGAGTAAGCCGGCTGGTGAAGGAGAAATGTGATTTTACTGCCGCGATTCCGATGAAGGGCAATATCGACTCACTGAATGCGTCTGTAGCGGCGGGAGTGCTTGCCTGGGAAATCGTACGCCAGAGGATGGGAGCATAGCGGCCTTGGGAAACCTTGAAAATAGGAGAGCATATGGGAGGATACGAAGGGTATTCAGACGAAGAACTGATAGCCATGATGAGACGGGGGGAACCGGAAATCATGGATTATCTGATGGAGAAATATAAGAATCTGGTGCGCAGGAAAGCCAGGGCGCTTTATCTCATAGGCGGTGACGGAGACGACTTGATTCAGGAAGGGATGATAGGGCTTTTCAAGGCGGTGCGTGATTACGATGCAGAAAAAGAAGCCTCCTTTGGAGGCTTTGCTGATTTGTGTATTTCACGGCAGATGTATACGGCGGTAGAAGCTTCCGCCAGAAAGAAACATATTCCATTAAATTCCTATATTTCTCTGTATTCTGGTACGATAGGTTCCAGGGAGCATGAAGTGCCGCTGAGAGATGTACTGCCTGATTCCAGGGAGATAAATCCTGAAGAACTGGTTATCAGCAGAGAGGACAGGGAGCAGATGCACCGGGAAATGAAAAGGCATCTGAGCGGGTTTGAAGCCGAGGTGCTGGAAGCATATCTGGACGGCATGAATTATAAAGAGATTGGCGAGGCGCTGGGGAAGCCGGCAAAAGCCATTGACAATGCGCTCCAGAGAATCCGGAAGAAAATCACAGAGAAAGATAAGCAGCTATGAAATTATAATAGATATTTGCCGAAAAATATGCTAGACTATGCAGGAAAATACCAAAAGAGATGAAGGGGAGAAGTACGATGGCATTTTTTTCAAAACCGGAGGTTGTGATTCTAAAAGAATCCAGGGATGTGGAGAAATATCTGGAAAAGCTGGAAGATTTGTCAGGTAAGGTTTCAGGGAAATTAAAGGAAGAAATAGAACAGGAAATCTATATTGCCCGGGCGGGCAAAATGGGAGAAGACGCAATTTTATATGAATTGAAAAACAGCGGGATTGATATGATAGTCCTGCATGATATTTATATTGCGTGTGGGGAGCAGAATGCCCAGATTGATTATTATGTAGTGACGCCGAAGATGAATTTTATTTTAGAGTGCAAGAACCTGTTTGGAAATATCGAAATCAACTCGAAGGGGGAGTTTGTCCGAACGATTCATTACGGCAAATGGAACAAGAAAATAGAAGGAATTTATTCACCTGTTACACAGAATGAACGTCATATGGATGTTTTGAGGAATAAGGAGCAGGAAGGCAGAGGCGCGGCAGCGCGCTTTTTGATAAATAGAAGTTTTGAGGATGTCAATAAATCTCTGGTAGTGCTTGCCAATGCAAAGACAGTGGTAAATGACCGCTATGCGAAAAAGGAAGTAAAACAAAAGATTGTCCGGGCGGATCAGCTGATTGCTGTCATGAAGCAGATGATCAGGGAATCCCGGCAGTCAGCCTCATCCAAAAAGGCCATGCGTGAGACGGCAGAAAGAGTGCTGGCCTGGAATGTAGAAGAGCGGAAAGATTATTTTGCAAAATACCAGAAGCTGTACGATGAGTATCTCAAAGAGGAAGCCCAGAAAGAAGAAGCGAAAAGGAAAGAAAACGCGGGAAAAGAAGTACGGGAGGAGAAAGCGGCAGATTCTCAGGAGGTTATCCTGTGTCCTCAATGTGGGGGAAGCCTTGTGAAGAGAAACGGGCGCTATGGGGAATTTTACGGGTGCAGCAATTATCCGAAATGTAAATATACATTAAAGATTAAGAAAACCGGGGAGGTTTGAATGGCGGTAAAGATACGATGAAGCTGAAGCCAATGGAACTGTGACATGAAATGGAAAAGACGAATTTACAAATCGTTTATTTACATTTCCCCAATACGTGTTAAAATGTGAAGGTAGGGTAAAGTATAAATATAGCATGATAACAGCAAAGGATAAGGGGTATGAGCAGAGGTACGAAAACAGTTTTATTTGTATTTAGCGTAGTGGTTTTGACGATGATTGCCGTGTATCTGGGAATCTGTGTTTATTTTAACAACCGCTTTTTTCCGGGTTCTGTGATTAACGGTATGGATGTATCCGGGAAAACCGTAGAGGAGGCGGAGGAACTGATTGCCGCGGATGTTTCAGATTATACAGTGTCTCTGAAGCTGCGTAATGGGCAGTCGGAGAATATTGACGGTGGCTTGATGGATTTTTCTTATGTCTCTGATGGAGCGGTGCAGGAGTTAAAGGACACACAGAATTCATTTGTGTGGCTTTCAGCATGTTTTCACCCGTCGGATTACACGATGACGGCAAAAACTACGTACAATGAGGAGATGCTGAAAACTGCGCTGGACAGTCTGGAATGCCTGAAACCGGAGAATATGGAGGAGCCAAAGACGGCAGAGATTAAGGAAACGTCCTCAGGATATGAGATTGAGCCGGAGGTACAGGGAACGAAACTGGATGCCGATAAGGTTTATGAGGCAGTGAAAAAGGCGGTAGATGCCGGGGAGACGGCGGTAGATTTGGATATAGAGGACTGCTATGTAAAGCCGGCGGTGACACATAAGAATAAAAAGCTCCGCAAGCGTGTGAGGAAGCTGAACCAGTATTTTAATATGTCCGTCACTTACCATGTAGGAGATACACAGGAGGTTTTGGATTACAGTACAATTCGTGACTGGATGACGCTGGATGATGATTTGAATGCAGAGTTTAACTGGAATAAGGTTGCGGACTGGATGTCAGATTTGTCGGATAAATATGATACATTTGGGAATGAAATGGAGTTTACGACCAGCCTGGGTGAGACGGTATCTGTGAAACATGAGACATACGGCTGGAAGATTGACGAGGCGGGAGAAGTGGAGGCGCTTCTGGAGATACTGAAAACCGGGGAGTCTGCAGAGAGGACGCCGCTTTACCTGGAATCCGCCAGAACCTATGGCGGGGGCGGAAACGATATTGGCGATACGTATGTGGAAATTGACTATACGAACCAGCGTATGTGGTTTTACAAGGATGGGCAGCTTTTGGTAGATACGCCGATCGTAACAGGAAATACCAGTAAGAAGTATGGTTCTCCTGAAGGAATTTTCTGTATATACAATAAAGAGGAGAAAGCAGTTCTGAAAGGGGAAGATTATAAGACGCCTGTAGATTTCTGGATGCCGTTCTCTGAGGGGGTGGGAATCCATGACTCCAAGTGGAGGAGTACTTATGGAGGAAATATCTACAAGACGGACGGTTCCCATGGATGTATCAATACGCCTTGGGAGCAGGCAAAAATTATTTTTGATAATATCTCGGTGGGCGACCCAGTCATCTGCTATGGCGGGGCTTCCAACCAGGGGGCGGGAGTCAGCAATATTCCGCAGCCTGCGGAAACAAGGGTGATTAACGACAAGGGAGAGGATGTCACCGGCCAGCAGCAGTCCGAATCGGAGAAAGAAGATGAGCAGCCCCAGGAGGACGATATACCGACAGTGGATTTATAGGAGGAGTAATGGAAACTCGGAATAATAGAAGGAGAGGCTTATGAAAATAGTGGTTTTGGCAGGCGGCATCAGCACAGAGCGGGAAATTTCTATCGTGTCAGGCACGAAAGTCTGTGAGGCGCTGCGCGCAAAAGGGCACAGAGCCATCCTGCTGGATGTGTATTTTGGCCTGGAGGGTGCGGATGCGGATAGGGAATTTACAGAAGAATATGACATAGCGGCGGCTGCCGCTTACATAAGGAGTTTTGACAGCCAAGTAGAGGCGTCTGTTTCCGCAGGGCGGGAGTTTTTTGGTCCCCAGGTGCTTACGCTGTGTAAAGCGGCAGATATGGTGTTTATGGCTCTGCACGGTGAAAATGGTGAAAACGGCAAGGTGCAGGCTGCATTTGACTTATTTGGCATCCGTTACACGGGAAGCGGCTATCTGGGAAGTGCACTTGCAATGGATAAAGGGCTTTCGAAACAGATTTTTCGGGAAAATGGGATTCCTACACCGGAAAGTGTTCTGGCAGACCGGAGTGAACCGCGGAAAACGGTAGCGGGATATGGGATGGATTTTCCGTGTGTGGTAAAGACCTGCTGCGGCGGTTCCAGCGTGGGGGTTTACATCGCAGAGGATGAGGCCGCTTTTTCGGATGCCCTGGAGGAAGCGTTTACATATGAACCTCAGGTGGTGCTGGAAGCGTATATTAAAGGACGGGAATTTTCGGTAGGCGTTGTGGACGGAAAGGCATATCCGGTTATTGAAATTGCCCCTCTTCAGGGATTTTATGACTATAAGAATAAATATGAACCGGGGAGCACGATCGAGACCTGTCCAGCCTGCCTGTCAGAAGAGCAAACGGAGAGAATGCAGGAATATGCAGTCAGGGCATATGAGGCGCTGCGCCTGGAGAGCTATGGGCGTGTGGACTTTTTGATGGATGAAGATGGGAAGATGTTCTGCCTGGAGGCTAATACACTGCCGGGTATGACGCCTACCAGTCTGCTGCCCCAGGAAGCCGCAGCCATGGGGATGGATTTTGCGGAGCTTTGTGAAACATTGATTCAGGTGTCAAAGAAAAAGAAATTTGTTTAAGAGGGTGGATGAATGATGAAAAATATGACTCCGTGCCGGATTGCAGAGGTTTGCGGCGGCATTTATCACGGGACAGAGGAAACGGGGCTTCATGAGGTAGAGAGTATCACCACGGACAGCAGGCAGGCAGCGGAGGGCTGCCTGTTTGTTGCCGTAAAAGGAGAACGTGTGGATGGACACGATTTTATTCCATCGGTGTTTGAGAAAGGGGCGGCCTGCGTAGTATGTGAGCGGGAGCCGGAAAATCCATCCGGCGCCTGGATTCAGGTAGAGTCGTCGCTGCAGGCGATAAAGGATATGGCGGAGTTTTATAGAAAACAGTTGGATATCCAGGTGGTGGGAATTACGGGAAGTGTGGGAAAGACCAGCACGAAAGAAGTGATAGCCTCAGTTTTATCTGAAAAATATCAGGTGCTTAAGACTCTTGGCAATTTTAATAATGAGCTGGGGCTGCCGCTGACAATTTTCCGGGTGCGCGAGGAACATCAGATTGCCGTGCTGGAGATGGGCATTAGTGATTTTGGCGAGATGCACAGGCTAAGTAAAATGGCGCGTCCGGATGTCTGTGTGATAACGAATATCGGTCAGTGCCATCTGGAATATTTAAAGGATAGGGACGGTGTGCTCCGTGCGAAATCAGAAATTTTTGATTTCATGCAGCCAGAAGGAAGAATTGTCCTGAATGGAGATGATGATAAGCTGTCCGCGGTGCAGGAAGTGAAGGGCGTGAAACCGTTGTTTTTCGGCGTGGAGAGCGGCCGTGGGATCTATGCTGACGAGATAGAGCCAAGGGGATTGAAAGGCATCCGCTGCCGCATCCATGTAGGTGAGGAGAGTTTTGGTGTGCAGATACCGATTCCAGGCTTCCATATGGTATTGAATGCCTTGGCAGCCACAGCCGTGGGGGTTTCTATGGGGCTTACCATGGAGCAGGTGAAGAGAGGGATTGAGAAGCTTCAGTCTTTGGGTGGGCGTTTCCATATGATTGAGAAAGGAGATATGCTCATTATTGATGACTGCTACAATGCGAACCCGGTTTCCATGAAGGCTTCCCTAGATGTACTGAAAGATGCGGAGCGCCGGACAGTGGCAGTCTTGGGAGATATGTTTGAGCTTGGGGAAAATGAGGCGTCACTCCACAGGGAGGTAGGCGCTTATGCGGGGGAAAAAGGAATAGACCTGTTGATTTGTACAGGGGAGCTGAGCCGTCATATGGCAGAAGCTGCAATCCGCGCAGGTGGGTGTGAAACCGTGGTTCATGTGCCAAATCTGGAGCAGCTTATGGAAGTGCTGCCGCGGCTGGTTCAGGGGGATGATACGATACTGGTGAAAGCATCTCACGGGATGCAATTTGAAAAAGTGGTAGAGTTGTTGTCAGAACTTTAACGGCAGGTACGCCTGCGGCTTCCGACAGGGCTTCGGCAAAGGAGAGATTGGCTAAGATTTTTTGGAATATAAGCCGAAGCCTGTCAGGAGCACAGAGAGTTTATATAGCTATCACCTCCTAAATATTTCAAAAACATAACATACACTTTACAATTTTGTAATATACAGGATGAATGTGATAGAAATATGGTTCCGTGCTGTTTTTGGCTATGCTTTAGGCAGGCGGAACCAAAATTCCACACCTTTGCGGCAGTTAAACACGCCGCAGGTGCCTTTATGGAGATTAATAATATCTTTCACGATATACAGCCCAAGGCCGATTTCGTTTGGTTTTGTGCTGTTTTTTTCGTCTTTCTTTTTGCCCTGGTAGAAGCTTTTCCAGATGCGGGACTGTTCTTCTTTTGGAATGGGTTCCCCTTCGTTGTAGACAGAGCAGTAGATGCTCTCCTCGTCCTGACGCAGTGTCAGGATAATCTGGTGCTGAGGCAGGGTGTGCCGATAAGCGTTCATAATGTAGTTATTTATTGCCTGTTCAAGCTGGGAGGCGTCAAAAACGGCATAGCAGTCCTCTTGAATCAGTGTTTTAAAAGCGATTTTTGAGGTGCGCATCCAGATTTCATATTTTGGCACCAGTGTTTCCAACAGGATAGAGATATTATCACGGGCCATCAGTGTACTGGGGAGCGCTTCCTCAATTAAGGCACTGTGAAGTACGTTACTGATTAATCCGCTCATTTTCTCGATTTCTTCCATGATGGAGGAAAAGTAATAGTCTTTTTTGGAATTGTCATATTCATACTGCAGCATTTCTACCTGGCTGGAGATAATCGCCAGCGGGGTTTTCAGCTCATGTGTAACCTTGCGGACGATTTCTTTCCGCATATCCTCAAGTTCAGCCATATTCTGATTCTGACGCAGGAGCAGATAGTTGTAATTGTTCAAATCACTGATATCTTTCTGGATTTTATCAGCCATGTGATTGATATTGCGCGCCAGATGTTTCAGCTCGTAGGTGGGGATAGATTCAGACGCCCGTACGGAAAAGTCATTTTCGCTCATTTTTTCGGCCACTGTGCTGATATTCTGAATAGGCTTTACGATTTTCGAGCAGATAATCCAGGCAAACCCGCTTCCTGCTACGATAGTCAGGATGAGCACGTCAATCAGGAAATTATTCATATACCGGATGCTGCGGCGAAGCCCGGTGGTATATTCATAGATGTAGATATAATAGCCCTGATTATCCTGCCGGATGAAACCGTACAGGGCAATTGGCCTTCGGGAAACATCATCATAGTATACGGCGCGTGCATCTTCTGTAAACCGTTCTTTTGCGGGCTTCATGGTTTCGGCAATCAAATTGTCGGGGGTTCCCAGCTTTGAAGAATAAATCCGATTGAAATTTTCATCACAAATAATGATGGAAAAGCTTTCCGTTTCCAGGGAAGTGATGGAGGGATTATCATCATAGGAAATCTGCTTCAGGTTAAGTTTCTGAAGATTGCGGAAAGCTGCGTCCATCAGTGTTTGTTTCTTTCCGATATAATAGTCTGTGGCAAACAGAAAATAGAACATGGATGAGCCCCCAAGCACAAGTATGAGAAGGAGGCAGATGGAAATTACGGCCTGGATTCGCAGTTTATTCATGGTCTGTCACCTCGAAACGATAGCCTATGCCATAGATAGACTGAATATAGGGATACTGTTCTGACATTTTGCGGCGGAGCTGTTTTACTACCGTATCTACGGTACGGATGCCTCCGTCATAATCAAAGCCCCATACGGCATCAAGGATAGATTCTCTGGAAAGTACCACATTTTCATTTTGGATAAAATACAGAAGCAAATCGAACTCTTTTGGCGTAGTGTTTAAAAGTTCTTTGTTTATGTATGCTTTGCGGAATTCCGGTTCGATGCGCAGGGCGCCGCGCAGAATTTCGTCAGATGCGGCAATATTTGCCCGTTTCAGGAGCGCTTCAATATGCGCCTTTAGAACACGCAAAAGGAAGGGCTTGGTAATGTAATTATCAGCCCCGTTTTCGAGTCCCATGAGCTGATCCTCCTCTGATTCACGGGCGGTCAGCATAATGATAGGAACCTCCGAGTATTCGCGGATAGATTTAAGCACATCATAACCGTCTACAGCAGGCAGCATTCCATCCAGCAGAATCAAATCAATTTTATGGTTGTTTGAAAAGTAAGTGTCCAGGGCTTCCTGCCCATCCTTCGCGCTTAAAGTGTCGTAGCCGTTGGCGTGTAAAAAGTCCTCCAGCGTGCGCCGCAGCTTGAGGTCATCCTCAACAATAAAAATCCGCTTATTTGTATTGTCCATATTCTCTCCGCTCCCTTATTTGTATTGTCCAGGTGGCCTGGATAACTATTGAAATTTTAAAATAGAAATATGATAAAAGTATGTTTGTATAAAAACCAGGCCCGCGCAGAGCCTGGTTTTTGGAAGTCAAATACCCCGCTGGAGGCAACGGGGCGTCAAATTTGCAGCGCAGCAAGCTGCGGGGTATCTGAAAAAGATTACAGCATATTTTGGTGGGAATCTAGCATATCCTGAATAATTTTCTGGGTATAAGCACCCAGGAATTTTCTGTTTTCTTTATCCAGTTCTTTGATGTAAATCGGTTTTCCATATTCTAAAATCACCTTTGCGGGTTTTATCCGGGGAAAATGGTTTTCCAGAATATTGTCAGTGTTTGTCAGCGCTATGGGGATGATAGGGCATCCGCTTTTTTCAGCCATTTTAAAGCTGCCTTCTTTGAAAGGAAGCATTGGCGCATCAGGCTCTTTGTTTCTGGTGCCTTCTGGGAAAATGCACATAGAAATCCCGTTTTTCATCTGCTCGATACCTGTGAGTATCGTTTTCATTCCCTCACGGATATCTGTTCTGTTCAGGAACAGGCAGTAGAGCCGTTTCATCCATGCTGAAAGCAAAGGAACTTTTGCCATGCTGTCCTTTGAAACATATCCGGTCAGCCCAGGGCAGCGGGAATAGGTTAGGACAGTATCAAAAAGGCTCCGGTGGTTAGCAATGTAGAGCACGGCTGTGTCCCTGGGAATATTTTCTTCGCCAAGGACGGTAACTTTGCTTCCTGTAAGCCACATAATCAGTTTAAACACAAACTGGATGATACGGAGGGAAGAAATATCCCTGGCATGGGGAGATATCTTTCCAATAACCCATTCTGCAAGCAGGACAGGAATAGATAAAATTAAAAAGCATACAACCAAGGTTAAAATTAGGAATAATCGAATCATAAAAGCACTCTTTTCTAAAGGTTTATGCTCCGCAGAGCGGAGCACAGTTTACAAAATTTGTATACCGAACGGTCTGTAAAGAACAGGCACATCAACGCCCGAAAAGCCTTGTGGTCTGTAAAAGCCAGGAAGCGCGTTCCGGAGTAAGTTCTTTTGCTTCGTAGCGGAAGCCCCAGTTGTCTGAGGGCATACCAGGCGTATTCATACGGGTTTCGCTTCCCATTTCAAACAAATCCTGGATGGGAAAAATCGCGTATTTTGCTATGCTTCCCAGGCAGAAACGGATAAAGTCAAGGCTGATCCGTCCCCCATCCGTGTTTCCGTATCTTCGGATTTTGTCACGGCATTCCTCAGAAATTGTGCGGTACCATCCGGTGGTGGTGTCGTTGTCATGGGTTCCGGTGTAGCAGATGCAGTTGGTCGTTGTAAAGTTGTGGGGCAGATAGCTGCCATCCTGCAGGCATTCGAACCCAAACTGCAGAATACGCATTCCAGGGAAATGGAACATGTCGCGCAGCCATTCAACTTCAGGGGTAATGACGCCTAAATCCTCGGCAAAAATAGGAAGCTCGTCACCCAGTTCCTTCTGGATGGCCAGAAACAATGCTTCGTTAGGGCCTTTGACCCATTTGCCGTTTACAGCAGTCTCTTCGCCGGCAGGTACGGACCAGTAGGCTTCAAAGCCCCGGAAATGGTCGATGCGCAGATAGTCTGTCAGTCCAATCTGGTGCTTTACGCGCGCAATCCACCAGGCATAGTCCTGTTCTTTGTGGGCTTTCCAATCATACAGGGGATTTCCCCAGAGCTGGCCGGTAGCGCTGAAATAGTCTGGGGGTACTCCCGCCACACAGGAAGGATGTCCTTTGGTGTCCAGCTGGAATAAATCTTTGTTTGCCCATACGTCCACGCTGTCCAGGGATACAAAGATGGGGATATCGCCGACAATTTCTATACCGTGCTGGTTTGCATATTCTTTCAGGGCATTCCATTGACGGAAAAACAGAAACTGGAGGAATTTGTAATATTTTATATCATCGGCCAGCTGTGTTTCCCATTTTTTTCGCGATTCTTTATCGGGATTTTTCAGATCATCTTCCCAGTCCAGCCAGCAGCGGCCTTCATGGGCGTCTTTTCCGGCCATAAACAGCGCGTAATCGTCCAGCCAGAATTTCTGAAGAAGGCAAAAATCCTCAAATTCTTCCAGGAGCAGTTTATCCGGAGTGTGAACAAATCTCTCATAAGCCTTGTGGAACAGTTTTGTTTTAAATTCCAAAACAGCCCCGTAGTCTGTTTTCTGGGCGTCCCAGACAGGCATGCCGCAGAAATCTGCATCGGTGAGAAGGTTCAGTTCCTTCATATTTTCCGGGCTGATAATGAGTGGCTGTCCGGCAAAAGCCGAAAATCCCTGATAGGGTGAATCACCGAAGCCGGTAGGGCCTAAGGGCAATACCTGCCATAAGCTCTGGCCGGATTTCTCCAGGAAATCAATAAAATCATAAGCACCTTGGCCCATATCACCGATGCCGTACGGAGACGGGAAAGAGGTGGGATGCGCTAAAATGCCGGAAAAACGAGAACGTTTTGTAGATGTTTCTGCAGTACTCATAATGCGTGAATCCTTTCATCTGTCATTTTCCTGCACAAAGCGCAGATATTTGCAGCTTTGTGCAGGTGCTTCACATGCTCATTATTGTATCATATTGAGAGGGCAAAGTCCATTTATAATTCAAGCTCCGGGATTGGATTTTTAAAAATGTCACTTGACATGGAAGAGATGCGATTATATAATAAGAGGCATAAAAAGTCATTAAGAAATATTCTGGATTTTCAAGTGCGTTCGCACCAAAATTCCAAATGAGATGCATGTTGTTGATATTTACGAAAGGAAGGAACTTATTTGAAGTACGAAGAATTTATCTGCCGGGTGCAGGCAAGGTTAGCAGAAAAACTGGGGGATGAGGTGCGCGCAGAACGGCGCCTTATTGTAAAAAATAATGGCGTGGCGCTGGAAGGCATCGCTATCATGGAAGAGGGGAAAAAGATTTCACCTGTGATTTATTTGAATGATTATTATATAGTATATCAAAAGGGAGCACGGTTTGAAGAGATTGTGGAAGACATTTTGAAAGTATATGAAAAAAGCAGGGTAAATGTTTCGGTAGATTCTGACTTTTATAAAGACTTTGAAAAAGTGGCTTCCCGCGTAGTATGTAAATTGGTGAATTATGACCGAAATGAAGAACTGCTGCAAAGAATTCCCCACATTTGCTGCCTGGACTTGGCGCTTGTATTTTATTATGCGCTGGAGGATGAGGAAATCGGCAGCGGGACAATTCTCATATTTAACAGCCATTTAGCTATGTGGGGCATTACGCGGGAGCGGCTTTATGAAATAGCCAGAAGGAATACTCCTAAGATTTACCCGTATGAGTTCAGGGAGATGCGGGAAATTTTAGAGGAGAATTTTGGGGAGATGGGTTTGGTACTGGAGGATAAAGAAGAATTTCCGATGTACGTGCTGTCAAATGCGGCGCGTTCGTTTGGGGCGGTATATATTCTTTATGACAGTGTGCTTGCTGAAATCGCGGAGGAGTTAGAGGATGATTTCTATATTCTCCCCAGCAGTGTTCATGAATGCATTATTGTGCCGTCAAAAGTGCAGGCAGATAGAGAAGAACTGGAAGATATGGTGTTTGAGATAAACAGGACACAGGTTCTGCCGGAGGATGTGCTTTCGGATCATGTATATCTTTACGAGAGGGAATGCCACAGGCTGAGTGCAGGCTGCCCAGGCGGGCGAAAAATCGTTGACAATTAGGTTTTCCCCCCATAAAATAGTGTTTAAGCAGGCAGGAAGAGATTTCGTTTTGCTTGGAAAGCGTAAAGGAGAACAGAAGGATGAGTGAGAAAAAAATCCCTTATAAAATTTATTTAGAAGAAAATGAAATGCCGAGGCAGTGGTATAATGTCCGGGCTGATATGAAGAATAAACCGGCGCCGCTTTTGAATCCGGAAACCCATGAGCCAATGAAAGCAGAAGAATTGGAAGCAGTATTCTGCAAAGAATTGGTGAAGCAGGAGCTGGATGATAACAACCGTTACATCGATATTCCGGAAAAAATCCTGAGTTTTTATAAAATGTACCGTCCGGCGCCCCTGGTTCGCGCGTACTGCCTGGAGGAGAAGCTGCAGACTCCGGCAAAGATATACTATAAATTTGAGGGAAATAACACCAGCGGGAGCCATAAACTGAATTCAGCAATTGCGCAGGCATATTATGCAAAGGAGCAGGGGCTGAAGGGTGTGACAACAGAGACAGGGGCGGGGCAGTGGGGAACTGCGCTGTCTATGGCATGTGCATATCTGGATTTGGACTGTAGGGTGTATATGGTGAAGTGTTCTTATGAGCAGAAGCCTTTCCGCAGGGAAGTGATGCGCACGTATGGGGCGTCAGTCACGCCGTCCCCTTCTGAAACGACAGAAGTAGGGAGGAAAATCCTGGCCGCTCATCCGGGAACGACCGGAAGTCTTGGATGTGCTATTTCGGAGGCCGTGGAAACGGCTACCCATATGGAAGGTTACCGCTATGTACTGGGGAGCGTGCTGAATCAGGTTCTTCTTCACCAGTCGGTTATCGGCATGGAAGCGAAGCTTGCGCTGGATAAGTATGGGATTAAGCCTGATATTATCATTGGGTGTGCAGGAGGAGGTTCCAATCTGGGCGGCCTGATATCACCTTTTATGGGAGAAAAGCTGCGGGGTGAGGCAGATTACCAGTTTATTGCCGTTGAGCCTGCGTCGTGTCCGAGCATGACGAGAGGTGTGTTTGCTTATGATTTCTGCGATACAGGAATGGTGTGCCCGCTGGCTAAGATGTATACGCTCGGAAGCGGATTTATTCCGTCCTCGAATCATGCAGGAGGGCTGCGGTATCACGGAATGAGTTCCGTTCTTTCACAGTTATATCATGATGGGTATATGGAGGCGCGTTCGGTGGAGCAGACGTCTGTGTTTGAAGCAGCAGAGCAGTTTGCCAGGGTAGAAGGCATTCTTCCGGCGCCGGAGAGCAGCCATGCAATCCGCGCAGCGATTGATGAAGCTCTCAAATGCAAGGAAACAGGGGAAGAAAAGACGATTCTTTTTGGACTTACAGGAACAGGATATTTTGATATGGTTGCCTATGAAAAGTTCCATAATGGGGAGATGAGCGATTATATTCCAACGGATGAAGATTTGCAGGCCGGATTTAATGGGATTCCAAGGTGGTGAGGGAAAATATGAAAAAATGGAAAAGGGCAGGATGGATGGCTGCGGCGCTGACAGTATTATTTTCTGCAGCATATATAACAGTCAGTGCTGCCGGAGGCCAGGAAAAAGAAATCGTTTATACATCGATGCGTAAATCGATAATGGATACTTCGGGGGATGGGACAAAAGACAACCCATATAACCGCTTTGAGGATGCGCTGACGAATGTGGCAGACGGCGGAAAGATTTATATACTGGCGTCTGGAGAAGCAGTTGTAAATGACCAGGGAAATGATATGCCTCTGATCATTGATAAGGAAGTGGTGATTGAGCCGGAACCGGGAACCGAGCGGGCTAAGCTATACAGCAGGGCGGCAGGGATCGTGTTGGGCGCAGATGTTACATTTCGTAATATCAAGTTTGCGGCGGCTCAGCCTTACCATGCCCAGATTTTTGCTAATGGCCATAGGCTTTCTCTGATTAATGTGTCCAGGGAAGCGGGACACAGGCTTCTCGATGTGGTGGCAGGCAGCTTGTACGATACGAGAGGAGTGCGTCTGGGACCTGAGCCGGGAGATTTGGGAGAAGTGATTATTCAGGGGAAGCAAAGTGAGTTTGGAAATATATATGCAGGGAGCATCAATGGAAGATTTGACAGCAATGTGTCTATCTCGGTTCAGGATGTAAGCAGCACAAAGCTAGGAGAGATGTATGGCTGCGGCGCGCACGAGGCAGTATTTGACAGAGATAACTGGTTTGATACTTCAGAGCCTCCGGCTCCGGAAGCAGACGCTGCTGCCTATCCGGTCACGGGAAACGTGGATTTCAGTCTTGAGAGGGTGTTTGTCAGAAAGGTAGATGGCAGTGGAGCGGAGGGGGGAGCTAGGGTCACTTTCAGCACAGAATATATGGAAGATAATCTGATGCTTCTGAATATAGTAGCGCTCACAGTTAAAAAAGGAGTCCTGAAGCCACGGACTTTAACCGCAGCATATGCGGGAAAGATAAACATGACGATTGAAGAGAGCGGTACATTAGATTTATCAGCGGCAGGAAATATAAAAGCTCATGACTTTATTGGTGGTGGAAAGCTAGTGCTAGATAAGGGCGGTGTACTCAAAATTGAAGGAAACGTGACGGGAAGAACGGCGTTTGAAACAAGCGGGGGAATAAACGGATGTTCAGGGATTGCTTTGGAGAACCATACGTATATTGAGGTGCCGACTCAGGTGTATGGAACTTTTTCTTATGTTCCTTATCCGACGCAGAGTGATTTCCAGTTTCTCCGCCAGGAGGATGGCAGCTGGAAAATGCTGAAAGATCCAGAGGCTGCATTGAGGCTTACGATTGTGTATTTCTCGAATGATGAAAGAAAGGGCGATGTGAGCAGATTCTGGGATACGTTTAACCCGGAAACAGAAGGCCCGGCAGGAGCGACCGCATTGGCAAACCCAGGATATCATTTTGTGAGATGGACAGATATTGAGGAGAATGAGGTAAGTACACAGGAGCATTTTATTCCGCAGCCGGTTAATGGGGTCTATGGCGAGCAGTATTATGCATGTTTTGAAAACAATACTTATTCGGTAGGTTTTCAGGCGAATGGCGGCAGCGGGGAGCCTATGCCGGATCAGCAGTTTGTGTATGGAGAAACTGCTGAGCTTTCTGTGAATGTTTATACAAGGGCAGGATATATCTTCAAAGGCTGGAGCACAAACCCGGATGGTATAGGAAGACTGCTTTCGGATGCGCAAAGAGTGCAGAATTTGACGGATGAGCAAAATGGCCGTGTTCTGCTGTACGCACAGTGGGAAACAAAACAGAGTTCTACGGAAACAGACGAAAGCGAAACAGATGCGGGGGGAACGGAAACGGAACCAGAGACGAAAGATTCAGAGGCAACAGAGCCGCAGGAGACCGAGACACAGGAGCCAGAAACGAAAGTTCCAGAACCAGAAACGAAGGATTCAGAAACACAGGGGACAGAAACGCAGGAGACAGAAACAAAAGCTCCGGAAGCACAGGAACCTGAGACAAAGGAGCCAGAGAGAGAGGAGCCGGAAACAAAGGAATCTGAGACAAATAAAATTGAGCCAGCTACAAAAGCGCCGGGGGAAACGGGAAGCAAACCTGTTCCATCGGAAAAAGTTTCGCTTGCAAAGCCTAAAATTAAAATACAGAAGAAAAGAAAATATGTTATCATAAAATATGGAAAAGTGAAAGGCGCAGACGGATATGAAATTTACCGCTCGGTGAAAAAGAAAAAAGGTTATCACAGGATTGCCGATACGAAAAATCTTACCTACAAAAATACCCGATTGCCGGAAAAAACACTATATTATAAAGTGCGGGCGTATAAGAAGGTAAAAGGAAAGAAAGTCAGGTCTGCGTATAGTGCGGTAAGAACTGTCAGGATAAAATAAGGAGTTTTGGTTAATTTTTATAATATTGTAAGAAAAAGAATAAGAAGCCTTTTGGCTTCTTATTCTAAGGAAAGAGAAAAATTAAAATATTTTGAGGGAGTACTTCGCAACTTGTGGGAGCTGCGAAGTGTGAGTTATGAAAATATATTAGCTCATCGCTAATATGGTTATAATATAAAGCAAAAATGTGTAGAAACTATGTTTGAAACATAAAATAATTGTTAAAATAAGAAAAAAAGTGTTAGCAAAATCGAAAACAATTTTTCGGCTGAAAGAAAAGTTGAAAAAGCCCTTTTCAATTAAAGGCGGGCTGTATATAATAATAGCGTCAGAGAGAAAGGAGTATTCATATGACTTCAACGGACATTGGAATTGATCTGGGAACTGCCAGTATTTTAGTATATGTCAAAGGGAAGGGCGTCGTCTTAAAAGAGCCTTCCGTTGTGGCATTTGACAGAGACACGAATAAAATTAAGGCGATTGGGGAGGAGGCCCGGCTGATGCTTGGGCGTACACCGGGAAATGTTGTAGCTATCCGGCCGCTGCGGAAAGGCGTTATTTCTGATTATACAGTAACGGAGCAGATGTTGAAATATTTCATCCAAAAAGCTATCGGCCGTCTTTCTTTCCGAAAACCAAGGATTAGCGTATGCGTTCCAAGCAGCGTAACAGAAGTAGAGAAGAAAGCTGTGGAGGATGCCACTTACCAGGCAGGCGCCAGAGAGGTATCCATCATTGAAGAGCCGCTGGCGGCGGCTATCGGCGCCGGAATCGATATTTCAAGGCCGTGCGGGAACATGATTGTGGACATTGGCGGGGGAACCTGTGATGTAGCGGTGGTTTCTCTGGACGGTATCGTGGTGAGCACATCCATTAAGGTGGCGGGAGATGATTTTGATGAAGCAATCATCCGTTATTTAAGGAAGAAGCATAATCTGCTGATTGGGGAAAGAACAGCAGAGGATATTAAGATTAGCATTGGGACAGCCGTTGAACGTCCAGAACAGAAGGTTATGGAGGTTAGAGGGCGTGATTTAGTCACAGGGCTGCCCAAAACCGTGAAAGTCACATCTGAGGAAATCCGTGATGCGCTGAAAGAGGCGACGACTCAAATCGTGGAGGCGGTACACAGTGTGCTGGAGCGTACGCCGCCGGAACTGGCAGCGGACGTGGTAGACAGGGGAATCGTATTGACAGGAGGAGGCGCCCTTCTGAATGGTCTGGAAGAGCTGATTGAATCTAAGACGGGAATCAATACCATAACAGCGGAAGAACCAATGACTGCCGTAGCAGTGGGAACCGGAAAGTTCGTAGAGTTGACGGCAGGAAATAAGAAGCTGGAAGATTGAAAAACGCCGTACAGATAATAGAAGTAAGGAGAGGGCTGTGGGAAAACGGCCTTTTTCTTTTGGAATCTGGGGATGCGGTAGGAGGATAAATGGAGAGGATACAGGGATATGTGGATCATATTATTTACCGGAACAGCGAAAATGGCTATACGGTGCTGGTGCTGATCTGCGGGGAAGAGGAAATTACTTGTGTAGGGAGTCTGCATTATATAGGGAATGGCGAAGCCATAGAAGCAGAGGGGCAGTATAAGGAGCACAGCACATATGGCAGGCAATTCCAGATTGTTTCTTATGAAATCAAAGCGCCGGAGGATGTGGTGTCTATTGAACGGTATTTAGGTTCGGGGGCAATCAAAGGAATTGGCGCTTCCTTGGCGGCGAGGATTGTAAAGAAATTTAAAGCAGATACATTCCGTATTATTGAGGAAGAACCAGAGCGTCTGGCAGAGATTAAAGGAATCAGCGAGCGGAAGGCCAGAGAGATTGCGGAGCAGGCGGAAGAGAAGAGAGACATGCGCAAGGCTATGATTTTCCTGCAGCAGTATGGCATTTCAAACAGCATGGGCGTAAAAATCTACAATACGTATGGACCAGAGCTGTACCGGATAGTCAAAGAAAATCCTTATCAGATGGCAGAGGATATTGGAGGGATTGGGTTCCGCATTGCGGATGAGATTGCAGGACGGGTAGGCATTCATACAGATTCGGATTTCCGCATTCGCAGCGGGATTCTTTACGTGCTGCAGCAGGCGTCCGGGGAAGGCCATATTTATCTTCCGCAGGAAATGCTTCTGGAGCGCACGGTAACTCTTCTGGGGGTGAGCCGGGAGAGTGTGGAGAAGCATGTCATGGATTTGGCGGTGGACAGGAAGCTGATTGTTAAGGAGGACGGGGAAAATATCTGTATTTACAGTACAGCGGCATACTATTTGGAGCTGAATGCGGCAAAGATGCTGCATGATTTAAATATTTCCTGTGAAATTTCGGAAACGGCCGTCCTTACAAAAGTGGCTAAAATCGAGAAGGAAAGGGAAACAGAGCTGGACGAGATGCAGAGGCAGGCCGTGGCAGCGGCAGCAGGGCACGGCCTGCTTGTGATTACGGGAGGCCCGGGGACAGGAAAAACAACGACAATTAATGCACTGATAGATTATTTTGAATCCGAAGGGCTGGAATTGCGTCTTGCCGCGCCTACAGGACGGGCAGCCAAGAGGATGACAGAAGCCACTGGTTATGAGGCGCAGACGATACACCGGCTGCTTGAAGTCAGCGGGGGAACAGACGATGAAAGCCGGGGACAGTTTGGAAGAAATGCTGAAAACCCTCTGGAAGCTGATGTGATTATTATCGATGAAATGTCTATGGTGGATATTTACCTTGCCCACGCGCTGCTGATGGCAGTTCCGGTGGGCACCAGGCTGATTATGGTAGGAGATGTGAACCAGCTTCCTTCTGTGGGACCGGGGAGCGTGCTGAAAGATATTATTGATTCCGGGCAGTTTCCGGTGGTGCGTTTAACGAAGATTTTCCGTCAGGCGACGGAGAGTGACATTATTGTCAATGCCCATAAGATTAATAAGGGTGAACATGTGGTGGCTGATAATAAAAGCAGGGATTTCTTTTTCCTGAAACGGCAGGATGCCAATGTGATTATCAGTATTGTGATTACCCTGGTGCAGCAAAAGATGCCCAAATATGTCCATGCTTCCCAGAATGAAATCCAGGTGCTCACGCCTATGCGGAAGGGACTTTTGGGTGTGGAACGTCTGAACACAATCCTTCAGGAATATCTGAATGCCCCCTCTCCGGACAAGAGGGAGAAAGAGTATGGCGGCGGTCTTTTCCGCGAGGGGGATAAGGTTATGCAGATTAAAAACAATTATCAGATAGAGTGGGAAATCCGTGGAAAGTACGGGATTGCGGTAGAAAAAGGGACGGGAATTTTTAATGGGGATATGGGAATTGTCCGTGAGATTAATACATATGCGGAAATGATGACGGTAGAGTTTGACGAGGGAAGATTTGTGGACTATCCCTTTAAGCAGTTGGACGAGCTGGAGCTGGCTTATGCCGTTACCATTCATAAATCTCAGGGAAGCGAGTACCCTGCGGTGGTGATTCCGCTGCTTCCCGGACCGAGGATGCTGATGAACAGAAACCTGCTCTATACGGCAGTAACCCGGGCAAAATCCTGTGTGACGCTGGTGGGGGATGAAGGGACATTTTATCAGATGATAGATAATACGTTTGAACAGAAGCGCTACACATCGCTTCAAAACCGCATTCAGGAATTGTCTTAGCATAGGCAGGGATTGCAGAATAGTACCGGGAGAGAGCAATCGGAATTATGAATCGGCAATTAGAAAAAATTTTAGAAATTTTGTATCCGCGGCACTGTCCTGTATGCCGCGAAATCGTGAAAGTGCGCGGTGCGCTTATCTGCCCAGAATGTAAAAAAAAGCTTTCTCCCATCCGGGAGCCAATCTGCAAAAAGTGCGGAAAGCCCATATTTGATCCGGTGCAGGAATACTGTGAAGATTGCCGGACGCGGCGGCATCTGTATACCCGGGGGCTGGCAGTGCTTCTATATACAGGGAAAATCAAAGAATCGGTCTGCCAGATGAAGTTTCATAATAAAAGAGAATATATTGATTTTTACGGCGTCTATATGGCGGAAGTTTTGGGAAAACAGATTCTGGAATGGGGCGTACAGGCGCTTATTCCGGTTCCGCTTCACCGTTCAAAGCTTAGGAGGCGGGGATTTAACCAGGCAGAGCTGTTGGCAAAGGAAATTGGCAGGGCGCTGGGAATTCCTGTGCGGACGGATATCGTTCAGCGGATCCGTAAGACAAAGCCTCAGAAGGAGCTGCTGTACCGGGAAAGACAAAATAATCTGAAAGGGGCTTTTAAAATAAGCCAATATGATGTAAAATTAAAGAAAATAGTTTTGGTAGATGACATTTACACGACAGGGAGCACGGTGGACGAGATTGCGGGAAGGCTTCTGGAACAAGGTGCAGAAGAGGTTTATTTTGTTAGCCTATGCATTGGAAAGGATGACGGTTAAATGAGTGAAAAGCGAATCAGAATGATGACAAAACTGGCAGATTTTGAACAGAGGAACCGCAAGCTGCTGCAGAATGCGGGAGAGTACTACCGAGGGGATTTTATAGGCATCCGCCTTTTGAAAAACTTGTTTCGGATTACCGTGGCATACCTCATAGGTGCGGCGCTTTGGGCAGTATACAATGAAGAAGCGATTATGAAAAAACTGAATACTATGGATATTCAGGGACTGGTGACAGGACTGCTTATTGTTTACGGAATTGTTCTTATTTTGTTTTTAACACTAACTTATGTGATTTCGGCGGTAGAATATTATAAGGCGGAGAAGAAACAGCAGACTTACCGGAATATGCTGGAACGGCTGGTTTTGGAGTACGACCATGAAACCTCAGACAGTGCGGGACGGGGGATGAAGAAAAGGAACGGAAAACAGGGAGGTACGTACCATGGAAACATTGTTGGACTTTAGGGAGAGCGTAAAAGATTTTTATGGGAAATATGACACATATGTGATATCCGGATGGAAATTCCTGACAGCGCTTTTGTCCTTTTGGTTTATCAATGGGCGGCTGGGGTATTTTGAGAAGCTCAACAGTATATTTGTGGTATTGATTCTGGCGCTTTTCTGTTCTTTTCTCCCAATTAACGGGATTGTCCTGGTGGGGGCAGCGTTGATCCTGATACATCTTTATGGCTTGTCGCTCCCGGCATTAATCGTGGGAGGGGGAATCTTGGTGATTTTCCTGCTGGTGTATTTCAGCGTGACTCCACGGGAAGGGTATGCATTTGTGCTGACGATGCTGGCTCTGGAGCTGGGGATACCATGTGCGGTTCCTTTAGTGTTCGGCCTGATTTCCACTCCTGCGGCGGCCGCAGCCATGTGTTTTGGGGTAATTTCTTACTATATGCTGGGTTCTATAGCAGGAGCGACAGAAGCTGCAGCGGAGTCGGGGAAGGCTTCCCTGGCAGAAGAGTCGCAGGAGCTGATTAAAAATATAAAAGCTTTACTTGAAAGCATCATAAAGGATGACAGGCTTGTATTGGCGCTTATTTCCATGGTGGCAGTACTGCTGGTAGTATATTTAATCCGAAGGATGGCAGTTAAATATTCCTGGACAATGGCAATCAGTATAGGGACGCTGACTTTTCTACTGGTAGAATTGACAGGGTGTCTGGTATTTGACAGGATGGGCGAGGCTTTGGGGCTGCTTATCGGAACAGCCTTTGCAGCGCTGATTGCTTTCTGCGTGAAATTCTTTGTGTTCCAGGTAGATTATTCTAAAGTGGTAAATGTACAGTTTGAGGACGGGGACTACTATTATTATGTAAAGGCAGTCCCAAAGGTTAAGAAAGGGCGTGAGGGACGTGGAGACAATTAAACAGTTCTTTTCAGAATATCTTCCCTGGATGACGCTTCCGACGCTTTCTATCCGAATTACGGATGTGGTAGAAATTGTCCTTTTGTCTATTTTGGTTTACAGGATTATGCTCTGGATTCGTGAGACAAGAGCGTGGACGCTGCTGAAAGGGATTCTGGTATTGGCATTCTTTGTGGCAGTTGCGTATGCGCTTCAGATGGATACGATTAAGTTTCTGGTAGCGAAGGGGACAGATTTGGCTTTAATGGCGGCGGTTATTATTTTTCAGCCGGAACTGCGGCGTGCGATGGAGCAGCTGGGAGAGAAGCGGGTGCTGCCCAACATTGTTCCATTTGATTCATCCAGGAATGTCAGTGAGCGCATGAGCGACAAGACGGTGAACGAGCTGGTAAAGGCGTCTGTGGAGATGGGAAAGGCCAAGACGGGAGCGCTGATCGTATTAGAACAGAATGTGAGCCTGGCGGAGTATGAAAGGACAGGGATTTCTGTTGACGCACATCTTACCAGCCAGCTTTTGATTAATATTTTTGAACATAATACGCCGCTTCATGACGGGGCGGTTTTGGTCAAGGAGAACAGGATTGTATCTGCAACCTGTTATCTTCCGTTATCTGACAACATGGTACTTAGCAAAGAACTGGGAACCAGACACAGGGCGGGGATAGGAGTCAGCGAGGTCACGGATTCCCTGACGATTATTATATCAGAAGAGACGGGACAGATTTCTTATGCTTACCGTGGTGAGCTTTCCAGGGGAGTGAGCGGCGAGGAACTGAAAGCAAGGCTGGTCAGCTTCCAGAATAAGACAGTTGATATGAAAAAGTTCAGGCTTTGGAAAGGCAAGGCGAAGAATGAAGAAAAAGATAGTGAGTAATTTCTGGCTAAAGGTTATGGCGGTTTTGGTGTCATTTCTGATTTGGCTTATGGTGATAAATGGAGATGATCCGGTTAAGACAGAGACATTTCGTAATGTGCCGATTACAGTTAAAAATGCAGATGTTTTTATGGAAAAAGTGAAAAAAGTCTACCGGGCGCGGGAGGACAATAGGACAGGGCAGGAAACGGATTCCGTTACTGTATATGTGAAAGCGAGACGTTCTATTCTGGAAAGGCTTTCCGCAGACAGTTTTACGGTTACGGCAGATTTTGAAAATATTGTGGAAGAGCTGAACAGTATTCCGCTGGATATTAGCTGCAGCACAGTACCTACGCTTACTATGAAAGACATGTGGTGTGATCTGCGTTCCCTTAAAGTGGAGTTGGAGGATGTGAAGGATGCGACATTTGTGGTATCTACAAAAGCGGAGGGAGCGCCGGCGAATGGATACCAGGTGGGAGGACTGGAGCCGGTTGACGGAAATTCTATCGCAATTGCGGGACCGGAATCGGATATGAGAAAGATTGGGAAAGTAGAGGTTGCCGTTGAAGTGCGGGGACTCACAAAGAGCAAGACGGTTACGGCGCCTATTGTGATTTATGATAAGAATGAAACGCAGTTTACCCCTAGCCAGATGGAGCGTCTGACGATAAAGACTCAGGATGGGAAAGTGTTTGAAGAGGATCAGATGAAGGTGCGGGCGGTTATCTGGAAAGTGAGGCGTGGAATTGTTCCCAGTATAGAGACAACCGGAACGCCGGCGGAGGGGTATCAGGTGGTAAAGGTAACTACAGCGCCGGAAACAATCGGTCTGGCTGGAAGCAAAGATGTTCTGGAACAGCTGGGATACCGTCTTATAATTTCTGAGCAGGTTTCTGTGGAAGGGGCTGCGGAGACATTCAGCAAAGAGATTAATTTAAAAGAATATTTGGAAGAGAACTTCGGAAGTACCTTGATTCAGGAGAAGGATCTTTCGGATATCATTGTAGTCACTGTGCAGATGGAGAAAATAGGCACGACTACAGTGCGGGTTCCGGTATCGGATATTGCAGTGAGGGGACGGCCGGAGAATATGAGCTACAAACTGACGCCGGCAGATTATAT
This sequence comes from Lachnospiraceae bacterium 46-15, assembly GCA_041223665.1. Lineage (GTDB taxonomy): Bacteria > Bacillota > Clostridia > Lachnospirales > Lachnospiraceae > Hominisplanchenecus_A. The sequence continues at coordinate 93,926 of JBCLQO010000007.1, forward strand.
TTCGCTGGAAATCCAGCCGCAGTCAGAGCAGGATATCATTAAGGCGGAAGATGTTCAGGTCATTTTGGATTTGTCCTCAAGTAAATACCAGACGCCGGGAAATTATCAGGTGCCTTTGGAAGTCATTCTTCCAGAGGGCTGTGTATTGTCTGCCCAGGCAAAGATTGCCGTTGATTTAGTAAAGACAGAGCCTGCCTCAGAACAGACAGAGCTGCAGGAAGAATAGTCGGAGATAGACAGGAAGGACAGGGGGAATTACGGGATGGTAAAACAGAAGGTTGTTGTTAAAAATCTGACAGGGCTTCATCTGAGGCCGGCGGGACTTTTGTGCAAAGAGGCGATTAACTTTAAATGCTCTATCCACTTTCAGTTCCATGATACATATGCGAATGCCAAGAGCGTGCTGAGCGTGCTGAGCGCATGTGTGAAATGTGGGGATGAAGTAGAATTTACCTGTGAGGGCGAAGATGAAGAGGAGGCGCTCAAGACGATTATTGCGGCGATTGAAAACGGTCTGGGTGAGTAAATAAGAGGTGTTTGAAAAATGATTTTGGTATACGTATGTCCAGGCTGTCAGGCTGTGCGGATTGTTTCACGCAGAAAAGAGGTGCCATGTACGGCGTGTGGGCAGAAGATGGAGCAGAGCGATCTGACTTTCCTGGAGTGGTCGGATATGAGCCCGGATGAGAGGCAGAAATATGGGGCGCGCTGGTGTGCACAGAGGAGTTCAGGATGAAAAGAATATGGATTTGAAAGATAAAGACCCCCGGCGTATTGCCGGGGGTTTTGTATAAGATTATTTAGATGTAGAATAGCTTGGATAAGCGATAGGGTCGGTAGGATCGTAATAGTAAACAGGGTCTTCGTTCATTTTAAAATTAGCGGGCCTTCCTAATGGTCCTGGATAAGACGCGTCATCGTATACGACTACGGTACTTCCTACAGGAACTGTGTCATACAGCCACTTTGCATCTCCCATAGCCAGACGGATACATCCCTGTGAAGCCTGCTGTCCAAGCATGTTGAACTTGTAAGACGGCACGGCTGTCCGTTCCGTTGTAGGTGCAGGTATCGAGTGGAACAGGATGTCGTCTGTAATATGGGAACAGAAATATCCCCACGTAGGGCCGTTGAGCTCATGTCTCCAGAGTTTATCGCGGATAGCAAAGGTCCCAAGGGGCGTTGCATTGTTCAGCCCGGTAGAGCAGAGGAACGCCTTTACAGGAACATTGCCTTTGTAAACGGTTATGACATTTGCTGCCCGGTTCACTTTTACAACCCAGCTCCCGGAAAGAACCTGCTGGGTATAAATACCGCTGGAAGCGAATGTGTAAGTTTTTCCGCCGATTGTCTTTCTTCCGGTTGTCATGGCGCCTGTTTTTGGATCCATGTAATAAAAGTTCCCGTTGTGAACCAGCCATCCGGTCTTCATAGCGCCGGAGCTTTCAAAGAAATACCATTTGTTCTTTATCCTGCGCCATCCGGTGGTTACGACTCCCTTGGAATCCATGTAATATCTGTGGCCGTTGCGGTTCTGCCATCCAGTCAGGAGCACGCCTCTGGTATTGAACAGGTAGCGCTTTCCGCCGATACGCTGGAATTCAATCAGACGTGCGCCTTTCAGCGGGCCTGAAGGGGTTCCGTAGTATGTATTTTTCCCAACTTTGAACCACCCGGTCTTTACAGCGCCAGAAGGCGTGTAATAGTAATAGCGGCCGTCAATATTGACCCATCCGCTGCGCAGGGCGCCCGTTCTCTGGTTAAAATAATATCGTTTGCCCTGGTAGGTCTGCCATCCGGTTTTGAGCCGTCCTTTGGAATCGGCGTAATAGGTTTTGTCTCCGACCTGTTTCCATCCGGTGACAAGAGGACCTTTTGTAGTGGCAAAAAAGAGTTTTCCGTTATATTTTATTTTACGGTTTTTCATCATCCTTCCGTTGGAAGTATTGAAAAAATACCGCTTTCCATTATACTGCTGAACTCCGGTCTTTGCGGCGCCGGAGGCAGCCAGAAGATACGTATTTCCTTTTACTTTCTTAAGGCCGTTTGTCAGCTTTACGCTTTTATTATTGAAACAATAAATTTTACCGCCGATGCGGGCGGCAGTATTCGTATGAAGCTTTGCCGAATCCCCGGCGTAATAGTAGTTTCCGTCTGCCTTTCCCCAGGAGTTCCGCAGCAGAGTGCCGTCTGGCTTGATGAAATATGCGGCTTTATTGTATCGTACATAACCTTGTCTCCCCGTTAATAAGGTGCCGCTTCCGTCAAAAAAGTAGTAGTAGCCGTCAGAAAGCTGGTGTACGCCGGTAATCTTTTTGCCATCCTGCAGATAGTAGGTATGGTCTTCGGACCATCCGTTCGTCTGCATTGGCGCAGCCGGTTCTGTCTCTGCCTCAGGAGTTCCTGTGGCAGAGACTGCCATGGGTGCAGCCAAGGTCAGGCTGACTGCCATGCAGCACAGAGAAATCCATTTTTTGAAATTCATTTTATCCCCTCACTTAATCATTAAAATGTGTACGTGTTCTTTTTCTAATTTACTACAAATGCGGAGGGATTGCAAATTATTCGGGGAGGTTCAGGAAAATTTAAGAAACTATATGGGCAGATGGCAAATGCAGTGAGAGGGTATTTTCTTATTTTTTCTTAAAAACTAAAATTCCTGTGGTATTTGCAGGCAAATATGCTATAATACTGAATTGAGACTACTATTTTGGCCGCAGCATTTCTGCGGGATTGAGCAGTGTCACATATTATTAAGGGAGGGTATGTCATGGAGGAGCATGAAAAAGCGAGGAGAGCCGCTGAACGAAGGGCAAAACGGAAACGGCAGGTGCTGATAAGCAGGATTATAATTATTGTCCTGGTGCTTCTGATTGCCGTGCTGCTGTTTCTGGTATTCTGGGGAAATGCCGGAAGATCGAAAAAGCCGCAGGACAAGACGCAGAAGGGCGCAGTGACGGAAGGGATTTCCGAGAGCGGGACAGAAGTTACCCCGGCAGTGACAGAAACGGAGCCCCAGACGGAACCGGCGCCGGATGTTATGGCAGAGGCGGAACGGCTGGCAGCCATGTATGATTATGAAGGGGCCATTACGCTGCTGCAGGGTGACAGCGGATATTCGGGAAGTCCGGAGATGGCAGCTAAGGTGACAGAGTGGGAAGCTGCGAAAGCAAACCTGGTAGAGTTTCCGCTGGATCAGGTCACTCATGTATTTTATCATACGCTGGTAAAGGATACGAGCCTGGCGTTTGACGGGGATTCCAAAGAGGCAGGGTATAATCAGGTAATGACGACCATTGATGAGTTCAACAAGATTACCCAGTCGATGTATGAAAAAGGTTATGTGCTGGTGAGCCTGCATGATATGTGTACAGTAAACGAGGACGGTACCGTGTCGCGGGGGAAGATTATGCTTCCGCCGGATAAGAAGGCATTCGTGCTTTCTCAGGATGATGTGAGCTACTATCATTACATGGACGGCGACGGCATGGCGACAAAGCTGATTGTTGATGAAAACGGGAAGGTGAAAACGGAGTATAAGGAGCAGGACGGATCCATCAGTGTGGGGGATTTTGATATGATTCCGCTCATAGATACTTTCGTGGAAGAACATCCGGATTTCTCTTATCACGGCGCAAAGGGTATTATTGCCCTGACCGGTTATAACGGAGTGCTGGGATACCGGACGGATATCGCGTACAAGACCAGGGAAAACCTGGATGAGTACCAGGAAAAGTTTTTCCAGGAAAACCCGGATTTTAACGAGGACAGCTATAACCGTGAGGTGGAAGAGGCAACAAAGGTAGCTAACGCCATGAAAGAAAATGGATGGGAATTTGCAAGCCATACCTGGGGACATATCAATGTGACGCAGGCAGACTTATCCCATATCCAGACCGATACAGAGAAATGGGAGAATTATGTAAAGCCAGTTGTGGGCGACACGAATGTAATTATCTTTGCGTTCGGCGCGGATATCGGAGACTGGCAGGGATATTTTGCAGATAATGAAAAGTTCAATTATCTGAAAGGCAAGGGCTTTGATATTTTCTGCAATGTGGATTCTTCACAGTACTGGGTACAGTTTGGAGATTCTTACATGAGGCAGGGGCGCAGGAACCTGGACGGATACCGGATGTATTATAATCCGGAGATGGTATCCGATTTGTTTGATGCCCCCAGCGTGTTTGATTCGGCGCGTCCGACGCCTGTACCGGAGATGTAACCAATCGGCAGGAAACGCCAGGCAGAAGAGGCGCAGAGCCGGCGCCTGGTGAAATAAAAAACAGAGAGGATGTATATTATGAAAAAAAGATTAGTAATGGCGGCAGTCTTAGGACTTGCCCTGGCAGCGGCAGGCTGCTCAGACGGAAACAAGGCAGCTACGGAAACAGGCACAGCCGCAGCGACTGAGGCAGGAAGTGAAGCGCAGAGCGAGAGCGGCAGCGAGACGCAGAGCGCAGCGGCAGAGAGACCGGATTATAAGGCGCTGGATTATGTGACGCTGGGAGAGTACAAGAACCTGAAAGTGACTCTGGCTTCCACAGCTGTGACAGACGAGGAGATTGACGCTGAAATCTCCAGCAGGCTTACCCAGAAAGAAAAGGTAGAAACACTGACAGAGGGAACTGTAGAAGAGGGAGATACTGCAAATATTGACTATGAGGGAATCAAAGACGGAGAGGCTTTTGAGGGAGGAACGGATAAAGGTTTTGATTTGGTGATTGGTTCCGGAAGCTTTATTGAGGGCTTTGAGGACGGCCTGATTGGAAAAAGCGTAGGAGAGACTGTGGATTTGAACCTTACGTTTCCTGAGGGCTATCAGAGCGCAGAGATGGCCGGGCAGGATGTAGTATTCCATGTAACCATCAACTCGATTAAGCGTACACCGGAGCTTACCGATGAGCTGGCGGCAGAGATTTCCGAGTCTGAGTATAAGACGGTGGCTGAGTACCGTGCAAGTGTAGAACAGACACTGAAAGAAGGGAAAGCATCGACCAGAGACTCCCAGAAAACAAATGATTTGATGACGCAGGTTTATAATAATTCCCAAATTAATGACTATCCGGCGGATCTGGTGGCTTTTATGAAACAGCAGTATGTGGATTATTATGAGCAGTATGCGCAGCAGTCGGAGATGAGCCTGTCTGACTTTATCGAGCAGAATCTTCAGACGACAGAGGAAGAGTTTAACACACAGATGGAGGAAATGGCAAGGCAGAGCCTGCGCCAAGAAATGCTTCTGAAAGCTATCGCAGAGACGGAAGGACTGACGCTCACTGATGAAGAGTACCAAGAGAGGGCGGCAGCATACGCAGAGCAGATGGGCTTAGAAGGTGTGGAAGGGCTGGAGCAGCAGTATGGTGCCAAGCTCGTGGAGACAAATCTTCTGTTGGATAAAGCGCTTGAAGTGGTAACGTCCAGTGCAGTTGTGACAGACCCGGATGCACCGGAAGGCGAGACGGGAACGGAGGGAGCCTCAGAGACAGAAGGCGGCACAGAAGAATCATAAGCAAAAGGCGAAGCACGCTAGGGCATTCCATGATAAAGACGGAATCATGGGATGCCCTGTTTTTATAGAAAAACAGGGGAGAAAAAATTCTCCCAACGGTGGCAAATTCCCTTTTAATATGGTAAAATGTGTATAACTCTTTTTGTAACGGTATAGCAGTTAGAAAAGTGATTAAATTGGGATGGTGGAAAGGAGAAGAGGAGCAGTATGATTACATTACAGGGAAAAGGTGTTTTTGGTGGTGTCGCTATAGGAAAAATTTCTTTTTATAAGAGGACAGGCAGTCAGATTCAGCGTCGGAAGATAGATGACCCGGCGGCTGAGATTGCGCGGTTTGAGGAAGCGAAGGCGAAGGCTATTGAACAGCTTGATGAACTGTATAATAAAGCGGTCCAGGAGGTAGGCGAAGGAAATGCGATGATTTTCCAGGTGCATCAGATGATGCTGGACGATTTGGACTATGTAGAAGCGATTACAAATATGATTACCACGCAGGAAATTAATGCGGAATTTGCCGTGGGAACCACGGGGGACAATTTTTCACAGATGTTTGCATCTATGGATGATGAATATATGCGGGAACGTGCGGCAGATGTGAAGGACATTTCTGAGCGTGTGGTATCGATTCTGTCAGGGAGCCAGGAAGGGGGGCTGGTGACGGATACTCCTGTAATCCTAGCTTCGGATGATTTAGCGCCTAGTGAGACGGTACAGCTCGACAAAGATATGGTGCTGTCCTTCGTGACACAGGGAGGCTCTACAAATTCCCATACGGCGATTTTGGCCCGTACGATGAATATTCCGGCAATCATCGGCCTTGGTGAAGGGCTTACAGAAGAATATGAGGGGAAGATGGGAATCGTAGACGGCGCTGGGGGAATGCTGTTCATTGAGCCTGATGAGGAAACATTGAAGGAATACCAGGCAAAACAAGCAGAGTATCAGGAAAAGCAGGAACTGCTGCAGAAGCTTAAGGGTGAGGAAAATATCAGCCTTGACGGACAGAAAGTAAAATTATACGCGAATATCGGAAATGCTTCTGATATCGGAGCGGTTCTGCAGAATGACGCAGCCGGCATCGGGCTGTTTAGAAGTGAGTTTCTCTATCTTGAAAATGATGATTTCCCGACGGAGGAAGAACAGTTCAAAGTTTATAAATATGTGGCAGAGACAATGGCGGGCAAACAGGTCATTATCCGTACCCTGGACATTGGCGCGGATAAGCAGATTGATTATTTTAATCTTCCGAAAGAAGAAAATCCGGCGATGGGATACCGGGCAATCCGTATCTGCCTGACGCAGAAGGACATCTTTAAGACTCAGCTCCGTGCACTGTTCCGCGCATCAGCGTTTGGAAATATTGCAATTATGTTCCCGATGATTATCGCGCTTGAGGAAGTGCTGGAGATTAAGGAAATCGTTGCGGAAGTGAAGAAGGAGCTGAATGACGAGGGGATTCCGTACAATAAGGAGACGCAGCTCGGTATCATGATTGAGACTCCGGCAGCCGCTGTCATCAGTGATGATTTGGCAAAAGAAGTAGATTTCTTCAGCGTAGGCACGAACGATCTGACTCAGTATACGACGGCGGTGGACAGGCAGAATGCAAACCTAGAGAAATTCTATCATCCGCATCATAAAGCACTGCTGCGCCTGATTAAGATGGCGGCGGATAATGCACATAAGAACGGCATCTGGATTGGAATCTGCGGTGAGCTGGGGGCAGACATGGAGCTTACAGAGGCATTCCTTGCCATGGGCATTGACGAGTTATCTGTATCGCCGGCATGTATTCTGCCTCTGAGGAAGAAAATTAGGGAGACTAGTATTGCGGATAGGAGGGAAGAAATTCTGGCTGATGTTCTGGGCTAGAGATACCATGTTGAAAGAATTAAGCAGGGAAGAAATGCGGACGCTCTATTATGAGAGGATGCAGGGGGATTTTCCTCCTGCAGAGCTGAAGCCCTGGAAACGGATAGCGGAGATGCTAGGCGAGGGAATCTATTTTGCGTATGGCTTCTGTGAAGAAGGGCGTATCATAGCATATGCGTTTTTTGTGGTTCAGGGCGCCAGTGTTTTGCTGGATTATTATGCAGTATCCCAGGAAGCCAGGGGGACAGGCATCGGAAGCCGTTTCCTTAGGCTTTTAAAAGAAGAGCTGAGGAGGAAAGATATCTGCACTCTGATAGCAGAAGTGGAAAATCCCGATTTTGCAAAATCAGAGGCAGAGAGGGAAGAACGGAAGCGGCGTATTCGGTTTTATGAGAAAAATGGATTAATCCTTACAGAATTCTGTTCCTGTCTGTTTGGAGTAGAGTACAGGATTATGTATTTTCCGGTTCAGGACGGCGCTGGCGGGATATGGGCGGCATTGGATCGTATTTACCATGCTATGTTTGACGAAAAGTATTTTGGGAGAGAGGTCATGCTGCCCATGGCATAGAGGTATCTTAGCTTGTGAAAACCGCTTTTGCGAACAGAAAATTTCTTACTAATTATATTTTATAGAAAAAGCAGAAAACTACTGATTGAGCGTTTTGTATGCGAGGTCAGTAGTTTTTTAGATTTTTGCAAGAATGAAAAAAATGCTTGCATTTTGAAAAAACTATGTTATAGTAGTTATAGAACAAATAAAAGAAAGCAAGGCTCACTCAGAGAGGAGGCTATTTATGAATATCAACAAATTTACCCAAAAATCATTGCAGGCAGTGAATGAGCTGGAGAAAGTAGCATATGAGTATGGAAATCAGGAAATTGATCAGGAACATCTTCTTTATAGTTTGATGAACCAGGAAGACAGCCTGATTGTGAAGCTGCTGGAAAAGATGGAGATTCATGTGGAGCATTTTGCAGGCACGCTGGACAAGGCGCTGAATAAGCGGACGAAAGTTTCCGGGGGGCAGGTCTACATTGGGCAGCATTTGAATAAAGTGCTGGTGAGTGCCGAGGATGAGGCAAAGGCCATGGGAGACGAGTATGTGTCGGTGGAACATCTGTTTTTGGCACTGCTGCGTTATCCAAACCAGGGTATGAAAGAAATTTTTAAGGAATACGGCATTACGCGGGAGCGGTTTTTACAGGCGCTCTCAACAGTCCGGGGGAATCAGCGTGTTACCAGTGATAATCCGGAGGCAACCTACGATACATTGAATAAGTATGGGCAGGATTTGGTAGAAAAGGCCAGGAACCAGAAACTGGACCCGGTTATCGGGCGTGATTCGGAAATCCGGAATGTTATCCGCATTTTATCAAGAAAGACAAAAAATAATCCGGTTCTGATTGGAGAGCCGGGCGTGGGTAAAACTGCTGCCGTGGAAGGGCTTGCGCAGCGTATTGTCCGCGGGGATGTGCCGGAGGGACTGAAAAATAAGAAGATTTTTGCACTGGATATGGGCGCGCTGGTGGCAGGTGCGAAGTATCGGGGAGAATTTGAAGAGCGTCTGAAAGCAGTCTTGGAGGAAGTTAGAAAGAGCGAGGGCGAAATCATTTTATTTATTGATGAGCTGCACCTGATTGTAGGGGCGGGAAAGACGGAAGGCGCGATGGATGCCGGAAATATGCTGAAGCCTATGCTGGCGCGGGGAGAGCTGCATTGTATCGGTGCGACTACCCTGGATGAATATCGTCAGTATATCGAGAAAGACGCCGCTTTGGAGAGGCGCTTCCAGCCAGTGATGGTAGATGAGCCATCGGTGGAGGATACGATCTCCATTCTTCGGGGATTGAAGGAACGGTATGAGGTGTATCATGGCGTGAAGATTACAGATGGTGCGCTGGTAGCGGCGGCAGCTTTATCGCACCGCTATATTTCCGACCGTTTCCTGCCGGACAAAGCAATTGATCTGGTGGATGAGGCGTGTGCGCTGATTAAGACGGAGCTGGATTCCATGCCCACAGAACTGGATGAGCTGAGCAGGCGTATTATGCAGATGGAGATTGAGGAAGCAGCGCTGAAAAAAGAGACAGATAAGCTCAGCCAGGACAGGCTGGAGGCGCTGCAGCGGGAGCTGGCAGAGCAGAGGGATGTGTTTAACGCCAGGAAAGCACAATGGGACAATGAAAAGCATTCCGTGGAAAATCTGTCGAAGCTGCGTGAGCAAATTGAAAATATGAATAAAGAGATTGAAAAAGCTCAGCGGAATTATGATTTGAACCGGGCGGCGGAGCTACAGTACGGGGAGCTGCCGAAACTGCTGCAGCAGCTTGCTATAGAGGAAGAAAAAATAAAAAGCCAGGATTTATCTCTTGTGCATGAGAGCGTCACGGACGAAGAGATTGCCCGGATTATTTCAAGGTGGACAGGAATTCCGGTAGCGAAACTGACAGAAGGTGAGAGGAGCAAAATCCTGCACCTTGACGACGAACTGCACCGGCGGGTTGTCGGTCAGGACGACGGGGTAACGAAGGTGACAGAAGCCATCCTCCGCTCGAAAGCTGGCATCAAAGACCCGACCAAGCCTATCGGTTCCTTCCTGTTTCTGGGGCCGACCGGGGTTGGAAAGACCGAGCTTGCCAAGGCGCTGGCAGCGAGCCTGTTCGACGATGAACAGAATATGGTGCGTATTGATATGAGCGAGTATATGGAGAAATATTCTGTGTCAAGACTGATCGGGGCGCCTCCAGGATACGTAGGATATGAGGAGGGCGGCCAGCTTACAGAAGCAGTCCGCAGGAAGCCTTACTCCGTAGTGCTGTTTGATGAGATTGAGAAAGCTCATCCTGACGTATTCAATGTGCTGCTCCAGGTTCTCGATGATGGCCGCATCACCGATTCTCAGGGGAGGACAGTGGACTTCAAGAATACTATATTGATCATGACTTCCAATATCGGTTCCGCCTATCTGCTTGAGGGAATTGGTGAAGATGGGGAGATTGACGGGCATGCGGAAAAGCTGGTGATGGAAGATTTGAGAAATCATTTCCGGCCCGAATTCCTGAACCGCTTAGATGAGACAATCATGTTTAAGCCGCTCACAAAGGCAAACATCGGAATCATTGTGGATTTGATGATGAAAGATTTAAATAAACGTCTGGCAGCCCAGGAGATTTCCCTGGAGTTGACGGAGGCTGCAAAAGCATATATGATAGAAGGAGGTTATGACCCATCTTACGGGGCAAGGCCGCTGAAACGTTTTCTCCAGAAGAATGTGGAGACACTGGCAGCCCGGCTGATTCTCTCAGGCGAAGTCCGTGCGGATGATACGATTGTAATTGATATTCTGGACGGAAAGCCAGCGGCTGTGAGGAAATAGGAGGGAAAAGATGATACCAAAAGACCCAATGATACTCTTGAGCTATGTAAATACACTGCTGCGGGATCATTATGATTCGCTGGAGATGCTCTGCACCTGCAGGGGCATGAACCGGGAACAGCTGGTGCGGCAGCTGGATGCGATAGATTATCATTACGACGAGAAAGAAAACCGGTTTGTTTGAGGGGATTCAGGGGGAGAGCCAAGAAGCTCTCCCCCTGAATATGTCCGGCGCAAGGCCCAGCTGTCAGCAGCTTTCCCTCCTCACAAGCCTTGGCGGAAACACAATCCGCATAGTTTCGGTATGCCCGCGGCCTATGCGGTCCAGCAGGATTTTTACCGCCATTTTTCCCATATCTTCTTTGGGGATGTTGACTGTAGTGAGGAGGGGGGAGACTTCCTCGGCTGCCTGGATATTGTCAATAGAAATAAGGTCTATGGGAGGCGCAGGGCAGTCATGAAATGCTTGGATGGCGCCCAGGGCGGTGGCGTCATTTGCACAGAGCACGGCGGAAAGCCCGTCTTGCGCCAGCAGTTTTTTCATTGCGTCGTAACCGCTGCGGCTGGTCTGGTCTGTGGGGCAGATGGCGGAGTAGTCCAGGGGAAGGTTATGCCGGATGAGGGAATCACAGTACCCTACATAGCGAGCCTCGTAGGAGCAGTCTCCGATGTAGCCGATTTTTTCATGTCCTTTGCTGATTAAATATTCCATGGCCAGGATAGCGGCTTCTTTGCCGTCGCACACCACCTCGTCAATTTCGAAAGCGGTAGGGTTGCGGTCAATGGCGATAATATTTTTTGTGGTTTTCTGTATATGTTTCAGCAGGTTTTCGGGGCTTCGCCCGAAGATAATGAAACCGTCCGCGGAAGGGAGCTCTTTTTTTCGCAGTTCTGCAGCGGTGAGAAAAGCTGAAATAATGCATTCATTTGCAAAGATTTCCTGTTCTACGCTGCGGAAAAGTTCAGAGAAAAAGGGGTCTTTTTTTAAAGAATCAAAGCGGCTTAGAATGATGGCCAGGCTGCGTCTGGGGGAGGGAAGCAGGCTGCGGTTTCCTTGGCGGAGACTTCGGGCATTTTCATTTGGTACATAGTGAATTTTTTCTGCCGCTTCCCAGATTCTGTTTTTCAGTTCGGGAGAGGCGCAGTTGTACTCTTTGTTGTTCAGTACGCGGGAGACAGTAGAGACGGATACACCCGTCATTTCGGCAATTTTTTTTAAAGACATGAGAAGCCTCCTTAAATTTCTATTGGTGTTTGATGCTGTTACGCTCAAATGGTTATGGTTTGTGAGCAAACGTTTGCTTAAAATTTGCTTGAAGGTGAATAATTTAATATATATGATATACATTATAGAGAGAGGCTAATCAAAACACAAGGAAAAACGGAGGAATATTTATGAAAAAGCATAGAGCAAACGTTTTCTTAGCGCTGGGGGCAGCTGTTATGCTGGCGGGATGCGGCGCTGGGAAAGGGGAGGGAACACAGCTTAGGATGGCATGTTTTCCGAATGTTACCCATGCGCAGGCTTTGGTTATGAAAAACCAGAATATCCTGGAGAAGAAGCTTGGGGATGAGTATGAAGTCACATGGAATACATTTACGGCAGGTTCTTCTGAGGTAGAAGCGATTTTTGCAGGTGAGATAGATATAGGATATATTGGTCCGGTTCCGGCGATTAACGGAAATGTGAAGTCGGAGGGGGATGTGACGGTGATTGCCAATGCCGCTGACGCGGGGGCAGTGCTGGTGAAAAGCTCCACTTCGGATATTGAATCGGTTTCAGATTTAGCGGGAAAGACTGTGGCGATTCCCCAGATTGGAAATACGCAGCATTTATGCCTTTTGAATCTGCTCTCAGAAAATCAGCTTGCGCCTGTTTCGGCAGGGGGAACCGTAGAGGTGGTTGCGGTGGAAAACGCGAATCTCCAGAATATGTTCGATCAGGGGACAGTTGATGCTGCTCTGGTGCCGGAACCCTGGGGGACAATCCTGACGGCTTCGGATAATGTGGATTTACTGCTGGATTACCAGGATATCTATTTGAACGGCGATTACCCGGTAGCAGTGGTGGTGGTGAGGAATGAATATATGGAAGAGCATCCGGAAGCAGTGGAAGAGTTTCTCAAGGCGCACCAGGAGGTGACAAATGAGATTAATAAGAACCTGGAAAGCTCCGCGGACGCGATGATTTCAGAGCTTGAAGCCTTGACAGGGCATGCTTATGATAAAGAGACGGTGCTTGGCGCATTTTCCAGGACGAACGTTACTACAGCGTTAAATCAGGAAGCGCTGTATAAGTTTGCCGATACTTCTTATGAGCAGGGATTTATCAGCGCACTTCCCAAAGACGGATTTATAAATACTGCACTTGCCGAGCAGATAGCAGCAGAGATTGGGGAGTAGAGGGGAGATTTGAGATGGCTTTGGAGATTAAAAATGTGAGCCGGACGTTTGCGGGCTCCACAAAGGAAACGTTAAAAAATATTTCTCTTTCGGTTGGGCAGGGCGAATTTATCTGTGTGGTAGGGCCTTCCGGGTGCGGGAAATCGACGCTGCTGAATATTATTGCAGGGTTGGATTTTCCGACGGATGGGGAGGTTTTTCTGGATGAGAAGAAGATTACGGCTCCGGGAGCGGACAGAGTGGTGATGTTCCAGGAACATGCGCTGTTTCCGTGGCTGAATGTGCTGGAAAATGTGAAATTTGGTATGAAAATGATGGGGATTCCGAAAGAGGAGCAGAACCGGAGGGCAGAGCACTATCTGAAAATGGTGCAGCTCTGGGAATTCCGGGAATATAGCGTGCATGAGATTTCCGGCGGTATGCGTCAGCGGACAGCGCTGGCGCGCGCCCTCTGCCTGGACGGTCCTGTGCTCTTGATGGATGAGCCGTTTTCGGCGCTGGATAAACAGACAACAAATAAGCTCAGGGCGGACTTGGAACGCATCTGGGAAGAGACAGGGAAAACAGTGATTTTTGTAACCCACAGTGTGGAGGAGGCAGTGTTTTTAGCAGACCGCATCGTGGTGCTGTCGGACAATCCAGGCTGCATTAAAGAGATTTTTCAGGTGGAGCTGCCGAGGCCGAGGCGCAATGACGCTGTAGAATTTTTAGAAGTACGCCATAACATTTTGAGTTGTGTAGAAAGGGAGGTGGAGAAATTTGCAAAAGAAGAATATGACCATGAAATGGCTTAGCAGCCTGGTGTTTGCCGTGTTGCTGATTCTTGCCTGGCAGATAATCTATACCCTGGGTACGGGCGTGCTGGGATGGTGGAAGTCCTATGCGATGCCGTCACCGCTGGGCGTGGTAGAAAGCTTGGGAAAAATGCTTGGGAACGGGACGCTTTGGAAGGCGACGGCATACAGCCTGCGCCGTGTGGTTCTGGGATTTGTTATTTCCCTTGTTGCAGGAACGCTGCTGGGGATTCTGATTTCATCTTCGGATTATTTTAACCGCAACTTGAAACCTCTCCTGAATGGCGTCCAGTCTCTGCCAAGTGTATGCTGGGTTCCTTTTGCTATTCTGTGGTTTGGGCTTGGGGAAGCGTCTATTCTGTTCGTAATTGTTATTGGTTCTACGTTCAGTGTGTCTTTGGCGATAGAAAATGCTATCCAGACCGTACCGCCGATCTATATTAAGGCGGCACAGACGATGGGAGCCGGAAAGCGCCAGCTTTATTTGAGTGTTATCTGGCCGGCGGCGCTTCCAGGAGTTCTGGCGGGGCTGAAACAGTCATGGTCTTTTGCGTGGAGGGCCTTGATGTCTGGCGAGGTTATGTCTGCATATGTAGGGCTGGGTTATACGCTGATGTCTGGCCGTGACCTGGCGGATATTAACCAGGTTACCGGGGTAATGCTGGTTATCATTTTGGTAGGGGTGCTTGTAGACAAGGCTGTCTTTTCAAATCTGGAGCGCCGTGTGTTGAAGAAGCGCGGTCTTTAGAGAATATTTCGAGGAAACCCAATAGAAAAGAAAGCGCTGATTTGATATAATAGGAGTAATATATGGCGGCAGGGAGGTAGGAAAATGGCGGCAGCATCAGAAGCACTTGTGGATTATGAAAAAGCATATCGGATGGGGAAGAAGGAAGGGGGAACCCCGGCTGTCCTGGACGATATTTTAAAGGAAAAAAATATAACTGCCTCAGGGGGAATTCCCCTGGGGCTTGTTCAGATTCCGGCAGAACAGATTGTGGGTACGAAAAGCGCTGCGCGGAGCGCTGCTTTCAGTAAGGGATTTTATCCGTTGCTGAAGGCGGATACAGAGTTTGCGGCAAAATGGATGGCATTGTACCAAGCGCATCTGGATGAAGGAATCCGGGAGCCTGTGAAGGCTTATGAATTCATGAACCGTTTTTATATTGAGGAAGGAAATAAGCGGGTCAGCGTGCTGAAATTTGTGGGTGCGGTTTCCGTACTTGGAACGGTAACCCGTATCATTCCGCCTCATTCAGAGGATAAGGAGACACGGATTTATTATGAATTTATGGACTTTTACCACCTGTCAGGGGTAAATTATATCTGGTTTTCACAGCCGGGAAGCTTTGCGAAGCTGCAGTACCTACTGGGAAAGCGGCCGGACGAGGAATGGAGCGATGATGATAAGCTTGATTTCAGTTCGGCTTACACCCGGTTTAGCGCAGAATTTGAGGCGCATGGAGGAAAGAAGCTTGAAGTTCTGCCGGGAGATGCATTTTTGTCTTTTCTCGGACTGTATGGTTATGAAGTGATAAAGAATATGACGGCGGCAGAACTGAAAGAAAAGCTTACGAAGTCTTGGGATGAGTTCAAGCTGCTGTGCACGGAACAGTCCCTTGAACTTCAGATGAATCCTGCGGACGGGAAAGATATCAAGAAAAATATTTTTGAGCGCCTGTTTCCAATCAGCGTACCAAAACAGAAGGTAGCGTTTATCCATGAAGAAACGGCAGAAACTTCGGCTTGGACATATGCCCATGAGCTGGGCAGGCTGCATTTGCAGCAAATGTTTTCAGACCAGGTTAGCACAGCGTGTTATGACAATGGTTCAGAGGCGAATGCGGAGGAGCTTTTGGAAGCAGCGGTTCAGGATGGCAGTAACTTGATTTTCACCACATCACCGGTATTTTTGAAGGCAAGCCTCAAAGCAGCGATAGAGCATCCAGAGGTGAAAATCCTGAACTGCTCCCTGAATACGTCACACAGGCATATCCGCACATATTACGGGCGCATGTATGAACCGAAATTCCTGATGGGAGCCATTGCAGGGGCGTTATCCGAGAACGGGAAAATCGGATATATAGCAAATTATCCGATTTTCGGGATGGCGGCAAGCATCAATGCGTTTGCATTGGGCGCAAAGATGGTAAATCCCCGGGCGAAGATATATCTGGAATGGTCTACGCTGAAAGATCATGATGTGGAACAGAGCTTTGCCCAAAAGGATATCCATTATATATCAGGACGCGATATGATTGCACCGGACAGTGCGAACCGACAGTTTGGACTATACCGTGTCGGGGAAAATAATCTCTGGAGCCTGGCGATGCCGGTATGGCACTGGGGAAAATTTTATGAAAAAATGATCTGGAATATCATGGATGGTTCATGGAAATATGATGATGCGTCCAATGAAACAAAAGGGCTGAATTACTGGTGGGGCATGTCGGCAGGAATCGTGGACGTCATCTGCTCCCAGCATCTTCCGATTGGCACGGCACGCCTGATAGAGCTTTTGAAAAAAACGATCTGCTCCGGTGAGTTTAATCCGTTTTCCGGGGTACTCTATTCCCAGCAGGGCATCGTACAGAAAGATGCTGGGAAGGCACTGAGCCCGGAGGAAATCATAACAATGGACTGGCTTGCGGAAAATGTCATAGGTTCAATTCCGCAAAAGGATGCGCTGGTGGAAAAGGCCAAAGCAGTGGTTTCACTTCAGGGATTGGTGGAAGGTAGTATTCGATGAAGATATTGGCAGTTGCGGATGAAGAATCAAAATATTTGTGGGATTATTATGAGGAAGGAAAGCTGGAGGGAATTGACTTAATACTTTCGGCTGGAGATTTAAATCCGAAGTATCTGTCTTTCCTCGTTACGCTCTCTACAGTTCCGGTGCTCTATGTGCATGGAAATCACGATGATAAGTACGAGCAGAATCCGCCAGAGGGCTGTACCTGCATTGAGGATAAGATTTTTGTGTACAATGGAGTCAGGATTTTAGGGCTTGGCGGTTCTATGCGCTACCGTCCGGGGAAGCATCAATATACCGACAGGGAAATGGCGCGCCGGGTACGAAAGCTGCGGTTTTCCCTGCTCCGCAGGGGAGGTTTTGATATCCTGCTCACCCATGCCCCGGCGTACCAGCTCAATGATGGCCGCGACCTTCCGCATCAGGGGTTCCGCATCTTCAAGACATTGATGGACAAGTATAAACCTAAATTTTTTATCCATGGGCATATGCATATGAACTACGGAATCCGGCAGAAGAGATATGACAAATATGGGGAGACCCAGGTAATTAATGCATATGAGAGGTGTGTGTTTGAGATTGATGGGACGGAGGGAGAAATATAATGAGGCATTTTAAACAAGTTACATGCTGCCTGTCAGTACTTTGTACCACAGTTTTTCTAATGTTTCCAATTCAGGGAGAGGCGAAGTTCAAATCCCCTGATAAGTCTGAGCAAGGGATAGAGTATTATATTCGCCAATCATCAGGGAAAAAAACAAAAGTAAGCGCAAAACTGAAAAGCTCTGCAAGGGTTATCAGGGTGCCTGAAAGCGTCATGATTGGTAATAAGAGCTATACGATAACTGAAATCAGCGGAAATTGTTATCCGGATACCCTGGATGCATCACCTTCTACAGATGCTTATAAGTGCAGGAAAAACACGAAAACAGTGAGAGTGATAATTCCTAAGACTGTACGGCAGATAGAACAGGGGGCGTTTACCAACTTTACAAATCTAAAAGAAATTGTTGTAGATAAACAGAGCACCTATTTTCAATCAAAAAAGGGTTCTCTTCTTTCAAAAGACGGGCGGATTTTATATGCAGTTCCGTCCATGAAAGGGACTTATCGTGTGCCGAAAGGGGTGCAGGTTATTTATAACCGGGCGTTTGCATACAGCAAAGTAAAGAAAGTTATTCTGCCAAAGTCCTGTAAGGCTATTCAGGAAAGGGCATTTTATCGATGCAAAAATTTAAAAGAGGTTCAGAATCTGCGCTATATAGAAAAATTCGGGAAGGACATTTTTTATGGAAGCCAGATACAATGAAGCGTCGGATTATTTCTGCTTGACAAGCTGACGTAATTAATATATAATGCAACCGTAACAAACTTAACAAATATGTAACAAATGAGAGAAAAAAGGTAACAGATGTGAAATTTTCTTTCAGGAATTGGTTACGAGGAGGTTTGGATGAAAGGTAAAATGAAACCTGTTCTCGGTTGCGCAATGTCAGTAGCGGCACTTTCAATGTTTTCGTCTGCCGCAGTTCTTGCCGCACCGAACACAGGAATAGACGATGCGAAATGGAGCTTTACTGCGGTGGCAAATGTTGACACCCAGGTGAATATCAGGGCAAATGCTTCTACGGAAAGTGCAGTGGTAGGATATCTTCCGAAGGCAGCGACGGCAAAGGTGATTGAGCGAGGGACAGAATGGACACATATCATTTCCGGAGGTGTAGAAGGATACATAAAGGATGAATTTCTGGCCTATGGGGATGAGGCAAAAAGACTTGCAGGCGTATACGGGACGCCGGGGGTAGAGATATCCTGGGATAATGTAAATATGTTTGCCAGCCCGGACTGCTGTTCTGCTATCCTGAATAAAGCAAAAAGCGGAAGCGAGTATACGCTGCTGAATCAGGAGGGCGCATGGTATGCAGTCCAGATGGATGATGTGACGGTAGCGTATGTCCCGGCAGAAGATGTACAGAAAACTACAATTTTGGAAAAAGCGATTCCGATGGATGCAGCATACGGAGAGAGTGACGGAACCTATACAGCAGCAAGCTGGCAGCCGGAATATGCGGAGAGTGGAACAGCATGGACAGAAGATTCCGGCAGTACAGATAACAGTGCAGCAGAAACATACGACAGTGCGGACAGTGGTGTAGCGGAATCGTATGACAATACGGATGATTCCTACACAGAGACTGGTGTAGCGGATATGTCTGGAAATGCGGTTTCCGGCACGCAGACAAGCAGTTCGGATGTTTCTACAGCGGATGTAGGGACAGACACAGCTTCTTCCGAGGAAACAGTCACTACGGCAAGCGCAGATGATGTGTCGCTGCTGGCAGCGCTGATTTACTGTGAGGCTGGGAATCAGTCACGGGAAGGGAAAGTAGCGGTAGGAGCAGTAGTCATGAACCGTATCGCAAGCAGTTCTTATCCGGGAAGTATCCGCGAGGTTATTTATCAGAGTGGGCAGTTCTCACCAGCAGGCAGCGGATGGCTTGACCAGGTGCTGGCAGGCGGTGCGCCCAGCGATTGCTACGAGGCGGCACAGGCGGCATTGAACGGCGAAAATCCTGTTCCGGGAGCGTTGTATTTCAATACCAGCGCAGGAAAAGGGACAAAGATTGGAGCACATTGGTTTTATTAAATTCAAAAAGAAGCAGGGATGCGGCGGCATCTCTGCTTTTAAATTCGTGTATAAAAATGCCGGCTCTCATCAGCCGGCATTTATCTGAGCGCTCCGCTCATCTATTTTTTGGAGAATCCGCTCTGCCTCACTGCCTTCAGCGGGTGTAGGCTGATAATTGTTAAACCCGGTTTCGGAAGAGATACTGCAGGGGATGATGGTGATATTTTCATCTGCCAGGACTTCGCCGCTTTGGATGGTGAAAGTCTGCTGGAAAATCATGGTGTCCATATCGGCTGGGGCGCTATTTCCCCCGAAACAGAAGTTTCCCAGGCTGTAGACAATATATTTTCCGCGGTATTCCTCGATACCCTGGAGTACATGAGGGTGATGGCCTACGACTAAATCGGCGCCGTAGTCGATAGCAGTATGCCCAAGTGTTATCTGATTGGAATCTGGTACAGTTTCCCGTTCATTTCCCCAGTGGAAAATCGTGATAATTAAGTCGGCGCCTTCTTGTTTTACCTTTGCGATGTTATCTTTGAGCTGCTGGGTGCGTTCCAGGTGGTCATGCAGCTCATAAATGCCCACAAGTCCGATTTTGATATCTTTGATTGTGACAAGGGCGGTTTCATCGTAACCGAAAGCAGTGATTCCGGCATCTGTTAGGATGCGTTTTGTATCTTCAAACCCCTGCTCTCCGTAATCATGGCTGTGATTGTTTGCCAGATTGGCAGCTTCCACAGAGGAACCGGAAAGGATATCGACGAAGCTGGGGTCTCCCTTAAAGGCAAATTGTTCTCCGTTTCTTTCTGTAGACTCGGTGAGAGGGCCTTCCATATTAATAATGGTGAGGTCATCTTCTGCAAAAATGGTTCTGACATTTTCCAGAAAATAGTCGCTGCCGCGGTAGAGCTGGTAGGCGTTCAGGCTGGTATCGTAGGCAAAGGCTTCATCTGTTCCCAGTGTGCAGTCCCCTGCCAGGCTGACGGTAATCTGGGCATTCAGGTTTCTAAGCCGGGCAGCCGATGCTGCCTGAGGTGATGAAATATCTGTTTCCAGCGCCTGTGGAACTGCGGCGGCTTCTTCTGAACCAGAGGATGGCAGCCAGGAACCGCGGGTCAGATAAAGCGCTGTACCGGCCGTAAAAAGCAAGGCGCACACCAGGCAGGAAATAATGACAGTTCTCTTTCGCTTTTTTTGACGATGGGCTTGTATTAATTTTTTCATGCGTGCTGTTTCATCCATCTGAAATCCCCCACATTATATGCGCGGCGGCGCCGCCGTGTAATTTTACAAAGTTATAATAACAGTATATCTGATAAAAGTTATCGTTGCAATGAAAATGTGGTTCCATTTTTCAGTAGATTCGGATAAAATATAAATAAAGGATATTTCGGCAAAAACTGGGTGTTGAAAATTAAGCGGAAATACGTTATAGTCATTGTAGAACAAATAGAAGGATACGGTGCGGAGGACGGGAGCAGATACAGCGAAAAGTTTTCTGTCCGTGCAGACGAAGAAAGGGGGATGGCCATGAAACTTGAAAAAATAGATGATAATCAGATCTTGTGGTCGCTGTACAAAGAAGATTTGATTCAGAACCAGATAAGCATTTCCGATTTTGTGACGGGGACGCCCAAAGTGCGCGAAATGTTCCGAGAGGCCATCCGCTTGGCAGAGCAGGATCTGAGTTTCCAGGTGGATGGGTATGTGCTGAACTGCCGTCTGAAAGAACTGGATGAAGAGAAAATTACCTTTTCCATCACGAAGAAGGAGTATATTCCTGAGACGCCGTATCTGATAGGAGAGTTTCAGAGTCTGGATGAAGTGATTGATGCGTCGCGGCTTCTTGACAGGGAGATAGAATTGAAAAATGAGCTATATAAGTTCGAAGGCAGCTATTTTTTGATTATGCAGCCTGAGAGGAAGGATGATAAACAGCTTACCTGGTGTACCGTGAAGCTTTCTGAGTTTACAAGTGTGGAAGCTGTCAGTCCGAAGCAGCGGGCATTTATACAGGAGCATGGAGAATGTATTGTCCGTGACAGCGCACTGCAGAAATTGGCAGGAATGATATATGCGTAGTCAAATACCCCGCTGCAAGCACGGCGCTTGCTTCATTGCCCGCGGGAATGCAAAACCCCACAGGCGGTAAACTGCCGGTGGGGTTTTTACGGAGAGTGTGGGATTCGAACCCACGTGCCCGAGACGGACAACTGCATTTCGAGTGCAGCTCGTTATGACCACTTCGATAACTCTCCAAAATAAGGAAAGGGTGTTCCTTTCATAAATTGTATTATATCTATATAGACACGAATAGTCAATGAAAAAATGAAAATGCAAAAAAATAAAAAAAGGGGTTGACTTTTAATGGAAAACCATAGTATAATAGCGAAGCAGTCGCAGGACAGGCTGTACAGAATGGGGTCTTAGCTCAGCTGGGAGAGCATCTGCCTTACAAGCAGAGGGTCATAGGTTCGAGCCCTATAGGCCCCATTTCAACGAAATATATGGCGGAATAGCTCAGCTGGCTAGAGCATACGGTTCATACCCGTAGTGTCGAGAGTTCAAGTCTCCCTTCCGCTACTAGAGAAATCTCAAAGTGTTGGATATCCAGCATTTTGAGATTTTTTGTATATATTTTTAGTGGTAAGGGCTGCAGAGAAATAGAACATAAAAATTCTTAATAAAACATGAACACCGTCAGAAAACATTCAGATTTTATTAATGAAAAAGGAAGAAAAATCCATTTTTCATGTGCTAAGATAATCCGCGTAAGTAATGAAGAAAGAGATACGAAGGACATCGGGTATCTCGGTTTTAAGAGGAGGATAAATAATTATGATGAAAAAAGTAATGGGATTTATGACAATGGCAGTATTAGCAGGGGCGCTGGTGACAGGATGCGGAAAAGACGCAGCAGAAACAAATGCACCGGGCACAGAGGCAGCGACAGAGGCAGCTGCTACAGAAGCACCGACGGAGGCAGCAACAACAGAAGCTGCACAGTAAGGACAGGAACATACAAAACCGCCGCAGGATGTTGGTTAAACATTTTGCGGCGGTTTTTTGTATGATATCTGTCCTTTTTAAAATGGGCAAATCGTGGTATATTAATAACAGGATTTTAGCAACAGGAAGTAAAGATAGACGGCTATGCAGTTTATCTTTAAAGAAAGAGTGTCAAAGAAGGAGGATGGCATGCGCGTAGGAATGGGATATGATGTGCACAGGTTAGTGGAGGGAAGAAAGCTGATTCTTGGGGGGGTAGAGATTCCGTATGAGAGAGGGCTGCTGGGGCACTCGGATGCGGATGTGGCGGTGCATGCCATTATGGATGCGCTTCTGGGGGCGGCAGCCCTGGGGGATATCGGAAAACATTTCCCGGACACAGACCCGGCGTATGAAGGAGTTTCCAGTATAGGGCTGCTGCGTCATGTAGGGCAGCTTTTGGAAGAAAAGAATTATGTGGTTGAAAATATTGATGCGACAATCATTGCCCAGCGGCCCAAACTCCGTCCCTATATAGAAGAGATGGAACATAACGTGGCTGCAGCGCTGCAGGTTGAGCCGGATAGAGTGAATATCAAAGCCACTACGGAGGAAGGACTGGGATTTACAGGAGTGGGGGAAGGGATTTCCGCACAGGCTGTCTGCGCCCTGGTTTCGCTGTTGGACGGAGTGGCAGATGACAGGATGGCAGGCGGATGTGGGAACTGCCAGGGATGCAGTAGGAAAGACGAAGGGAAATGATAGAAGAAAGGAATGTGCAGGTATTTTGCCTGAGGCTTGGAGCGGAGCATGAAGTATGAGATACGGCTGCTGGATGCGGCAGAAAATGAAAAAACAAAAAGCTTATATCAAAGAGTGTTTAAAGAGGACAGTACGGAATTTGTGGAATATTACTATCGTTATAAAGCCAGGGAAAATAGGATTTATGCGGCAGAGGGAGAGGACGGGGAGGTACTGTCTATGCTCCACCTGAATCCATATCTGATGTGCCTGGGGACAAGAGAAGTTTTCGGAGAATATATCGTGGCAGTGGCTACAGATGAGAAGTGCCGCAGACAAGGGATGATGCGCCGCCTGATGAAAACAGCGCTGGAGGATATGTGGCGTATAGGGGAGCCTTTTGCATTTCTGATGCCGGCAGACGAAAAGCTTTACCGGCCTTTTGGGTTTGCGTTTATTTACCGTCAGAATCAAGGACGGATTTATGTAAAAGATTTTTTGGGACAGCCGCATCTGGAATGCCGGAGAGCCGGGAAAAAGGACATTCCCTCCCTGGCAGAGTTTGCAAATGCCTATCTAAAGCGGAATTACAGGACATTTGCTTTCCACATGGAGGAATATTTTGAGACACTGCTGGAAGAGCAGAAGTGCCAAGGAGGGGATGTGGTGCTGATATGCAGCCAGGGTAGAATCAGAGGGTATTTTTTTACGGCATTTGAAGAGGGGGCAGAAGTGCGCGAGCTTGTAGCTGAAGAGGACTGCGAAGCATTTTCCCTGCCGTCCCTGGCACATTATCTAAAGGGGCACGGGCGGGTATCGCTTCATGGGTTTTCAGAGGATTTAATGGAAGTTCAGGAGAGCAAACCGATGATTATGGGAAGGGTTGTAAATCCGGAGCAGTTTGCGCTGTGTCTTGCGTGCGATAAGCAGGTTGAGTTTGTTTTCAGACTGACGGATGAGCTGCTGCCGCAGAATACGGGAATCTATAGATTCCATGGAGATAAGGAGGGAGGGAAGCTGGAGAAATGCAAGAGTGAAGAGCCAGAGTTTACCCTCTCCATAGGCGAATTCACTGCGCTGTCGTTCGGGGAGTGTCCGGTGGGAATCTCAAAGAAGGCTGCAGAGGTATGGAAAAATATCTGCACGTGTGGGCCGGTTTTCATAAACGAGGTGGTCTAGATGGAGCCTCTTGGCGTTATGTAAAATTTGACGAAGCCGCACTTGACTTTTAAAATTTGACATGTTATGGTAAACCAAGCGTTACCTAATTATATGGTGTAAACCCGTCTATGGGTTTACTCTTTTTTCATCTCATAGGAAATTTTCTCTGAATTCCTGCGGGATGGAAGAGCAAGAAATACGAAATCTATTATAAAAGGAGGGGTAAACAAAATGTTGAAGGAACTTTCAAAATCTATCCGGGAATTTAAAGCAGCATCGGTTAAGGCTCCGGTATTTGTTTCACTGGAAGTCGTGCTGGAGTGTATCATCCCCTTTATCATTGCTCAGCTTGTCAATGAAATCAAGGCGGGATGCGGGCTGGAGGTTATTGTAGGTTATGGGGCTGTACTGATTGTGATGGCAGGGCTTTCCCTGGCGTGCGGTGCGGCGGCCGGCTCCTATGCGGCGACTGCTTCCTGCGGATTTGCGAGGAACTTGAGGAAAGATATGTATTATCAGATACAGACCTATTCTTTTGAGAACATTGACAAATTTTCGACATCGTCACTGGTAACCCGGCTGACTACGGATATTACGAATGTACAGCAGGCGTATATGATGATTGTGCGGATTGCTATCCGATGTCCGCTGATGCTGATTTTTGCCTTGGTGATGGCATTTATCATGGGAGGAAAAATGGCGGTTATCTTTGCGCTGGTAGTTCCGGTGCTGGGCGCAGGGCTTTTTGCGATAGCCAGGCTGGTTATGCCGCTGTTCCGGAAGGGATTTAAGATGTATGATAACCTGAATAGTTCTATTCAGGAAAACGTGAAAGGAATGCGTGTGGTTAAGTCTTATGTGCGCGAGGAATATGAGAAGCAGAAGTTCAGCGGCGCAGCCGGAGATGTATGCGCCCAGTTTACGAAAGCGGAGCGGATATTGGCGTTTAACAATCCTCTGATGCAGTTCTGTCTTTATACCGTGATGGTGTTTGTGCTGTTTTTTGGCTCTTATATGATTATTACGACAAAGGGGCTGGCGTTGGATGTGGGACAGTTTTCTGCGATGCTTACATATAGCTTCCAGATTTTAAGCAGCTTGATGATGCTTTCTATGGTATTTGTGATGATTACGATGGCAAATGAGTCGGCGCAGCGTATCGTGGAGGTGCTGCGTGAGGAGAGCAGCATGAAAAACCCTGTAGATCCAATCTATGAAGTGAAGGACGGTTCGATTGATTTTGACGGGGTAAGCTTTAAATATTCAGCGAAGGCACAGAAAATGGCGCTGGCGGATATTGATCTGCATATCAGGTCCGGTGAGACCATCGGTATTATCGGAGGTACGGGTTCTTCGAAATCATCTCTGATTCAGCTCATCTCCAGGCTGTATGATACGACCGAAGGCACTGTGAAGGTGGGAGGACTTGATGTGCGGGATTACGACCTGGAGTCCCTGCGGAACCAGGTGGCGGTGGTTTTGCAGAAAAATGTATTGTTTTCAGGAACGATTAAGGAAAATCTGAGATGGGGAAATCAGGAGGCCACGGATGAGGAGCTTGTAGAAGCATGCAAGCTGGCGCAGGCTGATGAGTTTATTACCCGCTTTCCAAACGGATATGATACGTATATTGAGCAGGGCGGTACCAATGTATCCGGAGGGCAGAAACAGAGGCTTTGTATTGCCCGGGCGCTTCTGAAGAAACCCAAAATACTGATTCTGGATGATTCTACCAGCGCGGTGGACACAAAGACAGATATGTTGATTCGTCAGGCGTTCAAGGCGTATATTCCGGAAACCACGAAGCTTATTATTGCGCAGCGTATCGCTTCTGTGCAGGATGCGGACAGGATTATCGTCATGGACGGCGGGACAATCCAGGCGGTGGGAAATCATGAAGAGCTGCTGCAAAAGAGCGCGATTTACCGGGAAGTATATACATCTCAGAATAAGGGGGGTGAATCGGATGGAGAATAAAAAGAAGCAGGGAACGTTGAAACGTGTGGTTAAGATGCTGTTTGAATTTTATCCGGTACTGATGCCTCTGGTGGTTGTGTGTGTGCTGCTGAATGCGGTGGTGAGTTCTATACCTGCTATATTTATGCAGAATATCATCGCTCTGGTGGAGCAGAGCTGGCAGAGCGGCGACTGGGCGGCGGTTTCCGGGGAGATTGGGAAATTTGTAGGAATTTTGGTAACGCTTTATGCAGTTTCCCTGGCGGCGGGAGTCGCTTTTACCCAGATGATGGCAGTTGTTTCCCAGGGGACTTTAAAGAAGCTGCGGGAGAAAATGTTTAACGGAATGCAGGATTTTCCGATAAAATATTTTGATACCCACAACCATGGGGACATTATGAGCTATTATACAAATGACATTGATACCCTGCGGCAGATGATTTCCCAGAGTTTTCCGCAGCTTATGATTTCGCTTATTATGGTTACGACTGTTTTTGGGCTTATGGTTTACTACAGTCTCTGGATGGCGCTGGTTGTTGTTGTGGGTGTAGTATTTATGGTGACGGTGACGAAGAAAGTGGGGGGGAACTCCGCGAAATATTTTATCCGCCAGCAGGCAGCCCTGGGCAGGACGGAAGGATTTGTGGAAGAGATGATGAACGGGCAGAAGGTAATTAAGGTATTCTGCCATGAGGAAGAAAGCAAAGCAGATTTTGATAAAATCAATGACGAGCTGTTTCGGGATGCGGAACGGGCAAACCGCTATGCAAACATGCTGATGCCGATTCTGGGGAACATTGGAAATGTTCTGTATGTAGCTGTGGCGCTGACAGGCGGGGTGCTTCTGCTGGCAGGAGTGCCGAATGTGAGTATATCAGGGCTGGCTCTTGGCATCAGTATTGTTGTGCCGTTCTTAAATATGACCAAACAGTTTGCAGGGAACATCGGCCAGGTGTCGAACCAGCTGAATGCGGTGATTATGGGACTGGCAGGGGCGCAGCGTATCTTTGCACTGATCGATGAGCCGCATGAGGCGGATGAGGGATATGTTACTCTGGTCAATGCCCGCGAAGAAAACGGGCAGCTGGTGGAGTGTGAGGAGCGTACCGGAACGTGGGCATGGAAACATCCGCACAGCGCTGATGGAAGCGTGACATATACGAGGCTTTCTGGCGAAGTGAAAATGTTTGACGTGGATTTCGGCTATGAACCGGAGAAAACGGTACTGCATAACATTACGCTGTATGCAGAGCCGGGACAGAAAGTAGCTTTTGTAGGCTCCACCGGAGCAGGAAAAACCACAATCACAAACCTGATTAACCGTTTTTATGATATTGCAGACGGGAAAATCCGTTACGACGGTATTAATATCAATAAAATCCGAAAGTCTGATCTTCGCCGCTCCCTCGGCATCGTGCTTCAGGATACGAACCTTTTTTCAGGGACGGTCATGGATAATATACGTTATGGAAAGCTGGATGCCACGGATGAAGAGTGTATGGAGGCGGCAAAGCTTGCAGGGGCACATGACTTTATTACCAGGCTTCCAGAAGGTTATAATACCGGAATTTCAGGTAACGGCTCGAATCTTTCCCAGGGACAGCGCCAGCTGATTGCAATTGCGCGTGCAGCAGTGGCAGACCCGCCGGTGATGATTTTGGATGAGGCGACTTCGTCTATTGATACCAGAACCGAGGCGATTGTGCAGAGAGGCATGGATGCATTGATGAAGGGCAGGACGGTATTTGTTATTGCCCACAGGCTTTCTACCGTAAGGAATTCGGATGTTATTATGGTTCTGGAGCAGGGGCATATTATTGAGCGCGGAAGCCATGACAAGCTGATTGAGGAGAGAGGAAAATATTATCAGCTCTATACGGGCGCATTTGAACTGGAATAACAGGAATCTATAACATATCAGAGAGAACACCAGGCATATATTGATAGTAAGCATCATTCGGGAGTATTTCTATGGAAGAAAGGCTTGAATACAACTATCGGGGGCTTGGTGTTCTCACTTTATGTGTTCTGCTGTTTGCAGTAGGCATCTGGAGATTTGGAGGCGGAACGGCACCAGTGAGCAGTACATTCGGGGGAAAGGCGCAGCCTGTCTGCAGCGTTATGACGGACAAAAAGCAGGTGTCACTGACGTTTGACACAGTAGGGGGAAACGGGGATATACAGGAGATTTTGGATATTTTGGCAAAATACCAGATAAAAGCGACATTTTTCCTTACTGGGGAGTGGGTAAAGAGATATCCGGAGGATGTAAAGCGGATTCTTGCAGAAGGCCATGATTTGGGAAATCATACGCAGAATCATGAAAATATGAAAGGGCTTACAGAAGAAGAGTGCCGGAAAGAGCTGATGGAGCTCCATGCAGAGGTGAAGGCTCTGACGGGATATGATATGTTTTTGTTCCGCTCCCCTTATGGGAATTATGACAATTACGTACTTTCCTGCGCAAAAGAGTGTGGGTATTATGCCATTCAGGGAAATGTGGACAGCTTGGACTGGAAGAATTATGGGACGCGTTCCATACTTGAAACAGTGCTGGACAGCCAGGAGTTAGGGAATGGCTCAATCATACTGTGCCGCAGCGGTGGGAAGTATACGGTGGAGGCATTGGAGCAGCTGATTCTGGGGCTGCAGAAAAAAGGCTTCGGGCTTGTTCCGGTATCAAGCCTGATTTACAGGGAGAACTACTACATAGACCAGGAAGGAAGGCAGGGGCTTATCCAATCCTGAGAAGAGAAATAAAAGGCATCCGAAGCAGTGCTTCCGATGCCTGAAAAGAAGGAGAGGGCAGTACAAAATGCAAATATTTTTGTACGCCCTGAAAGTTATGAAAAAGAAAAAGATAAAAAAGTTTTATTGGTTTTTACAGTTACTACTATATTGTGAAAATATGAAAGTCATGTGGCATCGATGTGAAAAAAACGTGAATATAGTTTTAACAAAATATTCATATCCATAAGCGGAGACAGAAACCGGACCCTGCTGAAAAGTACAGGGTCCGGTTTCTGTCTCTTAATTAGAGTTTGTATTTTTGGGATGTTTTTTTGTGAGATATTCCCTCAGAATCAGATTGATGTACTGAGAAAGGGAGCGGTCGTCCTCTTCTGCCAGAGTCTTTAAATCCAGAATAATATCCGGGTCAAGTGTAATGCTGATTTTACTCTTCAATGGTTTCATGCTGGTATTTCCTCATTTGAAATAGATTTATTTTAAGTTTCTGTTTTTATAATCATAGCATTAAATAGCTTTCAAACAGGGAGAATCGTTTAAAGTAGTGTAAAGTATAACGGAAATATCAAGATTGACTTCGAATTGATATTGTGTTACTGTTTTGCTGTTAAACTTATAGTTTATGGGAATTTCATCGAGAGTATGCGTTCAGATAATGATTTATGGAGGAAATTTTAATATGGTATTTTCGTCAATGATTTTTTTGTGGGTTTTTCTGCCGATAATTTTTATCGGATATTTTGCAGTACAAGATAGGTTCAAGAATATATTGTTATTATTAGGCAGTCTGATTTTTTATGCATGGGGTGAACCGAAATATATTATGCTGATGCTATGCTTGATTTTGATAAATTATGGCATAGGCATTTTTATGGAAAAATACGAAAAGCAAAAGAAGCTGTTGTTGATTTTAGATGTCATTATTAATCTTGGAGTACTCGGATATTTTAAATATTTTAATTTTTTGATTGAGATTGTGAGTGGATGTACAGGGCGGGAAATAGAATTTCCGAAAATTGTCTTGCCTATAGGTATATCATTTTTTACTTTTCAAATTTTATCTTATATCATTGATTTGTATCGTGGGCAGTACAAAGCACAAAGGAATATTATTTCGCTTGCCTTATATGTTTCGTTTTTTCCACAGTTGATTGCAGGGCCTATTGTTCAATATAAAGATATCGATGAACAGTTAAAACATAGAGTCTGCACATCCGAAAAAACGGCATGGGGAATTCGAAGATTTATTTATGGACTTGGGAAAAAGGTTATAATTTCAAATACAGTGGCTCAATGTGTGGATATTATCTATGCGCTGGATTATGAAAACGTGACAGGATTGTTAGCATGGATAGGGGCGATTCTTTATACTTTACAAATTTACTATGATTTCTCTGGATATTCAGATATGGCAATTGGGCTTGGAAAAATATTTGGATTTGAATTTCGGGAAAATTTTAATTATCCGTACTTGTCATCTTCGATACAGGAGTTTTGGCAGAGATGGCATATATCACTTGGAACGTGGTTTAAAGAAAATTTATATATACCATTAGGTGGAAATAGGAAAGGAAAATTACGTACTTATTTTAATTTAATGGTTGTGTTTTTTGCGACAGGGTTATGGCATGGGGCGAGTTTTAATTTTATCTTATGGGGCTTGTATCATGGACTATTTCAGATTATTGAGAGATTAGGATTTAGGAAGTTTCTTGATAAACATGGCTTTTTTGCTCATGTGTACACGGTTCTTGTCTTTGTTTTTGGATGGACAATATTTAGGGCGGATGATTTGGGGCAGGCAGGTGTTATGATAAAAAGAATGCTTTTGCCGTGGAAATATACGGAGAGTTCTTTTCTGGCTGCCAGTGTGTTTGGGAATAAGACAGCAGCAGTGATTCTGGCGGGAGTTTTTGGATGTGGGCTGCTTCAGTGGGTTTTGAAGAAAACGAGGCTGCTTGAAAAAGGAAAAAATTCATATTTAGAAATATCATTTTGTGGAATGATGTTTATTCTGTGTATCGCAATGCTGGCGAGCAATACCTATAATCCGTTTATATATTTTAGATTTTAGAAAGTCTAACTATTAAAAGTCAATACCCAAAATGAAAATTTTTGCATGAATTGCAGAAACGTATTTCAGATTAATCAGT